>CALCCA010000036.1 GCA_937899725.1 uncultured Halomicronema sp.
GCTCAGCCGACGTTCCTTGAGCGGCGTCGAAAGGAAGATCTGTAGCCCAGTTTCAAAGAATTGGTATAAGTGCGCTTTTCTCTTTCCACCGGCTCACGTTTTCTGAGAGTCGCCGCCTAGAGCCAGAAAATCCAGAAAGAGCTGCACTTTTTGCGACCGATGCCGACGCTGCTTATACAGGGCAAATGCTTGACGCACAGGTGATTCAAGGTCTGGCAAGAGAGGTTGCAGGCGCCCAGCTTGTATATCTGCCCGTACAACAAACTCGATAATCAGGGTGATGCCCAACCCCTCTAAAGTCAGAACTCGGGCGGTATCGGCCCCCGTGACCATTGATGAGCCCTGCACATTGGCTTCTGAAAAGTCTTTGCCTGTGCGATAAAGCCACTTCATTGGTTGACCCGTTCGGGCCGACAGGAGCTGAATGCAGTTGTGCGCTTGTAAATCGGCAATGGTTTGGGGGGTGCCTCGCTGCTGGAGATATTGAGGTGAGGCAACCGTTACGAGGCGGTAGGCTTGGAGTGGCTGTACCCTCAGATTAGAATCTGACAAGTCACCAAAACGAATCGCCACGTCAATGTTTTCTTCAACCAAATCGACAAAGCGCTCGCTCACCAACAGCTCCACCTGAATGTCAGGATACTGCGCCAAAAAATCAGGCAGACGTGGTGCCAGGACATGCACACTGTAGGCTCCTGGCAGTGACACCCGCAGCCGCCCTTGGGGATGGCGAGTCCCTCGCGTAATCAAAGCTTCAACTTCACTAATGTCGCCCAGCGCCTGATGGCAGCGCTCAAAATAAAGACTGCCCTCCTCAGTCAAGCGCAGACTCCGAGTAGTGCGGTGAAACAGCTTAACCGCTAGTCGCTGCTCCAATCGCGACACCGCTTTACTCACGGCAGAAGGATTCAGCCCCAACACCTCTGCCGTTCGAGCAAAGCTGCCGAGTTCTGCTGCTTTGCAGAAAATTTCAATCGTGCTGAGTCGCTGAGTTGAAAGATTGGCCATAACCATCAGGTTGTACTGATGTCATCATGGCTTATTAGTGTTTTTATGTCATTAATATAGTGAAATACAGCTAGTTTATCTATTTTTATGGACTTAATACGATAAGACTGCCCACTTGAGATAACACTCACGCCAAGCAACAAAACCATGATTGACTTCACCAACAAGACCACTGTGATTACCGGCGGCAGCAGCGGTATGGGGCTGGAAACCGCCCGTCGCATCTTGCAAGCTGGTGGCAATGTGGTCATTACTGGGCGGACGCTTTCAACATTAGAAGAGGCCCGCTCTAGTCTCATCCAAACCGATGCGGATGCTGCCAACCGGCTGATGATCGCTGAGAGTGACACCAGCGACTTGGATTCAGTTGTCAACACACTGGAAGCAACTCAAGCCCGGTTTGGGAGATTGGACAATGTGTTTGCCAATGCCGGTATTGGAATTTTCAAGCCCTTGTCAGATTTGACGGTTGAAGACTTCGACAAGCTCATCAATATCAATCTGAAGGGATTATTTTTCACAATTCAAAAGGCAGCGCCCATGATGAATGACGGTGGGGCGATTCTGATGACATCGTCGTGGACCGCGCACCGTGGGGTTGCAGGAGCACACCTTTACAGTGCAACCAAAGCCGCTTTACTCAGCCTGGCACGCACGCTGGCCCTTGAGCTCGCATCGCGTCGTATCCGCATCAACTCCATCAGCCCCGGCTATATCAGCACACCCATTGTGCAAAAAATTGAGATGAGCCCAGAGGCGTTCAATGTAGCAGCTGCTCAGGTGCCGTTTGAGCGCTGGGGCGACTCTGATGAGGTGGCCACTGCCGCGGCCTTTCTGCTCTCCGAGGCGGCTAGCTACATCAGTGGTCAAGATCTGATTGTGGACGGCGGCTTGGTGGGTGCTCACAACTTTAAAGGTGGCGAAGTCTGATGCCAACTCCCATCACTTCGTTGGTAGTGCGCTAGATCTATGGATGCTTCGCCTGCAGCTAGGGCCTTCAAAGTAAGCTGGCAACCTTAGCCACAGATCTAGAACATCATCGACTGTCTCAATAGGAGAATGACCGGCCAACCAGGCAAGTCAGCCCCAGCGTTCAGCCGCTTCGGCAAGTCGCTGACCAAAGTTGACACAAGTGAGGCGATCGCCGGCATCCAGTTGGGCATCGGCACCATCCATCGCCAGCGGACTTTGCCCCATGACGCCCATAAAAGAGCCGAGTCGATTAACCCCATCGTCTTTGCCAACGTATTGACTCGGCATGTCTCCGACATTGAGCCACAGCATGGCATGTTGCGCAGCATTAACGGCTAGGTAAATCAACGTGCCTTGCTTGTCGCCACTGAGCGAACTGGAATGGGTGAAGCCGGCGGCAATCTTGTCTTTCCACAGTTGAGCAAACCAGGCTTCGCTAGCGGCATCGATAAACGCTTTGAACTGTCCAGCGACGCCACCCATATAAGTCGGCGACCCAAAGACGATCCCATCCGCTGCGGTCAGAGTCGCCATCATGGCGTTATCCTGCCAACGCCCGTCGGTGATTTGATCGCCAGTAATTCGCAGCAGTTCAGCCTTATGTCCAGCCTGTTGCACACCGACGGCGATCGCCTCTGCCATCAGGTGAGTATGACCACTCGCCGAAAAATACACAATCGCAATCGCTGACATCGTTAACCTCTTGAGATGAATGGAAAGGGGTCGGCGCTAACGGCCTACGAATCATTTGTACTATAAACCATGCCGGTAAAGATTCGGTTTAGCATGGTCACACAATTGTTCTATTCACGTTTGCCCTGCCATGATGGCCCATCTGGCTCGCATTGACCTGTATCCCATCAAATCGCTGGATGGCTTGACTGTGCAAACGGCACAGGTATTGCCCAGCGGTGCCTTGCAGCACGATCGCGCCCTGGCCCTCTTCGACCCCACCGGCAAGTTTATTAATGGCAAACGGGATGCCCGCATTCATCAGGTGCGATCGCGCTTTGCGGATGACCTGGCTAACGTGACCGTTTGGCAAGACGATTCCTCCCAACCCAGCACGTTTCCACTGCAGCCCCACCCAGACGGTTTAGCGCAGTGGTTGAGCGACTATTTTCAGCAGCCAGTGACGCTGCGGCACGATAGTAAAATCGGCTTCCCTGACGATATCGACTCGCCTGGCCCCACGCTGATCAGCACCGCCACGCTGCAAACTATAGCCGACTGGTATGGTCTGAGCTTGGTCGAAACCCGTCGCCGCTTCCGCACCAATCTAGAAGTTGCAGGCGTTCCCGCCTTTTGGGAAGATCAGCTTTTTGCCGCCTCAGGTGAGCCTGTCCCGTTTCAAGTAGGGAACATCACGTTTTGGGGCATCAATCCCTGTCAGCGGTGCGTGGTGCTAACCCGTGATTCTCAAACCGGCAACGTGACCAAGGGCTTTCAAAAGCACTTTATCGAGCAGCGAGCGGCCACATTGCCAGAGGGGGTCGCGCGATCGCGCTTCAACCATTTTTATCGGTTGGCGGTGAATACTCGCCTGGCCCCTGACTCGGCGGTCGCATCCCTCTCTATCGGCGACGCCATCACGCGGTTGTAACTGCGACAGTGTTGACTCCCCCATGCCCACCAATGCTAAACGACATCTACAACTACCTACCGATCTCAGAGCACCTCGCTACCGCTGGTCAGCCCACCGCAGAGCAGTTTGCGACCATTCGCCAAGCCGGTTTTGACCTTGTGGTGAACCTAGCTTTGCCGACTTCCACCAATGCCCTGCCTGACGAGAGATCGATAGTGGAAGCCTGCGGTATGACCTACTCTCCCATTCCAGTTATGTGGGAACACCCAACTGCGGCAGATTTTGAACAGTTTCAAACTACGTTGGCCAGCTACCCAGATCAAAAGATTTTTGTGCACTGCGCCATGAACATGCGGGTGTCAGCCTTTGTTTATTTGCATCGGCGATTAAAGGGTGTGCCTCAACCAGTAGCGGCAGCTGACTTAGCGCAAATCTGGGAGCCGAATACAACGTGGCAGCAGTTTATTGATGCCACCTTGGCACAAGCCGGTATCGGCTAGGACTGACAGCGGCCGCGATCGCTATTCAGCAAACGGTTCGAGCACCAGTTCAAAACCGGGTAACACCGTCTCACCTGACAACTCAGCGGGCAAGGAACTAACTTCTTTTGCCTGCCCCAGTCGGTAAATTTCGACCGGCTGATCTTGAGGATTGATCAGCCATCCCAGGCGCACGCCACTGTCCATATATTCCTGCATTTTTACCTGCAGAGTGGCGAGGTCATCGGTGCGCGATCGCAGTTCCAGCACAAAGTCAGGGGCAATCGGCGGAAATTTTTGCGCTGTTCTAGCATGAGGCTTGGCCAGCGAGACAACTCAATCCAGGCCGCATCGGGCGATCGATTACCGCCTCCCGGCAGTTTGAAGATAGTGGAAGAACTGAAAACTTTGCCCAGTTTTGTTTAACAATTCCAGATCGTCAGGTCTGTCCCTAGCTCCAGCTCAGCATGACCGCTTTCGCCACCCACGGGGGACATCAGAATGAGCGCTCCTTTCGCGTCACGTTCGAGCACCAGTTCAGGATTATTCACACACAGCTGATAGAACTGTTCATCGGTGAGATGAACATGCTGGAGGTCGAATGTGAGGGGCAATGTCAGAGTCGTCATAGCTCTAATATGAAAGACGCTGGGGCGATCGTCATTAGCTCAATCGGTATCGACGATCCTAGGATTAAATTCAAGCAATCGCTAGCAACTCAGATTTTGACTGACTGCAAACAGACCTAATACCAATTCTTTGAAGCTGGACTACCGATCTTCCTTTCGACTCCGCTCAAGGAACGTCGGCTGAGCGGAGTCGTCAGCCCGACGGGCAGGCCAGGCCAACCCGCAGTATCTCCAACTGGGAGAAGACCGACTGGTCTGTGTCGTTGTAATTTGTAGAACTGGTCTAACCACAACAGCGAGCCATATCAAAATATGACAAACACGACAGACTGTCTGACGCTGCGTCGTCTCTCCATCGCAGATGAACCAATGCTTTGGACAATGCTGATGCATGCCGCCCACGAATCGTCTCTGGCAGCCGTTCACCAGCAGCCATTATTGAGGCCATACGTTGAGGGATGGGGACGTGCCGGCGACCTGGGGTGGTTAGCTCAGCACCCAGCCAAGACAGTTGGCGCCGCTTGGTGTCGCTGCTGGACGGGCTCAGACCAGGGTTATGGCTACGTTGATAGCACCATTCCAGAATTGGCGATCGCGGTGCTGCCTCCGTATTGCGGTCAAGGCATTGGTAGCCATCTTTTAGCCGCCCTGCTGGCAGACGCGAGGCATCGCTACACCGCAATTTCCCTCAGTGTTCGGGGCGACAACCCGGCCCGCCAGCTGTACGAGAGATTCGGATTCACCGCGGTCAAAGGCAGCGAAGTTCCGAACCGAGTTGGCGGAACGTCGCTCACAATGCGGTGTCCGCTAGCCAGCGGACAAACGATATCCTGACGAACTCCCAGCAGGCTGTTGCCCATACGTCATGAGCAGAACTCAGAGCAACATCGCCAACTCAGCAGCCGGCACTCAAGCCATGCCATCACGCCTATGCAGATGCGGCATAGTAGCTCTTATACCAGTCAACAAACTTTTGAATGCCGTCCTCAATAGATGTCTTTGGTTTAAAGCCCACGTCCCGCATCAGATCTTCGACATCGGCATAGGTAGCAATGACATCACCCGGCTGCATCGGCTTCATGATTTTTTCAACGGGCTTACCCATTGCCTGCTCAATCACTTCGATAAAGGTCAGCAGCTCAACCGGGCTATGGTTGCCAATGTTATAGATTTTGTAGCGCGCCTTAGAATTCACGGCTTTCTCATCAGTAACGGCTTTGGGCACATGATCCAACAGGCGCACGATGCCCTCTACCACATCATCAATGTAGGTAAAGTCACGCTTCATTTTGCCGTAGTTGTACACCTCAATCGGGTGACCGTGCGCGATCGCATCGACAAATTTGAAATACGCCATATCGGGTCGGCCCCAAGGCCCGTAAACCGTAAAGAATCGCAAGCCCGTCACCGGAATGTCGTAAAGATGACTGTAGGAATGAGCCATCAGCTCGTTGGCTTTTTTGGTCACCGCATAGAGCGATACGGGATAGTCCACGTTGTCTTCAGTCGAGAAGGGCACCTTGGTGTTGGCCCCATAGACCGAACTAGACGACGCAAAAATCAAGTGCTTCGTACCGGAATGCCGACAGCCTTCCAAAATGTTCAGAAACCCTGACAGATTGCCGTCAGCATAGGCATGGGGATTTTGCAGTGAATAGCGGACGCCCGCCTGAGCCGCCAGATGAATCACGTGGGTGAAGGCATTTTGGGCAAACAGAGCTTCCATGCCAGCACGATTATCTAAATCCAGCTGCTGAAAGATGAAATTCGACTGAGCGATCAGCTGCGCGAGGCGATCGCGCTTTAATTGCACCGAGTAGTAGTCATTCAGGTTATCAATGCCGCAGACGGTGTGCCCATCTTGGAGCAGTCGTTGACAGACAAAAAAACCAACAAACCCGGCAGCGCCGGTAACTAAAATCTTCATACGTTAACTTATGGCCTTACGCTTAGATGCCATCTGCCAAACCCAGCAGACTGACTAGACAAACCGGCAAACCGCTGTTTTGCATTCAATCATCTTGATCGATCAGGGCTCCTCTGGTTTGGCGGCAATTCGCTCAAAGGCATGGGCAACCTCCTTAACATCCAATTATGATGTACTCATCTCGGCTTTTACGAGTCATCGCCGCCCTCAAAAAACCACGGTAGCATCGGGCAATCAGCTGGGCCGCAATGTACTACCGATTCAAATACCGTCTGGCTAAAGACCGCCCTGACCGATGTCGCGCTTTATCAAAGACAACTTATCACTCTCATCGACACTCTCCAGATCTGATGTGCCTTGTGGCCGTCAGCCGTATGAGGCCAAGGCCGGTCTTGGCTGCGAGGCCTTGATTAACAGCCAGCGTTACTTTGCCATACCGGGGGGTCACCTTGAATCATGCTGTTGCACCGTCTTTCAGCCGTGTGCTCCAGGCATCCGAGTGGTAAAAACCAATTTTTCTAGATAGACAAGCATCCAGCAGATGAGCCGATTTCCAAATATTTCACTCACCTCAGCCTTGCCTCAAAGCAACACCCAGTCAGTATATTTGCCCCCACTCTCAGCGTTGCATTAACCACTTCACCACAGCCTGGTTAGTGTCGTCGAGTGCTGACAAAAGCCCTCATCAAACTGACAAAAAACGGATTCAACTTTTTGAGTCATGGACCTTAAAACTCGTCTTTAAGATCCTCGCCAGACATCCAAATCACTTATACAGAGAGGGTTTAGCTGTCTCAAAATGATTTTCAACCTTCTCCATTCAGTCAGCTTAATCTAGCTTTACAGACTGATCATAAAAGTTGTGCTGTAACAGTCTTAGAAGAGAGAATTTGCCTGTCGGCAACAGTGCTACGATAAGTGCGACACAAAAGAGAGAAAAAATAAGGATAAAGTAGTCCATGCAAGAAATTGACAAGTCGATATCCTTTGATGGACGGGATATTCGACTTAAAGTGGGATTATTGGCTCCCCAAGCGGGCGGGTCGGTGTTAATTGAGTCCGGCGAAACTTCAGTCCTCGTGACCGCGACTCGCTCCACTGGCCGAGAAGGCATTGATTTTCTACCGTTGCTGGTTGATTACGAAGAGCGACTTTACGCCGCTGGGCGCATTCCGGGCGGTTTTTTGCGGCGTGAGGGTCGCCCCCCGGAGCGCGCCACGCTGACCAGTCGATTGATCGATCGCCCCATGCGGCCCCTCTTTCCGGGTTGGTTACGAGACGATATTCAAATTGTTGCCAGCACGATGTCGATGGATGAGCAAGTGCCGCCCGACGTGCTCGCGGCGACGGGCGCTTCAGTCGCCACCTTACTGGCAAAAATTCCCTTCAACGGCCCGATGGCAACGGTGCGGGTGGGCTTGTTAGGCGATGATTTTGTCATCAACCCCACCTATGAAGAGATTGAGAAAGGCGATCTCGATTTGATCGTGGCCGGTTCTCCAGACGGCGTGATCATGGTGGAAGCAGGTGCCAATCAACTCCCCGAACAGGACGTGGTTGAGGCGATCGACTTTGGGTATGAAGTCGTGCAAGACCTGATCAAAGCGCAAAATGAGCTGATTGCTGAACTGGGCATTGAGCGAGTCATTGCCACTAAGCCTGAGGCCGATCCCACCCTAGAGCAGTTTTTGGCAGAGCGGGCCACCGCACCGGTCAAAGCCATCCTGACCGAATTTGCGCCGAAGCCGGAGCGCGACGACAAGCTCGACGCTGTCAAAGCCGAGATTTCAGCAGAAATCACGGCGAAGCCGGAAGATGACCCCGTCCGTCAGGCCGTAGAGCAGAACCCCAAGGCATTGGGCAACACCTACAAGGGCATCACGAAGAAGCTGATGCGGAAGCAGATTGTCGAAGAGGGCGTGCGGATTGATGGCCGCAAGCTAGACGAAGTGCGCCAGCTCAGCTCACGAGTTAACCTGCTGCCGTCACGGGTGCATGGGACGGGCCTGTTTCAACGCGGCCTGACGCAGGTGCTGTCGGTGGTGACGCTAGGCACCTCTGGCGATGCGCAAATGATGGATGATTTACATCCAGATGATGAGAAGCGGTACCTCCATCACTACAACTTCCCGCCTTACTCAGTGGGTGAAACGCGGCCCATGCGATCGCCCGGTCGTCGCGAAGTCGGCCACGGAGCACTAGCTGAGCGAGCCTTAGTACCCGTATTGCCTGCGAAAGAAGATTTTCCCTATGTCATCCGCGTCGTTTCGGAGGTGCTCTCTTCCGATGGCTCGACGTCTATGGGATCAGTCTGTGGCTCGACACTCGGACTGATGGATGCCGGGGTACCCATTACCAAACCGGTCAGCGGGGCGGCGATGGGTCTGATTAAAGAAGGCGACGAAGTGCGCATTCTCACCGACATTCAGGGCATCGAAGACTTTTTGGGCGATATGGACTTCAAGGTGGCCGGTACCGAATCGGGTATCACGGCCCTGCAGATGGACATGAAGATCACGGGTCTGCCAGTTGAAGTGATTGCCAAGGCCATCCACCAGGCGAAGCCCGCCCGCCTGCACATCCTCAAATCGATGATGGAGGCGATCGCCAAACCCCGCGAAGTCCTGTCGCCCTTTGCCCCACGCCTGCTCACCTTTAAGATTGATCCCGACATGATTGGGATGGTGATTGGTCCCGGCGGTAAAAAGATTAAGTCGATTACCGAGCAGACCGGCGCCAAGGTGGATATCTCTGACGACGGCACCATTACCGTGTCTTCTTTAGATGGTAAGAAGGGCGAAGCCGCTAAATCGATGATTGAGGCGATCGTCTTTAAGCCTTCTGCCGGCGATGTCTTCTTAGGCAAAGTGGTGCGGATTATTCCCATCGGCGCTTTTGTCGAATTTATACCCGGCCAAGATGGCATGATTCACATCTCACAGCTAGCTGACTACCGCGTCAACAAAGTTGAAGATGAAGTCTCCGTCGGCGATGAAGTTGTGGTCAAAATTCGCGAGGTCGATAATCGCGGTCGCGTCAATCTGACTCGACTCAACATTCACCCCGATGAGGCCGCCGCCGCTCGTGGCGAAGCCCCCGCTGGCGAAGAAGCCCCGGCCAGCTAGAGTGATTTAGTCACGTATCAGCTAACTTCAAAAGCGGGGGAGTCACTCAATGACTCCCCCGCTTTTGTCATGTCAAAGTGATTGGCCGTATGCGCTCGATTTAACCCGAATAGGTCAGGGCACGGAAAGCAAATTGCGGTAGAGCCAGCATGCGCCGCCAGCGCCAGGGTTCTTGATACAGCCGATAGAGCCATTCCAAATGGTTGTTGCAAAACCAGGCCGGGGCGCGCTCTTTGGTGCCGGCCCAAATATCAAAGCTGCCGCCGACCCCAATCCAGATCGCGTGGGGACAAAGCGATCGCCGCTCAGCAATCCAAAACTCTTGACGGGGGACGCCCAGCGCCACCAAGATAACAGCGGGCTGCAGCTGTTGCAGACGATTTTCGAGCGCGGGCAGCTCTTGCGTAGAAAAATAACCGTTTTGAATACCGGCGATCGCTAAATCAGGTTTCTTCATTTGCCATTTTTGTGCTGCCTGATCAGCCGTGCCCGGTGCTGCCCCCAGGAAGAACACTGGCTGGTCGGGCTGGAGTTTTTGCAGCAGCGCCTCGGCCAACTCAATCCCCGGACAGCGCTCCACCCGTTTGCCCTTGACGCGAAAGTAAAGCACAATCCCCGCGCCATCAGGAATCGCGAGGTCGGCTTGCTGAAGGACGGCTTTGAGGGGCGGATTTTGATCAGCTTGCATCGCCATTTCAGCATTCAGAGTCACCACATGGGTGCCTAATCCTTGCTGATAGCGTAAGAGCAGCCAATCTTCGTAATGATTACCAGCATGGAGAGGTAACCCCATGACAGATAGTGTTTGCAGCTCACCCATGGCTTGGTACGGCAGTTGTGTTCTTAGACACACGGTTATCCTCTGGCCAAAGTCTTGCCAGCGCGTCACTAGAGCGACTTCATCTGACTTTTAACCATTGCGAATGCATTGTACAGCACAAGCATAAACCCAGTTACTCACACCCTGTGGAAAAAGGGTGCAAGCATGACAGTTACTGCAGATGGAGGAGCCGTCTTGGTGCGATCGCGATCATCGCAGACCAAGATCACTAGCGGTTTAAGCAACGGTCCCAGTCGCTGGGGAGTCCCATGACAATTTCTGAGCAAGCATATACCTGCACCGCAAGGGTAGGTTGAGCTCGACCCTCTCAATGCACCGCCCTGAGAATATCGGCAAAACCCACCTCTGCGGGTACTGCCCTGGCTAGACATCGCCTAATAGTCCAGCTCTTCTTCGTATTCGGTCACTTTCTTTTTCTGAGGAATGTTCACCGGCGGCGCTTTGTAGGGCTCGGGCTCGTCGTCGGTCCAGATGTCTTCCGTAACCTCTTTGATATCGGCGTTATAATCTACCGGCTCGGGATTCGTCGATTGGGTCGGCCAGTTATCTTCTTCTTCAAACGGCGCTTCACGATAAGCCATCTCTGCCTGACGCTGGGGCAGCGGTTCAGCCGAAATCGGCTCCGGTTCACCCCAATCATCATCAGTCCATCGCTCTTGCACGACAGGTGGGCGCTCCTGCAAGGGCTCCACCGGCTGCTGCATGCCGGAGGGTAGCTGATTCGCCGTGGGCGTCGGCATGATGTATTCGTTCTCGTCGTCCCGCTCCCACGGGGCGCGGCCAATACCTAAGCGTTCTAACAAACCGACACTGAGCTGCACGAGCTTTTCCTCAGCGCCTTCAAATACGATCAGGCGTTCAGGGCCACTGCTCACAATTTCATCGACGGGCAGCTCATAGGTGCTGATCACCTGATCCGGAATTTTGGGTAAGCCAAACGACGCAATCACGATGGACTCTAACTTGCCCGTCGTCACATCAAACTTCAGATCACGCAGCCGACCCAGCATTTCACCCGATTCGGTAATCACCTCAGAGCTAATCATGGTGCTGTACGGAGTCAGATTGAGGTCGTCTTCAATGACGTCATCATCGTCCACCAAAATGACATCGCCCACCTGACGAATGCTACTGAGCTGCATCGTGTGCTCAGTGCCCGACATTACACCAGGTAACAGCTGCTCGCGTAACCCAAGGGCTACGACTTCGCCGCGATCGACATCGACCCATAGCTGGCTCACAAACCCCAAGCTTTTGCCGGTGGTGCGGGTCACGACCTGCGTACCTAAAAAGTCAGAGCGTTGACGAAACTGATCATAGGATGGGGTCATAGCCGGAGCCTGGTGGGAACGTGAAATCAGCAGGTGAACCGCAGTTCAATTCAAGAATGATTCTACAGGAGGACTCTGATCTTAACAGATCTACATGGACGCACTTTGGGCCTCAAGGTTGATCCCAAGCACCTGCGTGTACGCTCCTCGCGCTTGCGTCACCCCAATCGTCCGCTGAGCGGCCTCAATCATGGGGCGACGCAGACTGACCACAATAAACTGGGCCTGCTGAGCCTGCTGCTTAATCATTTTAGAGAGTCGCTCCACATTCGCGCCGTCTAAAAACATATCGACTTCATCGAAGGCGTAGAACGGCGACGGCCGATAGCGCTGCAGGGCAAAGATAAAACTCAGGGCGGTCAGCGATTTCTCGCCCCCTGACATTGAGGCTAAGCGCCGCACCGGCTTGCCTTTGGGGTGAGCCACCAAATTGAGGCCGCCATTGAAGGGATTTTGCGGATCATCTAGCTGTAGATAGCCGTCGCCGTCAGAAAGCTGAGCAAAAATGTCGCTGAAGTTGGTGTTGACGGCCTCAAAGGCCTCTTGAAAGGCCCGCTGACGCAGCGTCGTGAAGTTCTCAATCCGTAATAACAGCTCCGTACGTTCTTCCTGTAGCGTCGTCAGTTTGTTAGACAGCTCCTCTAAACGGGCTTGGGTCTGATTGTATTCCTCTAGCGCCAGCATGTTGACCGGCTCTAGCGCTTCTAAGCGGCGCTGCAGCGACCGAATTTGTTTTTGTACCGCTTCCAAATCCGTCTCTTCAGGAATTTCGGGCAGCGGCGTGGGCAACTCAGCAGCCTGCGTCGTCAGTTCAGCTTCGCAGACAGCAAGCTGCTGCTGTCGCTCTTTGCGAGTTTCAACGCGTTTTTCGCGCTGCCAATCGAGCTGCTGCTTTTGCGTTTGCTGATCGCGAAACTGCGCTTCGGCGCGATCGCGGTTGCCCTTTTCAGATGCCAGAGTGGCATCCAGTGCACTCAGCTGTTGCCGGAGTTGCTGCATGCCCGTCGTCAGCTCCGCCTGTTGGGCTGCCAGTCCTTGGCGCTGCTGCTCTTGTTGCGTTTGCTGCTGCTGATAGTCTGCCAGTTGCGACTGCTGCTGCTGAATGGCAATCTGTGCCCGCTCCTGCTGGGATTGAAAATCGCGCAGCCGCTTTTCGGCCGCCTGCAACAGAGCCTGGCGATCGCTCAGTTGTTGCTCTAGCTGCTGCACCGCTGACTGGGCCTGCTGCCATTCGCTATGGGTTTGCGACTCCTCTAGCTCCGCTAACGCGGCTCGCTGCGCCTGCAGGTCGGCTTCTTGGGCGGGCAGCTGCTCTGCCAGCTCAACCAGGCGGCTTTGAGCAGTCGTGAGTTCTTGCTGATACTGAGCCAGGCGCGTTTCATTTTGAGCACGCTGCTGCTGGAGCTGGCGCAGTTGTTTCTGCACCTGTTCGGTCTGCAGCTGCTGTTCGCGATGTTGCTGCCGCGCTTCCAAAAACGCATCGGAGGCAGCTTTGACGGCAACCGTACCAGCGGCGATAAGCTGCTCACAGCGAGCGAGGATTTGCTCAATTTCGCTCAGGCGCTGCCGCAGGGCGATCGCCTCTTCCGACTCGCCCGCCTCCACCGTGCCAAAATGCAGCCGTCCCCGCTGCTTACTGAGGCTGCCACCAGTCATGGCACCGCTGGTTTCCAGCAGTTCCCCGTCTAACGTCACCATGCGCTGCTGCCCGATATGCCCCCGCGCCGCCTGCAGCGTTTCAAAGACCGCAGTGCTGCCAAACACAAACTCAAACACCTGGCGATAGCGATCGTCGCAGTCGATCAGATCAACAGCATAGTCCGCCAGTCCATCAGGCCGCTTCCAATCAGGAATGCGGTTAATTCTCGGCACCCGGATAGCATTCAACGGCAAAAACGTGGCGCGACCGGCACGGCGCTGCTTCAGTAGAGCAATCCCTTGAGACGCCACCTGGTCATTTTCAACCACCAAATAGCCCAGTCTGCCCCCCGCCGCAATTTCTAAGGCGAGTTGAAACCGAGGATCAACCCGGCCCAGCTGCGCAACGAGGCCACAAATGCCCGGCAGGCCACTATCGATCAAGATCTGCGTCGCGTGGGTGCCTTGACTTTCTTGCATTGCCTGAGCTTGGGCTTCGAGCTTGTCGAGCTGGCGCTGCTTGTCACGCTGCTCTTGCAGCAGGCGCTGCTGGGTTTCGCGCTGCACCTTCAGCTCTTGTTCGGCATTGGCCAGGGCTTGGGCCAGTCGCTGTACCTGCACCTCAGAACCGGGTTGCTCACCACCAGATGCCGTAGCAGGCGCTTCTGATTCAATCTGTTGAGCCAAGTCACGCGCCTGCTCAGCGAGTTCAGCAATTTGCTGGGTGAGCTGACTCACCCGCTCTTGCAGCCGCACCTGCTCCGATCGCTGCGGTTCTAACGTATTCAGCAGAGCTTCGATCTGTCGCCGCCGCTGGGTCTGCTCTTCGACCCAGGCTTGAGACGCACTGGCGATCGCGCTGGTGGCTTCGCGCTTGGCCACTAGTGCCGCTTGCGCTTCCGTTTGGCGCTGCGTCAGGGTCACCAGCTCACCCTGCTGCAAAATTTGCAGTTCTTCCGCTAGGCGAGCTTGGGTTTGTTGATGGGTCTGCAAATCGATTTGACCCTGCCGCAAATTCGCTGCCGTAGCTTGACTAGCACTGACCAAACTTTGCTGCTGGCGCTGCAGCTGTCGTAGCTCTGCCTCTTGAGTCGCCAGTTGCGACTGCAGTGCCAGGTGCTCATCTTCCCCCAGGGCTTTGACGCGCAAGTTCAGCGCATCCAGTTCCTGCGCTGTGGTCTGCAGCGTCGCTTCCAGCTGCTGCAGCTGCTCGCTGGACTGCTGAATCGCCTCGCCATCCTGCTGAATCTGCCGCTGCAGCGTGGCTACCCGCTGCTGTTGCTGCTGCCAGGTCAACACCGCCGCCCATTCGTGGCGCACCTGCAGCTCACCCTTGAGGCGCTGATATTTCTCCGCCTTAAGACGATCCTGCGCGAGGCGATCGCGCTGCCCAATCAGCTCGCGTTCCACCACGCGAAACCGCTCTTCGCGCTCACGCACGACTTCCAGCTTTTCTAGCGCCTGGTTAATTTTGCGATCGAACGAAGCGACACCCGCCAGTTCATCAATGATCTCCCGCCGCTCACGGGAATTCATCGAAATGATGCTGGTGACGTCGCCCTGTAGCACCACGTTGTAGCCTTCGGGATAAACATGGAACCGCTGTAACTGCTCATGCAGCTCAGTCAGCGTGCAGGGTTCACTGTTGATGTAGTAATTAGACGTATAGGTACCCTGATTGGTCACCCGCAGCCGTCGCGTCACCACCCACTCGCGGGGCGGAGTTGGCAATGGCACAACTTTGTTATCAGTCGCGGTCGCTGTGTCCGACGTCTCAGCAGGCTGGTCGGCTTCCGCTTCATCAGCCGCCGTTGCCTCCACGTCAACGGTATTGACGGGTGCTGCCTCAGGCTGGTTGCGATCGATCAGCAGCTCGGGAGCCACGTCGCTGATGTCAAAGGTGACGGTTACTAAAGCTTCCGCCGTATTGCGCCGTCCAATGTGAGTCTGATTCACTAAATCGGGCAGGCGATCGGCCCGCATGCCGCGCGAGCTGGCCAAACCCAGCGCAAACAACAGCGCGTCTAAAATATTCGATTTACCCGAGCCATTCGGCCCCGAAATCACCGTAAACCCCGGCAATAGCGGTACGGCAGTCGTGCCACCAAACGACTTGAAATGAGAAAGTTCTACACGCTTAATATGCACTGGCCAGAGCTTGAGCGATTAAAACAAATGTACTTAACTAACAAAGAGATGGCAAGGTATTGAGAAATGAACCAGAACGGCTAGATATAGCAAGGCGATCGCACCCCTTGGATCTACTCAAGTTGAGAGCAAAGAATCAGACTCTAATCGTGATACCGCTGAAAATTCTTAACCACCATATCGAGTGCCGTTTACTAAAAATCTAGAATTTCAACCATACATCTAGAGATTTTCTGCGGATGCGCTGACCTCTGAGAGCGTGACGCCTAAGTTTACTGGCACCGCAGCTGAAATGCCAGTATTTGCTCATAATTCTGTCTCAAAGTTCAATTACTCACACCTCCTCGCCCAACACCATCGCTGTGCAGCACCCGATGACTCTCAACCACACCGCCCAATTTTGCGCTCCACCCTGCTCACTTCCCCGGGTCTTCTGACAGCCGCATCCCTCGCAACCCGCTCTAAAATAATGGACAGATGCTGAAGGAAACAGCGCGATGGTTCTTTTGAATGATTGGTCTGAGCGATTAGCCCTTCAAGAATCTGAAGAGCGGCGCATCTTTAACCCAGTTGCTTGGGCGCAATACGAAGCTTTAGTCGCTGACTTGGGAGACAAGTCACCTTATCGGGTGCATTTTCTAGCTGGGGTGTTAGAAATCGTGTCTCCTAGCCGTAATCATGAGAGTGGCAAAACGCGAATCGGTGATTTGCTACTCATATACTTTTTGGAGACCAACACCGACTATTTCCCGATGGGTTCCACAACACTGAAACGGCCTGAGCAAGGCGCTGGTGGTGAACCCGATGAAAGTTATTGCATCGGTACGGACAAAGACTTTCCTAATCTGGCGATCGAGGTGATTGTGACGAGCGGCAGCATCAACCGTCTGGAACTTTATCGTCGCTTGGGGGTACAAGAAGTTTGGTTTTGGCAGAGCGATCGCCTCTCTCTTTACCACCAACGTCCAGAGTCACCCCAATTTGCTGCCACGGCTGGCTATGAACCCATCGGCAGAAGCGAGCTGCTGCCAGAGTTAGACATCGACCTGCTGACCCACTGTCTACAAAATCCCAGTCCGTTAGCCGCCGCCAAAGCCTTCCGCCAGGGATTGCCACGCGGCTAAGTTCAGACTGTTCCATAATGCACGTCTCTGCTACGTTATAAGCCCTGGTTCTAGGATCTCACTCAGCAAACATCTCAGCCAAAGTCGCCAGCAGGGCTCTTTGCTCATCGTGACTAATTTCACCCAACTTTTTAACTAATCGAGCTTTATCAATTGTGCGAATTTGATCCAGAATAATTTGTCCTTCTTTACCCTGAAACTGACAAAGAATACGAGTTGGGTATTTCTTTCCTTTGGTCGTCATGGGAGCAATGATGACGGTGGCAATGTAACGGTTCATCTCATCCGGTGAAATGACCACACAGGGCCATGTTTTCTGAATTTCACTACCGATAGTTGGGTCAAGATTGACCAGAAAAACATCAAAACGCTTGACTAAGTAGCTGGGCTAATTCAAATGTAGGATGGGTTAGCGATAGCGTAACCCATGCGGGCGTTGGGTTTCGTCCCTCAACCTCAACCTACAGTGTCTTATGTTTAATTGGAACTTCCTACTTACCAATCCCATGCAGCGTGATCCCAATCGGTAGAGATGACGTCATCCAGCAACGCATCATCATGTTGCTCAGCCATTGCCGCGAAAGCTTCATCCCACCCGGCGCGTAAGCATGACGCGGTCCGAATCGTTAGGTGATCACCTTGGACTTCGATTTCGACGTCTGTATGAATGCCGCTTTGCTCCAACAGGAGTTTAGGAATACGAACCCATTGAGAGTTACCAATTTTAACAATTCGGGTTCTAATTGCTGCGCCCATCGCTAAATAAATCCAAAACCAAAATGTAATTACGTCGTAGTTACTGGTCAAGCAATCGTCAAACGACAAGAAACCAGATCTTGTGGCTTCTCAATGCTGCCGATCAGCGATCACCTGTCCCTCTACTCACCAACGCCCAGCATCATCACAACTTGCCAAAACTGCTGACTATGAACTCATGTCCCAAAGCGAGCTGCTGCTTCATGGAGATTTTGGTCATTAGCAGGATTTTGGGATTGTTCGAGCATGCTCTTGCGCAAACCATTCTGCATAACGTTCAGCAGATGCCACATCACGCTTCGAGAGCCGCTGATCGACATGATGTCCGAGTTCATGAAGGAGAACGTCATACAAATAAAACCGTCTCAGACTTAGCCGATCAAACTCTAAATACCAACCCGACTCGTCTTGTATCCATTTAGCTCCCATGCGCTCGTATTCTTGGATAGTGGTTGGCTTTGGACGTTTGCCCCAATGTTCCTTCAGCATCCGTTTAGGAAATGCATAGAGATAAATTATTCCGGATCCATAGCACCCATATCTAAAATACTTTTTGGAAGCTTTGAGCTGTTTCGATGTACCCCCGAGCAGATACACACTACATAAATTGCTCAAAAAAGCCGGAGGAACCAGATCAAGGACTTCTTTGACATCCTTTAGCTGGACTGGGTAAACAAATCCAGGGTGTAAGCTTCGAACATAGACAGAGATTGACATTGAGTCTATTTCAATACTCAATCTGGGCTTTAGATCCTCGGACAGTGACGAAATTTCTAGATCAAAGGGATTATACCGAGACCAGTTTGTGTATTTAGATCCAGAGTAATTGTTAGACCGCTCTCCGCCAGCACGCTTAATTCCTGACATTTTTATCTAGCAAAATGAATATAAAGGTCTTGCAAAACTTAGCCGTCGTTCTGGATTTCACAAGGTCTCAGGATTGAGTACTTCGGTTTGGCCAGCTTTATACTCAGCCATTACTTCAGCTAAATGACTTTGAGTACTCGCAAATGCAGCATCCCATTGTGTTTCATCTTTAAATTCATTCATAATCAAGGCTGCTATCGCGTTTGCGGC
Source organism: uncultured Halomicronema sp. (assembly GCA_937899725.1). Classification (GTDB taxonomy): domain Bacteria; phylum Cyanobacteriota; class Cyanobacteriia; order Phormidesmidales; family Phormidesmidaceae; genus Halomicronema. The sequence continues at coordinate 18,641 of CALCCA010000036.1, forward strand.
TCGTCAGATAACTTTCAAACTGCTGTAATCGCCTGCTACAGAAGTTCAGTCATAATTGCCAACTAGTAAATTGCTGGTGCCGTGCGTTGTAGGAGGATCATACTTAAAACTGCTGACCTATTGACTCATTCTTTACGCAATTATAGACAGTCATGCTCGGTTTACTTTGCCTTCAACAGCTATGGCCGTAAAGCACAAGAGACCGTGCGAAAGAGATCGCACTTTCTCCATCAACTTCTCTAGAATAGAGGCCAGCTTACTTAACTGTGGACTCTACCGTGACGGCTACCCCCCTACGCACGATCGCGGATCCTGCTGATTTACTGCAGACCGCGATCGCTTCCTTCAATCTCGCCGCCGACTGGGTCGGCATTCGTGCCACCCGAGAAGAGAGCGTCTATCGATCGCAGCGCGACGGCAAACCCGAGAGCAACCGGCGATCGCTAGCGCAAGGGGCAATGGTGGAAGTTTTGGTAGACGGGCAAATCGGCTATGCCGCCACCAATAACTTCACCGTGGCAGGCTTACGTCAGGCGGCTCAACAAGCCTTTCAACAGGCCAAAGCCGCCGCACCCTGGAAAATTCACGCTTTTCAACCCGATGTGCGGCCCTCCGTTATGGGCATTTATCAATCGCCCGTCGAGAAACCCCTCAAGACCTTGACCACAGCACACGCCCACGAATTGCTGTCGCGCATCTGTCAGGGCCTCAAGGTGTCTGACCAAATCGTTCAGGCCAGCGCCAGCATCACCGCCAAGGAAGTCGATACTTGGCTAGCGAGCAGCAGCGGCACCCAAGTGCATCAGCAGTTTTCCTTTTTTAGTCCGAGCTTTGGCGCCACGGCACAAGATGGGGCGATCGTGCAAACGCGCAGCAACAACGGTCGGGGTCACAGCTATCAGGCTGGGTGGGAATTTTTTGACCTGGGTGACGAGCTGTGGGCCTCAGTGCAGCGCACCGGTGAGCAGGCGATCGAACTGCTGACTGCCGCCGAATGTCCCGAAATGTCTACCACCTTAGTGCTGGCCCCCGACCAAATGATGCTGCAAATTCACGAGAGCATCGGCCACCCGCTGGAACTCGATCGCATCCTGGGCGATGAGCGCAACTATGCCGGGGGCAGCTTTGTGAAACCAGCGGATTTTGGTAGTTTGCAGTACGGCTCAGAGCAGCTTAACGTCACCTTTGACCCCACGGTAGAGCAAGAATTTGCCAGCTATGCTTTCGATGACACGGGCGTCGTCGCGGAGCGGCAGTACCTCATTCGCGCGGGCATGTTGCAGCGGGGGTTAGGCAGCCACGAAAGCCAGGCGCGGCTAGGCGTGCCAGGAGTCGCCTGCGCCCGCGCCACCTCGTGGGATCGGCCCCCTATCGATCGCATGGCCAACATTAATGTCGAGCCAGGCGATCGCAGCTTTGGGCAAATCATTGGCTCAATTGAATCCGGCGTGTATATGGAAGCCAATCGCTCCTGGTCGATTGATGACCAACGCTTTAAGTTTCAGTTTGGCTGTGAATATGGCCGCCGGATTCGCGATGGCCAACTGGCCGAAACGGTGCGCAATCCTAACTATCGAGCCACGACGCCACAGTTTTGGGGCAGCTTGGCTCAGGTAGGCGATCGCAATACCTGGCAGGTATTTGGCACCCCCTTTTGTGGCAAAGGCGAACCGAATCAGATTATCCGGGTGGGGCACGGCGCGCCCGTTTGTGCCTTCAATCAAATCGAAGTGTTTGGGGGGGCCGCCTAATGCAACAGTGGGAAACGACCTTTAATCAACTGATCGACGCGCTCTTGCCCCAGCTGCAGGCGGACGAAGCGCTGACCGTCGAACTGGTGGCAGAAGCGAGCCAGTTCACCCGCTTTAATCAGGCCAAGGTGCGCCAAACCGGCAACATCGAAAATGGTGCGCTGACGCTCACTCTGATGGGTAACGAGCGATCGACCACCGAAACCGTCACCTTCACCGGCGACAAAACGGTGGACTGGCCGCTGCTGCTCACAGCTCTAGCCACCCTCCGGGCGGAGCTACCGCAGTTGCCCGCCGACCCCTATCTGGTGCTGCCAATGGGCGACGCCCAGAGCCGCGAGGTCTATGACGGTCAGCTGCTAACCCCCGATCACTTGGCCCCGGCGCTGATGCCACCCCTGCAGGGGTTAGATGCCGCTGGCCTGTATGCCGGCGGGCGGGCGGCCCGTGCCTATGCCGACTCTACCGGGCAGCGGCACTGGTTTGAGACCGCGACTTTCACGGTGGATTATTCTCTCTTCACCGCAGCTGGGCAAGCGGTCAAGGGCACCTATGCCGGACGGCAGTGGGAAGATGCCGCCTATGCGGACACGCTGGCCACCTCGAAAACGCTGCTCGACCAGATGGCACAGCCGCCTAAAACCGTCGAGCGGGGCCAATATCGCACGTATTTTGCCCCCGCTGCGGTGGCCGAGCTGATGACGATGCTGTCTTGGGGCGGCATCGGGGAAGCTTCGATCCGGCGCGGCGGCAGTGCGTTGGGGGCGCTGCAGCGGCAGGAAAAACCCCTCTCACCTCACCTCCACCTAACCGAAGATTTCACCCTGGGTCAGGTGCCTCGGTTCAACCAGTACGGCGAGTTAGCGCCGCTGACCATGCCTTTGATTACCGCTGGGGAGCTGGTGAATACGCTGGTGAGTGCCCGAACTGCTAAAGAATATGGCATTCCTTCAACCTATGCCGCAGGCGGCGAGTATCTGCGATCGCCCGCCCTGGCCCCCGGCACTTTAGCCGACGCCGATATCCTCACAGCTCTCGACACGGGACTTTACGTGTCAAATCTGCACTACCTGAACTGGAGCGATCGCCCTAAGGGACGCATCACCGGCATGACCCGCTATGCCTGCTTTTGGGTCGAAAAGGGCCAGATCATCGCGCCCATTGAAAATTTGCGCTTTGACGAAAGCCTCTATAACTTTTGGGGCACCCAGCTGATGGCACTGACGCAATCCGTTCAATTCATGCCCGAAGTCGGCAGCTATGGCTATCGCGACTTGGGCGGCACGTTAGTGCCCGGCATGTTAGTCGACAACTTTGCTTACACCCTTTAAGGGGCGTTAAGTCGTTTCAAGACTGGTAACCCAACGGCTCAATCTGCCGCTACTCTGTACCGTAGAGTGGTGGCGCAATTGTGAAGTCTCAACCAACCCCCGACCCAGCAGCCAATCTCGGTGCTTCCCCCGCACCCGAGCAGCTAGACAGCATTAAAGCGCAGCTGGATTTGGTGTTATTGGCACTGGAATCTTTAATGGGCCTGGGATCGGAAGCCATGCTAGAAGCGGCTGAGCAGCTCGGCATCGCTGCGATTATGGGCGATCGCGTCACGCTCTGGCGGCTCCGACAGGCTAGCCCCCTGCGCAAAGGTCAAGGACGCAAAAAACTCGATATTGATGAGGCGAGAGGTCTGGTGTTAGTTAGCGTGCATTTAGCCCAGCAGCACCAGAGTAAAATCCGTGATGCCGTGACCCGCTTAGAAGCGGCGACTGCCCAAAATCAACCCCTCCATCGAGTCGGCGTTTTGGGTGATTATCTCGATACCTTCACCAACTTCTACGAAGACCGCATGACGCCCGATGATCTACCCACGCCCGAAACCCTCCGTGACCTGGCTTTAAAGCTGCTGGTTGACCTGCTGTTTTATAGCCAAGCAGGCGGCACGCGGCGACTCTGGCTGGCTCTTTTAGAGCGATCGCGCTAGGCCCAGCAACCCCGTTTATGACCTCAACGACTCAGCTCACCCCCTTACGCTACAACTCACCCACTGTCACCCTGGAGGTGATGGCGCGGTCGGCTGCGGTGTCGCAATGGTCAGACAAACCCGTGGTGCAGGTGCTGCGCTATCAGCTTGACATTCGTTTCCTAGAAGACGGCGGGCAGCCCGTCGAAATTCGCGGCGATCGCGCCTCATTTCTCCCGCTGATCGACGCCGTTCAAACTTATATTCAGTCTCAGCTGGGGGGTGACCCGGTGGCAAGAGGCGATCGCGGGGCCGACCAGCCCTACCTAGTGGCGGATGGGCTCACGCGACACAGCCTACATTTAGGCCCGCTCCAAACCACCACGGGTGCCACTACAGTGTCCTTAGGGACATTGCAGCTGGCAGATTTGGGCGCTGTGGTTGACCAGCTGGATACGCAGGTGCGTCCGTTGCCGGTATCACTAGCAGCGGTGTCGCGGCGGCGGCCCTGGCGACAGTGGAGCACCGTGGCCGCGGGCATGGTCGCAGCGATGGGCATTACCACTGCCCTGTGGCCGCTTTATCAGTCTCAGCCCGACGGTGATACCGCCCTTCAAGCGCCCTCAGCCACCTTCGAAACGGCCCCCGCGACACCCGAGAACCCGATAGCCCCTCGCCCTGACCCACCCGCCGATGACGCGGCCGCCCCTGCTGACATTGCTGAAGCAGAGCCAGTGGCACCGCCGACTGACGCCCCCACCATAGCCAGTCAGCCCGCAGACGCGGCTGGCAACGCCCCCAAAAACACTCCGGTCACTCCAAATTCAGCCACAGACGAACAGGCGGCCCCAAAACCTGACCCATCCACCAGCGCGGCCAATCCGGCCCCGGCAGTCGTTGAATCAGAAGCCGCCCCAACGACCCCACCCCCATCGCCGCGCCCCGCCCCGCGCGCCCCGGCAGCCGCCACGACCCGTGAGGCCGCCCCTGACGAACTCGCGGACTTGTTTGACGCACCCGCAGAAGCGTTAACTGACACAGCTCCGACTTCATCAGAAGCGGACAGCTTTCCCGGCGTCGTTGAGGGGCACACCGATGACAGCGCTCCGGCAGCGATCGCCCCCCCCGCAGCTGAATCAGCCGCTGCCAGCGCTGCTACCGCAGGTGCAGTTTCTTTGGCACCCGACTCCTTGGCCATTCTGCTAGAAACGGTTCGCGATCGCTGGACGCCCCCAGACGGGCTCGCTCAAACGCTGACCTACAGGCTAGTATTGGACGCCACTGGCACGCTAGTCGAGGTGATCCCCCAGGATGCCCTCGCCGAGCAATACCGCGATCGCACCGGCCTGCCGCTGCTCAGCACCCCTGACTTACCCACAGACGACACCACCATCCTTGATCTGCTATTTCAACCAGACGGCACCGTTGAAACGGTGGAGATCCCCCCGATTGAACCGGCTGCGCCATAAATTATTGGACGCAGTCGCAGAACCGTTCGCAAGCGCAACAGGCCATGCAGTGTTGCGACGAGCAGCAATCTGCCGCTGGACTCACCCTACTCAATAGCTGTCTAGGGCCGCACTGCTTAACCGCTCGGGGAGATGGGCGATCGCATAGGCGGCATGTTCGTCATAAAGCCAGCGGTGCACCGCCGACAAAGTGGTGAAACGAGCCCTCAACGCGTTCACCCGCACTAAACTCGCGTGTTCCCGCTCACAGCGCTCAGCGAGCACATCGGCAGCCATGCCCACATCCGGCACCGCTTCAAACGTTAGAGCATAGGGCACGGCTGGACTCGACAGGGCAAAGATCCAGCGAAAAATAGCTTCCGTTCGTGGCCGATGAAAGGCTGACGTAATCACATGCAACCGCCTTAATCCCAACGGTTCCGTATGCTGCACCCTGGCGAAGTAAGCATTGCCAATGGTGTCGAGAGAAATCGTTTCCGGCAGAATCCGCCCTCCCGCAATGCCTTGAGCGGCCAAATAGCGCCCTGCCGCCACAGACTCCATCACGGGAAACCCCAATTCATCCAGCGGCGGGGGCTTGTGAGTCGTCCCCGCACTCAGCGGAATGAAATATTGCGGTGGCGGCGTCAGGGCGATCGCTCGATCCAATCGGGCCTGCACCCAAGGCGGCAGCTCCCCCCCCAATCCCAAGCCACCCCCAGGAATCAGCACCGCCTCTAACGCCGCCGCAGTCTGCTTCGACTCGGCATTTCCCTCAGTCATGACATCGACCTCCCCCCATCCAGTGATATTGCGCGATAACTAACCGGCTGGCCCCGATCGCCGGGCAAGAGAGCGAGTCAACCCGATGTGCAGCGATCGATGGGCCGACCCTGGCATTCCACAGGCCCTTTTCTTCATGCTCCCAGTAGCCCGCCGTGGCGCTGCGGCTGCATCAATCAGTCTTTTCCATCGCCGGCACCTGGGGATACGGCACCTGTTGCCGAGCACAGGCCTGTTTAACGCGCAGCGTCAGGTCAGTTTTGTAGATAAACTCATCACGGGCATCCATCGGATAGGCCTTGAGCTGCAGATGCGTCGCCCAAGGTCGCTCGGCAATAATGACGACCACAGGCAGCTTGAGCTGGGTATAGCGGCTGCTGTAAGCCGCCTGATAGAGAATGTTGACGACCCGATTGATATCAGCCTCGTGAGCAAAATAGAACTCTGTGATGACTTGAGCCTCCAGCTGACCACTGTTGGCATTCTCAATCGGGGTCGTCCAGGTCGTACTGTGGGCAATCGTCACCGTGTCGTCGCTGGGCGTCTGCAGGCGCAGCTCTCGTAAACCATATTTCACGACTTCACCATAGTGGTCGCCGATGCGAATGCGATCGCCCACCCGAAACGAGCCTTCGAACAGATTCACTACCCCGGCAATGATCGAACTGACATAGTCCTTAAAGGCAAATCCCAAGGCGACGGCTAAGGTACCCGTCAGCGCTAGCAGGTTGGAGCCCGTCAGGTTGATAAACAGTTGCACCACCCGCGCGACCGCAATCACTAAAACCAGGGATTTCAGAAACGGGACTGATTGCTTGATGAGCAGACGAAAGCGACGCGGCACCCGCTCTGAGACGACTCGCGCCGCGCTTTGTACCGCTAACAGCAGCCCATAGGCAATCGCGATCGTCCCCACTGCCTGCACCAGTGATTGAGTGCTGAGTTCTTTAAAGAGGTTCTGCAAATTGTCATCAGAGGGCAGCACTGCCTGGGCCATCATCCACCCGATATGAGCTGTAAAAGTCATGATGACTAAGCCTTGCCGATCAAAAAATTGTTGTTGCCCAGCTCGCTGCGCAATTTAGGATAGTGCGCCGGCTGCACGCTCAGCCAGCGGCCTTGCTGCACAATGACCCCTGCTCGCTGCAAGACCTGCACCCGCGAGTGAATCGTGCGCTCATTTTCGCCCAAACTCAGCGCCAAGTGCGCCCGTGTCATCAACCGATGAATGAGCAGCGAATGCAGCAGATACCGATCCATCACGGTCAGTGACGTCAGACTCGGTAAGCTGGGCCGTGTCGCCCGCAGCTCCGCCTGTTGCACTTCGGCCGGTAGCGTACCCTCAGCCGTTAAATCAGTTTCTTCAAGGCGCAACGACTGCAGCCACAACTGGGCAGCAATCGTGCCGGTGCCAGACGACAGGCTGGCTAAAGTCGACCAGTGAGCTTCATCAGGACTAATGTGCAAAGTTAAGTCCGCGTCGGGTCGCGACATCGAAAACGCCATGAGCGATGCGAACCCGGTCTGTAGGTCCTCATCAGTGAGGGCTGGCAGACTCACTGTTTGCTCTAGGTAAGCATCGACTTGACACACTTTACTCAAAAACGTCCAAGCCCATTGATTACAGCCAAACACCCAAAACCGCGACGTATCCTGAGTGCCCAGCTGTTGAAAATATTCGATGCCCTCCCACCCTTGAATGCACCGGAGAAAACATTGCTCCAGACTGGGAATCACCATCACCGTCGGCCTGTGCTCTTGCAGGTCAGTTTCAGTGATGGGGGCGGCGGGAGCCGCCTGTTCGTTGGCCTGCTCGGGTTCGAGCTCACGTTGTAAGTGACTAAGAATGCTGAGCGGCTCAGGAGGCCGACGATACGATCGCAGAAAAAACCGCACGTCACAGTCCAGCAAATAATCTTCTAGGCTAGCTTTAACAATTGCCGCGATCGCTTCCACCGGCTGGCTGAGAATGACCAAGCAGTTGCTAGTCGTCTCGGGATTCGCCTGCCAGGCCTTCAAAGCCTGCCGGGTCGCTTGCCGCACTGCCCGCTGATAAGGCTGGGGGACTGATAGCGCATTGAGCTTAAGCATCAGCTCTTGCTGCAGCCCAGCAGGCAACTCAGCCAGACCGGCATCTGCCTCAGTGATCGCATAGTTAGATAACCAAGGCGGCAGTGCTCGCAACAGAGGGGGAATCAAAGAAGTCACAGACTGAATACTCGCAGCGTATCTTCGATCCTACGACTCGGGCGATTCGGCCCTGCATCGACTTGTTGAAATGTATTATCGCCAGGACACCATCTTCATGCAGATTATGTCCTCACCAGAGTATATTAAGAAATAAGAAGAGCTTTTTCCGCTGCCGCGGGAGAGTTTCCTCATAGTGATGATTGCCAGGATGGTCTTCGTATACCAGCAGACTATTCTGGCTTTTTTGTTGTTACTCCTCAGTGCCATGACCAGCAAAGAACAAGTTCAAAAGCATTTGTCGCTCAGTTCGGATATCAAATTCACCCCTAACACCCCTGACAAAGCCAGTCAGGAAGCCCGCAAAGCTCGCATTATGGAGCATCTGCAGCGCAGCAAGGGTCAAAGATAAGCCATCGGGTTGACGGGGTTGCCGTTTTGCCGCACTTCAAAGTGCAGGTGCGGGCCGGTTGACAGTCCGGTTGAGCCAATGGCAGCGATCGCTTGCCCCTGGGTCACGGCTTGCCCAACACTGACGAATAGCCGACTGCTATGGGCGTAGAGAGTCGTAATGCCTCCCCCATGATCGACAATCACCGTGCGTCCATAGCCACCGTACCAGCCAGCATAAATGACACTGCCAGAATCAGCGGCGTAAATGGTCGTGCCTTGGGGAGCACCAAAGTCAACCCCGGCATGCAGCCGCGAAGTGCCCAAAATGGGATGGCGGCGATAGCCAAAACCACTCGTAATGCGACCATTGACCGGAAAGACAAAAATCCCCGTGCCTCGCACTGCCCCGCTCGCCGTCGCCACCCGCTCGCGAATCAAGGCCGCAATCTCTTCCGAATCGCGTACTAGCTGAGCCTGGGCCGCCTCTAGTGCTGCTTTGTCAGTTTGTAGCCGACCGATCAGCTGCTGCTGTTGGGTGGCTTCGGCTTCGTACTGCTGCTTTTTGGCTAACAATTCTTGCCGGAGCAAAGAGACCCGAGTTTTTTGCGACTCCACCACGGCGCGCTGATTTTTGATCTCATCGGCCCGCGCCTTGAGTTCACCAAGCACATCACGATCGGCCGCATACACTCGCCGCAGCTGGTAGCGGCGCTCCAGAAACTCATTAAAATTTTCGCTCTGCAGCAAGACGGCCCACCCTTCACCCCCTTGCTGTCGCTGCAAAAACTGCAGTCGCCCGACCGCCGCCCGTCGCACCTCTTCGTAGGCGGCTTCCGCCTTGAGCAGGTCTTCCTCGAATGCTTTAAGTTCGCGCTCTGCCTTCTCAAGACGAAATTCCGTATCGGCAATTTGGTCTTCGGTGGCAACGATGGTGTTTTGCAGCGTATTGAGATTTTGCTCGGCCTGATTGGTTTGGCGCTCTAGCTGCTCAGTTTGTTGCTGCAGCTCCCGCTGCTTTTGGTCAACGGTTTTCTTTTGCTGCTGCAGCTCTTCAATTGACTGGGCGACGAGCAGCGGGCGATCGCGTGCCTGTACGGACACTGTGGTGACCATGCCGTAACAAAGGACGATCGCCAGGGCGAGGAGCAGACTACTCACCCACCAGCGCCACCAGCGCCATTGCCGAGTTTGTCGAGTTCGAGCTGTCATGCTCACACCACCTCTGCTGTCGCCGTGATCTCTAGAGGCTGTCATCATTTAGCACCTGAGTCCTGATGCTGAAAGCGGTTCAGCCTCGAGTGGTTTTACGGAGCAGGCGCGATCATGCCCATACCGTCAGGCTTTCGAGTTTAATTGATGACGCGCCCTAGGAACACCGCCGACTCGCCAGAATTACCAAAGTCATGGCATTTTAGCCGCAAAGGGGGCGATCGCGGCACCCTTGCAGGCCCGCTCATGTCACTGTGGCGCGACCGTTCGCTGCTGCCAAAACAGTTGAAGAGAACTCTAGATGTAGCGTAGATGCGCTCAGAGTTTACTACATCTGGCATCAACCGCCGACAATTGTGAATAATTGCAAATTTAGACTTCGTCCTGAGGTGCAGGGGGTTGGCAGCGATCGCACATCCCCATCACGGTCACCTCATAGCGATCGGGACGCAGGCCTGGCCGCAGGGACGACTGCACTACCCCATGAAACGCTTCCCACGGAATATCTTCGATGTGACCGCAACTGTGGCAGCGAAAATGATGATGCGGGTCAACATTGGCGTCATAGCGCACCACCCCTTCTTCTAACAGCACTTGACGCACTAAGCCCACCTGCCGCAGTGCCTGCAGAGAGTTGTAGATCGTCGCCTGAGAAGACACTGGCCCGGCTTGGTTGAGTTCCACCAGCAGCTGTTCAACCGTAGGATGATCAATCCGGTTCAGCAAATTTTCGTAGACCGCGAAGCGCTGCGGGGTCACGCGCAGCCCTTGCAGCTTGAGCCGATCAACAATTTCATTCGCAGACAAGGTAGTCATCGCAGTCGCTATCTTCTCGTGAGTCTCTTCTATCCTGACTGATTGCCCAGTGGAATTGCCACCCATCGGACTTTTTCCAACATTTATCGGCAAAATTGGTTGCTACTTTCGTATTTTAGAATTATTCTGACTTAAGAGCCAGTCAATATTAATAGTTATTTAATAAGGGCTGCTCTCAATAAAGACTGTAGTTCTTGAGACACAATGAGGTTTTATGGCTGTTATTGAGCGTGCACCTAGCGTCGTATTCAAAACTCGGGTTCGCGACGAGTCCATTGGCGGCGAAAATCCGTTTCGCTGGCAAGATGTGACGACCGAAGAGATCTTTGGTGGCCAGCGCGTCGTACTGTTTTCTCTGCCAGGGGCGTTCACACCCACCTGTTCTTCTACTCACCTGCCTCGTTACGAAGAGCTTTACGACGAGATCAAAGGCCAAGGTGTTGACAAGATTGTCTGCATTTCTGTCAATGATGCGTTCGTGATGTTCCAGTGGGGCAAGGCTCAGGGCGTCAAGAATGTGTTTTTATTGCCCGATGGTAGCGGTGAGTTCACACGCAAGATGGGCATGTTGGTTGACAAATCTAACCTCGGGTTTGGCATGCGGTCTTGGCGCTACTCGGCCGTGATCGACGATGGCAAGATCGAGAAAATGTTCATTGAGCCTGATTTTGGCGACAACTGCCCCACCGACCCCTTTGAGGTCTCGGATGCTGACACGATGTTGGCCTACCTCAAGGGTGCAAAATAGTTAGCCCTGTGATCAAGTTGAGTCACTCTCAACTTGATCACACCAGCTGCATCACTCAAAAGGGAGAACCCCTGAGGTTTTCCCTTTTTGATCACTTTAAAGTTGGTTAGCGTTCCTTCAGCGCACGGCAGGTTCCCTAGCGGCGTCACCGCGCTTCAAACAAAATAATTGAGGGGTCGGTACACTATATCTATCATGCTCACTAGGGGCTGTCAGCAGCAGCTCATGTCTGTATGGCAATGGTTTACGCCTCTAGCAGGATGAGTGGAACGGACGCCGTAATACGTGTTCGACCAGCTGCTGGGCATGAACTGATGACGCGCGCTCAGTGCTCAGCAGCTTCAAAGCTGAAGTCAAGCGTCATACGAGACGACCATATTTTAGATCGCTACAGATATTTTCTTTGAATCGCCTTTTGAATCGCCTTTTGATGACATTGGATAAACGGGGGATAATTTCATGGCTTATGACTTTGATTTGTTTGTAATTGGGGCTGGCTCTGGCGGCATCTCTTCGGCTCGGCGAGCCGCTCAGTATGGCGCTAAGGTCGGCATTGCTGAATCTTGGACACTCGGCGGCACCTGTGTGAATCGAGGGTGTGTGCCCAAGAAGCTAATGATGTATGCCTCCCAGTTTCCTGAGCAGTATCACGCGGCCACCGGCTATGGCTGGGACGCGGTCGATAGCCAATTTAACTGGGGTCAGTTGATTAGCGCCGTCGGCAATGAGTTGCAGCGCCTCAACGGCATTTATCGCAACATGCTCGACAAATCATCCGTGCAAGTCTTTCCCCACTACGCCAGCTTTGTCGATGCTCACACTCTGGAGGTAGGCGGTGAGAAGATCACTGCTGACAAGATCCTCATTGCCGTGGGTGGCACGCCCGCCATGCCACCCATTCCGGGGATTGAGTATGCCATCACCTCAGACGATATCTTTCATCTCCCGCAACAGCCCAAGCATGCTGTGATTTTAGGCGGTGGCTACATTGGCTGTGAGTTTGCCTGCATCCTCAATGGTTTGGGCACCCAGGTCACTCAGGTGATTCGGGGAGACAAGATTTTGCGCGGCTTTGACGAAGATATTCGCAACGAAATTCAAACTCAGATGATCGCCAACGGCATTCACGTGATGACGCAAACGGCGATCGAAAGCATTGCGAAAAAGGATGATGGGGTTAATGTGGGTGTCGTGAGCCACGATGAACGGCAGCACATCATTGCCGATGTGGTGAGTTTGGCCGCATTGGGACGCAAGCCCAATATCGAGAAATTGGGGCTAGAAAACACTCAGGTTGAATTGGCGGCTGGCGCGATCGCGGTCGATAAGTACAACACAACAACCGAACCCCATATCTTTGCAGTGGGCGATGTGACGGATAAGGTCAACCTGACCCCTGTCGCCATCTCAGAAGGGCGAGCCTTTGCTGACAGCCAGTTTGGCGGCAACTCTCGCACCATGAGCTACGACAATATTCCGACAGCGGTGTTTACCTCGCCCGAAGCTGCCACGGTGGGCCTCACTGAGGCCGAGGCGATCGAGCAATATGGCGAAGCGGGCATCAAGATCTACCGCTCTAAGTTCCGCCCCATGTTCTACACCATGCCCGATATGCCAATCAAAACGCTAATGAAGCTGATTGTGCACAGCGAGAGCGATCGCGTCCTCGGAGCACACATGGTGGGCGACGATGCCGCTGAAATTATCCAGGGTGTGGCGATCGCCATCAAGACTGGCGCCACCAAGGCTGACTTTGACGCTACGGTCGGCATTCACCCCAGCGCTGCTGAAGAGTTTGTCACGATGCGCTAGGCACTGCAGTCAGTGTTAGCTAGATGATCAAAGCGGAGATTAACCAAAACAGGGCGTTCAATCTGAGACTTGAACGCCCTGTTTCGACTGTGTCAACCCGTAGTCGGGTTGGAATAGCTCTGATCTCCAAACGCCTATGAGACTTCAGTGAGGATTATTGGAGACGCCCTGAAGTTGGCTGGGGGCCTTGACTTGCAGCGGCAGTTCATTCTGCTGTGCG
>CALCCA010000037.1 GCA_937899725.1 uncultured Halomicronema sp.
GCCTCGTCATAGCGGCCCATCGCCTGATACAGCCCGGCCAAATCATCGAGACTGTAGACAATATTCGGATCATCGGGGCCATAGGCAAGTTGCTCACTAATTTCTAGGAAACGCAGATAAAAGGTTTCGGCCTCTTCATAGCGCCTCATCGACTTGTACACCCCAGCTAGTCTTGAGAGAACGTCAGAGTAAAAGTAAATAATTTCCGATTCATCGGATTCTATTTGCTGCTCAAGAATTTCCAGAGCGCGCGCATAGAAGGGCTCTGCCTCCCGATAGCGCCCCAGTGACTCGTAAAAATCAGCCAAATTAAGAAGGCTGACAATGGTGTCAGAATGGTCGGAGCCTAAAGCTTGCTCATTAATTTCTAGAGCGCGCCGATAGAGGATTTCTGCTTCCCCATAGCGCCCTGTTTCCTTGTACATCCAAGCAAGCTGACCTAGGCTGTCAACGATATCGGGATGGCTAGGGCCTAGCTGTTGCTCAAAAGTCGCCAGTTCTTGCTCTGCGATCGCAATCTCCTCTACGTCGACGGGCCGTTCCCTCTCCACCGCGTCGATCTGCCTGGATTCCTGATAGTTCTGCTCCTCAATGGCGCTCGCTCGCTGCCTGAAAACTTCTGCCTCATCGTAACGACCCATCGAGTTGTACAAACTGTCCAACCTGCCAAGGGTATCAGTGAATGCAGGGTCATCTAAGGCAGCTTGTTCATAAATTTCTAAGGCCCGCAGATAGAGGCCTTCTGCTTCTTCAGGGCGCTCCATCAATTCGTTCAGCAGCGCTAAAGCACGGAGGCTCTCGGCAACATTGCGGTGATTGGGGCCTAGAGTTCGTTCACGAATTGCTAAGATTCGTAGATGGAGATTTTCCACTGCTTCATTGTTCAACGTCGATTCATACAGCCAGGCCAGTGTATGGAGGCTATCGACAACATCGGGATGGTCGGTGCCCAAAGCTTGTTCCCGGATTGCTAAGGCGCGCAGGTAGAGGTTTTCTGCTTCTCCAATGTTTCCTGTCGAGGCATATAGCTGTGCCAGCGTGTACAGGCTATAGACTAAACCAGGATGGTCAGCCCCCAAAGCTTGTTCCCGAATTGCTAGGGCGCGCAGATAGAGATTTTCTGCTTCCTCAAAGTACCTTGTGGATGGAAGGCGGGTTAAATTAAATCTGAGAAGGTCGGTATCGGCTTGTTCAAAAATTGCTAAGGCCCGTAGATAGAAATTGTCTGCTTCCTCAGGGCGCTCCATCAATTCGTACAGCCGGGCCAGATCATGGAGGCTATGGGCAATATCAAGGCGGTTATCATCAGAAGCTTGTTCAATAATTGTTAGGGCATGCAGATAGAGACTTTCCGCTTCCTCAGGACGCTCCATTAGTTCATATAGCTGAGCCAGATTGTGGAGACTATCAACCAATTCATACAATCGGTCCAGATTCTCTGGATTACCGACTAATTCAGGATTGTAGAGTGCTGAAGCTTGTTCACTAATTGCCAAGGCCCGTAGATAGGGATCCTCCGCTTTTTCAAAGTCCTCTGCTAGTACATATTGCCAGGCCAGAGAGTTGAGGCTGTCAACTAAAGCAGGATGGTCGTCGCCGAGCTGCTGCTCGCGAGTCGCCAGGTCTTGCTCCGCGTGCGCAATATTCTCTGCGATGTCGAATGGCTCGTAGGGAATGTCGTTGAACGACCCGTTTTCTTGATAGTTTTGCTCATCGATTGTGGTTGCTGTTTGCCACATCAGTTGGTAAGCGCCGACTTCTCTGGGTCCATAACTCGTCACAATAATGGTATGGATCCCAGTTGTAGGCAGCGTCGAGGTGATGCTGGAATTAGTGCCCCCGGCCCCATCGTCGTCTTCAGCCAGCGTCGCCCCATCTGGGCCGACCAGTATGAGGTAGGCATCAAACTCTTCACTGGTGAGTTCGATGGCAAGAACTTCTCCAGCCGCACCCTCAAACGCATGAAATTCGTAGTAGCTGCCGTGATCTTCGACCACAGCAGATGTTTCGGCTAGCCTACCGGTAACTGTTTGTGGCGTGCGCGTAGATTGCTGGGCCACCAGCACCGATGCGGCAGTGCTGGGGTTCACCATCCCGATGGGTAAGCTCGTACACAGACCGGCTAAGGCCAGCGCGTAGGGCAATTGATAACGCAAGCGAAAAGCGAGATGCACCATGATGTTTGCCTAGTGTAGAGATTTGCTGTAAGCGGGATAAGGTCTTGGTGTAGAGGCTTAATGTCTACTATTCAAAAGCTGATTGGGGCAACTGCATTTCTAATGCGGCAATCTGGGTTTTCAGTTCTGTCGCCTGTTCAAGGTTGCCTAAACTCTCATAAATCTCTTGGGCTGTTTGTAGATGGGTCAGGGCATCGACATATTCCGTTTGCCCCTGCGCCACATCCGCCAGACCCCAATGACTCTCAGCTTGCCATTCCGCTTGCCCTGCTGCTTGGGCATAGGTCAACGCTTCTTCATAGCGCTCTTGAGCCAACAGCGGTAGCCCAACTTTCAGATACGTATCGGCCTGCAGTAAGTAAACTCGGCTATCTTCTGTACCTGCTTCGATTCTGGCTTCTAATACATCGATCGCGGCTTGGTTAAGTGAGTAGCTTCGCCAATCAGGGTCGCTGTGC
The DNA here is from genome assembly GCA_937899725.1 of uncultured Halomicronema sp. GTDB lineage: Bacteria > Cyanobacteriota > Cyanobacteriia > Phormidesmidales > Phormidesmidaceae > Halomicronema. Next base: position 2,636 of record CALCCA010000037.1, read on the forward strand.
TCAAACTCAAGGTAGTTTAGAGCGATCTTCAGAGCCTCTTCCTCGGGCGCTAGCTGCTCTGTCTTGATGACTTCTACTCGATCGTTAACGCGATCGCTCTCAGTTGCGGGCAGTAGCGTAAACCCAACGGGCTCTCCCGCATCAGATGAAATACCATTATCAGCAGTGACGACGATGCTGTAGCGATAGTTGGGTTTTAGGGACTTTAGCTCGTCGAAGATTGCCTCAGTCTCAGTAACTTCAACTTTCCACTTAACATCTTTGCCCGTAATCTCAACGGTATATGACGTTGCCCCGGCAACGGGATGCCACTGCACAGCCAGAGAATTGGTTCCGAGTAGAGCCGTGTTGCGGGGACTCAGGACATGGGGCAGTGAGACATTGACAATCGGTCGGGATGGCCTTCTTGAACCTCGTGTGCGGGTTCTGCGATTAGGGAAAATGAAATCCAAAAAGCTGATCTGAAGAGTTGCCTCGACAACGCTAGGGGATTGAGTGCCGATGGCACTTTGCACCGGCTGAGCGATCGCCACGGCAGTGCCGAAGGTCAGCACCATGGTCTGCATTAAAGCGGTAAAGCGTTTGTGTGACATACATCCTCGTAGTTGAGCCCTGCTGTATCAAAACGGTCACTAGCCATCGTTAGCCAAGCGTTTTCTTCAGGGTTGCTGCGATCGCCTAACTGGCAACAGCGCTGCCAAACCGGCAACACATCTTGATTTCCTAAGGTCTCTCGAACTTGAGCGATTAAACAGTAGGCTGAGCCAGGGTTTGCCACAAACTCCTGTTCAGAACTTGGCAATTGCTCATAGATTGAGATGGCCTCATCCAAAGCAGATGCCGCAAATGAGTATTCTTCTTGCTGTAGCAAGGCCCAGCCTAAGTTTTTATAGAGACTGAATTCAGTTTCTGGAAAACTTTCTTGCTCATCGGCTAGCCTTAACCCCTGACTCAACAGCGCTAGGGACTTATTCAAGTTGTTGTCAGGTGATTGCAGATATAAACGAGCTAAATTGTTATAAGCCTCTGGGAAATCGCCTCGCGCCGCAATTAGGTATTGGGTTTCCGCTTTGTCTAACTCTTGAATATCTTCGTAAAGAATTCCGAGATTATAGTGGGCGTCTAAATTGTCTGGGTCAAGAGAAATGGCCCGTTCGTAGTTTTGCTCAGCCGACCCCAGCTTGCCGTTATCATGCAGCGCTATTGCTCGAAAATTGTAATGTTTGGCAATGGTCGGCAATGTAAGCCAAAAAGCAAACAGAGTTCCTGAAAGCAGCGCTGTCGTGCCAAACCGAAAACGAATTTGCTGAGGCTTTGACAACTCAAAGCGATCAAATAGCAACTGAACGCCTTCATTTCCTGCATCGGTCAGATCACTGCGGGCTTTCAACAGCGTCAATAAATTAGACAGGGCAATGGCGGACAAGCCTGCTACGCCTGCCCCCCCGAGTAGAAAGCGCCCACTAATATTCACTAATAGCCCGATACTGATGGCCCAAGCCAACGTTGTTGCCCCTTTGAACACCCAATCACTAGGATGCTTTTTGGGCGTCTCTAAGGCTTCATCCAGAAACCACCACCACTGCTCTGGCGTTTTGGGAAAGCTTTGGCGATAGGCCCCCAAATCTATCTGGGCAACTAGGTCGGTCGCATGCTCTTTGAGTTGGCGATCGAGGTGATGGATCTCCTTTAGCCAGTAGGTGTCAAGCTGCGGTGATTGCGCCAAAGACGCGTGAAGAATATCGCGAGCATTCAGAACGGCCAAGATTTGCTGCTCCCCAGTATTCTGCGCCTTGAGAACTAGTTCAAGTGTCTCTCGATAGGCGGTGAGGGCTGCACCAAGGGCTGGGGTGGTCATGGGCAAAAGCACACAAGCAATGGACTCATCCTAAAACAGCAGCGGCCATGAAACAGTTGCCTATTGCTGTAAAGGTCGCCAGTCGCCGGAATCGATGAACGCAGCCCAATAGTAAGGATGGCTGTAATCCTCACTGTTGAGGAATGCCAGCTGCGTTTCCCGCAGGGAAGCATTACGGGGAGTGTCGGATAAGAGGCGATCTTTGACAAATTTGGGTGAGTGCCCATCGTGTAACCCCAGCAGGTCAGCTGACACCAGCACCTGCCCATCGCAATGGGGGCCAGCCCCAATGCCAATGGTGGGAATGTTGACAGCTGCCGTGACATCCCTGGCAGCAATGGTGGGTACGGCTTCTAAAACCAGCGCAAAAACGCCCGCGTTTTCAAGGGCGATCGCATCTTGAATTAGCTGAGCCGCCGCCACCTGGGTTCTCGCTTGTACCTTATTGCCCCCCAGCTGATGATAAGACTGGGGCGTTAGACCCAGATGCCCCATTACGGGAATCCCCAACTGGGTCAAGCTCCTAATCAATTCGTCTTGCCGACCTTCTAACTTGATCGCCTGCACCCCGGCATCCTTCATCAACCGACCAGCATTCTGGAGGCCGGCGGTGAGGGTGCTGTAAGTGCCAAAGGGTAGATCGCCGACGACCAGTGATCGACGAGCCGCTCGGACCACAATTTCACAGTGATAAACCATCGGGCTCTACGGAAATGAGTATGCTGTTGTAGCAACTACTATACCGAGCCGTTA
>CALCCA010000038.1 GCA_937899725.1 uncultured Halomicronema sp.
GGTCAAGATTCGTGGCTTCCGCATTGAGACCGGCGAAATCGAAGCCGTTCTGACCCAGCACCCCACCGTTAGAGAAGCCGTCGTCATCGCGCTCGGAGAAGCGGGTGAGCGATCGCTAGTGGCCTATGTGGTGAAGGCAGAAGGGACTAGGGAACAGGGAACAGGGAATAGGGAACAGGGAACAGGCTGCACCACCCCCCCATCCCCCATCCATCCACTCCCCCAATCACTCCCCCACTCCCCCACTCCTCCACTCACTCACTTCCTTATCCCCCCATCCCCTTCTTTGCTCCGCCAACACCTCACAGAAAAACTGCCCACCTACCTGGTGCCCAATCAGATCATTGAGTTGGCGGCCCTGCCGCGTCTCCCCAATGGCAAGATTGATCGGCGATCGCTGCCCCAACCAGATCAAGGGCAACAGCCGGCGACCAGGCCGTTTGTAGCGCCTCAAGCAGAGGCCGAGGTGGCGTTGGCCGACATCTGGTGTCGGGAGCTGACGCTGGATCAGGTCAGCGTGCATGACAATTTCTTTGAGTTGGGCGGCCACTCGCTCCTGGGCATGCGAATAATGGCCCAGGCAGAGCAGGTACTGAAACGCCCGGTGCCCCTCAAGTGGCTATTCCAGGCACCGACCATTGCCGGTTTAGCGGCTCGGATTGAGCAGGCCGCTGCCGCTCAGTCCACATCAACCGCTGCCCCCACTCTCCCCACCCTAAAAACTGACCCCAGCGCCCGCTATGAACCCTTTCCCCTCACGGATATTCAGCAGGCGTACTGGCTGGGACGCAGTCAGGCCTTTGAGCTGGGCAATGTGGCCACCCACGGCTATCGGGAAATTGAAACGGTGGGTTTGTCGGTGGCCCAAGTGGAGCAGGCGTTGCGATCGCTGATTCAGCGCCATGACATGCTGCGGGTGGTAATCACCCCGAACGGCGAGCAGCGGGTACACCCCGAGGTACCGGCCTATGTCATTCGCGTGACGGATTTGCAGACAGTCGCCCCAGACGCTCAGTATCAGGCACTGACAGCGATGCGCGATCGCCTCTCCCACGAAATTCACGATGTCGAGCAGTGGCCCCTATTCACCATCGAGGCCGCGCAGCTGGATGCCGGACGAGTACGTTTCTTTGTCGGGTTTGATGTGCTCATCGGGGATGCCTGGAGCTTCCAGCTCTTGGGGTGGGAACTGGCCCAAATATTGCAGGAAAAGGTGCTACCGCCGCTCGACCTGACCTTTCGGGATTACGTTCTGGCGGAGCAGGCAATGCGGCAGTCACCCAGGTGGCAAACCGCCCTGGCCTATTGGCAGAACCGCTTACCGGCGCTGCCCCCAGCGCCTGACCTGCCGCTGGCCGTCGCTCCCAGCACGCTAGAGCAGCCCCGGTTTGAACGGCGTAGTGGCCAGTTAACGCCAACCGCTTGGGCTCAATTCCAGCAGCGGGCCAGTCAAGCCGGACTTACCCCCTCGGGGGCTTTGCTGGCAGCGTTTAGCGAAGTGCTCGCGGTGTGGAGTCGGCATCCGCGCTTTACCCTCAACCTGACCTTGTTCAACCGGCTACCGCTACATCCCGACGTGCATCGCCTGGTGGGTGACTTTACCTCGTCACTGCTGCTGGCCGTGGACAATCGCGGCAGTGACAGCTTTGTGGTGCGCGCCCGCCGCTTGCAAGCCCAACTCTGGGAAGACCTGGAACAGCGCACCGTCAGTGGCGTGCAAGTGCTGCGGGAGCTGGCGCGATCGCAACAGCGATCGGGCGCGGCGCTGATGCCCGTGGTGTTTACCAGCACCCTGAACCAAACTCGCCCCGACACCGGCAATCGCCCCTGGCAAACCGAGGTCGTTTACGGTCTCAGTCAGACGTCCCAGGTCTACCTTGACCATCAGGTGTCCGAAATCGAGGGGGCACTCGTCTTCAATTGGGATGCGATCGCCGATCTTTTCCCCCCGGGCCTGCTAGATGCGATGTTCCAGGCGTATAGGCAATTCCTAGAGCGGTTGGCTGATGAGGCCGCTACGTGGGAAACGCCCCCTCAACTCGGTTCTACGGCCCACGTCGAGGCACTGAATCAGACAGAAAAAGCGCTGTTCTCAGGCGCAGAACCGCTGCTGCATACTTTGTTTTTCGAGCAAGCACAGCAGCGGCCCGACCAGCCAGCCGTCATTGTTGATGATCGCACCCTCACTTATGGCGAACTGCGCCAGCACGTCCTCCAGTTAGCCCATCACCTGCGACAGCAAGGCGTGCAGCCCAACCAGCTCATAGCGGTTGCCATGACCAAAGGCTGGGAATCCGTTGTCGCGCTCCTGGCCATCCTGACTGCCGGAGCCGCTTACGTTCCCATCGACCCGACCCTGCCCCAAGAGCGGCGCTGGCACCTGATTCAAGCAACGCAGACGAATATCCTGCTCACTCAACCCCAACTCGCCGATTTAGCATGGCCCGACGCCTTAACTCAAATTCCCATTACCCCTCACCCTCTCACTCCCGTTCGGCTGAACTCACGTCGAAGCCCACCCTCTCACTCCCGTTCGGCTGAGTTCACCTCGAAGCCCACGCCACCGCTTCCCTCTCCTGCGCCCACCGATCTGGCCTACGTCATCTACACCTCCGGTTCCACGGGCTTGCCCAAAGGCGTCATGATTGACCATCGCGGAGCGGTAAATACAATCCTGGATATCAATCGGCGGTTTGAAGTCGGGCCAGGTGATCGCGTCCTCGCCCTCTCTGCCCTGAACTTTGACCTGTCGGTGTATGACATCTTTGGCACCCTGGCCGCCGGAGCTACCCTCGTGATGCCAGCGCCAGCGCGCGATCGCGACCCCGCCCATTGGGTCGAGCTGCTCCATACCCACCGCATTACCCTGTGGAACTCCGTGCCTGCCCTGATGGCCCTCTTGCTCACCGAGCTAGAGCAGCACTCAAACCAGGCCAATTCCCTACGCAAGGTGCTCCTCAGCGGCGACTGGCTCTCCCTGACTCTGCCCGACCAGATTCGCCGTCAATGCCCCCAGGCTCAAGTCATCAGCCTCGGCGGTGCAACCGAAGCCTCCATCTGGTCAATCGTTTACCCCATTCAAACCGTCGCTCCGACCTGGAACAGCATCCCCTACGGTCGGCCCCTCGCCAATCAGCAATGGTACGTCCTCAACGACAACCAGCAGCCCTGCCCCGTCTGGGTGCCTGGCCAGCTCTACATCGGTGGCCCAGGACTCGCGAAAGGCTATTGGCAACAGCCGGAGAAAACCGCCGCCGCCTTTGTGCCGAATCCGCTTTTAGAGAAGGGAACAGGGAACAGGGAACAGGAATTCGGGAACAGGAGACAGGGAATAGGGAACAGGAAGAACCCAGAACCCGGTCAAAACCCAGCCACTGTTCCGCTGGCTTCGAGGATGAGCTCAGCCGAATCGAGCGCTCACGCCGAGCCCCCCATCCCTCCATCTCCCCATCCCCCTCTCACTCTCTACAAAACCGGCGATTTAGGCCGCTACCGTCCCGACGGGACAATCGAATTCCTGGGACGAGAAGATTTTCAGATCAAGC
>CALCCA010000039.1 GCA_937899725.1 uncultured Halomicronema sp.
CTGGTTCACAAATTGCTGTTACTGTACCTCGCCAGAGTGAGAAACGCTGTATGCAAACTGGGATACCGAAAATCGTTACTTGATTCTGAGTCTTGAGCCAAGTGCATTCCTCCAATCCGCACAATCTACTGGTGGCAGTGATGTATTTGAACTCATTCCGCATTTTACCGATGCAGATCCGTTAGTCCACGGGATTGGGTTATCACTCAAAGCTGAACTTGAGTCAGGCAACTTGGGAGGTCGATTATATGCCGATACCCTCTGTACGATGCTTTTTGCCCACCTGCTTCGTCACTACACAACGAAAGCAGCCATTGTGTCGACTCAAGCAGGAGGACTGCCCTGTTATCGGCTGCGGCAAATCACTGAGTATGTCGATACACATCTTGGCCAAGACCTGACCCTGACTGAACTTGCCGAGATCGCCCAGCTTACTCCTAACTACCTCACCCGTTTGTTCAAGCAATCGACCGGACTCACGCCCCATCAGTATGTGATCCAGCAGCGCGTTGAACGGGCAAAATGCCTTTTACTTCAAGGAAAACTAGCGATCTCTGATATTGCATTAGAGGTGGGATTTGCTCACCAAAGCCATCTTAATCGTCACTTTAAGCGGTGGGTAGGTGTGACGCCCAAAGCTTTTATCAACAGTCAGTGAAAATGTGCAAAAAATCGGAGAAAGCGGCAAGACATCTAGATTTACTCTTCTGCATACTCTAGTTATCTACTGATTTTTTCTCGATTGAATTGTTGGTAAAGGATCGAATTACATATGTCACATGTTTTGCACCTTGACTCTAGTCCACGGGGGAGTCGTTCAATTTCGCGTGCTCTCACACAGGAATTTGTGTCGAATTGGGTTAAGCATCATCCACAAGATACGGTAACTTACCGAGATGTGGGGAAACGTCCAGTCCCGCCTGTCAATGAATCATGGGTTGCTGCAGCATTCAATAAGTCTGAGGTCTTGCCCGTCGAACTGGCTGATGTTCTCCAAATATCTGATGAGCTAATTGATGAGGTAGTGAACGCGGATCGCTATGTGTTTGGAATTCCCATGTATAACTTTAGCGTTCCAGCCAATTTCAAAGCCTATATTGATCAGGTTGTGCGTATAAATCGCACCTTCACTCCCACGTGGGAAGGTTTACTAAAACGCAAGAAGATGCTGATAATCAGCACACGGGGAAGTAGTTATGCGGCTGGCACAGACCTCGTCAACTATGATTTTCAAGAGCCTTACTTACGTACAGTTTTTGGCTTTATTGGCGTGAGAGATATCACGTTTATTTATGCTGAGAACTTGAATGAAGGAGAAGAAGCTCGTCGGCGATCGCTAGCCCAAGCCCGCGATTTAATCCAACAGATGATCACGACTTGGTAGTGAAGGGGAAAAGACGGGCTTTACGATGGCTTATCAAACTGAATCAGTTCTCCCCGCCGCAAAACTTGACGGCCGGGGCAAGCGTCATGTGGATTATCGAAGCATTCTGCTGCTCGCGTTTCCGCTGTTTCTTAGTAGCGGTGTGCAAGCTGTTCTGAACCTCACCGACTCTTGGTTTATCGGACGCCTGTCGATGGATGCGATCGCCGCAATGGGAGCACTGTATTTTCTCATCCTGGTACTGTTTGTGCTATTTGGCGGAGTCGGCATGTATGTACAAACCTTGGTGGCTCAAGCTTATGGAGAGGGTAAGCCTCACCAGGCCGCCCAAGCAGTGGGAACTGGGTTTTGGGGCGCACTATTGCTCACCCCACTGTTCGTTGTACTGGCTGTTTCAGGAGCCGAGTTGCTCAAGCTGTTTCAGTTCTCCCCAACCGTTGAGCAGTTAGCCAGCGATTACTGGACACCCCGTCTTCTGGGATTGACGATCGCGATTGTCAATTTAGGACTGACCGCCTTCTTCAATGGCGTTGGCAAAACCACGATTACGCTATGGGTATCGATCGCCATTGCCCTCCTCAACGTGGTTTTGAATGAGGGGTTGATGTTTCAATTAGGCATGGGTATGGCCGGAGCAGCGTGGGCGACTACTCTGTCACTCACGGCTGGCATGGTGCTTTTCCTCTGGGTTTTTCTCAGCCGTGAGATTCGTCAAGATTTCCAATCTCATCGTGTCTGGAATCCCCAGTGGCCAACGATTCGCTCTCTGTTTGCGGCCGGTCTTCCACTCGGGTTTCTCATGACTGCCGATTTAACCGGAGTCGCTTTCTTCCAAATCATGCAGGTCAAACTCGGCGTTGTACCAGGGGCTGCTACCCAGGTTGTCATGATGCTCACCTCAACGGCCTACATGCCAACGCTGGGGATCGCGCAGGCGGGAACCACACTGGTCGGGCAGTCAATTGGCGCGGGCAATCGTCGTTGGGCTCAGCGATTAGGCAATGTGGTGATCGCCTTATGCGTTATCTACGCCGTCACTGCAAACGTTGTGCTCGCACTCAACGGGAAATGGCTAATACCGCTCTTCGTCACTACTACCGATAGCCAGGTGGCAGCTGTCATTGCCCTGAGTCAGGCATTACTCTGGGTAGCAGTCGCCTACAATGCCTTTAACTGACATCTTGCAGTATCTTCAAGCAGTCTCATACTGCGACAGGAACCCGAGCG
>CALCCA010000040.1 GCA_937899725.1 uncultured Halomicronema sp.
CCTGCGAGTCATACAGTCCCGCGAGATTGTTGAGGCTGGTGGCGACAGCGGGATGGGACTCGCCCAATAGCGCTTTCCGCATCGTCAGCGCCTCTTGATAGAGCGGTTCTGCCGCCTCGTAGCGACCCTGCGAGTCATACAGTCCCGCGAGATTGTTGAGGCTGGTGGCGACAGCGGGATGCGTTTCATCCAGGCGATCGCGCGTCACTGTCAGACAGTCTTGATACCAGGGTTCCGCCTGTCCATAGGCTCCCTGCCCCTCATAAAATCGCGCTATCCCCAGAAAGGGCGAGATTAAGGAGTCGTCTTCGACCCACCGTTGCCAGGTAGTAGCGGCCTCGGCGATGTGGGGGATGGCCGGGATCACCGCCAAAATCTGGTCGCGGGTGGGGGTTTGGGGAATCGCTTGAGCCATCTGCACCATGGCCTGGCAGTAGTGCTGCTTCAGCACCTCGGCCTCGGCCCAATCCTCTAGCTTGCCGCGAAAGAACTCGCGAATCAGCTGGTGTAGCTGCACGGTGTTGTCGCCCACTCGGGTCAGCAAACTACGGTTAATCAGCCCCTCATCCCGCCAGTCTTCCAGGTCATCGGGGTCGGTGCCGTCGTACCAGTCCTCAATCCACTCCCAGTCAATGGGAGCCAGGGCAAACAGGCTTAGGCGATAGGCCAGCTCTCGCACCGGGGCATCCAGGTCTTGCCAACTCAACTCAAAGGCGGCGGCGATACTTTCGTGGGCGGCGGTCATGTCGGGTCGCCCTTGGCAGAGGGCTTTGGCGTCTAGGCGCTTGGCCTCTAGCCGCTCCAGCAGTTTCGCCAGCGACCACCCTGGCTTGCGCTGCAAAAAGCGCCCCACCAGTTCCAGCCCCAAGGGCAGGTAGCCTAACCAATGGCAAAGGGCTTTCGCGCTATCAGGTTCCCGGTTCACCCGGTTTGCACCCAGCAGCGACTCCAGCAGCTCTAAAGCGGCGACCTAACTCAGCACCTCAATTTGCAACGATCGAATGGAAGCGCCTAGCTGCAGGCGAGTGGTCAGCAATACCCAAAAGCGGCTGCTTTGCGGCGGTAGGTAGGGTTGAATGGCGGTGTAGGCGGCGATGTCGTCGGGGCCACCTACATCATCAATCACCACCAGCACCTCCCCCGCCCCTGGCCACTGGCTCCAGCAAAACTGCGCCTGACGGGGCAAGTCGATATCCGTCGGCACCGTTAGCTGCAGGTAGTCGGTGGCGACGTTGACGATCTCGGTGCCCACGTTCTGGTCTTTCGCCTGCAGCCAGCAGATCCCCCCCAGATAGGTATTCTGGTCGCGGTGGTGCTGGGCATATTGCAGCGCCAGTTCCGTTTTACCAATGCCCCCCATGCCTTGAATGGCGGTAATTGCCAAGCGATCGGCCTGATGCAGTTGGCGATGCAGGTCGGCCAATTCACTCTCTCGTCCCACAAAGGCGACGGCACCACTGCGGGGCAGGTTATTGGGGCAAGTCGGCAAGGTGTTAACTTGACTGAGCAAATTTTGCCAACGCCGATCACGCTGATGAAAGGTTTGCTGCCACTCGATGAGGGCTGGCAACTGCTCTAAAATCACCGAGGCTTTGATGCCACCGCCCCCCAGGTCGGTGTATTGGTCACGGGTGAGCTTGGCCATGGCGCAGACTTTGCCCGTGCGCCCATTCAGCAGGGCCGCGCCACTCATGCCCGGCTGCATTTGTCCCTGCTTCAGCAAAATCAGCGACAAGTCCGCTTCTTGAAACTCGCCTTCACAAACAAAACCGGCGGGCCGGCCATCGGGGTAATCGCGCTCGGGATAGCCAAAAAGGTCGAGTTCATCCCGCCGTTGGATGTCAGCATCGAGCATCACACAGGGGTGAGCCTCACGGGGCGGCGTAAACCGCAACAGCGCCAAATCATAGGCCGGTAACAGCTGTTCAATCTGCGCTTGAGCAAACTCAGGGTCTTGCTGCCACCGCAGGCTAATCGGCTCATCCCCAGCATTGCGCACGACGTGCTCACAGGTCAGCACGTAGCCCGGTGCCACAAAAAAGCCCGTCCCGACCTCTCCGTTGGCCAGGGTCAGCTTAACTGTACATTCCTGCAACAACGCTTCCAGGTTTTGCGCCACCGGCTACACCTTCGGTTCCCATTCCAGCGTGACTTCCAGGGTGGCGTTGCCACCGCCTTTCACCAACATGGCCGTGAGCTGACCCGGTTCGACCGCCACATCAATGCCAAATTTCACCGTGGCCTTTGAGGGCATCGCCTTGTGGATAGGCGTGGCGACCGCCTCGACGATCCCTTCGATCGCCTTCCCCACATCCTTCAAGTTAGGAATTGCTCCCCCCGCGACATCTTGCCGTCCGCCTGTCGCCGCCACCTGCACCTTCACAATCGTGCCATCGTCCAGCTTTGCCGAAATAGCTTCAGTCCGTTCTGGGCTCATAGTTTGAGACGTTGTTGAATAGGGTTCAATCAATTATTGAGGCAAACATCCTGGCTAGTGACCAACAGGCTAAAAAGGCCCGCATGCCATCACCCAAGACGCATCCTTACACCGCTGGTTTGACCTCAATCCTAGCCTCTGCCTTTAAGCCCAAAACAACCCATTTCGGTCATTTCCCTGAAATTTCAGCCGGTCACTCACCACTGATGCCCACCCGGTTCAATACGGCCCCAAGCATCGCCCCCGCTGCAGCTTCAGTAACAGCTGTTTTTTTAGTGATGATTACAGTTATGCAGCACGAGCGAGCAGCCTTAAAAGCCGTCATCAACGCTCGCCACAGCGCGATCGCCGTTAGCAAAGTAGGGGAGCGGGGCGCGAGTGACGGCCCAATTTTGTCGCAAAAAGCGGATTAAAAACGGCGTCGAAATGGCCAACAGCACCAGCCCAAACCAGATACTAGAGCGAAACTCCGTCAAGGATTGAGGTTCGCTGCTGCCGCCCAAGCTCAAAATGATTTCGAGACCGGCGGCGATCGCGTTGTTCAAACTGTGAATGATGATCACCAGCCACAGATTGCTGCTACGCAGATACAGCAGAGCGAGGGCGAAGCCAAAGCCGGTGAGCCCAATCAGATTGGCGTGCAAGATGCCAAACAGCACCGAAGATAACAGCACGGCCACTCTCAGGTTCCACCGCGTGCCCCAGCGATGCAGCAAAAATCCCCGAAACAAAAATTCTTCGAGCACCGGCGCGGCGATGACGAGCACAATCAGCATCAGCAAGTTGTAGAGCCAGGGAATAGCCGTCTCGTCGGCACCGAGAAAGATCGAACTTTGCAGCGTGTCCTCCACCATTTGCGGCAGCAGATAGGAAAAGGCCGCAAAGGAAACTTGAAACGCCCCCAATGAAAACATAAAAAGCGTTACCCACAGCCCGAGCAAGGCAGGCCACTGCTGCCCTAAGGGCCAATCGCCCAACAGCTGCATCGGCTCAATATGATGGTGACGATATTGTTGCCAGAGCCAGAGGCTGCTGCCGCCAAACAAAACGATATAAAAAACCGGCGTCAGCAGGGGATCTTCCAAGTCAATCGTCCAGCTTTCCATCAACTCAACGACGATGAGCACGGCCACCATAGCGAGCCAAATCAGGCCAACTACCCCTAAAAACTGACGGAATTTGGGCACCTCAAACGGCTGAGTCGCCTTTGGTGTAGTGGTAGACCGCAATTGTCACGTCCCCAAGTCTGATACGGCGGGCGATCGCCTGCAAACACAGTTGAGTCACCGATTTGATCTTAGCTCTGATCCCAGCACTGGCATCCATGGCGCTGAGTCAAGGTCTGGGTCATGCCGGAGGAGGGGCACGACCGGCGCCGGGTCACGAGGCTTTGGGTTACCGTAGCCACAGTTGACACTGCCATCGGTTGGCCCATGACTTTATCCGCTGGGACTGCTCTACTGTTGTGCGCGATCGCCTTTGCCGTCGGTAGCCTGCCCATCATTGACTGGCTGGTGCGCGGACTGACGCAGCAGCGCTTGGCTGAGTTGGGCACGGGGAATCTCAGCGTCTCAGCGGCGTTTTATCACGGCGGCACCAAGCTGGGGCTGCTGGCGGTCGCCTCAGAAGCCGCTAAGGGCATTGGCGTCGTGCTGCTGGCGCGATCGCTCTTTGCCGACTCGGCCCCGTGGGAGCTGATCGCGCTGATCGCCCTGGTTTTAGGTCGCTATACGCTGGGTGGCAGTGCCGGCACAACGAATGTAGTTTGGGGCTATATTACCCATGACTGGGTGATTGCCCTGGCGACCTGGGTGCTGTCGGGCCTCTGGTTTGCGATCGTGCGGCGGCGGCAACCGGCGCGACTCGGTGTGTTGGTGCTGCTGCCGCTGTTAGAGGCGCTGCGGCGTCCCGAGAGTCCGGCGACGATTGTCGCCGCCACCGGACTGAGCCTGCTGATCGCCGCCATCTATCAGCGCCTGCCCGATGATTTGGCCCTCACCCCGAGTCCACCTCAGTCCAATACTCGGCCAATGTTTCACTTTCTTCGAGGTCAGGATGTGATTGGGTCACTCAACGACAAACCGCAAGCGGCCCAAATGGGCAATAAAGCCGCCACGCTGGCGCAGCTCAGACGATGGGGCTACGCCGTGCCAGGGGGCTGGATTTTGCCCCAGGGCAGCAGCGGGAGATCGCTCGTCACCCACCTCGAATCGGTCGAATCCGACCCCTGGCAGCAACCGTGGATCGTCCGTTCTTCCGCGCTGGATGAAGATGGGGCAGTCGTCTCTGGGGCGGGACAGTACGAGTCGATCGCCGACGTGGGCAGTGCCGCTGATTTAATCCAGGCGATTGACCACTGTCGCCAATCCTATGGCCAAGCCGCTGCGGCTCAATATCGCCGCGATCGCGGCCTGACTGACCAAACAGGCCTAGCCCTGCTGGTGCAAAAACAGGTGCCGGGCCTGTATTCCGGCGTGGCCTTTAGCCGCGACCCGGTTGAGCCGGGCGCTGCCGTGGTGGTCGAAGCCTTGGCAGGTGGGGCAGATCAGGTCGTTTCCGGTCAGGTCACCCCCGAACAGTATCGGCTGGAGGTCGATGACGCTCAGCTGAGTGAGGTGAGTCCTAGCGACCTCGCCCAGCTCGAGGCCGCGCCCGCCGCCGCGAGTGAAAACGGCGGGACGAGTTTGGACAGCGCCGCGAATCCCATTCCCCCCGCGCTGATCCAGCAGGTGGCGCAACTGGCGCGTCATTTAGAACTGCGCTACCACGGCATTCCGCAAGATATTGAATGGAGCTTTGACGGCGAGACGCTGTGGCTGCTGCAGGCTCGCCCGATCACGACGCTGAGCCCCATTTGGACGCGCAAAATCGCCGCCGAGGTAATTCCCGGCGTGATTCGGCCCCTCACCTGGTCAATCAACCGACCGCTGACCTGTGGCGTATGGGGCGATATTTTTACGATTGTGCTGGGCGATCGCGCCGCCGGACTCGACTTTGGCAATACGGCGACGCTGCACTACTCACGGGCCTACTTTAATGCGACGCTGCTGGGCGCGACCTTTCGCCGCATGGGTTTGCCGCCCGAGAGTCTCGAATTTCTCACGTTGGGCAGCAAGTTCAGCAAACCGCCGATTGGCAGCACGCTGCAAAATGTGCCGGGCCTGCTGCGGCTACTGCGCCGCGAATGGCGATTACTACAAGATTTTGAGCAGGACGATCGCCAGCACTTTGCCCCGGTATTGACTCACCTGCGAGCAACCCCCGCCACGACGCTCACAGCGCCGGAGCTGCTGACCCGCATCGACACCATCCTGCAGCAGCTGCAACGGGCGACCTATTACAACATTTTAGGCCCGCTAAGTTTTGCGCTGCGGCGATCGCTGTTCAAAGTTCCCGAAACTGATCTGGACTCTCGCGATCAGCCGGAAATCGCTTCCCTGCAGTTGGTCAAAGCGCTGGCACGATCGACCCGCGAGCAATATCCCGACTGGGTAGCGGCAACTTCAACCGCCGTTCCTACCAAGCAACTACTGGCACAGCTAGCCGACCTGCCCCAAGGCCAAACTGTGCTGACAGCGCTGGATGAAATTTTGGAGCGCTACGGCTACCTCAGTGAAGTCGGCACCGACATCGCCGTACCCACCTGGCGCGAAGATCCGCAGCCCGTCCAGACGCTGTTTGCTCAGTTTTTGACCAATCCACCCCCAGAAGCGGCATCTTCAGAAGCAGCCGCGACGGATTCATCAGAGGACAGTTCAGCGCCACCCACGGGCTGGCGTTATCGCCAGGTGCAGGCGCGGCTCAATCTTAAAGGACGAGTGGCGACGGTTTATCTCACCCTGCTGGCCGAACTGCGCTGGAGCCTGCTGGCCCTCATCGATCAGGCGATCGCGCAAAATCGCCTGCAGCAGCCGGAGGACGGCTTCTTTTTGACCGATGACGAGCTGCGGGCCAGTGTGGCAACGCCGGCGGCACTCTCCAGTGAGGCTTTGCAGGCATTAGTGGCGGCGCGGCGATCGCAGTTCGAGCTGCACCAAGCACAAACCACGGTGCCCTTCATTGTGTATGGCGACGAGCCGCCCCCCACGCCCCTCGCCACCTCGCCCGTGCCCCCCCGCTCTGGGATTTTGCAGGGCATCGGAGCCAGCGCCGGCCAGGTGCAAGGCCCCGTGCGAGTGTTGACGACCCTGCAGCTGAGTGAGCCGATTGCCCCCGGCACCATCATCGTGGTGCCCTATACCGATGCTGGTTGGGGGCCGATTTTGGCCCAGGCGGCAGGCTTAGTGGCTGAGGTGGGGGGCAAACTATCCCACGGGGCGATCGTGGCGCGGGAGTATCAAATTCCGGCGGTGATGAATATTCCTGAGGCGACCCAACAGTTTCAAGACGGGCAAATGGTGCGCCTTGATGGCCGCGCCGGTACAGTCGAGCTGTTGACCGAAGCAACAGCAGCCGGGTCAATCACTTGAGGTGGTTTGGCTCAGTGTCGTGATTAGGACAACGAAGTCAGCGCATGGCCCCTATGGCCAGGCTCAACACAATTGGCTGTACACAGTCATCAAAAAGGTTGGTGATGTCGAGCGGCAATAGCAATGTCGGATCTTGATTTAGCCACGAGTTTCTTGTGGATGAATTTACCGTGACTTTAGACATGGGCTAATCGTGACTTATGGCTGATACTTTCTATTGGCAATTTTCTCTATTGTTTACGTAATCAGATGTTGTGAAACCTCAAGTTTCAGGTATCAAGAAACCCTTTAAATGAGAGGTTCTCATGATGACGACTCTTTAGATTTTAGGAGCTGCAAAATGAAACTAAATCGAAAAGTCAAAGCCTTTGTAACCACAACGTTGGCGAGCGTTTCTTGCGCAGGCTTGATCACAGCGACAGCCGTTAGCGCACAAGCCTATGAGGTGGAGGGCAGACCGAACCGTGCTGTGTCTCAGAGAGTAGATAGGTCAGTGGCCCCACCGGCACCGCAACCAGCCCCCCGACCGGAGCCCCAGCCAGCCCCCCAACCAGCACCGCAACCAGCCCCCCAACCAGCTCAGGAACCGGCACCAAGGTCACCAGCCAAACTCACGATCACCATCGGCTAGCAGCCGGTGTTTATCGCCCCGCCAAATCATCCGCTACGTATCTGACCAAGCCATAGGGCAAGACTCTCTCTTCTTGCCCTGATAACTGCCATGCCTCTAAAGCTGACCCCTCTCAGTTCTGTGATCACAGTCCTTTTGATGTCTCTCGCTTGTGCCCCAACTGCGCCGCTTGAGAGCACAGGCTCCGATGCGTCACCTACCGTCGATGCATCGGAGCCAATATCACCAGGGCTGAGTTCACCAGGTTCTATTACTCAGGGGTATGCCCCGACAACCACAATAGAAAATTTGTTGGTTTGCTCGATGTCACGAGCCCGCGTCAGTGCTTTGGGCAGCATCACAGCAACTGACGGCACCGATTGGGTCGTGCCTGCAGCAAACAATTTTGAAATCGGCCCCAAAGCAGCTGATCTGTACAACGAGTGTACTCAAACGACCTATGAAAATATTCAAGCGGTCGATCTAGAGTCAATTCCTATTGTGGAAATTGATTCAGATGGTGAGATTATTACCGGCTATATCTTTGCCGATAATTATTTTGAGCTTTACGTCAATGGAGAGCTGGTTGCGGTTGATCCGGTGCCCTTTACGCCCTTTAATTCCAGTGTTGTTCGCTTCAAAGCCAAAGCACCCATCACCTATGCCGTTAAGCTCATTGACTGGGAAGAGAATCTCGGGTTAGGCACCGAAAGCAATCGAGGGACAGACTATCACCCAGGTGACGGGGGCTTTGTGGCTAGCTTTAGCGACGGCACTGTCACCGATGCCAGTTGGAAAGCGCAGACCTTTTACATTGCACCACTGGAAAATCCAGAGAGCGTCAGAGAAAACGGACTTGTGCGCGATTCTTCCGCAGCCAACGCCAACAACCCTAGCTGTGATGAATCTTGCTATGCCCTGCATTATCCAGTCCCTGAAGACTGGTTTTCAGAGAGTTTTGATGCTGCTGGTTGGCCTGAGGCTGTGACCTATACCAATGCAGCGGTCAGCGTCGATAACAAACCGAGCTATACCAATTTTTCAGAGATTTTCATAGGGGCTGAAGCCAAATTCATCTGGTCTTCCAATCTAGTTTTGGACAATTTAGTGCTGGTCAAAAAAACCGTTGAGTAATTTTTTGGTGGCGGTGAAACTGCTTAACAATTTGGCTGAAAATCACTCATAAAACACAAGCTTATTTGCGCTATTTAGCATTTCTTTGACTGGAGCTATATCTATGAAAAAAGTAGGACTAATCGTTCTGACATTGAGCGTTGCGATCGCGGTGATGGCATTCGGATTACATAGTCCAATGGCCCAGCAGGGTCACGAAAGTGTGCCTCAAGAGGTGGCCCAAGTCAGGCCAGAAGGTGGCCCACCCGCAGGCGGTTCACCCGGAGGCGGGCCGGGTGGCGATCGGCCAGCAGGTGACTTCGGGGAACCCATTGCCTCCACTGAGGCCGACACCTCGGGCGTCCTGTGCGATGCCAGCACCAACGTGCTGAACGAGCAGTTGGGTCTGCAAAGTGAGGCCCAGTGGTCTTGTGCTGATGGGCAGCGGCAGCTAGTTGCCAACGGGGTCCCGCATCATCAAACGGGTGGACAGTTCGTGGGAGAGCGTAACCCCATTACGGCCCACGAGGTCAATGTCGCGCTGCCGCTGAATTCGGTTGCGCGTACGGGCGCTGGTCAGCGGAGTATAAACCCGGCCTATGCGCTGAACGGGGTGAAGTTTAACCCTGGGACGGGTGGGCGGTGTGCCTCCAATATCACCGATGTGTCTGAGTGCAGTTTGAGGCCCGGTAGCACTGGGGAGTGGACGATGGAAGCGCTCGGCCAATCAACCTTTGACTTTGGTGAAGATGCCAATCACGCCCATGTGCAGCGGGGTGGGGTCTATCACTATCACGGTATGCCCGAAGGCATGCTGTCAGAACAGAATTTGGCAGGCGAATCGATGCAGCTCATTGCTTGGGCGGTAGATGGGTTTCCGCTCTATGCGCGCTATGGCTACAGCGCTCCCGAATCTAGCACCAGTGCCTTGCAGGCGATGGCACCGAGCTATCAATTGAAAGCCACGCCGGATCCAGATCGTCCCAGTGTCGACCTCATACCCATGGGTACGTTTTCCCAAGACTATGAATATGTTGCAGGGTCTGGTGACCTTGACGAATGTAATGGCCGTTTTGCGGTGACGCCGGAATTCCCGCAAGGCGTCTATCACTACTACGTGACCGACGCTTACCCCTTCGTACAGCGCTGCGTGAAGGGAACGCCCGATCCGTCGGCCCGGCGCGGCCCAGCTGAGGATGGTGGGACTGAGGATGGTGGGCCGCCTGACGGTGATGGATCGCCTGGCGGGGGTGGCGGTTCACCTCAAGGGAATGCACCACCCGATTTTTCTGAGGCCGCAGAGCAACTGGGCGTTTCTGAGGCGGCGCTTAGTCAGGCCATCCAAGCAGCGGGGGGACGCCAAGCCGATTTCTCCGAAGTCGCAGAGGCGTTAGGCATTGACGAAGCTGATTTGCGGGAGGCGCTGCCACCGAGGCCAAATCGATAGAGGGGGATACGACTCGGACAGATTGATGATGCCAACACGACACAACACACAAATAAACAGGGTTTTATGTGCCGCCCACGTAGAGAAGGTCATTTACCTGATTTAGGATCGGGAATTTAATAATGTGCTAGTTTCTCCCCTCTCGGGAGGGGTGCCGTAGGCGGGGTGGGTTTGATCCCCAGCACTCATGGTCAACCCACCCCGCTGCCCCTCCCAGGAGGGGAAATGTGATTCCACTGTGCCTCAGGCCAAATTGTGGAATTTATATAATCCCTTGTTCCTTATGCCTAGATGAATGTCCTGTTTTAACAAGTACTATGACACAACTTTTTAGTTCGATTGAGGTGCCTCAACTCACCAGACTCAAGGTAGAGCCTCACTCCCATCATCATGGCGATTCGACCCATACCCACGGGGTCATCGATCCGGAAATCGCGAGTTCTGCCCTCGGCATCTGGGCGGTGAAATGGTCTTTGGTGGGCTTGCTACTCACGGCCATTGTCCAGGCGGGGATATTTTGGCTTTCGGGGAGTGTGGCGCTCCTGGCCGATATGATTCACAACGTCGGGGATGCCATGACCGCCGTACCTTTGGGGGTGGCGTTCCTCGTCTCCCGACGAAAGCCCACACCCAGATTTTCCTATGGCTTGGCTCGATTGGAAGACTTGGCCGGGGTCATGATTGTGGCAATTATCTTGTTGAGCGCCATCATTACCGCCTATGAGTCTATAGAACGGTTTTACCATCCTCAGCCCCTGCACCATTTGGGAGCCTTAGCCATCGCTGGCTTGGTCGGCTTCATCGGTAACGAAATTGTGGCTGTTTTCCGCGTTCGGGTAGGGCGGAAAATCAACAGTGCTGCCCTGATAGCCGATGGCTACCATGCGATGGCCGATGGTTTGGTCAGTCTGGCGGTGGTGCTCAGTGCCGTGGGTGTTAGTTTGGGCTATTCCTGGGCTGATCCGGTGATTGGTTTAGCGATCGCCGCCGTGTTGCTCAAAATTGTTTGGGAGTCGGGACAGACGATTTTTAGTCGCTTGCTCGATGGCGTGGAACCAGAGGTACTAGACTCACTCCACCATGCGATCGCTCATGTACCTGAAACTGAAGCGTTCGCAGAGCGTGGCATTAGCCGTATCGCAAATCTGCGGACTCGCTGGCTCGGGCATCGGCTCCATGTAGAGATGGACATGATGCTACCGCCTCACCTTGCCCTCCAGGCAACTCAAGAGATTACTCATACCGTAGAACAGCAACTGAAAGCCCAGGTGCCTTATCTCGGTTTAACCGTGGTCAGAGCCGTACCTGGCACTGGAGACAGCGAAGGAGAGAGCAGAGAGCAGGGCAAGGAAAACTAACTGATCGAGCCAAAAAATTGGCTCATTGTGGCCCAGTACGTTGAGAAAGGAAATTGACAATGCCAGTGCAACATAGCAAACAGATCGGTCGGGTCTTGCGCGCCGCTAAGCTGACCATAGCCATGGTGCTGCTGATCTGGGGCTGCTCTAATGTGGGGCAAAGTTTACCCACCGACTTGGGGCAAAGTTTACCCACCGACTTGGCGCAAAGTTCGCCAACAGACTGCGCCACCGCTGAAGCGGCTTTTGAGTCACATCTCGATCCTGGGGCCACTAATTGTACGGCTGACTTCCTGGAGGTAACCGCTACCGGTCTGCCTGATTTGACGTCTGGCAGTAGCGAAGATCTCCCCATGGTCGGCATTCTGTCTTGGATCCAAAGAGTGGCGGTCCCCTACGATTACCGCTGGCGGATTCCCCTTACCCCTGCTTGGCTCACTGCACCCGTTGCAGCCAGCGCGCGTGGCCCCATCGCGGTGGCAGTTGATGGGGTGCCCATTTTCCATTACGAGCGCCGACCCGATGTTTCAACGTCACTCGCTAACTACGAGGAGCGTAATGACACTGTTGTTCAGGGCGAATTAGACCAGTGTGGGGGCCACTCAGGGCAAGGAGAAGACTATCACTACCATTACGCACCGCTTTGTTTGATGGATGAGCATAATCCTGAACTGCCGATCGCCTTTGGCCTTGACGGCGCTCCCGTCTATTTCGGTGAAGGGGGCGATGACTATTATGGCCGGGGGCGATACAGCGATCTGAGTTACCTGCCGGATGAAGCACTGGATGAGTGCAACGCGCTGCAGTTACCAGAGGGGGGATTTGTCCATTTCACCACCAAAACCCCGCCTTATGTTGTCGGTTGCCATCACGGGTCTTTTGACCCTGAGCTGCAAATCGAACCGCCCCCCTTCGATGCCCTAGCGCAGCGCACCCCCAGCCCGCTGGGGGGTAGCTATGGTGAGCCAGTCTCCACGCTGCTCACAGATTTTGAAGAAAATGGAAATGGCGAATATCGGTTGGCTTTTGATTCTTTAACCACGCCTGGAGCAACGAGTGCAATTGTGTATCGCCAGACTTCAGCAGATTGTTGGGAGTTTGCATACCAACTCGTTGCGGGTGAAACAGGACAGACGACAGAAGCCTGCCGACATTAGCCATTACATATCAGATACAGCAGAATACCCTTTGGAAAGGGCCATGCCCTGACGAATTTTGGTTAGCTTAAACCGTTCTCTACCGCGTAGATAGCGGCCTGAGTGCGATCGCGCAGATCTAGCCGCATCAAAATGTTAGAAACATGATTTTTGACCGTGCCCTCACTCACATAGAGGGCTTGAGCAATGCCTTTATTCGTAGTTCCTTTGGCGAGCAGTTTTAAGACCTCCAGTTCTCTCGCGGTCAGCGGTGTCTCGATTGGCGGTTTGGCCACAAACTCTGGTTTATGTTTGAGGGCTCCGATCAGTTTACCGGCGACCTCAGGGGCTAGCTGATAAACCCCGGCATGGGCCAGTTTAATGGCTTGAACCAGGTCTTGAGGCGGAATGTCCTTCATCAAGTAGCCACAGGCTCCGGCGAGAAGCGACTGCACGATAAACTCTTCATCATCAAAGGTGGTGAGCATAATGATTTGGCAAGTGGGTAGGGCTTGCCTGATCTGGGCGGTGGCTTCCACGCCATTCATTTCCGGCATCCGCACGTCCATGAGAATGATGTGCGGTTTGAGGTCAAGGGCTTGAGCGATCGCCTCTTGACCATTACCGGCGATACCCACGACTTCAACCGCTGCTTCCAGTTCTAGCAAAGAGGCAATGCCTTCTCGAATCAGGTACTGGTCATCGACCAGCAGAATGCGGATTTTTGCCGTCATGGGATTGATTCCGTATTTAAGCTAGCCAGAATATTGGTCTGAGAATGGGATTGAGGAATCTTGATCGTCAGCGTTGTCGCTTGGGGCTGACTGCTGATATCAAGGGTGCCCCCCACCAAAGTGAGCCGTTCCTGCAAGCCAATTAATCCATGGGTGGTCTGTTCATTGCCGCTCGCTTTCCAAGCCGCAACATCAAACCCCAAACCATTGTCTGTCAGGTCTAGCGTGGCGACTTGAGAATCGAAATTGAGCGCGATCGCGACGTGGCTGGCCTGGGCATGCTTATGCACATTGGTCAGCCCTTCTTGAATTACCCGGTACAGGGTCATCAGCTTGAGTCGGCTGTAGTGCGAGCTGTCTCCTGTTTGAGTCAGTTTCAACTCAAGTTCACTATGACGCAGGCGGCGGAGTAAGTCGTCAAGAGCCTCTTGAAATAAGAAGGGTTCACTGTCTTGACGCAGACTGCCGACCGACTCCCGCACATCTTTTAAGGCCGCTTGGACAGTGCGTTGCGCATGATCTACCGCTTCATAGGCCCGGTTTGGGTCGCGTTCTCGGTAGGCATTAGCTTTTGCTAACTGAATATTAATTGCGGCCAGATGATGACCCAGACTATCGTGAATGTCACGTGCTAAGCGGTTCCGTTCTTCGGTGGCCGCTAAATCAGCCACCCGCGCGGCATAGTGCTGCAGTTGGGTGTGGGAGGCTTCGAGTGAGGTCAACAAACCCACCAACTTTTGCTGAGCTTGAGTCGCTTGGGATATCGCGCGGGCTAATAGCAACGTAAAAAACAGGGCGATGAGTGAGCCCATGCTTTCATCAATCAGTCGGCTCAAGGGCGGGGGCCGCCTCGGCGGTCTGCCATCCACTGCTGGCGGCGGCAAGAGTGATCCTCCCAGGTCACTAAAGTCAGAGGATTTGAGTCCTAAAAGAGTAACGACTGCCAGAATCGCGATGAAATAGCTCAAGCGTTTATCAACGGCTAAGTGGCTATATAAAAGAATGGGTAAAAACAGGATCTGCGAGTAGGTCAGATCAGTGACTAAGCAAGCGCCGACAAATAAAAGTATGCGGATAAGAAAGGGCATCAGCTTACCCCGCTTGGCCTGATTTGCCGAGGTAAAATCAGCCTGCCCCACGGCCTTTATTTCAAGCCCGATGAGCGCCAGCACCATCGCCACAAAAACCAAAAACCGATACTGCTCGGGGGCGCTCACCAGCGATCGCGGCCCAATGCCGCCATAGATCCAATCGACGAAACCGGCCAACAGCACGGCGGTGTAAACCGCTAGAGCAATCAAGCGGTAACGCTGATAAAGCAGGTTCAGTGCCTGAGCCATTGAGGAAAACCTGGGTGTGAGGTTAACCCTATCAAAAAGCACAGCAGAATCTCAGATCTAGGCTGAGGTTTAGCCAGAGGACCCATGACCTTTGGCCATCTCAATTTAACTATTTGGCACATGCTAAGACCCGGCAGCTGATTTTATTCTCAAACCACAGATAGCTCAGGCGATTTGTCCGATGAGAAATCATTTTTCTGCCATTCACTTATCGAAGCTCGAAGGTTTCTTAGGACTGCTGATTTTACTCCCGCTTGCGGCCTGTACGTATGCCTCATCTCCCCGTGATGTGGTGGGCATCGTCGTTGGGGTCGAAGATTTCAGCACAGGCAGAGTGAGCGATGTTGAGGTGATTGATATTACGGGGACGACCCTGACGAGCCGGAGCCGCAACTGCGCGGATTATGTCGCAACCTACAACGCCGAAGCGATCGAGCTCCCCAGCAATACTGTTTTCATCGGTTCACTGACCATCAGCGTTGAGAATGACCACTGTATTTTTACGTCTAATGCCATCCCCAACCATGACATGAACGACGCCAATACCTTTGCGACACCGGTATCAGAGCAGCACAAAGTTTATCGGGTGACGACCAGTCCCCAACCCAACCGCCAGGCCACGGCGCTCAGCCCGCAGTACGACAATGCCGTTTTGCTCAATGGCGTCAAAGTTGACTCATTATCGGGCGGGTGCTTTACCGTTCGCCTAGGCTGCCGTGACGCCACCATCCCGTGGCGATACAACGCGATATCACCCCTGAGTTTCTTAAAAACAGATGCTCACCATGCGCATACTCAACCCAACGGCGAGTATCACTATCACGGCAATCCTCATGCCTTGTTTGACGATAGCGATAACAGCAAGGTCTCTCCCGTCATTGGCTTTGCTGCCGATGGGTTTCCCATTTTTGGTTCTTACTTTGATGACAACGGCAACATTCGCAAAGCGCTCTCCAGCTATCAGCTCAAAAGGGGAGAGCGGCCCTCGGGTGAGGGCAATCCCGGCGGTACTTACGACGGCGAATTCAATGACGATTACGAATATGTCGAGGGCGCTGGCGACCTGGATGACTGTAATGGCATGACGATTGATGGCATTTATGGTTACTACGTCACCGAGGACTATCCGTATGTCATCGTCTGCTATCGGGGCACGCCTGACAACTCTTTTCGGAAGACGGGTAGCGGTGGTCAATCGAGAAGCCCCTCTGGCGGGGGCGAGTTGCACGGCGGGAGTCAATAAGATTTTTGACCACGCTGGTCCCTCATGGCAGGAGTCCTTCCACAGATATGAATTCTATGAACTTGCGATCGCCCCAAACATCAGAGACGGTTTCCCCATCACCGGTAGCACTTGCTTTCAAGCAGCGTCAGAAACATCAACTCGCACAAGGTGTCGCGGGCCTCTGCCTTTGCGGTCTCCTGGCTGGTGGTGGCTATCTGCTCTATCGGCAGTTTGTGCTGTTGCCCCAGCAGCAGGAACAAGCCCAAACACAGACAGTTGAGGTTGAAACCGCCACCCTACCGATTACCGTGGCGGCCAATGGCACGGTGGAAGCGGAGCAACTGACCAATGTCAGCCCTAAAACTGCAGACCGCTTAGAGCGCGTGATCGTGGTCGAGGGTGATGCCGTCGAAGCCGGTCAAGTTTTAGCCTATATGGACGATTCTGACCTGCAGGGCCAACTGATTCAGGCCGAAGGGCAACTTGCCGAAACCCGTGCCAATCTGGCGATGCTCATCGCCGGTAACCGGCCCCAAGAAATCGCTCAAGCCGAGGCTAACCTGGCCAGAGCCGCAACCAGCTTCAGCCAGGCTGAGGAAGATTTGCGCCGCTATGAGGTGCTTTATGAGCAGGGGGCGGTCTCGGCCCAAGAAACGACGAGCTATCGTACCGCTCGCGATACGGCTCAGGCCGAGGTCAAAAGCGCGCAGCAGGCACTCAATCTCAGTCAATCAGGTAGCCGTCAAGAGGAGATCGCCCAGGCCGCCGCCACCGTCACACAAGCGGAAGGGGCTTTGACCACGATCGCTACGCAGATGGCAGATACAGTGATTCGGGCTCCTTTTGGTGGCATTGTGACGGCTCGCTATGCTGACCCCGGCGATTTTGTCTCGCCCTCAACGGCGGCCAGTGAAACTTCTTCTTCTTCGTCATCTTCGATTCTCTCGTTAGCCTCTAACTATCAGGTGGTCGCTAACGTGGCCGAAACCGATATTGCGCAGATTCAAACCGGACAACTGGTCAATATCCAAGCCGATGCTTACCCCGATCAACAGTTTGAAGGCACCGTGGCCCAGGTGGCCGAGCAGGCTACCGTCAGCTCAAACGTGACCAGTTTTGAGGTGCGGGTCAATCTAGCTGCCGCAGCGCAGTCACAGCTACGACCAGGGATGAATGTCGATGTCGAATTTCAAGCGGGTGAACTGACGAATGTGCTGGTGGTACCGACCGTTGCCGTCGTACGAGAGGAGCAGGGAGAGGGTGTTTTGGTGTTAACCGCCGATGGGACACCACAATTTCAGCCCATTGAAACGGGCTTAACGGTGAATGATCAAACGGCCGTGATCGCCGGCCTAGGGGGAAATGAAAAGATTGTTTTAAGCGCGGCTCAGGGACTCCCGGAAAATCGACAAAATCGGGGCGGGCCGCCGCTACTACCAGGCGGCGACTCTGGGGGTAGCCCTAGCGGTGGCGGTGCCCCCGGAGGGGGCGGCTCCGATGGTTAAGAGCCGGCAGCCAGAGCCACTAGCGGCCATCCAGTTGCCCGCGATTTCGGTGATGGAGATTTTGGCGATGGCGATCGCCGCCCTGTGGAGTAACAAACTGCGAACAGCCCTCACCATGTTGGGCGTCATCATTGGCATTACCGCTGTGATTGCCGTGACCTCTGTGGGGCAAGGCGTGCAGTCTGCCACAGCCGCGAATTTGCAGAACCTCGGCGCAGATTTGTTGCAGGTACGGGCTGGGGCGGCGAATACCGGTAACGTCAGCCAGGGCAGTGGGAGTGCCACGACGCTGACATGGAGTGATGCCCAAGCGATTGAATCGCAGGTGGCGGCAGCGGGGACAGTCACGGCCTATTTGCAGCAAACCACTCAAGTGGTTTATGCCGAGAACAATCTTTCCACGACCGTTTTAGGCACCGACACCAACTACGCAGCGGTCAACAATATTACGCTACAATCGGGGCGTTTTTTCACCTCCGATGAACTGGCGGCAGCCCAGTCAGTGGCCGTATTAGGGCCGACGGTACGAGCTGATTTATTCGGCAGCGATCGTGAGCCCATCGGTGAAAAAATTCGCCTGCAAGGACAGCGGTACACCGTGGTTGGCATTGCTAACGAGAAGGGGGCTCAAGGCCGAGAAAATCCGGATGAACAGATCTATGTGCCGCTCACCAATATGTCAGCTCGCTTGGTCGGCAACAACGCCCTGAGCGGCATTGCGGTTCAGGGCATTGCCGTCAAAGTGACCGAGCAAGCCCAGTTAGAAGCGGCTGATTTTCAAATTACCAATCTCCTGCGAGTACGCCACAACATTCACCCCGCCAGAGGTGATGAGGATGATTTTCGGATTGTGAGCGCGGCCAACCTCGTTGAAACCCTGACGAGTACCGTGGGACTTTTTACGATTATGGTGGTGGCGATCGCCGCCATCTCCCTCATCGTCGGCGGCATTGGCATCGCCAATATCATGCTGGTGTCGGTGGTCGAGCGCACCCGCGAAATTGGCATCCGGAAGGCGGTCGGGGCGACCGACCACGCGGTTTTGAGTCAGTTTTTGGCCGAAGCGATCGCTATTGCTGCGGCTGGCGGTGTTTTAGGTGTGGGGCTCGGCGTGGCGATCGCTCGGATTGCCGCCACGCTATTCGACTTTCCGTTTGTGATTTCTCTCTGGGCGATCGCCCTGGGGGTGGGCCTCTCTTTTGCCATTGGCATCGTCGCCGGGGTGATTCCGGCCCGCAGCGCCGCCAAATTAGACCCAATTATTGCCTTAAGAAGCGATTAGTCCTCTACGGCAGAAACGCTCAATTTCTTTGCCCTCTTGCTCCCTTGCGCTCGGCAATGGTTGATGCAATAACACCACAGTCTACTCACAGGACTCATTATGGCCGCCATGATTTGGCTAGAAGGGATTCGTAAAACCTATCGCTTGGGCGAAGTCGATGTACCGGTCTTGAAGGGCATTGATCTGACCATCGCGGAAGGTGACTATGTCGCGATTATGGGCGCCTCCGGATCGGGCAAATCGACCCTGATGAACATCATCGGTTGCCTCGATCGCCCTTCGACAGGTCACTATGTGCTCGAAGGACGCAACTTAACCACGCTGAGTAATGAAGGGCTGGCCTACATTCGCAATCAGCGCATCGGCTTCGTGTTTCAACAGTTCAACTTGCTACCGCGCTCAACGGCCTTAGAAAACGTCATGCTACCCCTGGTTTATGCCGGCGCAACTCGTCGACAGCGACGCCAGCAGGCAGCAAGAGTTTTGACCCAGGTGGGGCTAGGCAATCGCCTGAGCAACCGACCCAGCCAACTTTCGGGGGGACAACAGCAACGGGTGGCGATCGCCCGTGCCCTCGTCAATCGTCCGGCTTTAGTGTTGGCTGACGAACCGACGGGGGCGCTCGATACCCAAACCTCTCACGAAGTCATGGCCCTCTTTACCGAACTCAACCGCCAGGGCATTACCGTCATCATCGTGACCCATGAGCCTGACATTGCCGCCCAAACGCACCGGATCATTCAGGTTCAAGATGGCCTACTGCAAAGAGAGAAAGCACCCAGGGCGACCTCAATTAGACCTGATTAAGACATCGCAAATCGCGGTTAGGGCGTCGATGTAATAAGCCTGAAATCTATAGCCTGTGCGCATTGCTAACTCGACAAGATGTTCAGAGCTGTATGTCTGCTGCCATCTGGATCGAACCGGTCAGCTCATAGAACTTGTCAGTCCGAAGTGCCGATGAAATTTCTGCCTCGTCTGTTATCCAAGCCGTTGTCTGTACCAAGGTAATGAGCTGGGTCGGGGAATGAGGAAATCCCTGGGGTTGATTGATGTCCTTAATTTGAAGCGACAGCACCCCCGATCGCGACTAATAGAGGGAGGCCATGTCAGCGCAGATATATATCTGTCGGATTACTGTATTGAGTCTGATGATAGGTTCACCATTCTTTTCAAACTTCTAACATTCATATTCTCAGCAACATCGAGATATAGGCACAAGCAAAATTCGGAGATTTACTGATGAAACACTTGATTCAGAATGTTCTGCCTACCAAAACGGCAAAGGTTGTAGGCACTTTAGCTCTCGCTTCGATGACACTGTTGACGGTAGCCTGTGCGCCGCAAGCGGAAGATCCCGGTGATGTCGGCGCTGACATTGAGGAACCTGGAGAACCAGCGGAAGTCCCTGAAGGCATGGAACTGAATGCTGCCGTACCTGATGATGAGACCACAGCAGTTGATGAGGATGCACCGGTTCTCCCAGACATTGACGTTGACATTAGCGAGACTGACCTCACGGACCTGGTGGGTGAGACGGTCACCGTCAGCACAGAAGTCACGGAAACTCTGTCTCCCAACGTCTTCACCGTCTACGATGTAGAGTCGTTTCGCGGAGAGGAAGTTCTAGCAGTGACTGATTTACCAGCACCTGAAGCGGGCGACAACATTGAGGTCACTGGCGAAATCATGGAACTCGACGTCGTGGTGCTTGAGACTGACTACGGCATTACATTAGACCCGGATATTGTCGCTGTGTATGATGGCAAGCCCTATCTAGCGGTTGAAGCGCTAGAGGTTGTGGACTAATCGCCACAGCGCTTTTTGATCAACCGGTTCAAAGCCGCAGTTAGCGAGTTCACAAGATTAATACAGAAGCCACACACGGAGCAGATATCGCGCAGCTAGTGGCCTCGTCGGCTCAAAGCAGATTGCCCCAAGCGCACAGTTTGCACTTGGGGCAATACCAGGAAAAGGATTAAGGACGACGGGCACGATCTCAATATTTTCGATGACGGCTGCGATCGCTAACGAAAATTACTCAGCCGTGGCGAGTTCGGTGCTGCCGCGACGACGACGGTTCGCCAACGTATTAAACAGCATCTGACCGATCGCCTTCACCAAGTTGCCCTCAAGCTCTTGGAACATTTCCATATTGAGGCCAAAGGCATCGTTGGCTTCTTCCACAATTTGGTCAGCCATGGCTTCACTCACGTCGATTGCATCGAGCGACTGCCGATAGGTGGCCTTAAACGCCTTCTCGTCATCGATGGCGTCAAATTCATAAAACGCGGTGCCTTCCCCCTCTGAGAGGTTCATGGCGCGCTGAGCAATACCCTTGAGAATCTGCCCCCCAGACAAATCGCCTAAGTAGCGCGTGTAGGAATGCCCCACCAGCAGCTCCGGCTGATTATTGGCCACTTCGCGAATGCGATCGACGTACTTTTGCCCCGATGTAGACGGGCTGATTTGCTCTTGCCAGTTAGCCCCGTAGTAGTAATGCAAGTCTTGCTCTAGGGTCTGCTTGCGATGCAGCTCGGGGAAATAGACCTTCGAGACGACGGGGTGGTCTTGGTGGCGCTCTAATTCTTCTTCCATTGCGGTGTAAGCAAAGTAGAAGTTAGCGACGAGTTTACGATAGGAATTCTTTTCTACGACACCGCGTAGAAAGCATCGGACGAAGCCGACGTTTTCAGCCATCGTGTGGGCTTTCTTAGTGCCTTCTCGAAGCTGACTTGCTAAGTTACTGCTCATGCTCAACATTCCAATGTGTATTTAAGCCGATATGGCGGCGGCGTCCTTAAATAAAGATTTAAAGCCATAACCGTTACAGTAAGGGGGATTGATGAGGGTTTTCATTACATTTTTTTACGCCCAGATACATATAGTTACCTAATCTCGTGTCTACGAGGCGGCGACGGTCACGCTTAGGGCTAAGACGGTAGCCCAACAGACGATTAGGCAGCCGCCAAATAAATCTGCTTGACGTTTGTTCACACCAGGCTAGGTCAAACTCAGTTAAGGGCGATCGCTATAAGAGCCACGGCTCAACGGGCGGCTCGCTGCGACTGCGATCGCGATCAATCGCCGACAAAACTTGGTTGGTCGCCCGCTCTGACCGCAAACATTGAATCACCAAATCGGCCACATCCAGGCGGCTGATGCTACCCGCTGCCCACACCGCCGCCGTCAGGAGGCCATGACCACTCGCGGGCTCGTTGAGCAAACCACCGGGACGCACAATCGTGAACGGCAACCCGCTCGCCATCAGATGTTCTTCCGCTTTGGCTTTGGCCAGCAGGGCCGGGCGGAGCGTATCAAGCACTGGGGCCGGTAGGGCGATCGCACTCTCCCGCACGCCAATGGAAGACACCAATAAGAAGCGCTCACATCGCAGCGGCTTGGCCGCATCGATCAAATGGCGATTGCCCAAATAATCGGAGCGGGGCTCGTCGCGGGTCATGCCTTTGCCGCCAATCGTAGTCACCAAGACAAAAGGGGTATCGCCAAAGCCCTGCAAGGCTGCCGTCATTTGCGCAGCATCGAGGGCATCGCCCAGCTGCACTTGAGCTCCCAAAGCTTCGAGGTGTGAGCGGGTATCGTCCGTTCTAATCAGTGCCGTGACGGGGTAGCCGTGAGCCCGGAGTCCCTTCACGACTTCAAAGCCGACGCCGCGACTGGCCCCGGCCACAAAACAATTCGGCAACGTGGATGGCGTCATAACGGTCTCAATAGTGTCTGATGAGTAAGGCCTTGGGCCGGATAACGTCTTGGTCTAAGCTTAGCGGGGACTGATTGCTCGGGGCTACCACCGTTTGCGGGTGGGGTCGCGTTGCCAGTGCCAAGCTGCCCCATGCACCGCCCTTTCACGCTTGATGTCCGGTTGTGATGACGCCCCCTGCGATGACGCTAATTATTTGCCCTGGCATGCATTCTGTAGCCTTGAGCGATCGCTTTATCACCGCCCTCCAGCGTCAGCTACAGGCACATTCCCCACGACTCGAACCGCCGCGCCCTCAGCCGGTGGGCCTGTTGCCGACGCAGCGCTATGCCCCTTTCAGCGGCTTCTCTGTCTGGTCATATCTGCAGACAGTAGCCGCTCCGCCCGTGCCCTTGGTGCTCATCGGCTTTAGCGCGGGCGTGGCCGGAGCGCTGGCCGCCGCGCAGCTATGGCAAGCGCAAGGGCGGACGGTGGCAGCGCTGATTGCGATCGATGGCTGGGGCGTGCCGCAACTAGGCGATTTTCCGTTGCACCGCATGAGTCATGACCATTTCACCCATTGGAGTTCAGCGCTGTTAGGGGCGGGCCATGACAGCTTCTACGCTGACCCACCCGTAGCGCATTTAGACCTGTGGCAAGCCCCCGATCGCACATCGGGATGGTGGCGGTCGGACACGGCAGTGCCCTCATCGCCTGGGCGCACCACCGCGATTGCCTACATGGCTCAACGGCTGCAGCAATATGGCTGCGGCACTCAGCTAGAGCGCCTTTAGGGTTAGACAGCGGTGCGCTGAGGGGGCATCGTGGTCAGTTGGGTAGGCGGCGTCAGCAACTCGCGCTCGATCGCCTGAATGTAACTGGCGATCGCATGGGCCAAGGTGGTTTTGGGTTTACGCAGCCGCAAGGTGAGAAAAAATAAAATGGCATCTAAGTGCAGCAACAGAATAACGACCAGATCGTTGCGCATCTGCCGCTTACCAGAGACTCGACCGCGCACCGGATCGAAATAGACCAGCTGATCAATGTGGGTGTAGTTGAACAGCGGCGGCACCCGTGGCACAATGTCGTCGCCGTGAACGCAGCGGTAGGAGCGATCGCGCAACACCGCCGTAATTTTTTGACTGAGGGGATGATTGACTACGCGGGGGCTGCCAAAGGTATAGAGATAAATGTCGGGGTGATAGGTCGCCGCATGGTAAGCCATTAGGGTCGCGATCGCGCCGCCTAAACTGTGCCCCGTCACAAATAACGGAATTTCTTGGCCGCAGATTTTATCCTGAATGACATCGCTGACGCCCCGTGGCCCCACCCATTCACTCTCATTCATCTTGTCTTGAATCGCATGGGGCAGGGCCGAGCCCCAAATCGACTGAAACGCCTGCAAAAATCCGGCATGGGCAAACAGTGGCCCTTCGCCGTATTCCTTATCGGCCAAATCGGGCAGCTTGTTCCGCAAAATGATGATGTCAGTGAGGATATCGATGTAGTTTTTTTCTGTGCCGCGAAACGCCAGCGCCGCAAACCGCTGACCGTTACCTGGATGCAGGGCCAAAAAGCCTTGCGTGCCGCGCATATCAAAGTAGTAAAGGCGATCAAACCCCGCCCGTTGCAGATTCGTCGCGATATTCAGCTTCGAATCGTAGGCCAACCACGAACATTGGGCCAGCCACCAAGCGGTGTGCGGCTCATAATTCATGCTTTTAGTGGGCAGCGCGATGTTTTCAAAATGCGCAAAATAGGGGGGAGAAGAGGGAGTATTCATGCGACAAGAACCGAGGTAGATGCGACCAAAACCAATAGCTCAAGCATAGGCGCGGGTGCCTCTCGCCATGGCAAAGTGTTGTAATCAGAAAAATAGATCTTGAGAGGTTTGGGCCGGTGGCAAGGGTTCCTTCATGGCTCCGCAGTCAGCGGCGATCGCGGGTTTTCCTAGGCGTTTGCAGTAGCCTGACGATCCTGCTGCTGTCATGGGCTCCGATTGCGATCGCCAACATGGCTTCCCCTTTCGTGGCCGGTGATATGCTCACCGAGCCCTGGGCCGATGTCAGCACTCTCGATATTCTCCACGAAGATTTAGTCTTCGATTTGCGCCCCCTCGCGGCACAAGAGCCCGCCCAAATCGCGGCGACGTATCAAATCAATAATCCTGGTGCTGCCACGGCGATCGAGCTGCTATTTGTTGCCCCAGGATTAGCCACTGGGCAAGTGATGTTGAACGATCAGCAGACGATTGCTGCCACCCGCATCGAAGCCCCTGAAATTTCCGCAGAGTGGAACATCGACAGCTTTCAGCCGGTAAACGGCCTCCAGTTTCAGGTGCCATTGAGCCCTGGCGAACAGGCGATCACGGTGCAATATACCGGCCAGCCTGACAGCGACGATCGCGATATTTACCGGGTTTATGACCTGACCTATTGGCTATCGCCCGCCCGCCAATGGCGCTCTTTCGGCACGCTCACCGTTGATGTATTTGCCCCTGCCGGTTGGCAAGCCGAGTTTGCGCCCGACCTGCCAGCGATCGATCAGCAGCATTGGCAAGCCACCTTCACCGGGCTACCCGCCGATCAGCTCACGTTAACCACCTATTTGACCCCGTCTCGATGGCTGAGCGGGCTGCGGTTAGCGTTGATCGGAGCCGGTGTACTGGCGGCAGCGGTGATGACTTGGCAAGCGTACTATTGGTTGGGCCGATTTTCTCAACGCGCCCAGTGGTCAGGCGGCTTGCTAGTGCTGGCCTGTTTGTTTTGGATTCCCCTCAGTATTCTGTTGGTCTGGGTCATTTCGGGATTAGGGGCCGGGGTGGCCGAGCAGCTGCTCGATCAGCGGCAGTTAGCCGGAGGTTACCGTTATGGTCGAGTCATTTTGTGGGTTGCGGTGGGGTTAATAGAAGCGTTGATCGCGCCCGTCATCGCCAGCCTGCGGTTCGCGGCCGGACGCCGGTCGGCGCAAAACTGATCTCCAGGGATGATCCCATGGTCGCTCAAACCGATGGCCACGCTAGTCATTTGCAGGCAAATTAGGGCATTCGGGTTTGGGCTGCGATCGCCCACCCCATGCCGAACAAATTTGTTGGCGAAAAAGAAATTCAGCGATCGGCCATCATCTCGCCAGCCGTGATCTACAACACAAAAGCCGCAGAAAGTCTTGATCCCCCCTTGCCAATGGGGACTCACCATCACACACTGAAAGGTGTAAATCCAAGGGTAGTCACTGGCAGTTGCGAGGTTCCTGGTGAAAAGAGTTTTATCTATCATCCTTGGTGGAGGGGCCGGTACCCGCCTTTACCCACTCACCAAGTTTCGAGCAAAGCCAGCAGTGTCTCTGGCTGGTAAATATCGTTTAATTGATATTCCCGTTAGTAACTGCATTAATTCCGAAATTCACAAAATCTACGTTCTGACGCAATTCAATTCGGCGTCTTTGAATCGTCACATTTCGCGCACCTATCAATTTTCTCAATTTAGTGAGGGATTTGTTGAGGTGTTGGCCGCGCAGCAGACCCCCGATAGCCCCAGCTGGTTTCAGGGCACCGCTGACGCCGTGCGCAAGTATCTGTGGATGCTCAAAGACTGGGATGTCGATGAATTTCTCATTCTGTCAGGTGACCATCTGTATCGGATGGATTACTCGCTGTTTATCGAGCGGCATCGCAGCACCAACGCGGACATGACCCTGTCGGTGGTACCCGTTACCGAAAAATTGGCCTCTAGCTTTGGCTTGATGAAAATCGATGCCGCTGGCCGTGTGATCGATTTTTCAGAAAAACCCAAAGGCGATGCCCTCAAGCAAATGCAGGTGGATACATCGACCCTCGGGTTGACGCCAGAACAGGCCAAAGAGAACCCCTACATTGCTTCTATGGGTATTTACGTCTTTAAAAAAGACGTGCTGATCGATTTGCTGCGCAACAACCCTGAGCAAACCGACTTTGGCAAAGAGATTATTCCTCACTCGGCCAAAGACTACAACGTTCAGGCCTATCTGTTTGACGGCTATTGGGAAGATATTGGCACGATTGAGGCGTTTTATCACGCGAATTTAGCATTGACGATGCAGCCTCAGCCAGCCTTCAGCTTCTACCAAGAGAATGCGCCGATCTATACGCGATCGCGCTATTTGCCGCCCAGCAAACTGCTCGACTGCCACGTTACCGAATCCATCATTGGCGACGGCAGTATCTTAAAAGACTGCCGGGTCAATCACTCTGTCATCGGCTTACGGCAGCGGATACAGGGCAACTGCGTCATCGAAGAGGCCTTGCTGATGGGGGCTGATTTTTATGAGCCGCTGTCAGAAAGCAGCAAGCACCTGACTCGGGGCAAAATACCTATTGGCATTGGTGAGGGCTCGGTTATCCGCAAGGCCATCATCGACAAAAACGCTCGCATTGGCCGCAATGTCCAAATTGTGAACAAAGAGGGCGTCGAAGAGTCGGAACGCGAAGATCTCGGTTTCTACATTCGCAGTGGCATCGTGGTCATTCTCAAAAATGCTGTGATTCCTGACGGCATGGTGATTTAAGACTGGGTCTTGCAACCAGCATGAGAGCAGCCTGAATAACGTGGTGATAGCGGCTATGTATTTGCTCTCTTGAGGCAGTGCATAGCCGTTGATTTTTTGTGGCTTACTGCAATCACACCACCTGGCCGTGATGCATCATTGTCCCCCAGCGTTGCACGGCAATGTTATCCCACGTTTGGGATTCGAGTGTTGACATCGTGGAAACGCACCATCCCAAATCCTCAAACACCTGTCATACCAGTTCTACAAATTACAGCGACACAGACAAGTCGGCTTTCTCCCAGTAGGAGACACTACGTGAACGACTCCGCTCAGACGACGTTCCTTAAGCAGAGTCGAAAGGAAGATTTGTAATCCAGTTTCAGAGAATTGGTATTAGCGGTACGTTTGCCTGAAGGCAACGCACCCAATACCCGTTGAGTTTGAATTGTCGTACAGTCTTGCAGGTTGCTGTCGAATCGCTCAAGCTCCGTCTGACGGGGACATAACTCGACCTCAATTCATGTCAGCAGCGTTTGGCAAAGGCGGCGGAAATGATCGCCGCGCACTTCAAAGTTGGGGTATTGGTCAAAGCTAGCGCAGGCCGGTGATAGCAATATCGTTTGAGCGCCGAGTTGGGGGGCGAGTTCGGCACTGCGGCGCACGGCCTGCTCCATCGTTTCGACAATTTCATACGACTCATAGCCGATCGCGGTCAGCCGTTGAGCAAAGGTCTCGGCGGCATTCCCAATCAGTAAAACACTCACGGCCTTCGCTTGAATCTCGCCGAGCCAAGCGCTATCGTCCCCCGCTTTGGCCTCACCGCCCGCGATCAAAATAGCTGGAGCAGGCACGGCCTGCAGCCCCACCACGGCAGCATCATAGTTGGTCGCCTTGCTGTCATTGATATAGGCTGTACCCTGCCAGGTGCCCACCGCTTCCAAACGGTGGGGCACGCCAGGGAAGGTTTTTACCCCTTGCGCGATCGCGCTAGGCGCCAGTCCCGCTAGGTGGGCAGCGGCAACGGCCATGAGTAAATTTTGTTGATTGTGTTCGCCGACCATGTTGAGCGCCGCCACAGCGACGATAGACGTGCCAGCCACCTTGACCCAGCCCGCTTCGATATAGGCCAAGGGCGTTAGCGGGGCGATCACATCAGGGCCTTGCGTACTCGTCCAATAGGCGTTGGGAAACTGCGCGGCCGCCTGGGTGCGCAGGGTTGGATCATCGCCGTTGAGCACCGCCCGCTTCGATTGATGCAGCAGCTTGGCTTTGATCTGAAAATAGTTGTCGAGGGTTTTGTGGCGAGCCAGATGATCGGGCGTAAAGGTCGTCCACAGACCGATGTCAGGTGCCAGGGTAGATGCGGCTTCGATTTGATAGCTGCTGAGTTCGGCGATCACCCAGTCGGGAGGGGTGGGCGCTAGGGCCAATTCACCAATCGCCTCGCCAATGTTGCCACAGGCGGGGGCGCTCAGCCCGGCAGCTTGAAAGATCGCGGCGGTCAGCGCCGTAACAGTCGTTTTGCCATTGGTGCCCGTGATGCCCACCCAGGGGCGATCGCGCAAATGACGCCAGGCCAGTTCCGCCTCCCCAATCACCTCAACCCCCTGCGCCCGAGCCGCCATCAGGGCGGGAATATCCCACGGCACGCCAGGGCTCACCACCACCAATTCAGCCGGATCTTTTTCCACTGAAAAGCTGTGGTCGAGGCCAACGGTGATCCCTGCCGTTACCAGCGCCGGGATGATTTCCTGCATCAGCGGCTGAGCATTGCGATCGCTGAGCACAACGGCCCAACCGGCCTGCTGCAATAGCTTGGCCGCGGCAATGCCAGAGCGACCTAACCCAATTACATGAGCGCGTTTTTCCATAAGTTCGGATAGTTCGGGTAGCCCTGATTAGCCTTTGACGATCGCGCCAAACTCTGCCAGCACCCGCGCATGGTTGCGCAGCAGGCCCAGCAGATTTAATCGATTTTGCTGGATGGCGGCATCTTTGTCCATCACGAGGACGCTATCGGGGCCGTCAAAAAAGCGGCTGACAATCGGGGCAGCAGCTTCGAGTCCTGACACCAGCTGACGATAGTCGCGATCGCGCTGGGCGGCCACGGTTTGCGGCAGCAGCGCCTGCAACGCTGCCACAAAGGCCCGCTCCGACTCCTGCTGAAACCGCGTCGTATCGACCACGGTGGTCGGATCTAGAACGCTGGCCGCCAAGTCGCCCTGGGCGGCCAGTCGGGCCGCGCGATTGACCGTTTCATAGATGCGGGCGAGGGTGCCATCTTGCCGCAGACTCTGCAAAAAGACCGCGCGATCGCGCGTATCCAGCAGGTCATTCAACGCCCGCTGGGTATAGGCGGGGTCGTCGTCACCCACCACGGCATTCACTAAGTCATAGTCGATGGTTAACTCGTCCTGCAGCAGCGTTTGCACCCGCTGCTTAAAGAAATCCTGCAGCTGCGATCGCAGCGGCTCTGCTTGCTCAACCGTCAAATCCGGGTTTTGCACAAAGGCCGCCACCACCTGATCGAGCAGCTCGTGCAGATTGATCGCTAAATCCGCGTCCCAGGTAACAGCGATGATGGCATTCGCCGCCCGGCGCAGCGCAAAGGGATCGGACGACCCCGACGGCAACATGCCCAGGCTAAAAATGCCCACCAGGGTATCTAGCCGGTCGGCCATGCCCAAGAGCTGACCCACCAGGGTTTGCGGCAGGCTGTCGCTGGCACCGCGCGGTCGATAGTGCTCGGCGATCGCTACCGCGACAGCTTCGGGCTCACCACTGTGACGGGCATATTTTTCGCCCATGATGCCCTGCAGTTCGGGAAATTCCCCCACCATTTGGGTGACGAGGTCAGCCTTGCACAGCTGAGCGGCCCGCTGCAGCTCCTGTCGGGCGGTGGCATCGAGCGCTAATTGACTGGCGATTAGCTCAGCGATCGCCCCCATCCGCTGTACCTTTGCCCCCATCGACCCCAGTCGTTCTTCAAAGGTGACGGCATCGAGCTTAGGCACAAAGGCCGCTAGCGGCTGGGCGCGATCGGCATCAAAAAAGAATTTGCCATCCGCCAGCCGGGCGCGAATGACGCGACCGTTACCCTCGGCAATCAGCGCCGACTTTTGCGGATCGCCATTTGACACCGTGATGAAGTAGGGCAGCAGTTCCGAGCTGGCGGCCCCCGCCAACACCGGAAAATATCGCTGATGACTTTCCATTTCCATCATGGCAACTTCGGCGGGCAGCTCCAAGAAAGCGGGCTCGAACTCCCCCACCACCGCCGTCGGCCATTCCACTAAATTCGCCACCTCGCTCAGCAGATCTTCGCTCATGTGGGCTTGGCCTTGAACCGACTGCGCTGCCTGTGCCACCGCTGACCGGATGTCGGCCTGCCGCTGTTGACTATCGACCTCGACAAAGGCCGATCGCAGCTGGGTGGCATAGTCTTGAGCCTGGTTGAGGGTAATCGGCGCGGGATGCAGAACGCGATGGCCTTGAGAAACGCGATCGCTGACGCACCGTTCGGAGCCGTTCTCTAGCGTCAGGGGAATCAGCTGATCGTCCAGCAGCGTGACCAGCCAGCGAATCGGGCGCGGAAACTTGAGGTCGCCGTCGCCCCAGCGCATAAACCGCTTGCCCTCAAGTCCTAAAATCCACTGGGGAATCCACTCCTGCAGCAGATCGGTCGCCGCTCGACCGGGGATTTGATGCTGGACGTAGACGAAGGCACCTTTGTCAGTTTCACGAATTTCCAGATCGTCAACCGCGACATTTTTCGAGCGGGCAAACCCCTCGGCAGCTTTCGTCGGCTGACCGTCTCTAAAAGCCGCTTTTGCAGGCGGCCCTTTCGCTTCTTCTTCGCGGTCGGGCTGGCGGCTGGGCAAGTCAGTCAGCAGCAGCGCCAATCGTCGGGGCGTGCCGTAGTAGGCGATCGCGCCCGGCGTCAAATGGGCCTCGGCCAGCTCGGTGGGAATGCGATCGCGCCACTGCGCGAGGGCTTCTTGCACAAAGCTGGCAGGGAGTTCCTCAGTGCCGACTTCTAATAAAAACGTTGCCATAACCTCGATGTCGTCTTCCTACAGTGGGATGTCTCTGGTCATTCAAGATCGGCGGGGGCGATCGCTCGACCACATTTAGCCTCAAAGCTCGGCACCAACTGGCCCATAAGTACCGGTCAGCAGGGGCCAGCCTGACTGAGTTAGCCGCTCGTCGCTTGGTCTCAGACGCGCCGCACCGACGTCCTACCAGCGGCAGAAAATCAGCACTAGCTGAGAACTCACAGGCGATGCTCTCACCGCTCCTGAACCGGCTCAGACGATGTTCTCTGATGGGTCGCCAGACCTCAATCAGTGTATCGCGATGGCGGCGGGCTAACCCTTAAAGCCGGCCAACCAGATAGTAAGTTTTCATCGGGCCTTTGCCTTTGATGGGAATCTCCGGGCCGGGCTGAAACTCAAAGCGATCGGCCAGACGGTGATGAGTCGTCTCGGTGACCTGGATTTTGCCCGGTTGGCCTTGCGATTCCATGCGGCTAGCCACATTGACCGTGTCGCCCCACAGGTCATAGCTAAACTTTTTAATACCAATCACGCCCGCGACTACACTGCCCGTATTGATGCCGATGCGGAGCTGCAGAGGAGTGCGGTCATTGTGGCTAAACTCGCTGACCACCTCGTGCATCGCTAATGCCATATCGGCCACTGCCGCCGCATGACCCGGTCGCGCGACGGGCACGCCGCCCACCACCATGTAGGCGTCGCCGATGGTTTTGATTTTTTCTAAGTGATAGTGTTCGGCCAAGCGGTCAAAGGCGGAAAAGATTTGGTTGAGTAAGTTCACCAACTCTAAGGGACTGTACTGCGCCGCCAGCGGGGTGAAGTTAACGATATCGGCAAACAGCACCGTGGCATCGTCAAAGCGCTCTGCCAACGACCCTTGAAACTGTTTGAGCTGCTCAACCACCGCTTCTGGCAAGATATTGAGCAACAGCTTTTCGGATTTTTGCTGCTCTTGACGCAGGGCCAGTTCGGCCTCTTGGCGTTCATCAATTTCCTGCTGCAGGCGGTCATTCTGCTCTTTGAGCCGCAGGGTTTGCTGGTGCAGCGCTCGTTGCAGGTTGGCCAACAGCGGTGACGGGCTGTGGTTGGCGATCATTTTTTGGGTGCGCGTCTGCAGCCGCTGCTGGGTTTCGCGGCGGGCGACCTGCAGTTTAATACGAGCCACCACCTCGGCGGGCCAATAGGGTTTGGGAATATAGTCAGCGCCGCCAACGGCAAAGGCTTGCAGGCGATCGCCCTGAGCCTGCCCCTGCCCCCAAAATAAAACGGGAATGGACTGGGTTTCGAGCCCTTGCTGCAGCTGTTGACAAAAGTCGAAACTGCTCGCCCCCAGCAAGGAGGCTTCGAGCAAAATCAGGTGCGGCAATCGCCCGGTCAGGCAGGCCCACGCCGCCGTGACCGACCCCACGGTATAAACCACCAGCCCTTCAATGGCCAACGCTTGTAATAGCGCGGCCTGCTGATAGCCAGTGGGATCAACCAATAGGATGTAAAACCCCGTATCGACTGCGGGGGGAGTCATCGGGCTGGTAGAGTGCCAACGCGCCCGCCCCATTGCTGAAACATCGTTGCACCTGGAATAAGTGGAATACACCGAGAATCCTTTATCTAAAACTCCTGACCAATCTTTACCGATGGTGTGATTTGTCGATGCCCCTAGCCCGATGGCGTTGGGCCTAGTATGCCCATCGACTCCGCCCAGTGGCGATCACTCACCGACGACGGTCGCTCAGCGATCGCCGCAACAGGGGCCAACCGGTGACCCCACGGTCATCTCTACGAGTTCATGGCGGCCTTTTCCGGGAATGGTGCCGAACAGGGAACGTCGCCGCATAGCAGCGGCAGGAGCCAGAGTCACCACTTTATGGCCTATGGGCGATCGCGCAAAACCATTTCCGCTAGGCTGAGATCTTCGGGTGTGGTGATTTTGAGATTGGTTTCTTCGCCCGGCACGATTTTGACCGGCAGACCGCATTTTTCAAACAGGGCGGCGTCATCGGTCACCGTCCATCCGGCAGCTTTACCTTGAGCGTGAGCGGCTTTGAGTTTGGCGACGTGGAAGCCCTGCGGAGTTTGCGCCGCCCATAAACAACTGCGATCGGGGGTCTGTTGAATGAGGCCATCATCCCCCACGACCTTGATGGTGTCTTTGACGGGCACCGCAGCAATCAGACCGGGGCAGGTTTGCAGCGCTTGAGAGCAGCGGTCAAACAGGTCAGGCGTGGCTAAACACCGCGCCCCATCGTGAATCAAGACTTGCTCAGCAGCTTCTGGCAGTGCCTGTAACCCGTTATACACCGACGCTTGACGAGTGCTACCACCAAGAATCAGGGTGACCGGTGTCTCCAGGGGGGTGACCTGCAAGATCTGGAGAATGTCGAAGCGATCGTCGGGTTGGCAAATGATGCCAATCCAAGCGATGGTTGGGCTGGCGTTGGCCGCCTGCAGCGTCCAGGCCAGCAGGGGTTGGCCATGCAGGGTCAGCAACAGCTTGTTGCGATCGCTGCCCATGCGTCGCCCTACCCCAGCGGCAGGAATCAACAGATGCATGGTGGGCCTCCTCTCGGCAATTTTCCTTTTTCACCCTACCGCGAATTTTTGCCGTCCCAGTGGCGCCACCTATTCAACGGTGAATTATTAAGAGTTTTGTTGGCAACAACGCATTCTTACGGCCCGCGTTCCTCTAGAATGTGGAACGGACAAGCAGGACAGATAGCTATGCAAGTACTGGCTCTCGTTCCGGGTGGAGTTAGCGATCAGCTTCTTTTTTTCCCGACGCTTGAGACGCTCAAGCAATCATTTCCACAGGCCGAAATTTCGGTCGTCGTAGAGCCTACAGCAACGGCAGCTTATCGAGTATCGAAGATCGTTGAAGCAACGATTCCGTATCCGTTTAGCAATAACAACAGTCCCGCTGACTGGGCTAACCTCTTGGGCATCGTGCGCGATCGCGAATACGAAGTCGTGATTACCGCCACTCAAGACTGGGCCACCGCGCTGATGCTCTGGCTTAGCGGCATTCCCACTCGCATTGGCTATCAGAGCAGCGCCAACAATCGGTTTCTGACAGCGACCGTGCCCTGCAAACCAGAACAGTACAAAGCCTTTCAATATCACGATCTGCTCGCCCCACTGGCGGACTCGGGGGCCTGTGCCGAGATCGCAATCAATGTGCCTCAAAGCGACATTGGCTGGGTCGACAACCAAATCCAGGCTCAGGGCCTGGGCGAACAGGGCTACGTCTTGATGCATCCCGGTGCCGATGAGGGCAGTCCGAGCACTGCCTACCCCCCAGAAAACTGGGTAGCCATCGTGCAAGACTTTCAGAAGCGTCAGCCGGGCTTGCCCCTCGTGATGCTGCAGCGGCCAGAAACTGCGAATGCCGTCAAAATCATCACCCAGCAGGTGCCGAGCGTTAAGGTCGTGCGGCCTGACAACTTGGGGCAAACGGCGGCGCTGATCGCTGGGGCCAATCTCTTACTCACGACCGATAGCGACGTCTCAGAATTAGGAGTGGCCCTCAACGTGTTTACGCTGGTGCTCTTTGGGGCCAATCAGCCGGTCTATCGTCTGCCGCCGGTCGAGGGCTCTGAGCAACGGTTCCTTAGCGTCACCTCGGCCAGCCAAACGCTAGCCGATATTCCCGTTGAAACTGTCCTCAAAAAAGTGTGGGGTGAAGCCTAATCGATCGCGCGATCGCCCCCTCAATATCACCGCCTGATTAAGGAGTCCAAACCCGTGGAGAAAATCAAAGGCCAAGCCAGTCGAGTTAGCGAGTTGGTGTTTGCCGCTGATACCGCAGCGACTTACCAAAGAGCCCTGGTGCTCACGTTAAACATCCTGCGAGAAACTGCAGTGCTGCTGTGGTTAGCCATTTGCTTGGTTTTTGTCGGGGGTGAATGGTTTTGGAAAAACTCCATCAGCCTAGGCCGCCGAGGCCGAGACTGGTACAACGATTTACAAGCCCCCAGCACCGAAGAGCCTAAATCAGCGACGGCGATCGGGCAGTCCGCCTTGACCGCGATCGGCACCAGCACCGAAACGCTACTCTACAAAGCGAAGCAGCAGCTCGGGATTGATGCCGAGCCACCGGCCCCCAAGCCAGTCACACCGACCGTCACCGCCACACCTGAGCCTGCTGCCCCAACACCCCCGCCAGCGCCTCAAGCGATAGCGGCACCCCCCACGGCAGAGGCCCTGTCAACTGACAGCGAAGGTTCAGAAGACGACGACAGCGAACTCTAGCTGTAAGCCGAGGCTTAGGACGGCTTGACCGACTAGCAAACGCCATTAATCGGAATCGCCTTAAGCATCGGCATTGGCCGCGATCAACAGCACCCTGACCGTGAATCGCGGTGGGGGCGCTGTTAATAATGGACACTATTCCTAGTATTTGAATAGCGATAGGAGCTTCAGGAACTGAGGTAGCCCCGTCCACCTCAAGATAGAGGTTACTGGAGCACAAGATACAGAGATATCGCGGCCCCATCGAAGAAACTACAGCAAGCCGCAGTGCTCAGACAGCAGACGGAGTGCATTGCAAATAGCAGCACAGTAGCGCGTC
This sequence comes from uncultured Halomicronema sp., assembly GCA_937899725.1. Classification (GTDB taxonomy): domain Bacteria; phylum Cyanobacteriota; class Cyanobacteriia; order Phormidesmidales; family Phormidesmidaceae; genus Halomicronema. The sequence goes on from CALCCA010000040.1 coordinate 35,500, forward strand.
ACAGGCCGATAATAAAGGGAAGCATTAAGCGTCGCAGCCGACAACATCAATCCCTTGCAAGTCGTACTCATAACGAGTATGATTTAATCAATGAGGAATGTTGAACCGTTGTACTGTATTGATGTTCCCCTGAACGATTTCCACTTACAGCATGCCTAAGGAGGCGACTCATGGTTGCAACCCCGACTAAATCAACCGTTCGGTTTTACCCCACTCGCAACGACCTGCCTACCGATGTGCGAGAGCAGGTGGTCGCAATTTTGAATAAGAGCCTCGCAGCCACCTTGGATCTCAAGACGCAAACCAAGCAGGCTCACTGGAACGTCAAAGGCAAAGACTTTTATCAGCTACACGAGCTGTTTGATGAAATGTCCGGTGAAATGGAGGAATACGTTGATATGGTGGCCGAGCGAGTGACGGCACTCGGCGGTACCGCGCTTGGTACAGCTCGCATGGCTGCAGATGAGTCCATTCTGCCCGAGTATCCGGTTGATGCCATTGATGGCAATGAGCATGTCATGGCCTTAGCCGATCGCTATGCGGCCTATGCCAAGCATGTTCGTGCAGCCATTGATGCCACTGATGCGGCCGGTGACGCTGACACCGCTGATCTTTACACTGAAATCTCTCGCACCATTGACAAGCGTCTGTGGTTCCTAGAGTCCCATTTAATCAGTCGTGACAATCTCGCCTAAAAACGACCGACTTGAAGCTTCTCTGGTTTGAAGTTTCTGTCTGGTTTCAACAAGCTGCTGGCTTTGATTCGCTATCGAATTGCAGCCAGCAGTTTTCTATTTTGGGCCATTCAAACAGGCAGAGGCAAAGTTCCAAGAAACCAATACAGTGTCGAAAAGTATTCTCAGCCCTCGATTAATCGCCGCCCGCTTAAGATTTCTGGCGATTTCCGAGGAGTTCTGAGTGCTGTCTAGCACCAATCTCTCTACCCAGGGCGGTTCACCATGGCATCCTAAACTGTTGATCTCAAACCCCGTCATCGCGAATAGTGAGGATATTTAGGCGGCACTCTACCAGCAGGCCATCCAACGCTGTCACCGCAGTAGCCCCACAGCGATTGCCTTGGTATGAGTAACGAAAATTCTTTTCAATAGATAATATATTGCCAACCACTCGCTCCCACTCTAAGCATCTCCTTGAAATCAGGATTTTGCCCTCAAAGTAGCGATACAGATAACCAAGCTTGCCTGACAGAAACAGTTGCTGCTGGTTTCAAAAGACACCAATCTCTCAATTGCAAGAATATTGAGCGATCGCTCTGATTGATACCGAGAAACATTGCTTCAAGACCATGCAACTGGTTCAGAGCGGTGAGATTTTATGAGAGATAAACCTAATAGCTAGAGACCAAACTAATTAGCCCAGAGTCCATTGATTCCATGAGTAACTCTAAGGCTTCAGCATCGGTGTCAGGAAGATATCCCAAACGCGTCAACTCAGTGTTGATAGCGTTTTCTAGGTCAGGAGTGAGTCTGTGGATGGCGATCGCCTGACTCACCAGCGATCTGATACTACTAGAGGGCTTCATAGTGCACGATAATCAGGGACAGTACTAGATTACTGGTCGATTATCGGTCATCCTCATCGATGTCTCTGTGATCCCGTTAAATCTTCCTTGTGATTTCAGGCGAGAATAGCGTGATTTAAATCACAATTGCTTTTGTAGCTGAAAATACCTTACGTAGAATCACTTAACTGAAACTTTATATAGGCCGGACTCGGTATCAAGATTGTGAAAACTAGGCCGATTTGGATGGGCGAAGTCGAGCAACTGCTTTAACTTCGGAACATCGGTTTACACACCTTTATAAGCAAACGTACGAGATTTGGAGTGTATCAGCTATGCCAGGTATTCAATCAGCTTTGACTGTGGTTCAGCCCAGCGGTGCTTGGAACGCAGCCAACGCTTACGACTTACAATCTCAACTGTCTGAGTATATTTTCGCTGACACCTCTACCGGCCTCATGGTGGATATGAGTCGCGTTGAGTCGCTCGATAGCGCGGGCTTGGTTTCCTTGATTTCAGCCCTGCGCACGGCTCGCAATCTCAGCAAGCGCTTTTGTCTCTGCTCCGTGCCACCTTCCATTCGCATCGTTTTTGAGCTAACCCAGCTTGACCAAGTGTTTGAGTTTGCGGATGAGCTCTCCGTACAAGCCGCTTAAGTCGCATCGAAAACGCCTGCTCGTCAGTCTCGAGGCATGACCGCAGCACTCACAGCACTCTAGGAGGCATCGTTTGTGACTCCAGCAATAGAAAACAGTTTGGCTGACGGATAGCAACTCGCTGTCTGTCAGCCAAAATTCTTCTTTAGGCAGTTTCTCCATGAGGAGCCTGACACCGTCGCTGACGCGGGGTGGCCTGGTGACGCGTCCTCAGCCTGACAGGTGCTAGCCAGCACTCTCGCGATCGCAAACCGCAGTTAGATCAAGACACTCCAGATTGCTGCAGCCGTGATTTGATCAGCATCTCAATTCCGACCAGCATGCCAAATCCCGCAATATCTTGCGCAATGACCGGCAGTCAGCATCGTGAACTGACGCCACAGTCTAGGGGGCTGGGTTGGGCGTGATGCGGAGAACGCCATAGGCCTGAGGTGAGAGGTAAGCTTGCGCTGCTGCTTGAATATCCGCTGGGGTGAACTGCTGCACCCGATTGGGATAATTCAGCGCCGCGTGGAGCTGGCCCGTCAGGGTTTGGTAATAGCCATACAGACCGGCGCGATCGCTGGGGCTCTCGCTGCCAAAAACATATCGGTTAGCGACCTGGGTTTGCACTCGCTGCAGTTCGCGATCGGTGACCGGCGCCTCGCAGATTTGGGTGATCTGTTCAACAATGGCGGCTTCCACTGCGGCCAGGTTGGCGGGTGGTAGCTGCGCCGAAATACTAAAGACGCCCTGCTGCCAGTAAGACATATTGCTAGCGGAGATGCCGGTCACGAGCTGCCGATCTTCTCGCAAGTCGCGCACGAGGCGAGACATGCGGCCTCGGCCCAAAATGGATGACAAGACATCGAGGGCGTCGGTTTCTTCGACCTCGGCCAGACCCGGCACTCGCCAGTTCAACACGAGGCGCGCCTGCTGCAAAGCCGGATCAACATACGCTTGACGCTGCACGCTGGTAAACGGCGCTTCGGGGGCCGAGCGATAAACGTTGGCATCGCCATAGCGCTGGGTGCTACTAGGCTGACGGGCCGCCAAGGCCTGGTCAAAGCTATCCGCGACGGTTTGGATCAAGGTTTCGGTGGGCAAGTTGCCGATCGCCACGGCGGTCATGCGCTCTGGCTGATACCAGTAGCGATGAAACGCCTGCATCTGTTCAGCCGTGAGCTGTTCGATCACGGCGGCGGGGCCTAACACGGGGCGACGGTAGGGCAAGCGCTCAAAGGCCAACGCCATCGAACGGTAGAACGTGCGTCGCCGGGGATTATCTTGGGCGCGTAAAATTTCTTCGAGGATGACCGGGCGCTCTCGCTCAAATTCCGCCTCTGACAAGAGCGGATTCATCACCAACTCGATTTGTAGCGGTGCTAGGGCAGCAAAATCTTGGGGTGCAGTCGTAATAAAAAATTGGGTGTAGTCCTGACTGGTTGCGGCGTTAGTCACCCCACCCTGGGCCTCGATGCGGCGTTCAAACTCGCCCATGGGCAACTGCGAGGTGCCCTTAAAAATCATGTGCTCTAAAAAGTGGGCCATGCCATTAATGGCATCGGACTCGACTGCCGACCCGACCCGGAGCCAAAGGCTTAGGTTAACGACGTCGACGGGCATCTGCTGGGCAATGATGGTCAGCCCATTGCTGAGCCGCTTCACCGTGGGGGCCGTTAGGGCAGCCGGAGAAGCATTAACGGCGATCGCGTGGGTCATGGCAGGCGGTTCCAGAGTCTTGGCCTTCACTTATCTTAACGGGTAGGTGAAATAAACCCTTATACTGCTCTAAGTTTTGCGAAGGAATTGCCCAAGATTGTGAAAAACGAGAGCGCTATTCCCGCCAAAATGCTCAATTAGCCGACGTCAGCCCAGAAAAATCCCGCAGAAGTAGACTTTTTCGAATTTTAGTGGATTTTTTCAGCGGGTTCCTGCACTACTCGCCAGGCATGTGAATTAAACTGGGGCAGCCAGTGGCGCTGATCGGTTGAGCGCTGTGGTCAGCCGATTGAGGATGTGGCTGTCGGTTACCCTTACCATTCATTTGGGCCACGCACGTCAGGGAGAATCTCCATGGGTACCTGGATCAAGGAAACGAGTAAAGCGATATACCTGATGGAAGGGGGGTATTGGATTTCCAAACTGTCCAAATATCCTTCTTCAACGAATCCCCAAGAGATGGTGTTGAACATCGCGGCGATTCGGTCTTGGTTTACCCGCGCTGACTATCCTCGGGCGATGACGGTATCCCTCACCACCCACAGCGAACCGCCGCCCAAGCCCGCCGCACCGCCACCGCCACCGAGCTCCGGCACTGATCACATCAGTAGTGATGGCCTGACGCTCGTCAAGCACTTCGAAGGGCGCGAGCTGCAGGCCTATCAAGATTCCGTCGGCGTGTGGACGATTGGCTATGGCCATACCTCGGCGGCTGGGCCCCCCACCGTGTATGCCGGTCAGACCATTAGCGAAGCTGAAGCCGAAAGCATTCTCCAAAAAGATTTAGAGCTATTTGAAAACGGCGTCCGCGATTTAGTCACGGTGCCGCTCAACGGCGATCAGTTTTCGGCGCTCGTCTCGTTTAGCTTCAACCTGGGACTCGGGGCTTTGGGCGGCTCAACCCTGCTGCGCAAGCTCAACTCAGGCGACTACCAAGGCGCGGCTAATGAGTTTCCGCGCTGGGTAAATGCGGGGGGGCAACCGTTACCAGGTTTGGTGCGGCGGCGCGATGCCGAACAGGCGCTTTTCCTCAGCCAAGATTACACCCGATTTTTGTGAGGTTGAGGGAGGGGTTAGCCTCACCGCGCTGGCGCGATCGCTCCCCGACTTGACTAACGACTTGAGCTCCCTATTGACTGCAGGCATATCGACATGGGCACTTGGATTAAAGAAACCAGCAAAGCTATCTACCTCATGCAGGGCGGGTACTGGATTTCGCGACTGACGAAATATCCCTCATCGACGAACCCGGCAGAGCAAGTCCTCAATGTGACCGCGATTCGCTCTTGGTTTACCCGTGAAGACTATCCCCGCGCCATGACCGTGTCTCCCGAAGGGGCCGAACCGAACATGATTCCCGCGCCCCCGAAGCCGCCCACGCCCACCACACCCCCGCCCAGCGCCAGCACTGATCACATCAACAGCGATGGGTTAATCATTGTGAAACGCTGTGAAGGGCGAGAGCTGCAGGCCTATCAAGATTCCGTCGGCGTGTGGACGATTGGTTATGGTCATACGTCTGCAGCGGGGCCACCCACGGTGTACGCCGGTCAGACGATTAGCGAAGCCGAGGCAGAGAGCATTCTCAAAACCGATTTAGAGCTGTTTGAAAACGGCGTGCGCGGCTTAGTGAAAGTGCCGGTTAATAGTGACCAGTTTTCGGCCCTCGTCTCGTTTAGCTTTAACCTGGGATTGGGCGCATTGGGTGACTCAACCCTGCTGCGAAAGCTCAATGCGGGTGATTATCAAGGCGCGGCTGATGAGTTTCCGCGCTGGGTCAAAGCGGGGGGACAAACCTTGCTCGGCTTAGTCAAACGCCGCGATGCTGAGCGAGCCCTGTTTTTGAGTCAGCCCTATGCGCACTTCTTGCCGTAATCTGAGACTACTGGGTCAGTGGCCCACTGGCGGCGGGACGGGGGATGGCAGCGACGATGGTTCTCAAATTTTTCGACCCGCAGGTTTTTCGATCGAGGTTGCCCATCATGTCTGATGCTCAAGATGTCTCTCTCCTCACAACAACGGAGGCGCTCTGTCAAGCCTATGGGGCGGGTCAGCGGGCGTTTTCGGGGTTGAGCCTCAACCAAGCGGATTTGCGCGAGCGTGATCTCAAGGGGGCCGACCTGAGCTACGCCGAACTCAGCGACGCTGACCTAACCCGTGCCAACCTGCGGGGAACTGATCTCAGCTATGCCTCTTTGCGATCGGCCAATCTCACCGAGACTGACTTAAGAGGCGCGATGCTGATTGGCACCGATTTGCGGCAGGCACTGCTGACCGGCACCCAACTGCATGATGCCGACTACGATCCGGCAGAAACGCTCTTTCCGAAAGGTTTTGACCCGGCCCAAGCCGGGATGAAGCAAGATCGCCAGCCGTCCTAACTTTGGAGCTGATGCCCGCAGTTCGCACAAAAGCGATCGCTCGGCTGTACTGCCGTGCCGCACTGGCTACAAAAGTTGGCCACTTTAGGGGCAGCATTGGCGGCTGGCAAAGGGCTCGACGGAGCCGCCGGCGGCGGGGTCTCGGCGGCGGCATTACCCATCTGCATTGCCATATTGCCCATGCGCATTTGCATCGGGTTGGCATTCATTTCCATGTTGCCCGTGGTCATCGGCGCTAGCGGCGGAATCGGGTCGATCGGCTGCATGGGCGGCATCGGCGGCATGGGATCCATCGACGGCATCGGCGGCATCGGCGGCATGGGCGGGGGACTATTGGGCATCGAGGTGGCGATGCCCATCGGCATTTGCTGCGCGTTCCCCAAATTGGGGGTTTGGGCCATGCTGCCCAGTTGGTTGCCCTGCAGTTGAATGTGATGGTTGCCCTGGGCTGTCGTCAGCCGAATGACCATGCCTTGCACGGTGCGAAATAGCTCTGGCGGTGCCGTCCAGACGCCGGTGGTGAACTGACTGCCCGACTGCTGCTGTTGCCCAGCGCTACTTGTCGCCAGCGTGATGGTGGTTTGTTCGCCGACGTTGGCTAAAAAGACTCTTTGGCCAGAGCCCAAATCACAGGTATATGCCATGGTAATAAGCTGTCACTATCCTTCCTTTGAAACATCGAGGCGGCTAAGAGCCGGATGACGTTGCGTTCACCCGTTCCTCACTCCTTGCTACGGAATTAGCAAACTCCGTTGCTCAGAAATCTATCCTAAAGGCATCTGCTCAAAGCTGAAAAATTTGTGGCTTTATCAGCGCCCAATCCTTTAGAAATCGCCATGGTTCGAGATCGCGCGGGTCAGCCGCGCCATCACTTCATCAACGGGAATGGCCCCCAGTTCACCCGCAGCGCGGGTGCGAATGCTGAGGGCGTTGGCTTCTTGCTCTTTGGCCCCGACGATCGCCATGACGGGGATTTTGCCCTTTTCGCCATTGCGGATCAGCTTGCCGAGGCGATCGCCGCTGGTATCGACTTCGGCACGAATGCCTTGGGCTACCAGGCGATCGCACACCTGCTGGGCGTAGCCCATGAGTTCCGTGGTGACGGGCAACAGGCGAATCTGCTCTGGTGCTAGCCAAACGGGGAAATCGCCCGCATATTCCTCAATCAGAATGCCGATCAGGCGCTCTAGGGAGCCGAAGGGCGCGCGGTGAATCATGACGGGGCGCTGGCGGCTGCCGTCTTCGGTGACATATTCCAGCTCAAATCGTTCGGGCAGGTTGTAGTCGACCTGCACAGTGCCCAGCTGCCATTCGCGATCGAGCGCGTCGGTGAAAATGAAGTCAAGTTTGGGGCCGTAAAACGCCGCTTCGCCCACGCCCTCAAAGTAGTCCATACCCAGCGTTTCCACCGCGCGCCGAATGGCATTCTCCGACGTTTCCCACACTTCATCAGAGCCGATGTATTTGTCAGAATCCGGATCGCGGAAGCTGAGTCGCGCCTTAAACTGCTTGAGCTGCAGGCTCTTAAACACGGTGAGGATTAAATCCACCACTTTTAAGAACTCATCGTCTAGCTGCTCGGGCGTGACAAACAGGTGCGCATCATCGACGGTGAAGCCGCGCACGCGGGTCAGGCCACCCAACTCGCCCGACTGCTCGTAGCGATAAACGGTGCCAAATTCCGACAGCCGGATGGGCAGCTCCCGATAAGACCGCAGCTCACTCTTAAAAATTTGAATGTGGAACGGACAGTTCATCGGCTTCATGACAAAGCCCAATTCGTCGGCGCGATCGCTGTCGTCCTCAGCCATCATCGGGAACATGTCTTCTTTATACTTTTGCCAATGCCCCGAAGTTTTGAAGAGATCCGTGCGGGCGATATGAGGCGTGACGACGGGCAGATAGCCGCGCTTGAGCTGCTCCTGCTTGAGAAAGTCTTCTAGGGTCGATCGCAAGAGGGTGCCTTTGGGCGTCCACAAGGGCAACCCCGGCCCCACGATATCGGTGAAGATAAACAGCCCCAGCTCTTTACCCAGTTTGCGGTGGTCGCGGCGTTTAGCTTCTTCGCGGCGGCGCTTGTATTCGGCCAGCTGCTCAGGGGTTTCCCAGGCGGTGCCATAGATGCGCTGCAGCTGCGCCTTGTTGGAATCACCGCGCCAATAGGCCCCGGCTACCGATTCCAGGTCAAAGGCTTTGGGGTTGAGGTCTTTGGTCGTTTCGACATGCGGCCCGGCGCACAAATCCCACCACTGATCGCCCAGGTGATACAGCGTGATCGGCGCTTCTAAATCGGCGAGGATTTCGAGTTTGTAGGGTTCATTAAGGGCTTTGATGCGGCGCTCGGCCTCTGCACGAGTCACTTCTTCGAGTTCGACTGACAAACCCTTATTGATGATTTTGATCATCTGCTTTTTGATCGCCTTGAGATCCTTTTCGGTAAAGGCGTCGGGGCTATCAAAGTCGTAATAAAAGCCGTAGTCAATCGACGGGCCGATCGTAACCTGCGCCTTGGGAAATAATGTCTGCACCGCCATGGCCATCACGTGAGAAAAGGTGTGGCGAATGCGCTTAAGGCTATCGGATTCGTCAGTGCGGGGCAGATGAATCTTTTCGGGCAGGTCAGCGGCTTGATCCATAGTGAGCAGGGGAGGGGATGGCGAGGTCACAACAGATAGTCTACAAGGGAAGGCTAAAGTCCTACCGGGTTCTGCTGCTGCTTTTATCCTAATCGGTGCGATCGCGGTTGGGGGGAAGCGGAGTCAAGCGAGCAAGGGGGACAGAGAGGCAGAGGAGTAAGGGGAGCCACGCGGGCGGCACGGGATCTGCCGTGCCACCTAACCACTCAGCGCTGTGGGTAAAGCGCTGCTATCCTCGGAAAAGGATGTTGTTGCTGCCAGGAGCAACCAGGATTGAGGAGAAACCCCAAACCGTTTTAATCACTGCATGACTCAAGATAGTACCCCCGTAATTGAGACCAAATCGACCGGGCTCGGAACGTTTGGCGGCGTTTATACCCCGTCAATTTTGACGATCTTGGGGGTAATCATGTACCTCCGCTTTGGTTGGGTAGTGGGCAACGTGGGCCTGTTTGGGGCTTGGCTAATTGTCACGCTCGCCGTGAGTATTACCTTTTTGACCGCGCTATCGATTTGCTCGATCGCGACTGATCGCGTGGTGCGGGTTGGCGGCGCGTACTTTATGATCAGTCGCTCTCTCGGCATTGAAACCGGTGGGGCGGTGGGCATTCCGCTATATTTTGCCCAAGCATTGTCAGTGGCGCTATACACCATCGGCTTTGCCGAGAGCGTAGTGAGTGCGTTTGGCCGCTTTGACCAAACCTACATCGCGTTGATTGTCACCATCTTTGTGGCGGTGCTGGCGCTGACCTCTGCCGAACTGGCAATCAAAGCTCAATACGTCATTATGGCGGCGATCGTTCTGTCGCTGATTTCTCTGGCGTTTGGGTCGTCCTTAGAGCCCACCCAGTTAGAACCATGGGGCACGGAGGGAGGCGAATCGTTTTGGACAGTGTTTGCGGTCTTTTTCCCCGCCGTGACGGGCATCATGGCTGGGGTCAATATGTCTGGCGATTTGAGGGAACCGACCAAAGCGATTCCCACTGGTACGTTGGCTGCCGTCGGCACAGGCTACCTGATTTATATGGCGCTGCCGTTTTTTCTGGCGACGCGGGCCGATGCCAGTACCCTGGTCGAAGATCCACTAGTCATGCAGCAGATCGCCTTTTGGGGGCCCGCGATTTTACTGGGCGTGTGGGGGGCCACCTTGTCGAGCGCGATCGGCAGCCTTTTGGGAGCCCCGCGGATTCTGCAGGCGCTGGCGCGAGACGGCGTTTTACCGAGATGGCTGAGATTTTTGGGCCAGGGTAGTGGCGCCAACGATGAGCCGCGCCTTGGCACGAGCGTGACCCTCGGCGTCGTGATGGTCGCCGTCGTGATCGGCGATTTGAATCTGATTGCGCCAGTGCTGACAATGTTCTTTCTGACCACTTACTTAGTGCTGAACATTGCCGCCGGAGTCGAAGGCTTTCTCGACAGTCCGTCCTTTAGACCGATATTTGCGGTGCATTGGTCGCTGTCACTGCTGGGCGCTTTGGGCTGTCTAGGGGTCATGTTTTTGATCAATCCGGTGGCCACGGTAGTCGCTGGGCTAATTGTTGCCATAATTTTTTTGTGGATTCAGCGACGTGAACTGCAAAGCACTTGGGGCGATACTCGCCGGGGCATGTGGATGGTGCTGCTGCGCACGAGTTTGTTTCAACTGGGGCACCCTTCTGACCTCCGCAGCTGGCGGCCTCACATGCTGGTGCTTTCAGGATCACCAATGCGCCGCTGGGGGTTGATTCAGCTGGCGGATAGTCTTAACCACAATCGTGGCCTGTTTACCATTGCCAGCGTCTTGCCAACCGGGTCGCGCAGTGTCCTGCAGCAGCAGGAAATGGAGAAAAGCATCAACAACTATCTGCGAGAGCGCGGGGTGCGGGCTTTGGTGCGAGTGCTGACGGCACCTGATGCCTATGCCGGGGTCGAGCGCTTAGTCGAAATCTACGGCTTGGGGCCAATCATGCCCGATACGGTGCTGATTGGCGACAATGCCTCAGCCACAAATCGCGATCGCTACTGTGCGCTCATTCAACAGCTGCATCAGGCTCGGCGCAACATTGTGATCTATCACGAATGCCCCGAGCCGCGCCCCGATCGCCATCGTCAGATTGATGTCTGGTGGGGGGGATTACATGAGAACGGGGCGTTCATGCTGATTTTGGCAGAGCTCTTGCGGGACGGCATTGACTGGCGAGAAGCCGAGATTCACCTAAAGCTGATAGCGCCCGATGAGTCAGCCGCGACCATGGCTCAAACCAACATCGATAATTTGGTGCTCGACCTGCGTATTGATGCGGTTACTCAGGTGTTGGTAGCAAACGGGCGATCGTTTGATGAAATCTTGCACCAATCTTCTCAACAGGCCGATCGCATCATCCTGGGCATGGCCACACCGACCGACGACTTTCAGACTTACTACGCGACCGTTCAAAAACGACTGCAAGGCTTGCCCTCAACCATATTGGTGTTGGCGGCTCCCAACTTTGAGTTTGTCAAAGTGCTAGAAAAATAAGCCTCGGCCTCAGGCGGACAATGACCTGGCCGTGCTTGACACGACACCCCCAGCCCCGTAAGGTCTTAGCCTATCTCCTGAACTGCTAGATCTGGGGAGACAACCCGCTATCTTTACTTGCCCTTGCCCATCTCCAGGAACTTTTCCTTTTATGCGTTGCACTATCATTAGCCGGGCCGGACAAGTTCTCGCTCACGGACGGTTGTTTATCAGCCATGAAGAAGACGGCCTGCGACTCAATTTAGAAACCGATCGCGGTCTGATTTTGCCGGGTGGCCTGCTCGAAGACGATGGCGACATGACGATGGCGAGCGGGGTGTTGGCGGATCAGTTTTTTGATGTGTGGGGTATGAGCGACCTCACCCTGAGTATTCAATGCGGCCATCAGGGTGATGCGCCCAACGGCATGTTGCCGCCCTCTGGCGATATCGATATGTCGCTGCTGTAGATGCATCAGATTTGAGTGACGGCGATCTCGGCGGCGCTGATCTTGCTCGGTAGCTGATATTCTCGCAGTGGGCAAAAACATTGCGGCGATTTTGCCCAACCACCCCAGCCTTGAGCTACAACATTTTATAAATGCAGCGAGGGCAAGACTCATGAATCAAAAGCTAGTTGAGTCTTTGGCGCAAATCATTTTGTCTTTGTCGGATGAAGAGCGGCACTTGCTAGAAAGCAAGGTAGAAAGGCCTGTTGTTTTAGACCCAGAAGTTGGTTTAGAAACCCGATTAAAAGGGTTTGAAGATAAATATCAGATGACTTCAGAGGATTTCTATCAGCGTTTTCAGGCTGGAGCGATCGGAGACTCAGCAGATTTCTTTGAGTGGAACACATACTACGAGATGTGGAACGCGGCTCAAGTCAAAGCTTCTTAGCCTAATGAACTTGCAACAATACATCGCTGCTGTGCAAGAAAAACTCCACAGCAGCAGCATTATCGCCACGTTTGAGATTGTCGATGAGCGAATTTTTCTAAATCGGGGCTATCTCCGGGCACGTTTAACGCTGACCAACGACGATTTTCTCGAAATTGCAGAATCTTTTGCTGTGGAGGAGAAGATCCTGATTACGCTTGACTATCGTTATCAGTGGATGAACTCGACCAAAGACGTCCTTAAAAAGCGATGGGACAGCGTCAAACATTTTCCGAGACTTTCCAACTTCCCTCACCATGTTCACGTTGGCTCTGAATCCAATGTTGAGCCAGGACAATCTCAAAATATTTTGGAGCTGATCGAACTGATTGAATCTACGTTTGACTGACCGGTCATTTTTGCCGATGAGCAGTAGATATTCTTGAGCAGGCGTGGACTGAGCTGGAGGCGCGTTTGCTCACGGTGTAGTTCTGTTGTGCCGTCGCCGCTGCGCCGATCGCTCAGGTTGGGAACAATCCTCTGCCGCGATCGCTCTACAGATGCAAGTAGGGTGAGCATCGCCACACGATTTGTTGTGTTGAGTCTTGATGGGGACTGACTACTCTACGCTGAGTGAGTGCCCCTTTATACTTACTGCATTTATTTGATGATTAACTTCAACGCTTTACGTCACCTGGCTAGCGGCCTGGCCCTTTCTCTCACTGTCGGGCTGGTGACCGGAACCGCCACCCCGAGCCCGAGTGAGGCGAACGAATTGCCGCCTCAACTGGCCCAAGCCACGGCGGCTTTTTCAGACATTAGCGGCAACCTTTATGAAGCCGAAATTATTCGAGCGGCACAGCTGGGCCTGATTGCTGGCCAGGGCGATGGCACCTTTCGCCCCAACAATACCGTGACCCGTGAACAAGCCGTGTCGATTATTTTGGCCTACGGCGGCGTCACCGATGCCGCGACCAGCGAGGCGACCAATCCCTTCACCGATGTGCCAGCGGGCCGTTGGAGCGCGGATAAAATTGCCTATGCGGCGCAAATCCGCATTGTGGCGGGCCGAGGCGATGGTCGCTTTGACCCGACGGCCACCGTCACCCGCGCCGAGCTGATGTCCATGCTCGACAATGCCCAAGATTTTTTTGAGCAGCCGCGCGAGCCCTTCCCCGAGCCTAACTTCACCTTCTCCGATATGACGGGGCACTGGGCAGCGGATACCGTGGCTTGGATGGCTCAGTTTTGTGGCGGGGTAGCCCGACCCCTCAACGAGTCGGGCACGGCGTTTGCTCCCGATGCCGGGGCGACCCGCGCTTACACAGCGGCGGCGGTGACTCGCTTGGCTGACTGTGCGGACTACGAAAACGGCACGGCACCCTCGGGTGCGATCGCCCCGGAGGTGAGCCAGCCGCCACCGCCAGAGACGCCGCCGGTGGCCGGGGCGATCGATCAAACGACGATTAATGCTCTGCTAGAGGCCCACAACCGCTACCGGGCTGAGGTGGGGGTGCCGTCGCTCACCTGGTCGCCAACTTTAGCGGCGGGTGCCCAGGCCTGGGCCGATGCCCTGGTGTTTGAACACAGCAGTGGTAGTGGCGTGGGCGAAAATCTGGCCGTCGATGTGGGCGCTGATGCCAGCCTGACGTCGATTTTGGGGCTAGTCGATAACTGGGCCGTGGAAAAAAACAATAACTACATCCCCGGTATCTCCTTTAGTGAAGCGAGAACCCGAGCGTCTGGCGTGATTGGCCATTACACCCAAATGGTTTGGCGAGAGACGACGGAAGTCGGCTGCGGGGTGGCCCGAGGGGTACATCGTGATGGCAATGGCGGCGTGCTGTTCCCGAGTTTTGTCGATCAGGCGGGGAATCCGGTGCCGGGTAACTATTTGGTCTGCCGATATAGTCCCCAAGGCAACATCTTGAATCAAGTGCCGTACTAGGGGCTGTCATCAATTAGCGATTAAGTCCTAATGCTGAAAGCGGTTCAGCCCCTAGCCAGTTTTACAGAGCGGGCGCGGTAATGCCTATACCGAAAGCATTCTGGGTTTAATTGATGACGCGCCCTAAGGGCAGGGGGCTGTTCTACAGGTTAAGGACCAGCTGATCAACCGGCGATGGCGACTGGGGCTGGCGTTTGCGCGCTTTGGGCGGCGTAATGTTGGTGTGGGCGACAAACCAGGTGCGGAGTGCCCTCGCCTGGGTGGTATCCAACGCGGCCAAATCGAGGGGCGGCGGAAACAGGGTTTCAGTGGGGGCGTTGGCCCAGGTGACGTCGCTGGCATAGCGATCGCTGCCAAAGGGGGTGACATCATCCGGCAGGGCGGCCAGATAGGGCACCACATTGGTTTGACTGAGGAAGCGACTGCGCTGGGTTTCGAGCTGCGCGACCCGCTTTTGCCGGGCGGCGGCATAGTCCAAAATCGGGGCAGGGTAGCCAGCCACTGGCGGCGGCGTGCCCAACTGTTGGGGCGAGAGGTGCGCCAGTTCCGGCACCCAGCGTTTGATAAAGTGGCCTTCGGGGTCGCAGCGATCGACCGCCACCTGACCGGGATTGTAGATACGCGTCCACGACTTATCGAGGCAGTGGGTGACGCCCGACTGCATGGCCCACTGGTAATGGTCGATGGGGCAGTCGCCATCGATCAGGTGCCGCATAAAGTGCAGCGCCCCGAGTCGCCAGTCCATCCCCAGCAGATTGCCTAAAAAGCTGGCATAAATTGCCCGCGAGCGAAAATTGAGCGCTTGCCAACCGCCGGTCGCCTGCAGGCAGCGGGCCGCCGCATCCACGATGGGAAAGCCTGTCTGCCCCACCTGCCAGGCGCGATAGCGATCTTCGTCGAACTCCCAACCGTCCTCATCAAAGACGGTGTAGAGCGATCGCAGCTCTAACTGCGGCAGATAGCGAAAGCGTTGGGCAAAGCCGCTGCCCCAGCGCAGGCGG
The DNA here is from genome assembly GCA_937899725.1 of uncultured Halomicronema sp. Taxonomy (GTDB): domain Bacteria; phylum Cyanobacteriota; class Cyanobacteriia; order Phormidesmidales; family Phormidesmidaceae; genus Halomicronema. The sequence goes on from CALCCA010000040.1 coordinate 50,696, forward strand.
GCTAACAGCTGCTGCTGACTGCGCTTGACGCGAAAGTCGCCGTGATCGGGCGCTTGCTGCAGGGTCTGCACACATTCCCGCACGGAGATCGCCCCAAACTTAATGTGCGGACTCAGCCCCGTCGTCGCCTCGGCACTGGGATAAGACAGCTGCCAATAGTAGCGATCGCTCTTGTCGGCAGAAAATTGCGCCAACAGCTCACGGGCCGCAGCGGTGCCCCCGGCAGGAATCAGCTTGTCGTCAGGCACGTGGGCTAAATCCGTGAGGGCAGGCAGGGGGTCGCTGGTGATTTCTGGGGGGACATTAAGGCGCGGCGGTGTCGGCACGGGGGTGGCGGCCATATCCCGCCACCAGCGTGATCGATAGCGCGGATAAGCCATCAAGTCGGGCCGGCTGGCCGGGGGCTCAAACCAGCGAATCTTCATGCCGCGATCGGCCAAGGCAGCGTTGAGGCGAGCGTCACGCACGCGGCCATAGATGCGCTCGCAATCGGTGTAAGCGTAGATGCCTTCGGCCCCGGTAGCGGCAACCAAATCGGGGAGGAGCGTGACCGGATCGCCCGCTCGCAAAATCAGGCGTCCCCCACGACTTTGCAAATCGGCATCCAGCGAGGCCAGACAATCCAACATAAAGGCCACCCGCGCTGACCCCGTTTCTGGATGCCGCAGGAGCGAGCGATCAAAGACAAAGATGGGCACCACCAAACCGCGCCGCGCCGCTCGAAACAGGGGCTCGTGGTCACAAATACGCAAATCTCGGCGAAACCAAACAATCGTGCGATTCATGGTGACAGCGGCTGAACAGACCGGAGAGATAGAGAAATACTCGTTTTGTCACCTTAGCAAATCTTCAAAATCGTGACCTCTTAGGCGAGCCCCTTTACTAGTTGAATACACTTGTACTACTATTGACATAGATTCAATCATCGCTCTGAAATCGTTCCCTGAGTTTGCGACCCAGCGTTGACCGATTTAACGAGCTTCACCGTTGTTGAGGAGGGCAAATCATGACCCCACATCATCCTCGTAATCCCACCCGAGAGCAGTACACCAGCTATTTCCCAGACGCGCGAACATCGGGGGCTTACCCCACTGACTTCGCACCGCCTTCGCGCCCCACTAGCGTCATGCCCCGCCCCCCGGTGGCTCGTTCGCAGCCAGCCAGGGCGGCAACACCCCGGCGATCGCGCGCCGCTCAGCCGCCGCGGCGATCGCGCAATGCGTGGCTAGCGGGCGGGGGCATGTTAGCCCTCGCCGCCTTGGTGGTGGTGCCCAAGCCCAGCCTGCCGCAGGCTGAGCAATCGGCCAGTGCTAACGTCGTCTGTCAAGAGACGATCAAGTCTGAATCGGTGCTGTCGCGGGCGGAGCTGTCAAAACTGCTCGCCATCGCCGAACGGGCTCCAAAGGCCGACATTCAGGCCGTCATTGATGAGCCTTACTGCACCCTGCCCCCGGTCAATGTCAGAGCAGGGGTGGTCTCTAATCGCGAGGCCTATCCCCTAGAGTTCAATCCTCAAACCTGGTTCATCGTCCTCTACGAAGACGGAGAATATGCCGGGTTTGACTTTAGCTTCGAGCGCGACTAGTTCACCCGGTTGAACTGGTGAGTGAAATTTTGATCATGGCAGGTGACTTATGAGATCGCGTCTACCGTTTAACCTGAAACCCTTCAAACTGGCGGGGCCACTGCTGCTGTTGGGGCTGACTGCTTGCACCCTGACCCAAGCTCAAGTGCCGCCCCGCAACATTCCCATCCATCAAAATTGGGTGCTTCAGCCCGGCAGCAAAGTCGGCGACTTTTCGGTCGTGGGCAGTCTGGGCGATGTCTCCATCGATCTGGATGGTCATAAGATCAAAGCCCCCTTTGATGGCCAGGTGCAGCCCGCCGAGCATGACTGCATCGCCTTCACCAGTCCCGAAATTCCTGCCTATTTGTTTCGGCTGTGCGGCGTCACTCGCCCCCGTTTAGGCGACGTCAAAGCCGGTACGGTAATTGGCCGGGGGGATGTCTTGCAGTTTGCCGCCATGCGCCGCCAGCCCGATGGCACCTGGGCCATGGTGGAACCCGCGATCGACGTGCTCGAAAAAACGTTTGCCAAGTAGGGATTTGGCAGTGCCAAACCCCTACAAAAATTTCCTATTTTAAAGACGCTACTCAAGCACGGCTCCCCAATGCTGCTGCTCTCCCTGATCGGATGGTGACGTTAGCCCCGCTGACGTTTCGATAGCTGGCTCACCGTGATGTAGGCCAAGATGATCATCGTGAAGGAAAACAGGGTCGTGAGCGTGCCGAGGGCATAGAGCGCAGGCGACGTCACATTGGTCGTCATGCCAAAAATTTCTAAGGGCAGCGTGTTGTACTGGCCCGAGACCAGCGACGTGCGCGTGAACTCGTCGTAGGAGAGGGTAAACGTCAGCAGGCTGACCCCGATTAGACTCGGCAAAATGAGCGGCAGCACAATTTCCCAAAAGGTTTTAGGGTCGTTGGCGCCCAAATCTTTCGCGGCCTCTTCATAGGTGGGGTTGAAACGGTTAAAAATGCCCAGCATGATCAGAAAGGCGATCGGCAGCGCCCAGGTGAGATGCGCCCCCAGCCCTGAAGTGAGCCAGCTAGTCGACCAGCCCAATAGCTGAAACATTACCCCCAAGCCGAGGGAAATCAGAATACTCGGCACAATCAGAGCGGCGATAGAGAGATAAAACAGCACCGTTGACCCGCGAAACCGCTGCCGAAAGGCCATGGCGGCCAGGGTCGACATGCTGGCGACGAGGCCCGTAACGATCAGCCCCAGCACGATCGAGCGCTTAAACGGTTCCACAAAGTTGCCGACGCGCTGTTCTTGAAAGACTTGCCCCAGCCAGTAAAAGCCAAAGCTGCGAATGGGAAACGTCAGCGTGCCGTCTGGCCCCTGCAGCGACAGGATGAAAATCGTGATCATCGGGCCGTAGAGAAACAGCACAAATAGGGCGAAGAAGGCCGCCAGCAGATAAAAAGAGAGCGATCGCGATTTCATCATCGTTGAGCCAGCCCAGCAGGGGAACAGATCAAAGTTCTTTGCGAATGTTGACTACCCGCAAAATCGAGAACACCACCACCAGCGTCACCGTCAACAAAATGATGGCGTTGGCCGCCGCCAGGGGATACTGCAAACTGCCAATTTGCGTTTGAATCAGCTTGCCAATGGAGGCCGCTTGGCCACCGCCCATCAGTCGCACGGTCACAAACTCGCCCATCACCAGCGTCACGACAAAGATGGAGCCGATCGCGATGCCCGGGGCCGACAACGGCAGAATGATTTCTTTGAAGACATCAAATCCGGAAGCGCCCATATCTTCGGCAGCGGTAATTAAGGTGCGATCGATGCGCATCAGACTGTTGAAAATTGGCGCGATCATAAAAATGATGTAGAGGTGCACCATCCCCAACACCACCGCAAAGTCTGAATACAGCAAAAACTCTAGCGGCTGGTTGATCAGGCCAACCCCCATGAGTAGCTGATTAACCAGCCCCGCTTTACCAAGCAGCGGCACCCAAGAGATCATCCGAATAATGTTCGACGTCCAAAACGGAATAGTGCAGATCAGAAACAGCAGCACCTGCCACTTCAGCTTTTTAATGTGAAACGACAGAAAAAAGGCGACCGGATAGGCAATCAGCAGCGTCGCTAGCCAGACCAGCCCGACAAACTTAAAGGTATTGAGATAGGTCTTGAGGGTGACCTGAGAGGTAAAAATGCCGATGTAATTGTCCAGCGTAAAGGCTGGCGTCATGGAGTAGCCGTTGAACTCCCAGAAGCTGACGACCCCAATCAGCACAATCGGGAAGACCAAAAAAACGGCCAGGGCGATCGCTTGGGGAGCGGCCAGCAAATAGGGCTTGAAGACTGTCCAGGTTTTAGACATATATAGTCAAATTTCTCCCACGGGGGAAGTCACTAAACTTGGTATCGGGAGAAATCGCCGGTGGGGTTTGACATTGCCCCACCCCTGAGAGCGGGACTATTTTGGGACAGTTCCCACCAACGACTCCTGCCATTCCTGAAACATCGAGTTTTAGGCAACTAGAACGACGGCAGTTCTAGGAGGCGATGAACTCATTCCACTTTTGGACGAGGTAGGTGTTCTCTTCCATCGTGGAGTTCCAGCAAACGATGTTGCCAAAGCGCTCCTTAAAGGCCCCGCCATCGCGAACGTTTCCTGACTTGGCCAGCGTCTTACCGAACGGATCCACCATGTCCTCAGAGGCCGGTTGGCCCTCATACCAGTAGGCCCATTCTGCCGCTGACATGTACTGCTTCGAATTCTCCGGTGCCGCGCTGTAATAGCCCTGACGACCCAAAAAGGCCCCCACCCAGCCCTCTAGCATCCAGTTCAGATACTCATAGGCGGCATCTAGCTGAATGCCTTCCAGATTCTTCGACAGGCCGACGCCGCCACCCCAGCCGCGATAGCCCTCTTTGAGCGGCGCGTAAACGCAGTCAATGCCCTGCGATTGCACCGCCGCCACTGCTGGTGACCACATGGACTGCAAGATGACCTCACCCGAGGCCATCAGGTTGACCGACTCGTCGAAAGTCTTCCAAAAGGCGCGGAACTGACCAGCGGCCTTTTGCTCTTTGAGGATGCCGATAATCTGATCGATTTCGGCCTTGGTCATGTTGCCTTTGTCGGCAAACGTCATCAGACCCAACGACTCGGCCACCAGAGCAGCATCCATGATGCCAATTTGGGGAATGTCGAGAATCGACGTCTTGCCCCGAAACTCTTCGTTGAACAGCTCACCCCAGGTTTCGATTGGGCGGGTGATGAGGTCGGGGCGATAGCCCAGCGTATCGGCGTTGTACTGGAAGGGAATCAGCGTCGCAAAGTCGGTGGGGGTATCCGAAAACTCGGTAGAATCTGGCCCGGTCAGGTACATCACCTTGTAGGGTGCCGTCCCCTGAGAAGCCTCAACGGGCATGCCCTCGTACTCGCCACTGGTGAAAAAGGAGACGATTTTGTCCCAGTCGCTGACCTTAGCAATCTCAATCGGTCGCAGATTGCCCGACGGCACCACCAGCGGCAGGCTGAAATATTCCCCATCAAAGATGTCGTACTGATCGGGCTGAGTAATGGCAATTTGGTTGTTTTCTTCGGTGCTCAGGGCACGCATGTCGAGACTGAAACCCAGATCTTCTTGGGCCTTATCGCGAATCTCGTTGATCTGAGAGACGCCGGTGCCGATCAGGCGCAGGGTGACATCTTTAATCTGGTTGGTATTGACCTCGGGTCCGGTCGCTGGATTGTTTGGCGTCCCTTCGGGAGCACCGCCGCAGCGAGCAGCGGCCACGGCCGCCCCTGCTGCCAGTCCAGTTCGAAGCACGTAACGACGAGAAACATTAGCCATGAGAGCTCTCCTTGCAGAATTGAGACGATTTAAGGGCAGATTAAGGCGATTCGTCAACAGTCCGATCAATCACAGTCCGATCAATCGGCCAGAAACACGCAGTCGTGCGCCGACCAGCGCAGGGTAACCGCCTGACCTTCGCTGATACCAGCGTCCGCCCAGTCAGCCGTGCGCACTTTGTACAGCAGCTCTTGGCCAGTGGCTTCGGTTAGCAGCCCCACGCGGGTGACGTAGCCGGTCAGCTCGACATCAACGACTCGGGCCGTCAGGTGATTCGCCTGGGGCGAAGGCGCGTCGGCCGCCGTTGACACGATGGTGAGCAAGTCAGGGCGCACTGAACAGGCCGCCGTTTGCCCCACCGAGGTGGCCTGCCCCCGACTAAAGATCGAGCCGAGGCCCGCCACCGCCAACTCGATCATGTCGAGGCCATCGCTATCGGGGACAGCGTTCAGCACGGTGCCTGCAAAAATGTTGTTGTCGCCAATAAATTTCGCCACAAATTTTGAAGCAGGTTTCGCAAATAGGTCACTGGGGGTGGCGACTTGGTCAATATGTCCGTGATCCATCACGACAATTTGATCGGAGAGGGAGAAGGCTTCTTCCACATGGTGGGTGACCTGAATAAAGGTGAGGCCAAACTGCTTTTGAATATTGCGGAGTTCGCTGCGCATCCGCACTCGCAGGTTTTCATCGAGGGCGCTGAGGGGCTCATCCAACATCAATACCTGAGGGCGCGTGACCAAGGCGCGGGCCAAGGCGATGCGCTGCTGCTGCCCGCCGCTGAGCTGATCTGGCTTGCGATCGCTCGTTTGGCTTAAGCCCACCAGTTCCAAGATTTCGCCCACGCGAACGCGACGTTCGGCGGTGGGCACCCGCCGCATCCGCAACCCAAACTCAACGTTTTGCCACACCGTTTTGTGGGGAAACAGCGCGTAGTTTTGAAACATCATCGCCGTGTTGCGTTTGGCCGGTGGCAGCGCATTAACGCGGCGATCGCCGATATAAATGTCGCCACTCGTGATCGACTCGTGACCGGCAATCATCCGCAACGTGGTGGTTTTGCCACAGCCGCTCGGCCCTAACAAACAACAATAAGAACCCGCCGGAATGTCTAGCAGGAGGTTTTCGACTGCGGTGAAGCTGCCGTATTTTTTGGTCACCGAGCGCAACGAGACGCCTGCGGCCCCCTGGGCCAGCACTTCCTGAATATTCTTTTCAGACGCTGCGGCTGCAGGCTGAATCATATCTCGAGCATCTAATACCATTACGCTTCACAGATGATCGTTGCCAACTTACCAGAGCAGCCCGATAGAGCGACTAGAGCCCCTGTTCACGGGCTCACTGGGAGCCAATTTACTCCTATTTTGCCAGCTCGCTCAGCCAGCGAGTACCGTATCGACGCCTCGGACCTGATCGGTTGGTAACTAAAGCCCCGTTGAAGTCTGGCCAAAATCTGAATAACTTTGGAACATGTTTACTGTATGCATCTCGATCAGCGGCAAAGGTGTCGAACTATACCTTTTGGCGGAATGATTGCCGTCTGATTTTCGCGGCCCAGGTCAAAACCCGTTTTCGCGATTGGCTCGGCCCCTGCCCTTGACGATCGCCCACAAAAAATCCCCCCAATAAATTGGAGGGATAGAGTTCCTGAAAATCGTCACTGCCTTAATATCGGTGCTAAATCGCACAGTGACAAGAGGGGTACAACCCATCACTGGTCATGTCCGTTGGCCAGCGATCGATCCCAAATTTGAGGGCGCTCAGCCAAGGGCACATACTTTTGGCCATGGGAGCCGGTATAAATCTGGGTGGGTCGAAAGATCCGGTTTGCTTTGATCTGCTCTTTCCAGTGCGCCAGCCAACCGGCCACGCGGGCGATCGCAAATACCGGGGTAAAGAGATCGGTAGGAATACCCAACCGCCGATACACCAGTCCCGAATAAAAATCGACGTTGGGATAAACGCCTTTGTCGCCTAAACGCTCTGTGACGACCTGCTCAAGTTCTAAGGCAATGTCGTAATATTCATCACCACCAAATTTTTCAAACAGCTGTTCGGCTAACTTTTGCAGAATCTTCGCGCGCGGGTCTTTCACCTTATAGACGCGGTGACCAAAGCCCATGATCTTTTTCTTGTGTTTGACACAATCGTCCACAAAGGGGCGCACGTTGTCGACGCTGCCAATCGCCTCCAGCATGGCAATCACCTCTTCGTTGGCGCCACCATGCAGCGGCCCCGCCAGCGTGCCCACGGCCGAGGCGATGACCGCATAGGGGTCAGTCAGCGTCGACGCCGTCACCATCGCTGAGAAGGTCGAAGCATTGATGGTGTGTTCGGCATGCAGGGTCAAACAGATGTCAAAAATGCGGGCGGCCAACGGGTCGGGCTCTTGCTCATTGAGCATGTACAAAAAATTGGCGGCATAGTCCAAGTCATCACGCGGGCGTACAGGGTCGTTGCCCTGCCGCATCAGTTGAAAGGCCGCAACCATGGTGGGAATTTTGGCCAGCAGCCGCACCACAGCCTTTTGAATGTAGAGGGGGTCGTTTAAGGCTCGTTTTGAGTAGAATAGCCCCAGAGCTGCGGCACAGGCCTGCAGGGCATCCATCGGATGGCCGCCCTCCGGGAAGCACTTCATCATGTCACGGATGCGATATTTCAACCGTCGATGGTTGCGAATCTCGTGTTCAAAATCTTCCAGGGCTTGTTTCGTCGGTAGCCCGCCCCAAATCAGCAGATAAGCCGATTCTAAGAATGTGCTCTGGTGGGCCAACTCTTCGACCCGAATGCCGCGATACTCTAAGACCCCCTGTTTGCCATCGACGTGGCTAATCGCCGATTGGGTTGCCGGAATTCCCTCCAGACCGGGCTTGTAGTCACAAACTGTCATCTTTGGATCGCTCCCCTATAGTTGATGTGCGCCGCTATTTGCCTGCCCCGCGATCTGTTTCTATGGCAAAGCACCTAGTCAGAGCCCCCAGCCGGACTCTGTTTGACTGGTATGCCCCTTAGAATACTGCGTGTCGCTGCCGGGGCGTGCCGGTGGGATTGGCTTAAGACTTTTCAATACCAGACTTTGGCTTGATCGTTCTGTACCGCAGGACGCCGCTACAGGAAGGAGCCTGTGGTCTAGCCGCCTGGAAGCATGGGCTCACCGCATTCCGCCTCACAGCAGCAATCGTTGGCTTGCAGCCTACCACTTAGGCAGCGGTTGCATCTACTCATCCTCACAGCAACAGACGCGGGGGCGTGAGCCAAAACAGCTCGCTGTTGCCGATCGCCGTCTCTGCAGCGGGCACGTGCAGGCCAATCACGCCCGCTTTTTTGAGCCGCCAGCGATCGCTCACTTGCCCCGTGACCAACTGCTGTGCCCAATTGCTCAAGTCGGGTTCATGCCCCACTAGGGCCAGCCGTCCTGAAGACTGCGCCTGCCACTGGGCGAGCACTGGCAGCCAGTCTGCCAGCTTGCCACCGGGGGCAAGGGCAGCGCTGAGTTCAACGGTAGGAGCCAGCCCCACGTCTAAAAGGATCTCAGCCGTTTGCTGGGCTCGCACCAAAGAGCTAGTGAAAATCTTATCGGTCTGACAGCCCAAAGCAAGCAGCCGCAGCGCCACGGCTCGGGTGCGTGCTCTCCCGGCGTCGGTCAGGGGGCGGTCGTCATCCACGCGATAGGTGCCGCGCTCGGCGGCAATGCCATGACGGATCAGGTACAGCTCAGTCAGTGGCAATTTAGTCGGTGGAGATAAGGCCATCTTCGGGGTTCACCAGTCGCCACAGCTTCTGTTTGACCTGGGTGTCAAAGACTTCCCACTTTAAGCGGTTGTAGTCGCCATTTTCATAAAAGCCAGAGAGAAAACCGATGGGAATCTCAAACCCGCCGGCGGTGGTGCGACCACCGCCAAAGAAGCGCCCTTCTGGATCTTGACCAAAGGCTTCTTTAATAAATTCGTCGGGGTCGAGAGTGATTTTGCTGGTGCGCAGCGAGCCGATCACCACCTCTAACTCTTCGTCTTCATCGTGAACAATGCCGTAAACCACGGCGGTGTGCACGTTTTCTTCGGTAACTAAGAAGTCAGCCGCCTGGGGAATGGCGTCGCGGTCGTCATAGCGCAGATAGCCGACCCCCGCAATCGACACGTTGTTTTGAACTTTGCGGTTGCGCAGCGATCGCTCGATCACATCCATCACTCGTTTCGACCGCGAGGCCCGCAAAATTGCAGCCAGCAGCTGCGGGTCGTAATAGTTACTCAGGTAAGTCGCCGCACCAAAGTCGGCCTCGCCCGCGTGCATCAAGTTGCTGGTGTCAGAGCGGATACCATGCATCAGCGCCGTGGCACATTTGACGTGGGTGCTGTTGCTTTTATCCAGCACCAGCAGCTGCTCGCTCTGCAAATACTGGGTCATAATCGTGGCCGTCGCGCGAATCTGGGGGCGCAGATCCACCAGATTGGCCTCGATTTCTTTTTGCGGGGCGTGGTGATCGACCACCAAAAACAGCGGGAGCTGAGAGGCTTCCACCGTGCGAATCAGCTGGCAAGTCGTACCCTGGGTGTCAAGCAGGACGTAGGCCTGATATTTGCTGAGGTCTGGCCCGGTTTTGGTTTGCGGATTCCACCGTCGTACCGGCAGTCCGGACAGGCGCACCAGGGTGATATTCTCCTGATGGCTGAGGGTGCCGCCATAATAAATGTCGCAGTCAATATTATAGTTTTTGCAAATCAGCTGATAGGCCCAAGCCGACGACAGGGCATCCGGGTCAGGAAAGTCTTGAATCAAGACCAGGTGGCGATCGCCCGACCGCTCTAGCAGCAGCTTTTCTAATGCTGAGACGACGCTGGCATGGTCTGGCTGATACGTTCCCGCGATCGCTGGTTTGCCCATCAAGGAGGGAATCGCTTTGGCGGCTCCATGTTTTGAGGTGGGCAGAGGCTCTAAAGCAGCATTGGGTGAAGCGGTAGGGTCAGGCACAGGCAATTCAATAGCGTCTATTACTAAGATAGCTCTCCCCATAACCCCTGACACCTCTGTCTAGGGGGGCAGAAACCGCCCGCTCGGCGAGACATGAGTCACGCCTCGCTGAGCACTGCTAAGTGGGCAGGCACCATCTCTTGCCGACGGGTTGCGACTCCGCTCAACCCTCAACTTCCTAACTGGCCGGCAATCTCGCTGATTTCGACTCCACTCAATCAGCGACTGGGTTAACACTTAATTCGGCCCAGCGACTCATCGTCTCTGGCCATTCGCCAGCCGACACCACCGGGCTGAGAGATTGCGCCTAACCCGGCGGTTGGTGGGCGATGCGGTCACATCAACTCAGTGACCAAAGGCAGGCTTACCCTGTCAAACTCTATCGACTGATAGATGACAATCGCTGACCAGCCGATATCTTGTTATATAGATGGACAGCTCGAACAACAAAATACGGCTAACCGACTAACTTTTTGTCGTTGAATGCTGTTTCTTGTGTTATGTTGTGCAACTGGAAGCGAAATAAACAGCATTTCAATAGTTTCAGAAGCTGTTTAGAGAATTTTTGCCATCGTCGCGATTGGGGTATGACCCAGGGTTTTGAGCACAGCTATGCAGGTGCTGATGACCTTATTGGGCCTTGAGTGGCGAAAAAAGTTCTCTTTGGTCACTTCGTTTGATCAGCGCTTCGCTGTTTTTGTAATTTCTAAAGGTTTTTTAAAAACTTGAATATGAGCGAAACGACTATGAGCCAACAGGTTGCTCACCCGATGGCGAAGTTTCAACGGCAGGTACAATCACTCGTCAAGCGCAATGTCGTCAAGCCGAGCGATAGTATTTGGAAGATTGCGTTTTTGTTTGGCGATGAGTGGTCTCACTGGCGCAAAGAGCTGGAAGATTTTGAGTTTTCCACCAAAGATCCGATCAGCGACCTGCTCGCAGTCGACTGTTGGGAAGAAGATTAGCTCAAGCGCGCGGCTGCTCTGCGGTTGAGCCTCAGAGCAGCCCCTAATTGGCTGGGAGACGCATCGAGAGGGCGTTCCCGCTGCTGAGCCGGACTCGACGATCATAAAGGTGTTAGAGGGCGTCAAATTTGGAATCAGCGACAGGCTCCTAGGGCGATCGCCGGAGCCTGCGGTCAAGAAAACACGACGGTACGGTTGCCATAGACTAGCACTCGGTTTTGCAAATGCAGCCGCACGCCGCGTGACAGCACAATTCTTTCTAAATCTTTGCCTTTGCGAATCAGGTCTTTGACATCATCGCGGTGGGTGATTCGCACCACATCCTGCTCAATGATCGGGCCAGCATCGAGTGCTTCGGTGACATAGTGAGCCGTGGCACCAATAATTTTGACACCTCGCTCGTGGGCGCGATGATAGGGTTGCGCCCCCATAAATGCAGGCAGAAATGAGTGGTGAATATTGACGACATTGGCAAATTGCTGCAAAAAGTCGCCGCTTAAAATTTGCATGTATTTAGCCAGGACGACTAAATCAATGTCGTATTGCTTGAGGAGGGCAAGCTGCTGCGCTTCTTGCTCAGCTCGAGTGGCCTTGCTGATCGGCACGTGGTGAAAGGCAATGTTGAACTGGTCGGCGATGGGCTTCAGGGTCTCGTGATTGCTGATGATGAGCGGAATTTCGGCGGCAAACTCCTGGGCCTGATGCCGCCACAGCAGATCTAGCAGGCAGTGATTTTGGCGACTGACCCAGATGGCCAGGCGCGGCATCGCGTCAGAAAAGCAGAGCCGCCAGTCAGCCTGCAAGGGCTGCGCGATCGCGTTAAAGGCTGGCCCAATTAAGTCACGGGGCAGATTGAAACCCGCCAGACTCCATTCAATGCGCGACAGAAATAGGCCGCTGGCCCCATCACGATGCTGATCGGCATGGATGATGTTGCCGCCATTAGAGTAGATAAAGTTGGCGATTTTAGCCACTAATCCCTGCTGGTCGGGGCAAGAAATCAGCAGCGTAGCAGCAGGATAAAGCGTTGGTGACGTCGTCATAGCAATTGGACCAGTTGGGCCGGTTGAGCCCCTGAACAGCCATTAACCAGAGTACCTGCAAGCAGCTTTTTGGGCTCCTCTGCAGCTGGGTTTAAGAGTCGTCCGACTCGTCAGGGGGCGAGACATCGTCCGACTCAATGGCGTCATCTGGTTCCTCACCTGCCCCACCATCATCCGTGGGGGCGGCTTCGCTGTCAGGAGCGGCCCCCTCAGGATTAGTCGCGTCTGCAGGATCGGTCTCCTCCTCAGCGGCGGGCGCTGCGTCGATCACGGCCTGCCACTCTTCTAAAGGGCGATCGACGCCGTTGCGAATATTTTCTGTGACGATGGCGGCGTCGATGTCGCCGGTGGTTTCAGACAGCGGTAGAGTTTCAGGGTCGATCAGCGCGTAATAGTTACGACCACTAAAATCAGCCGCGCCTAGCACCAGCTGGTGAGTCGTTTCGTCCGCCAGGGTGAGAGCCACCGTGGCAAAGGGCGCGTCAAAGCCAAACTCGGCCGGGTCACTGGCATCAATTGTCGTAGTCTGTACCAAACCATCGGTTGTTAAACGACTGAGCAAAAAGGCGATCGCGGCTTCCTCGGCGGGCTGTTGCTGAGGTTGCGTCATCTGCCAAAAGCCTCCTTCGCCCCGCTCAAAGACGACGATTTGATCCTGGGTTTCGATGCTCAACCCCACTACGTCGGCTTCTTCAAACTCAAATACTGGGGTCGCGGCGGCATTAGACTGCCCAGTGGTTGACCGAGTGGGGTTGCTCTGGCGGGCTTGCGTAAACAGCACCACGCCCCCCATCACTAGGGCAGTCGCCACCAAAATTATCGTGCTGCGCTGTAGTTTCATCGGTTTACCGTCGCCGCCAGGCCATCAAAATTGCCAATGCTAGCCCCGTTGCCGGCAGCACCAACAGCGAAAAAATGCTCAACCCCCAAGCCTGCTGCCCCGTCATTGACAGGCGGCGATCGGTGACGGTTTTAGGCCGAATCGAAAGGGTGGCATCGCTCTCTTGCCCTAACCAGTTCACCGCATTGAGAAACACGTCGCCGTTGAGCTGTTGGTCAAAGGAACCATCGATCGCGAAGCTGGTGTTGCCAATCACGACCAGACGAGACTCCTCAGCTAATGGTGCAGTCGCCGTCGGGTCTGCCGCGTCTTCTTCTGCCAACGGGTCTGCGCCATCGGGAGCATCTAGAGAGGCCGTGTCATCGGGGGCAGCTGCCGGCGGCGGCGCAGCGGAATCGGTTTCTGCTGCCGCTGCTTCTTCGGGGGTCAGAGCTTCCGCCTCGGGCTCGGGCTCGGCGTCACCGGCTTCATCTGTGACGCTTTCCTCGGTCACGGCGCTATCGGCTTCTGGGTCAGCAGTCGGGGCGGCCTCAGGCTCAGCGGCCTCAACTGCGGCAGCGTCATCAACGGCGGATTCCGTTTCACTTGCCTCGGCCCCCGGTGCCGCTGCGTCCGCGTCGCCCTCATTAGACTCAGCGTCCTCGCCCTCATCAGCCTCGGCCGTCACTGGTGCAGGCGTCATGGCAGTGGGATCGGCAGGACGACTGAGAGCCACACCCAACACATACGGCCCATCAGCCGGGGCATTGGGGTCAAAATTGAGATCGCCCGTATCCGAAATTGCTTCGGCGCGGCTTTGCGGATCGGTTAGCAAGAGCGGCGTGGCGGTAGTGTCAGGCAGCTCTCGGCTTTCGATCGGGCGCGCTAGCGGAAAAAAGGAACGACCATCGCCAAAGTCTTGGGTAATGGGGTGATCGCCATAGTTGCTCACGATGGGAGCCGCCGGGCCGAGCCCGACAAACTGACCGGCCCCCGAGGTGTCGAGCACCAGTCGATCATCTAAAACAACACCCCAATCATCGAGCAGGGCATTGAGGCCGCCGTCCGATCGCGGATCAAGCATCAACAGCAGCCCGCCCCCGGCTGACAGATAAGCTTCCAGCGCCGCCACCTCGGCAGCGAAAAAATCTTGGGCGGGGCCAGCCACGATGACGACATCGGCATCTTCGGGCACCGTGCGCGCAGCGGCCAAATTCAGGGTTTGCACCTGGTAGTCTTTGCCGGTCAGGGCCGCTACCGCTTGCCCCAGCTGCGCCTCTGGCCCTTCAATCAGCGGTTCGTCATGACCCTGCACAAAGTACACCGCCAGGGTGCGATCGCTGACAATTTGGTCTAGAGCATTGGTGAGCTGCCGTTCTGACAGGGTGGCGGCAGCACCCGGATTGGCCGCGTTGGCAGTATTGCCGATGGTTTGCAAAAAGCGGCGCTCTTCACCCACCACCACAAACACCATGCCCGCTTGGGTTGCCCCAAACGCCTGCGATCGGGTGGGATTTGCCACCGGATCGACATATTCAAAAGTAAAGTTGTCGCTAACCTGACGATAGCTTTCCAGGAGCTGGACGTCCTGAGGATTTTGCACCGCGTCAAAGACCACGACCTGCACCGGCACTTCGAGCGCTTGCACAACCGTCTTTGAGGCGGGAGCCAGCGTAAACAGCTGGGTTTCGGTGAGGTCAAACCGGGCGGCATTTTGCACGGCGACAAAGTTCACCAACCCGAGAATCACTAGGACTGCGAGGGTGGCGATCGCGGCATTGGTCCCGGCCTGGGTCGAGCGCTGCTGCCAAAACGCCCCCGCTGATTTGCCGCTAAAGCTCAACCCCAGCAGCAACAGGGCCACCCCCGCCACAAGCAAAATCGTCGGCAACAGCTGCCAGCCCGAGAGGTTGCCCGCAACGAACCCTGCCGTCGCGCTGGCGAGCCCTGGCCAGGTGAGAAACTTGAGCCACTTTTCTGAAACTGCAATTCGTTTCATAAATGTAATGACGTCGTGATGACCAACGGTATAAAAGGAGGCTTAGCCAGCCTTAATTGCGCTGAAACCGCAAGGCTTCGATGGACTGAGCCGTCAGAAAAAGTCCTAACAGACTATAGGACAAAAACAGCACGACGCTGCTGGTGTCGAGAATGCCCTGGGTGAAATCATTGAAATGCTGCAGCATCGATAAATGGTTGAGCGCTGCCCCTAAGCCGCCGGGAATCGCGCGAGCCACGGCATCTACAATCCACAAAAAGATCACTAGCGCAAAGGTCAAAATCGCCGCAATAACGGTGCTACTCGTGAGGGAAGAGACAAACATGCCCAACGACAAGACGCTAGTGGCCAGTAAGATCAGCCCCAGGTTGCCGACGACTAGCAGGGTCGGAGCCACAGCAGGCTCGGCGGTACCCAGGGCGATCGCCACGCAAAGCATGAGCGGCAACACCATACCGATATAAAACGTGACCACCGCCAGCAGCTTACCCAGCGCCACGACCCAGTTCATCACCGGTGACGTCGCTAAGAGTTCCAACGTTCCTTGCTTGCGCTCTTCGGCATAGAGCCCCATCGAGAGAATCGGCAACACAAACAGTGACAGCGAGCCCAAAACGCCCAGATATCCCCGCAGAAACTCGTAGGCAACATCCAGCGGGGCCAGGGTAGCCCCACTCTGCAGAGCCTGATCGCGCTGGGCGGTCAGGGCCAACAGGCCCTCGGGGCTCAACAGCACGAGGACCAAAAAGAAGCCCCCCAGCAGCCAAAAAATGGTGGCAATCACATAGGCCAGCGGTGCCGCAAAGTAGCTCTGTAGCTCCCGCCGATAGACCGCTAACAAACTGCTGATAATCTGCTTTACTGCCATGACACTCCTGAGAATGACTGCTGAGGATTACGGGGTCTCGGGGGAAGTTGAGGCATCCGTCTGAGGGGTCGGCGCCGCCGATGATTCGGCCGCTTCTTCGGTCGTCAGGTTGAGAAACACGTCTTCTAAGCTGGCCTGGTGACGGCGCAGCTCGCATAGGCCAAAGCCAGCCCGCACCAGCGTTGCCGCGATCGCCTCACCCGGATCACGCGCCGCAGCCTTGAGCGTAAACCGATAGCGCGAATCCATCTGAGTTGACGAGGTGGAGAGGGCTACCGAGGCCACTCCCGGCACCGCAGCCAGCGTTTGCTGCACGGCGGCGGGGGCCCCGCGCACCTCAAGGTCATAGCTCACGGCTCCCGTGAGCTGCTCCATCAGGGCCCCCAGCTGGCCAGCGGCGACCAGCTGGCCGCGATTAATGATGGCGACCCGATTGCAGGTGGCATCAACCTCCGGCAGGATGTGGGTCGACAGGATGATGGTGTGATCACCCGCCAAACTGCGAACGAGCTCTCGCACCTCGCGATTTTGACGCGGATCAAGCCCGGAGGTCGGCTCATCTAGCACGATAACTGGCGGATCGTGGACGATCGCCTGGGCGATGCCCACCCGCTGCCGATAGCCCTTCGAGAGCTGGCGGATTAACACGGACTGCTTTTCTTCTAAGCCGCAGCGGCGAATCGCGTGGCTAACCCGTCCAGGGCGATCGCCCGCCGCAACCCCTTTGATGCGCGCCACAAAGTGCAGAAAGGCCGTCACCGTCATATCGGGATACAGCGGCGGGCGTTCGGGCAGGTAGCCAATCCGCTGGCGCACTGCCAGCGAATCAGTGTGCACATCAAACTCGGCCACGCGCGCCGTGCCGCTGGTAGCCGGCAGATAGCCGGTCAAAATGCGCATGGTGGTCGTTTTGCCCGCGCCATTGGGTCCCAAAAAGCCCAAAATTTCACCCGGCTCCACGCGAAAGGAGACGGCCTTCAGGGCCACCGTAGAACCGTAAACTTTATGGAGGTCGTCAACTTCAATCATGGGCCAAGGAGAGTCCTAACTGGGCTGGCGCGTTTTACAGTATACGTATAGCGATGTGTGCGATCGGAGGGTTCTACATTAGCAGCTCTCGTTAAAATTGGGCCGATTGCCCAAGGCGCTGCCGTTAATTCTGGTGACGTCTGACCCGAGGGCGATCGCGACCCTGGCCAACGCTGACGTACAGTAAGTTCAAATCCTTCCCTCGCCCGCTGACCGCAACCTTGTCTTTCTCCCAAACCCATGACCGAAACGCCTGATTCGCCCGTTACCGCTGATTCGTCCTTGGATGAGGAACTGCCGATTGGGCCGGGGGCATCTTTTACATTCCTCTATTACTTCTCAACGGCGGCTTTCATCACCGCTTTGTTCACGGCAAGAACCCTGGGCGTTGGCATCATGACGCCTTTGCCAGTGGAATTTGCGATGGCAGGCGGTGCCATCGGCAGTGCCTTAGGCGTCATTTTTAACCGCTCCAGTACGCTGACCATGCCGGTGACGAGCCCCAAAAAGTTTCGCCAAGAGGTGACTCGGGTGCTCGGTGAAATGGGGTACTCACTGCAAGCGACTGAGGGCAGCGTCTCACGCTATCAAAAAGCCAACGCCAGTCGTTTTTTTGCCGGGGATATCTACGTGCAGCCGCGACCAGACGCCACGATTTTTGTCAGTCGGGCCAGCAATATTCGCACCCTCAAGCGGCGGCTCTCGCCTTAGTCTCAGCAGATTTCTGGAACCGATCACCCGGAAGGAGCTAGTTGGCACACAGCCCGACGCCCCGGCAGTACGAGTGCTGGCCGGAGCACAGCCCTGATCAACGAATCCTGAAAATTAGTAGCGTTCACAGACACCCCCTGGCATCCTCGAATTCTGAGAGCAGCTGCATCCCGTTTTTGTAGAACTTTAGAGGTGAGGAGCTCAAACCGGACGCAACTGCGTAAATCCTGAGGAGGCAGCAGGCAGGATTGTTTTATGGTGACAAAAGAGAAAGCAAGTGACCGTCCCCTGTCGATCGGTCGGGCCGCCAAGCGGAAATGCTGAGCCGGTTGTGCAATCAGCATCTGACCTCTCTGGGTTACCAATGCCGCCACTGTTAAGGATGAGAGAACGAGAGCGATCGCGCCCATGGCCAAAAAACAAAAGTTTCCCCACTTAATCGGGTCAAAATGGACAGCGCAGCAAAAAACCTTTGGCTGGCGGCACTTTCACGTCGTCAACCGCAAAAATCAAGACGGTTTAGTCTTCGCTGAAATGGTGGCCGCCTGCGACCCCGAAGTTCGCTTTTGGGTCAATGCCAAGGGCCTCAAAAATCCGACCGTCTGGACTGCCGGGTGGAAATCTCGCCAAGAGCAAGCCAGCCTCATTGTGTAAAAAATTGTTAAGCTACAGAAGCAGCACGTTGAGACAATTTTCTTAAGTTATGTTCTCTCCCGACTCTTCGCACCCGCCCGAGCAGCCCTTAGTACAGACTGTGCTGGAGCCTCTGCTCGAAGACTTTGAGTACTGGTTTGGTGAAACCCTAGTGCTCCTGGCTTCTGTGCCCGCCCAGTGCCTTGAGCCCGATGAGCGAGCAGCGCTCACGACGCAACTGATGACGGCGCAACAAGAGGTGGCGACGGCCAAAGCCCTCTTGCTGGCGACGGATGGTCAAGCGGGCGTCGATATCGCGATCGTCGGTCAGTGGCACCGACTGGTCAGCCGCTGTTGGCAGACCTCCCGATACGTTCGCCAGCATCGTCAAGCCGATTAAAGTGCGAACCGAGCAGTCTCTGGTTTCAGTTCTGGCCCTCAACTTTGGAGCCATCCCCAGTGCTCGAACAGTGGCAAAGTTGTCTCAAAATCAACGTTTTTGCCGATGACCTAAAATTGAGCGGCGGCTTTCGATAAACTGAAGCTAGAGATGCGTTGCGATCAATCTGCTCTATTCGTTTGGTCATCCAACCTTTCCATTGCAAAGCCCTTAGGGAGCAACCTTTACAAAACTATGCTGCACGCTCTTTATCTCGTTGCCTTCGCAGTTTTGTCGGCATTGGCGATCAGTAATCTGATTCGCAATATCATGATGTTCGGCACTGATGCCCGCCGCGACCCGCGTCAATCCGCCAACAAATCATCGAATCGTTCGACACCTCACCCCGAAATGCTGAATGACAAAGGGCAGGTTTTGGATGAACCGCTGTTAGTAATGAAGTCCATCTCGCTCGAAGATGCCCGTGAGCAGCTGGATGCCCTTTACGATGGGTCTTCGAATGGGGCTGACAGTGCGGCTGACGAAGAGGCCTAGCAACGAGCACGAACGCTGGAGGCGATCGCGAGATTAGGAGGTCGGGCAAGAGCGGTTGCCGGGTCTCAGGCGAGCCCTTGGGCAATACCCTTTCCTCGAAAATCGAAATGGCTACACCAGTCAGCTTAATTTGCCTTGATGGCTAAATGAGCTGACTGGTGTTGATCTGAGCAGAGCTGTATGGCAAACCTCAGTCCTCCTGCTGAGAGTGGTTCAACTCGCCCCATTCGCCCCTCCCCAGAGGGGAAAGAAACGAAGGTTGGCTTAACCCGAACTGGCGTTCAATTAGGTCAGACATTCGAGATTGCTGAAGTCGCCATGCGACGAGCCTCCCAATTTCGCATTTCGATCGCCGTATTCTGTCGGGTCTTGCCCTGCGCGACGGGTATTCTACTTTGCTCCTCAATTTAAGGCAGACGCACGCGGAACCGAATCGCCCCAAACTGATTGGCCGGTACGTCAAAGGCACCCGCCACCACGCCACCGCCAGCACCAACGCCTAAACCACCAGTGGGGCCGGGTGGCCCCAGCGGAAAGCTCCCCGGTGCCGAGAGACAAGAACTCTCTAACGGCGCGCCGGGCGATCGCCCCTGCACCCGCGACCCGCCGCCGAAGAATAGCGGCGGCGATAGCGGTCTAACTGACGAGAGCTGCAGCCCCGCTGCGGTATTGAGCACGCTGGGGGGCTGCAGCTCATCACACACCTGCACCTGATTCACGGTGCTGCCACCGTTGTTCCAGAAGTAAATGGTGTATTCCACTTCGTCATCGGGCTCAAGGGCAAACCCGGTCGGCAAGGCCACAATACCCGGCAGAGAGTTGCCGCCCCCCAGGGCCGAATTCAGCGCATTGTCATCGATAAACCCAGCTTGGTCGTTAAATTGAGTGAGCCCAGTGACCGCCACTGGTGCGCCCTGTCGGAAAACATTGCTGATCCGTTTGACCACGACGAGATTGGGGCCGGTGTTGACAAACAACGTCGTCGGCGTGTTGTTGTTGTTCGGGTTGCCGTCGTTGTCAGGGTCAACATCGTTGCCATCTTGAGAGACATCCGTCACTGGATCGCCGCCGCCGAGGGGCGTGCCGCTGGCCTCCGCCACGTTTTGCGCCTCCAAGATGCCATCGTTGAGACCGTCAACTGACGGTCCCGCGCCCGTTGCACCCAAGTCAGCCTGCACCGTCACGACGACCGTCGCCGATTCTCCTGGGGCCAATTGATTCGCACTGGTGGCATCAAACAGCGTTGTGACCGATACCCCGTTATAAGCAGGATTGGCGACCGGCGCGATGGCGGGTGCCCCCGCCGGAAAGCTGACCGCCACATTCTGGACGGTAAAACTATCCGCGCGGTTGAAGGCGTTCGTAATCAAAACCGCCTGCAAATCTTCCGTGAGCTGCACATTGTCCAACGCGATGGTGCCGGTGTTGACGACGGTGATGGTGTAAGCAAACTCATAGGTCGTTCCCCCCACCAACGTAGCCGGACTGACGGACTTAGAGACGCCAATGCTGGGAATACGAATGCGGTTCGGCACATTGTTGTTCGTGGGATCACCATCTCCATCGGGGTCAACCTCGCTACCCGCTTGAGACACATCCGTCACCGGGCCGCCGCCCGGGGGCGTCCCGGTAGCGGTAGCACTGTTGTCAATATCGACGCTGTTATCAGAGGACAGATCTAAGCGGGTCGTAATCGTGATGGTGGCGGTGTCACCGGGATTAAAGTTGCTGCCGGTGCTAAACAGGCCAACATCCGCATTGCCGTTATAGGCCCCGTTGAAGGTGGGGGCCGTGCCGGAGCCGGTAAAGGTGATGGGGTTGGTCAGGGTGACGCTGACGATGCTATCGGCCCCATCGCTGGGCGCACCGTTAACGGTGGGATTATCAACAAAAACCTCTTGCAGATCTTCAGCAATTTGCACGTTGGCTAGGGGCGTGTTGCCAGTGTTTCTCACAACAAAGGTGAGATCGACATCAAACAGGCCGGGGGAACCAGCAACGGGCCGCAGCGCCGAGTTGGTTTTGGCCAGGCCAATACTCGGAGCTGGAATTAGCGTCCGTTTTACCACGGACTGGGGAGCGGGAGTCGCCACTGCACCCGGCACCCCCTCATCGACGGCCTGCTGTCGCACCCGAGCATCGATAAAGGAGGTGCCGGTAACCGTGGTGACATCGATCGCTGGTGCCCCCGGCTGGGGCGTGACACACAAAAAGAAGGTAGCCGCTTGGCCTGGCACCAAAATGCCCGTATCGATTGCGCCGTCGCCATCGCTATCGGTTAGGGGGTTGCCGTTAACATCTCGAAGCTGGGCGACGACGTTGGGGTCGGTGCCGGTAGCAACCAAATTCACAATGTCGTTGGTAAAAAAGTTGTTGGTCACCGTAAACGGATGACACACTTCGTTGCCAATGGTGGTAGTCAACGTGGTGTCTTCGACGATAGTAAAGTTGCCTGCTCGAATCGGCGGCCCATCAAGTACCGGTAACTCCCGCAAATTACTATTCGCTTCCAGAATCGTTTGGTTATCGTTGTTATAGTTGTCAACTACAAAATCCCATCGCCCCGCATTGGCAAGGGGGTCGGCACTGATGTCGATCACATCGGCCCCCACGTTAAGGTTGCCGCCACCATTCCAAACTGCGTTACCACTGGTACTGCCGCCAGTGACCGCACCCGTGGGCGAAGTATAGGAGACGGTCACGTTTGTATCAAACTGATTGTCTAGGTCAAAGTTGCGGAGCTGCAGCTCATCCGTATCCGGGCCGATTAAAAAGAACAAACGAATCCTCGTCTCTGCTGCTGCCCCGTTGAACTGAAAGCTGCCTCGAAGCTGGCCAATCAGCAGATCGTCAACGGGGACAACGATATCGAAAGAGTTGTCATCGTTGTTAAGGCCAGGCGTGTTATCACCCAGGATTGGGATGCCTCCCGTTTCACTCGTCACCGTATAGGTGCCGGGTTGAGTAATACCGGCAAAGGTGAAGTTACTGCCATCGGGCGAGCCGGTAGGGAAGTCAGCTGTTTGAATAATATTGCCCGCCGGGTCAAGCAAGCGGAATCGAGTGGGGTCCTCAGGGCCATCCACCTCGTCAGGCACACCATTGCTCTCACCATCTTCAATGGTGATGGCCACACTGCCTCCAGCGGCATCAATATCAGCTTGGGTGATATCGATCAGAAAGCGGTGCAGCGGATCGGTACTCGCCGTTGTCGTGTTCGTGTACCAGTCGCCAATATCAATGTCTCTCAAGGGAGCACTGGTTTGAAAGTCGAGGTCGGGAATGGCTGGTAATCGGGTCTGGGCGATCGCACTGGTAGTCGTGGCGAGGGTGGCGAGGGTAGCTAAACTCAACGTGCCAGCCAGACGCCTAGGGGCAAACCACCGGTTAACGAGTGAGAAAGGAAGATGGACAGAAAACACAGCTTCTTTCCTGAGCAAGGGAAACTCAAAATGAAAACATGAGCTCACCATGAAAACTGACAACACACCCGGCTTATTTCAGCAGATTTACGAAATGGCCTGACGGCTGATCAATCCTCAGTGATGGGACTTCCTGTACAACTCAACAGATATTCAACCTCGACACAGCTGCGGTGGGCAATCAACCAACGACTAACCGCAGCTATCCTTTCGCTTACGGCAGTCGAACCCGGAAGCGAATCGCGCCAAACTGGTTGGGCGGAACGTCAAAGGTACCCGCCACCACCCCCCCGCCTGCGCCGACGCCCAAGCCGCCAGTGGGGCCGGGTGGCCCAAGCGGAAAGCTGCCCGGTGCCGAGATGCAGGAATTATCTAATGGGGCACCAGGGGATCGGCCCTGGACTGCAGTGCCGCCCGCCGCAAATGTGGGAGCCCCCAGTGCACCGACCGGAGACAATTGAAGCCCAGCATTGACGTTTAGGACGCTCGGTGGCTGCAATTCATCACAGAGATTCAACTGCTGAACGATGCCACCGCTGTTGTTCCAGAAGAAGAGCGAGTATTCCACCTCATCATCCGGTTGCAAAAACACATTGTTTGGCAAGGTAAAGAGACCCGCAAGCTGATTGCCTCCCCCTAAAGCAGCATTCAGGGCCACATCGTTATTGTTCAGGTCATTGGGTTGGTCGTTAAAGGCATTGATGCCCGTAATATCGACCGGAATGCCCTGTCGAAACACATTTGTAATGCGCTTGACCAAAACCAGGCCAGTACTGGGCGAGAACTGAATCTGTGTCGGCTGGTTGTTGTCGGCTGGATCACCATTATTGTCAGGGTCAGCAGCCGTCCCAGATTGGGAAGCATCGCTGACCACCGGGGTGCCAGGAACGACGCCAGGGCCACTGGGGGTACCGGTAGCGGTGGCGGTATTCTCAGCGAGTACCGTGCCATCGTTTAAGGGACCAGCCCCCCCACTACCGAGATCGGCGCGCACGGTAATCACCACCGTGGCCGTATCGCCCGGATTAAAACTGTTAGGAACACCCGCATCGAATACTTGGATGTCGTTGACCGCATCATAAGTCGTGGAAATCGTCGGTGCGGTGCCGGTAACACCCGTGGCATCGAGGGTAGGAGCACCCACGAGGACAAAGCTATCGACGCGGTTAGTGGCATTGGTGATCAGGGCGTCTTGTAGATTTTCCTGCAAGGCCACGTTGTCAAGGATTGTACTGCCGGTATTTGTAACTACGATAGTAAAGTCAAACTCAAACTCAGTGGTGTTGGCGACCGGCCTCAGAGGGCTGACGCTTTTCGCCACACCAATGCTGGGAAACGGAATCTGCAGCGGCGTTGGGTCGCTGTTGTTGCCCGGATTGCCATCACCATCGGGGTCAACCTGGTCGCCATCTTGGGAGAGATCCGTCACCGGGGGACCACCCGTGGCCGGGTCGCCCGCCGCTGAAGCTTGGTTTTGGGCAATCAAGATGCCGTCATTGAGGGGGGGCGGGCCGCCAATGACCGTGCCTAACGTCACGCGAACCGTCACGGTAACCACAGCGGTATCGTTAGGATTAAAGCTGTTTCCGGCAGCAAACAGCGCGGTATCGCCCACGCCGTTGTAACCTGCGTTGATAGTGGGGGCGGTGCCAGTTACACCCGTGGCATCCACAGTCGGCACACCTTGAATCACAAAGGAATCGGCCTGATTGGCCGCACTTGTAATGAGGGCGTCCTGCAGGTTTTCGGTGATTTGTACATCAGTGAGAGCCACATTGCCTGTATTGGTGACTCGCAAGATGATGTCGAAGTCAAAAACACCGGGGGTACCCGTCGTTCTGGGCAGTGAATTGTTTTTGGCTAGACCGATGCTCGGGGCGGGCGGCTCTCGTGTGAAGGCGGCTCCACCCGCGATCAGATCGAGACCACCCGCCGTTGTGCCATTGGTATTCGTGGGAAAGCTATTGAAGTTTACGGCATTAGCATCCGTAATTGCCGCTTCGTTGGGAAAGAGGGAGTAGCCAAAGACTGTGCGATCGGCAGCAGGCCCTGGGAATAGGCTAACCAGGCTAAAAAACCGGCCGCGAATATCTTGAGGCGGATTGACGAGGTGAGAAGGCCGAAAAATGGGTGGCGTATTATTAAGGATGTCATCTTGACGAGCTACCGCTGTACTGATGTTGGCCGCCGAGGCTCCTGCCCAAGCTATGTTGTGGGTCTGTAGTGGCCCGTAGGCGGCAGGATTACCAGCGCCATCTAAAGCCGTGATCGCGGCAATTTTGAAAGAATCATTGCCCCCTCGATCCATAATCAGAAAGCCAAAATCATCGCTGCTGGCAGCCGGAATCGTGATCCCCGCGTCAATGATGTAGTCAACTCGCTCAATATTGTTCCGAGTTTCCTCATCACCACCAGTGTCGTTGTTAAAAATATTGTCAATCCCGCGATTGATCACTAAACCCAACAGAGCATCCTCGAGGCTGGTTGCCTCTTGAGGATTAATATTCAAAGTGCCATTGGTGCCCGTGACCAGACTGCCAGTGTCATATTCAAAGAAGAGCTGATTGCGATTAAACGGTACGACCGGTGATCGCCGAAACACGACGCGATCGGCTAACCCGTTGGTTGCTGGCAAAATAGTTCTAGCCGGTGCGAACACACTGCCAGCGACGACGATGCTATCAAGCTGAAGATTGTTACCCGCCCCAAAGGTAAGGTTGGTGACGGCTCCAGGGACATCACAATCGGGTAAATCGGCGGCGTCATCGTTACAAGGATTTGCGTAGGGGGTGTTAGGGAAGTTCGTAGCGGGAGCCAGAACGTTTGTGGTATTAAACGTCGCGACTGCTTCGTTGGCGATCGCGGCGGTGGGAAAAATGATGAAACTAGCCAGGAGCACCAAACAGAACTTTGCCCAGGTTTGGCTAATGGCGATCGCTCGTTGTCTGTAGAACACGCGTTGATTCATTGAACTGCTGGCTAATCGGGTAGGTAGATGGCAATCAAAAACAAAGACAGCGCTGAACATCACTCGATCTGGAGATCGGTTTCGACAGCTTCAAAGATGATTTCGACGCCTTGGGTATCACTAAACTCAAACTCAACGCGGCGATCGCGGGCGTAATCTAACCGGGTGCTGCCGGTGGTGCGGCGCTGAGTTTCTCCGAGGGGAATGATGCGCATGCGCTCGGGGGCGATGCCCTGACGCACCAAATAGTCGCGAGCCGCCAAGGCGCGGCGCTCACTCAGAGCCTGGTTGTAGGCGTCACTGGCCCGGGGGTCGGTGTGGCCCCGCAGTTCGACCACGAGCGAGGGGTAGGTAATCATCGCCGCCGCGATTTGGTCAAGAATCTGGGCGCTGGCCGCACTGATATTCGACTGATCGAGGGCAAAGTGGACGTTACGCGGTACCCGTAAGCGAATCGGCTCAGGCGGTGGCTCTGGTGGCGGCGGCTCCACGGCCACCGGCGGAAAGCAGGTAGCATCGTAGGGAGCAGGCGTGGGTGAGGGGGCGGGGACCTGGCCATCAGCCCCGGCGACGCTAATCACCGGTGAGGGTTCGGAGGTGCCATAGAGCGGATCGGAGGCGATCGCGCTGACCCAATCACTCGCCCCGGTCTCCCAGGTAAAAGCAAAGTTGCCTTCATCATCAGCGGTGGTCGTCATCAGCGGTTCGCTGAGGGGACTGTAGACACCGGTATGATCTTTAACGCGATACAGATCAACGCTGCTGCCGGGGTCGGCCGAGCCAGTAAGGGTCAAGGAATCGCCCGCGTCAGCAAAGGTATAGGCCGTAAACTCGGGGGCGTTGATCGCCCCGTTGGCCGTATCGGTGCGGCGATGGTGGGAGTTCCGCAGTGGGTTGGGGCCATCAGCCCGCTGAAAGTTCACGACGGCATCCCGTCGAGCCGCCAGATCAATGCTGAGGCCGTCGAGCTGCGTAAACTCGTTGTCGCGAATTAGGTTGCGATCGCTGAGGGGATAGGCTGCAACGGCAACCCCCGCGCCCGGCTGATAGCCGATCGTATTGCCTAGCAGCTGATGTCCGCGCCCCATGACATACACAGCAGGCCGCTCAAAGCGCCGACCGTTAAAGATCACATCATTGTCTTGAATGACGGTGCTGCCCTCGGGCTTAAAGAGAAAGATGCCGCTGCCGTCGTTGGCACAGACCAGATTATTGGTGATGGCAGCGCCCTCTAAATCCCCTTCTAACCGCACGCCGTCGGGCATGCCCGCGACGCCGTTGGCGATGATGGCGTTGCCGGTGAGCTGCAGCCCAGCCGCCCGAAACCCAGTGAGCACGCCGCTGCCCTCATGGTGTTGAATGAAATTATCGGCTACCCGCACGTCAACGCCGTTGAACACGACGATGCCAAAGGCCGATCGCTGATCGGGAATCGACTCATCGGGCCGGAACCCCAACCAGTTTTTCTCAATCACGGCTTGTTGGGTGGCCTGGGTGGGGTCATCGAGGACAAAGGTCTCAACCGCCGGGGCAGCGGGGCTAGAATCGGCTGGCGGCGGCGCATTGGCGATAAAAATATCGGCAGCGGGAGTGGTCAAGGTCGCCCGCGCCGCTGACCAAAAGCCGTAGAGGTTGAGTCCGCGCACGGTGATGTTATCGCCGGCCACCGTGAGCCCGCGAAACACTTCGCTGCCGGGCGCTGGCGTGAGACTCACCACCGGTCGCGGAATCTCAGGCAAATAGGGCAGTGCTTCGCCATAGCCTGGTTGAGTGGTGCCGTCGATAGTTAAACCAGTAGCCACCAAGGGCGGCAGCAAACCAGTGAGCAAAATGGTGGTGTCATCAGCGGGCAGATCAAAGGCAATACGGCTCTCGGCTGCTGGGGTGACTTGGGCCTGCTCCAAGGTTGAGAGGGCCGTCACGGGCAGGGTGCCGTTGGCGATCGCGATCGCCTCGCGCAGGGTCAGCGCCTCATCGGCGATCGGCGCACCGTCAGCGGCACTATTGACGGTAATGTCAAAACTCGTCGGGGGCTGGGTTGAGTCTTGCGCTTGGGCGGCCAGCGCCACCAGACTCAGACTCGGGCTCAGAGCAAGAACGGTCCACAAGGTTTTCATTAGATATCTCCAGCGCTCGGTGCATCGGTGACAGCAGCGGGGGATGCCGTCAAGTCATCAGCCGGCGAGGCGTCAGTCGGCGGCTCGTCCGCCGCTGACTCAGCCGGCGTCGAATCATCAGCCGTTGTTTGGTCAACCGTGTCATCGTCAGCGGACGTCCCGGCTTCGGGGGCTAATCCGGCCGTCGGGGTGGCCTCATCTCCCGGCGTGGTGGCCGTATCGACATAGGATTCTTCTTGCTGAGCGGGGCTGACCGGCTGCTGCAGGCCAAAGTCATTCAGCAGCTCATTCACCTTGAGCTGAATGCCCAGATAGGGACCGCTGGCTGATCGATAACCGCCACCAAAGCCGTCATTGTCAACGCTGCCAAAGCTGTAGCCCACCCCGACCCGCAGATCAGGCGTCAAATAGTAGCCCAGCTCCAGGGAGGTGCCGACTTCATTGAAACTGGCTTCAGGCTGAGTGATGTAGCGTACCTCGCCCAAAATATCCCAGCGATAGGCAAACTGATAGGCCGTGCGGAACTGCATCAGGTGAATCGAGTTCGAGAACCCGAAATCTTCCGCCAGCGTCGCATCGCTAATCCGGAAGGCGTATTTGCCGTAAAACTCCCACTGCCAGTTGGGCGCATAAATCGCTTCCAAAGCGAGGGTGTGATCCGAGGAGCTAATGCCACTATCAATCAGCAGCGTATCGGGCGTCGTCGATGGGTTACGCCGGTATTCGTAGCTCATCAGCGCGTTCCACTGGTCGCTGATCGGGTTGCGATAGGCCATGCCCAGCTTCAGGTCAATCGAGTTGCCCAGATTGCCGGTAATTTGCTGGTTCGCAAAGTTAGCCTGCTGATAGCGAAACAGCGTGGTCAGGGAATTGGTAATCTTGCCTGCCGCTGCCGCCGTGAGGACAGTGTTGCTGCCCACCGATGAGTTCCGATGCTCAATCCGCGCACTGGCTTGAAAATCAGGATTCGCCGTATATTCCAAGCCGACGGAATAGGAGGTGCCGCCAAGAATGCCGAGGGCGCTGGCCCCCGCCCCGACGGCGTAGGGCTGCTCAAACTGTTCACCCGCTCCCGTTTCATTAAAGGCATCGTCAATCACGTGCTCAATGCCCACGGTGGCTCGCAGACCGGGGGCCAACACAATGCGGTGATTCAGCCCCAGAGCGGCCTGACCAATTAACCCACCGTAGCCGCCAATGATAGAGTAGCGGCTCGTCAGCGAGGTATTTTCGCCCAATTCATAATCCACCAGCGTATCCAGACTGGTGATGTTGCGCAGTTCATCGCCGCCAATAAACTGCTGCGACAGGCGCATGGTGACGCCTGGCTGCACCGCCCAATCCAAGGCGAGGGTAGTGCGATCGGGATACAGGGTGTCACTATCGCTGCCCACATTGATTTCGCTCTGGGCACGGAAGCTGAGGTCAGGCGAGATAGGAATCGCCAACTGCGGCACAAACTGCTGGGAGTTGGTCGTTTCATTGTCGAGGCGATCGCGGCGGTTGCGGCTGACATAATCGAGCCCGATGTTCACCGTGCCGATTTCCTGCCAGACACCAGCTCGATAGGTGGTCAGGGTATTGTCTACGCGCTCACCCGGCTCCGAAAACTGGCCCGGATTAAAGAGGTCTACCGCGTCCGTCGTCACCTCAGGCGCACGGCCACGATTAATCTCTTGATCAAACTGGGCGTTAAGGCGGGTCGTCGGCCCAACTTGAGCATTGACCCCGGCGCCCCAACGCGTTTGACCAGGGCGAAAGCTCGTCGTCGCCGTGTTGGCAAACCCGCTATCGGCGCTGCGCAGATAGGCGCGCCCCTGCACGGTGGGCGCAAACAACGCCCCCTGAGCTTCTAAGCGATAGGCACTGCCGTCGGCGGATTCGCCAAACCGATCAAAGGAGGACCGGGCATATTCTCCGGTGAAGTAGCCGGTGTCGCCGAGGGGAATCTGCAGGTCGGCGCCGTACAGCGAGAAGTCTTGGTCGCCCTGATCTTCCGATAGCCAGGTGACGCCGGCCCAGCCGCCGAGGGTCGGTTGCCCCGCTTTAAAGTTGTACTGCAGCCGCCCCGCATAGAGACTGCCATCGCCACCCCCATCATCCACTTCGTAAGTAGCGACAATCCGACGGACTAGGGTTTTGCCGAGGGGGTCAACCGACGTGCGATAAATGGGCTGACGAAACAGCAGCGTGCCGCGATCGTAATCAATCTCGTAGTCGCTAACCCGGTTCAAGGCTTGCCGCTCAATTACCGTGCCGGGACGATTAATTTCTTCGGTTTCGATAAAGACGTTTTCACTACCGGGGAGGATGACCCGCCGCGAGAGGAAATAGAAGCCGCTGGTGCCATCGGGGGCGATCGTATCGCGCTGAAAGGGCCGCAGATTGTTGGCATACATCGCCGTCAGCTGCAGGTTGCCCAGCGTGTAGTTGCCCTTAAAGCCGTGCAGCTGACGCGTGATCGCCGTAAACTCTTGGGACGATCGCGCAAACTCCGAAGTCTCGTAATCTCCCCACATGAAGTAATCGACCTCGCCGCCGGG
This sequence comes from uncultured Halomicronema sp., assembly GCA_937899725.1. Taxonomy (GTDB): domain Bacteria; phylum Cyanobacteriota; class Cyanobacteriia; order Phormidesmidales; family Phormidesmidaceae; genus Halomicronema. The sequence continues at coordinate 81,101 of CALCCA010000040.1, forward strand.
TACCAGCGCATCGCGCTGAAACCGCACAAAGAAGCTATCGATCGAGGGCGTTAGATAATCAACCTGAGAGCTATCGCCGTAGACCGGGTAGGTATTTTCGCAAAACTGGTCATCGCGAAACAGGCGGTTGCCATCACAGGTTTCATTCAGGGCGCGGCGGGTATTGAGGGCACCGGTAAACTGCCAATCGCCCAGGGTGCCGGTGGCAAATAGCGCCGCCCCCAAATCAAACTCCGTGTCGCCAATATCGTCAGGGTTGAGAAAGTCCTCAAAGCTGCCCCAAAAGTTGGTGCCGCCCGGCCCAATGCGCAGATCAACAACGCCGGAAACCAATGAAGGCCGGAGGTTAGTGACAAACTCAACCTGGGTGAAGGTTTCGAAATCGGGGAGTGGCTCTAAGACGATGGGTTCGTCTTCCCCCAGCACGGCAGCGGCGGGGGCAGCCGCCCGAACGCGCACCTGCTGCGCCTCAAGGGTGGACTGCAACACCGCCTCAAACTGACCTTGGCGAGCCAAGACTTGGAACCCGGCGCTGTCGGTATCGTAGTCGGCCCCCTGAAATTCGCCGGCACCGGTGGTAAGCGTCACCACCACATCGCGGGGAATGGGGGTTCCGGCAGGATCAAGGATGCGCCCCTCAAATCGCACCGTTGATCGCTGGTTGGCGGGGATAACGGGACTGGTGAGCGCAGTGAGTTCAATCGTGAATGCCGGCTCGGTAGCCGCTGGGTCTGCCGCATTGGGGGGAATCGGGGGCACCGGAGTGGGGTTAGACTGAGCCGTTAGCGGCCCGTCTGCCGCCTCGGCTCTCGTTTCGGCAGCGAGCGCCAGATCCGTGAGCGTGGCCGGTCGCAAGTTACCGGTCAACGCCGGCGAGGGGGCATCAGCCGCCGGCCACGGCGAGCCATCGGGAACCAACTCAGACGTGGGCTCGGGGGGTGAGGTCGTTGCCCGAAGGGTTGCTGCTTCGGCGCCCGCAGTAGCGGTGGTTGGTTTGAGCTCTGCCTTACGCCTCGGACGAGTCGCGGCATCGGTGGGGCCTTCGTCAGTCGATTGAGCGTTCGCGACGCCCAACATATCCGTGGCGATCGCGCTGATCATCAGCCAGCCAATCATGGCAATGAGGGTTTTCATTACCCTTGCTCCTCCCCAAATGCGGGTGTGACCCCAAAGTTCATCCGTGCCAGTCCGCCTGGCGATAACCGCACCAGCCGAGACTGGCTATTGTCTGCAAGTCGGTAAAGATTCGGAGCGAGGGTATAACCCGGCAGGCTGGTCAAATCAAGCGTGCCGACGCGGTTCCCCGATAAGACGTTAATCACCGAGAACAGTCCATCCGGGTCAGTCAGAATCCGATTGCCATCATCCAAAAAGACGATGGCGTTAGGCACGCCCGGCTCACCGGCCTGCTGCTCGCCGTCAAAGTTTTTATCCACAAACACGCGACCCACCAGGGTGCCGCAGTCGGCCAAAATACCGGGCCGAATGGCCAGCTCGTAGGTGGCCGTGCTGCTAGCCCCCGGGGTGATCGCCTGCGCCACGTTACGCCCTGAGCCGCGCACCGCATCGGGGGTTGCCAAGGCCGCATAAACCACCGATAACTCTTGCCCCGGCGCAAGTGAAGCACCGCCAAAATCGAGGGTAAAGGTGCGGTTACTGGTGGTCACATTGGTGAACTGCAGTGGGGTGGTGTTGACCGAGTCTTCAATAAACTGCATTCCTAGCGGCAGCTCGTCCACGATGGTGATCGGGCCAGCGGGTTGATCGGAGGGATTGCGAACCAGCAATCGATAAACGACCACGTCACCGGGTTCGGCAGCCCCCCGATCAGCAGTTTTGATAATAGTCAAAGCCGCCGATGAGGCCCCACTCGCCTGCAGGGTAGTCGGATTCGACTGCACCGATTGAACGGTGCCTGCGGCGTCAGTGAACTGCGCCCCAGCCTGGTTTTCAACATTAGTTGTTTGGCCATACGCCGGGGCAAAACCCCACCGAGGCGTACTGTTGGCCCAAGCTAGTAGCTGCACCAGCAAAAACGCGATCGCAGCGACCAAAAAGTATTTGCTTTTACGAAAACCGGCTAGGCGCCTAAACAATTTCGCAATGCGATCGAGAATGGAATTAATCCAAACAAGTTGCGACATTCTTTTAAAGAGACAACGTCCACACCCTCACACCGCTTACCCTCAGAAAGCCGCAAAGCTTTCCTCGGAAGCGATCTTTACCTGACACACAACCATGATGGTAGATAGCCTGTCCGTGCTCATTCAGTAGCTAACGAACGAAACTAAACTTTTGGCCTCTAAGCGTATAGCAGAGACGCCAGTCAATATACCTCATAAAATCTCAGGCAAAAATAAATTCATTCTGATTACAGGGGAAATATCGCATGAAACCCAGCCCTACCAAGGTGAATGAGGTACTTAATTTTTTTTAATCAAGCACTCTTGAACAGTGGAAAACCGCCCCAAAACGATCTGGCCGTGCCGATGCTGGGAGTAAATACAGCGCTAGAAAATGCCTAAACCGAAGCGTTTAGGGCGTCAAAAGCTATCTCGAAGAACCTTCAAAAAGAGATGGATTAGGGCTCGAAGCAAATTTGAGTTTACCGACCCTAGAATCACCTCAGCAGGCTCTGGTTAACGGGGCTCAAGCACGACTTTGAAGCAGCGTTGATTACTCTGCCGTAGCTCCGATGCAGTCAGCCACTGCCGCTTGCAGTCAGCCACTGACTGAACGCAATACGCCTAAATTCCACCCATGAACGACCAGTCGGCAAATGAGACCTGAAGGTCCAAAGAACGGTGTATTTCACAAGTCACCACGACCCGTAACTTCGGTGAGGACTTGCCCTTTTAGCCACAAGCATTTGATGCACCAACTAATTTTAGAAGCTAACTCAGGCAGTCGCCCGCCCGCTCAGCAGCCCGGTTTTGCCCTAGCCAATCAGCGCGCTCATGAGGTCAGCGGCCGAGCGATCGCCCGCAGTTCCTGCCATCCACTCATGTTTGCCCCAGCTTTATCAGCGGCGATCTGCCCAGATGATAGTCGTATTAGCGCCGGTTGGCACATGATCTAACATCCCAGCCGGGTTGAGCTTGAGCGTTGTCTATATCAATTTCTGTCTGTGAGTTCGAGGGGCCTATTGTCACCGTCAGTAATCGAAATCAGTCCCCCTCAATCAGCGCTGAACTGGGTGGCCCGATCGGCCTCGACGTTGCCCGCTGCCCACGCGCCGGCGATCGCCCATAAAAAAGTCCCTGACGACCCCATTCCCACTGGCGAAAACGCCGCAGGCTAGGGGCAATCAGAGACTGTGTTCAGGACTTTAGAGATTAAACTGGGGCCGGGGGTTCCACCATGCGCGGATTCCAGCGCGATCGTGACTCCTCGATATGCATGTTTTTCTCATCCTTTTTCAGATGCCGAGGGCTACTTTCGAAGGAGAGAGAAGACGGCAACGGGTCGGTGCCGTATTTCGCCTGAATAAAAGCAGACACGACTTCGTAACTGGGAGAAAACGGCTCGTCGCCTAGCTCAGACAACGCCGGGCTGGATTTCAGCGTGGCCGAAAATAACCCTGTACCATCATCAAAGAACCGCTCTGTGGTCGCCCCGTAATCCCCATAGGGATGAAACGCCAGATCCGCCGGCGCAATGGCCGCTACCCAGGAGGAGTAGATCCAATATTCGCCATAGGTGCCGAACTCATTGGCCGATCGCATCATCAGCTTGAGCCAGTGTTCCGTAGAATCGTAGTAAGCCTGCACCCGCTCGGCCATTGCCCGCAGATGCGACTGTTTGAACCACATGTGATGGGGAATGAAGGTCCCCGCCACGTCTGTGATGGGTGCCACCTTCAACACCGAGCGAATCCAATTAGCCCAGGTATCCACGATTTTGGCGTTGCCGGTTTCGTTACTCTGCAACAGGGCAAAAGTATGCTGAACCGTACCACCAACCTCTTGAAAAATGGGCCAGGTAGCCACAGGCAGCAGGTCGCTGTCCCACACCAGGTACCATTCGCTGAGCCCCGGAATGCCTTCGTAAGCGCCCAGTTTTAACAACTGTTGGTAAAACCAGCCGGGCGTATACAGCGATTCCCCCAGATCCAACTCGGCACAAATCGTGTCTTTAGAGAGGCCCACCCGATTAAAGAACGGCTCCTCTTCATGCACCACGATAGGGGCGGTTTGCCAACGTTGGGCCTGCTCGCGGAGCGGCTCAGCCTCAGTCGTCGGCGTAATGATATGGATAGTGCGGGGCTGATAATGCTGAGTCAGACTCTCCATAACTGCCCGTGTATTCCACCTCACTTTAAAGAGGGGAATCACAAAATCGAACGTTTCAGTTGGCATAGATTATGCGATCGCCTCCGGCATCGACGACAACGCCTCGGCTTCTGCGGGCGTGTGATGTGCAATGGTGGATGGATCCTCTAAGCCCACTTCACTACAGAGGGAATCGATGCCGCCTCCGGCCCGCGGATACTCAGCGCAGATTGCCTGATATTCCGAAACGGCGATAATCAGCTCGTCCTGGGTCATCTCATTCAGGTAACCACACTGACCAATAGCCCCTTTCGGCAGAGGAGCGACTAGGTTGTTGCCGCGCTTTTGCACAATTTTTTCTTGAGCGGCCCACATGAGGTCGCGCTCCAGCAGAATGTCGCTCCACAGGCTGAGGCCAAAGGAGCTGATCAAGTTCAGGATGCGCTCAAAGTCGGCTTTGCTGATCCACTCATGGCGGTAGCTGACGTAAGCGCCAAAACCCATGCCAATCGAGACCGCGTGGCCGTGGAGCAACCCAGATGCAATTTCAAACCCCGGAGACCAGGTATGGCCATAGGCATGGGGGCGACACTGATGAGTTTCGTACAGGTTGTCGTACTCAGCCTCAACATAGCTGCGCATCGCCGCACCCAAGATTTTCTGTGACAGTTCACCGATGGGGGCATCGGCTGGGCAGTCTAAAGCGCCAAAGCGAGTGGTAATGAGTTCTGGACCCGCTTGCTCTAGGTAAGCAAACAACTCAGCATCTTTGACAACCGCCATTTTGATGATTTCCGCTACGCCGTGACGCAGCCAGCCTTCCTTCAACGTCTTGAAGAAAGTGCGATCAGTGATGGAAAGCACCGGCGCATGATAAGCCCCAAATAGGTTCTTGTAGCCAAAGCCGTCGCAGCAAGTCCGCGGCGAAGGCCCGGCATCAATACCCGCCACAATCGAAGTGGAAAGCATCACGTAAGGCGTGTTGCGGTGGTAAAGCGCACAGGCCAAACCGCCCGTATCAGTCAGCACACCGCCGCCAATGATCAGCACCGGCTCATTACGCGAAACGCCTAAGCGCTTGAAGTCGCCCAGCATCCGTTCAACGGTATGAATCCCCTTATCCACTTCCATCGCCCGGTAGACCAGCTTGTCTAAGTGGATGCCGTGATGCGCAAAGTAATGCTCGACCTGTTCGCCATAGAAGCGCTCAACGTTTTGGTCGATCAGACAAACGCACCGTCCAGCCGCAATATACGTGTCACGCAGAATCGGCTGCTGAGGGTCCAAGACGTTCTCGAGCACACGGATGGAAGTAAAGGTGCTGGCGGTCATGACGGCTTCGACCGTTTGATCATCGTCGGTACTGACGACGTACCCCTTGCTGTGACGGTAGCTAGAGGTGGGATGAATCGCATGGGGATCAGTCTCTACCAGGTGCTCAGCTAACTGTCGGTAGTAATCTCCCTCAGAACCTTGGACTAAGACTTGCAGCAGCTTTTCTTGACCGAGGGGCGATTGTCGAATTTGGTCAGCCCACTTGAACCATGCCGCACCCACCGCCACATCAAAGGCACCCAGCAGTTCAGACAGCAAGTTAGAAAAGTGACTTAAAGAACTGTTTAAGCAACTGCGCAGACGACGGCAAGCCGCTAACCCTTCGATCGCACCCGCATTCGCAAACTCTTGCCCTAACTCTGGAGCAAACGCTGGGGCATTAATCAATACCAGCAACAGTTCTCGGAAGGGCGAACTTGCGAAAAGTTGCTCAGTCGCATGTTCCAAGTCTTTATCAACTAAGGATTGGCTGTCATATGCTGCGATAAAGGCCTTCACTGCCGAAGTAGTCAATGTCATCACAAAATACCTGAAAAGACGTAGGCAACAATTAGCCAAGGCACATTAGATCACCTTGCTTTACGCAAATTAACACAATCGCTCACATAGAGCTTAAAAGAACATTACAGATCCAGGGATACGCCCAGTGATATGGTGATAGGTTAAGAGATAGTAAGGTTGTTCTGCTGATTTTCTCTGGTGCTAGAAATTGAACTGGCTATCTATCAGCGCTCCATCTTCAATTACCCCCCTACTAGATGAGAATGCAAGAGTTAAGGATTGAGGACTTTACGCATTTGCATAGATTTCAAGAAACTGCCGATACGCCATTCTCTTGAGCATGAGGCGAGAGCGATCCGTGAGTGATCGCAGTTGTTACTGAGTTGCCATGTTTAGCTTCTGCACGCATCATCGACTCGGTGAAACCCCTTTAACATTCCTCCCTATCCTCGTAATTTAGTCACGACAAACGTTTGGCGTAATCAGGTTATGGCCTCTATTGATGAGCGATCCTTCTATCACTGACGTTGCTTGGATGCAGCGATGCCGACAGCTTGCCAGCCAAGCCGCAGGCAAAACGTCGCCCAATCCCCTAGTCGGTTCAGTCGTTGTGCAGAATGAACAGGTCGTAGGCGAGGGGTTTCATCCAGGGGCGGGGCAGCCCCACGCCGAAGTGTTTGCCCTCAGAGCGGCGGGCGATCGCGCCCACGGAGCCACGCTTTACGTCAATTTGGAGCCCTGCAATCACACCGGCCGCACCCCGCCCTGCACGGCAGCGATTATTGCGGCAGGGATTGAACGAGTGGTGATCGGCATGATTGACCCCGACCCACGGGTCTCGGGCAGCGGCGTGCAGCGGTTGCAGCAGGCCGGCATTCGGGTGACCACCGGCGTCGAAGAGAGCGCCTGTCAGCGATTGAACGAAGCCTTCAGCCACAGCGTGATCCACCAGCGCCCCTTCGGCATTTTGAAATATGCCATGACCCTAGATGGCAAAATTGCCGCCACTGGAGGGCATAGCACCTGGGTCACGAGTCCGGCAGCTCGCGCCTGGGTGCATCGACTGCGCAGTCAGACCGACGCCGTCATTGTGGGCGGGCAAACGGTGCGGCAAGATAATCCTCACCTCACGAACCACGGTCAGGGCGATCGCTCACCGCTGCGGGTCGTCATGAGTCGCACCCTAGAGTTGCCGGAGCAGGCGCACCTGTGGGAGCAGCAGGCCGCCAAAACGCTGGTGTTTTGCGGGGCGGCGGCGGCGGCCTCACGTCAACAGGCGCTAGTGAAGCAAGGCGTTGAAGTGGTGGCCTTGCCCCAGTTAGAACCTATCCACATCCTCTCAGTGCTGCATCAGCGGGGCCTGCGATCGGTGCTGTGGGAATGTGGCGGTCAGCTCTCGGCCCGCGCGATCGCACAACACTGTGTCCAAAAAGTCTGTGCCTTTATTGCCCCCAAAATCATCGGTGGCCCTGCAGCGCCGACGCCTATCGGTGAACTCGGACTCACAAAAATGCCGGAGGCGATCGCCTTAACCGATGTCACCATCGAAGCGATCACCCCCGACCTACTCATTCAGGGTTATGTGAACGTGGCCTCAGAGCGTAACTGAGTCCGCTTTCGCAGGGCTCTGCGCTCTCCAGAACCGACATTTTCGCTAAGGGTTGGGCAATACCCAACCCCGACAATCGGGCGGCTATTTAAAAGCCGCTCCCTAAACTTCACGAAAGGGTTGAATGCGAAACGCCTGCTGCAGGGCATAGCGATCGAGATTTAAATGCTGCAGGTAATCGGTCAGGGCCGAGCGTAAATCATCCCGACTCTTTAAGCCTTCGATGCGGTGATAGACTTGCCCCTGTTGAAAAATCAGCAGCGTGGGCAACGTCGTGAGGCGATACTGATTGGCCAGCTTGAGATTGTCGTCGGCGTTGATATCAACTAACCGCAGATTGCCGAGCCACTCATCTTGCAAACTCATTAGCAGCGGCTCGACCAGTCGACAAACCCCGCACCAAGGAGCCCAAAAGTGGACGAGAACGGGAACCGGTGATCCCAAGACTTCAGCTTCAAAAGTCGATTCGTCAGTCGTCAAAGACATAGGTTTGTAAAAGAGAGCATAAAAAATTTACTTTTCATTTCATTGTATAGGAGTCGGGTCGGCATTATAGAGATTCGCAGTCACTTTGTCGGCGTCCGATAACATCATGCAAGTAACGAAAGATTAACTAAGTATTTTTACTCGTTAGGTTGGTTACAGCGCCATTCACTTGATCCCTACCTGGTTTGGTGCCAATTGCGGTGAGACTACAGCCGAAAGCTCACTGTACTGGCCAGAGAAATGTAACGTATCTTTGAATTCCTTTTCAGTTTGTTTTGGTTTTACTGAGAAAACTCTCTGGCGGGATCAGATAAAGTTCACAGAGCCCAGTTGGCAGCACATCCCCTTGATCTCGCCACCCTACGATTGCCCCTAAGAGTGTCCGTGGTGAGTCGGCAAGTCGGCAGGAGCAACCTCTCAGGTCAGAGCCGGTAGGGAAGCCGTGAGCGATTTTAGCGATCACCCGCAGCCACCCCTCGTTCGTCATTGCGAGCGTCATTCTCCTCAACACAGAGCGATGAGGAAAACGCGATTGTCGTTCTCAAAGAATACCGGCTCTGGGGCAGGAGCCGCTCACTACTCGCGACCAGGGCCTGTCGTCCCGTATTAACGACATAATGAGGCTAGTTTTTTCGATGCATGGTTCATGTCTGCTTCTATCCTGACGGCCCCCTCTCCCCTTGACCTTGATTATGTGCGATCGCACTTTCCGGCCCTAACTCAAGGCTGGACTTTTTTGGACAATGCCGGTGGCTCGCAGATTCTGCGGCCCGTTGTCGAGCGCATCACCGAATTCCTCTACGATTCCAACGTTCAGCTGGGCGCTTCCTACGCGGTCTCGCAGACGGCTACGGCGCGGGTCGAGCAGGGCACGGCGGCGATGGCGACGCTGATCAATGCTGCCGCTGCCGAAGAAGTGGTGCTGGGGCCAAGTTCCTCTGCCCTGTTTAGAATTTTGGCTCACTGCCTGGGGCAAACCCTACAGCCGGGAGACGAAATCGTGGTGACCAACTGCGATCACGAAGCCAACATCAGCCCCTGGATGGAGCTGCAGCGGCTGGGCATCACCGTGAAGACCTGGCGGGTGAATCCCGACACGCTCGACCTGGCGATCGCTGACTTAGAGGCCCTGCTGACCTCACGGACTCGCTTGGTCGCCGTCACCCATGTCTCTAACGTGCTGGGCACCATCAACCCGATTCGGCAAATTGCCGATCGCGTCCATGCTCACGGGGCGCTGCTCTGCGTGGATGGCGTCGCCTATGCGCCCCACCGCCGTGTTGATGTGCAGGCGCTGGATGTCGATTTCTATGTGTTTAGCCTCTACAAGGTATATGGGCCGCACTTGGCAATGCTCTACGGCAAACGGGAGCACCTGTTGGCCCTGCCGGGATACAACCATTATTTTGTTGAGCCCACGGCGATTCCTTACAAGTTTCAGCCCGGGGGCACCAGTTACGAACTCAGCTACAGCGCGATCGCGATTCCCCAGTATTTGCAAACGCTGGCACAGCATCATCTCGGGCCAGCCGCTGCCGCGACAGCGACCGGCCAGCTTGATCAGGCATTTGCGCTAATTCAAGATCATGAGGCTGCACTGGCAGAACGGCTACTGAGTTTTCTGCGCAGCAAACCCAACGTGCGCCTGATCGGTCGGCCAGAGGCAGAGGCAACTCAGCGAGTGCCGACAATCGCCTTCACCGTAGACGGCCTGGCCAGCGACCAGATTCCACCGCAAATCGACCCCCACAACATCGGCATTCGCTCGGGCCATTTCTATGCTCTGCGCCTGATCGAAGCTTTGGGCCTGCTGTCGCAAAACGGCGTGGTGCGCGTCAGCATGGTGCACTACAACACGCTGACAGAGTGCGATCGCCTCATTCAATTGTTCGACGAGCTGTTCTAGGGGCAGTTATTCATGACCGGTCAATTGGCGGACAAACATCGAGTTCGATGAAAAAGGTGCGGTCATACATTCGGTGGAGGGCGGTGGGTCGGGCAGCTTTCCAGTCAGGAGTTTTAAGCGATCTTTTGAGCGCTGACCTACCCTACGCGGCGTCTATTTTTCAGAGCAACCTAGCGTGATCGTGGGGCTGATGCCAATGCTCTGCAAGCAGACGACAACTCTGCCCCTCGGCCCCGCCGCTCCCCGGCATGGTCAAAATTGCCTCGGCAGTCCGATTACTGAGACTGGCCATTAGCCGGCTCTAGCGCCGCGATCGCCAGCGTGGTCTTAATCACCGCATCGGGGTTAAGGCTAATCGAGTCAATCCCCTGCTCCACCAAAAAGCGAGCAAATTCGGGATAGTCGCTGGGGGCCTGACCACAGATGCCAATCTTGCGGCCAGTGGCTTGGGCCGTGGCAATGACTTGGGCCACTAGCCGCTGCACCGCTGTGTCCCGTTCGTCAAACAGATGGGCTACCAGAGCCGAGTCGCGATCGAGCCCCAAGGTGAGCTGCGTGAGATCGTTCGAGCCGATAGAAAAGCCGTCAAACACCGTAGCAAACTCATCCGCCAGGATGACGTTGCTGGGCAGCTCACACATGACGTAAACCTGCAGGCCATTCTCCCCCTGCACCAAGCCGTGCTGCGCCATTTCGGCCAGCACGCGCCGCCCCTCATCCGGCGTGCGGCAAAAGGGCACCATCAAAATGATGTTGGTCAGCCCCATATCGTCACGCACTCGTTTCAGCGCCTGACATTCCAAGGCAAATCCCGCCTTGTAGCGATCGTCATAGTAGCGAGAAGCCCCGCGCCAGCCAATCATCGGGTTTTCCTCACTGGGTTCAAAGGCTTTGCCGCCGAGTAGGTTGGCATATTCGTTGCTCTTAAAATCGGACAGACGGACGACGACCGGCTTGGGATAAAACGCGGCGCCAATAGTGCCAATGCCCTGGGCCAGCTGATCGACAAAATATTGGGGCTTGTCGTCGTACTGCTCCGTGAGGCGGGCAATTTTGCGTTTGGCCGTGCTGTCAGTCAGGGTATCGAAGTTGAGCAGCGCCAGCGGATGCACCTTGATCTGGTTGGCGATGATGAATTCTAGCCGGGCCAACCCCACCCCCGCATTGGGCAAGGCCGACAGGCGAAAGGCGATCTCCGGGTTGCCGACGTTCATCATGATCTGGGTGCGGGGCTGGGGCATCTCATCCAGCGGAGTCTCTTCGACCCGGTAAGGCAGTTGCCCGGCGTAGACCTGGCCTTCTTCGCCCGCCGCACAGGAAACCGTAATTGGCTGCTCGGTGCGAATGACACTGGTCGCATCGCCACAGCCGACGATCGCCGGAATGCCTAACTCGCGCGCAATAATCGCGGCGTGGCAGGTGCGGCCGCCCTGATTGGTGACGATCGCCGCCGCCTGTTTCATAATCGGTTCCCAATCTGGGTCAGTTTTGGCCGTGACCAACACCTCCCCCGGCTGAAACTGGTCAATGTCGGCCACTGACAAAATGACGCAGGCCGGCCCAGCCCCAATCCGCTCGCCGACGGCCCGCCCGGTGGTCAAAATGGGCGCGGTCACGGGCGACTCTAACTGATAAGCCTGCAAAACGTTGCTAGCCTTTTGCGACTGCACCGTCTCGGGGCGGGCCTGCACGATGAATAACTCTCCGGTTTCACCATCCTTGGCCCACTCAATATCCATCGGCGAGTCCACACCTCGGATCAGACTGTAGTGATCTTCGATCTGACAGGTCCACCGGGCCAGCTGCAGCACTTCGGCTTCCGTAATGGCAAAGCGCTGTTGCTCTGCCCGCGACACCGGCAGATTTTTCACCAGTTTGGTGCCGCCAGTGTTGTACACCATCCGCAGGGCTTTGCTGCCCAAGCGCTTACTGAGAATGGGACGATGCCCGGTTTTGAGCGTGGGTTTAAACACGCGATATTCGTCGGGGTTGACGGTGCCCTGCACCACGTTTTCGCCCAAGCCATAGGCGGCGGTAATCAGCACGGCATTGTTGAACCCCGTCTCGGTGTCGATGGAAAACATGACGCCCGATGCGGCCAAATCAGAGCGCACCATTTTTTGCACACAGACCGATAGCGCCACCTCAAAGTGGTCAAACCCTTTGGTCTGACGATAGGAAATGGCGCGATCGGTAAATAGAGAAGCAAAGCATTTTTTGCAGGAGGCAATCACCTCCGCCTCACTATGGACATTGAGATAGGTTTCTTGCTGACCGGCAAAGCTGGCATCGGGCAAGTCTTCGGCGGTGGCACTCGATCGCACAGCCACATCGGTGTCAACGCCATAGCGATGGCCCAAATCTCGATAGGCGTCGCGAATGGCAACTTCCAACTCGGCGGGAAAGGGCGCATGCAGGATCAGCGATCGCGCGGCTTCACCCCGCTGCTGCAGATTCTGAACGTTATTGATATCCAGGTCGGCAAAGAGCGATCGCAGGGTGGTTGCCAGGTCATTGCTGGCAATAAAGTGCCGATAGGCCTGGGCCGTGGTGGCAAATCCCATCGGCACGTTGATCCCCTGAGGCGTCAACTGCTGAATCATTTCTCCCAAGGAGGCATTTTTGCCACCGACAATCGGCACGTCATCTAATCGAATCTGGTCTAACCAAAGCACGAATTCCTGATCGGTTTGCACGAGCTGAGAAACCATAGATAAAATCCTCTTTAATGAATTGACCACAGGGTCATTTTTTACTTTCCAAAAGCAATAAAAAACGACGTTTGTGTTTTTATTACTTTGCCAATGCACAGTGTAATCAGCAGCCACTAGAGACTGGCGCTGATCGGCTTAATTTTTCGGCAGGCAAGCGCTTCGAAAGGAGAAGCGATCATACCGATAAATTTTATTTCCCTAAACTAATAGTTTAATTCTATAAAAAAGGATAAGTCTATTAGAGATCACCAAACAAATCTTTGCTTAGACAGAAAAGTTCCTTAAGCCTAAAAAACTCTCTGTACATAATTTTCAATCAGCGGTAAATGCTTGAGAAAGCAGCCATGAAAACAACCGCCACGTGGGGTGGGGCAGGCTCCAAGCGTTGGTGTTATACCAATTCTCTGAAACTGGACTACAGATCTGCCTTGCGACTCCGCTCCAGGAACGTCGGCGGAGCGGAGTCGTCAGCCCCACAGGCAGGCCAGGCCAACCCGCAGTGTCTCCGATTGGGAGAAAGCCGACTTGTCTGGGTCGCTGTCGCTGCCCCCTTAAAAAGGGAGCTATTCCACGCCTGAATTGGGCTGCCCCCTTTTGAAGAGGGTTGGGGGGATCGCCCCGGCAACTACTCTATATGTAGTCCAAGCTCAGAGCATTGATATCAGCCTGTCCAAAAAGCAATCGCTGCCAAGGTCTGCCCCGAAAGCGGTTCGACCCACCGTCTCCAACCGCTGTGTAGCCGCACTTTTTCCGTCGTGGGAGGGTCGCGCCCGCGTCATGGGCCCTCGCTCATCATCAGCGTCCCGCTCGCTGAGGGTGGCCACGACCAACCCCTATAGCATGAGCGAGGGCAGCTCTGACCGAGTCCAGGTCTCTTGAGCGTACTCAGCCACAAAGGGCCGCACGACAAACTGGGGACGATCACCCGCCTGCACATCAATCCGCAGAAACGAGTAGGGCAGGCGCTTTTCGGCTCCCGCTCCTTGACGACCGACAAACAGCTGTGATTTCGCCACCACGCGAGTATCGACGCCGTCGGCTTCTTCCACGGTGGTGGTGTCGGGATGTTGCGATCGCAGCCGCGCCCCGCTGCCGCCACACACGAGCCAGTTCAACTCGCGATCACCGTGGCCCGTATCGACGGTGCGCAAATATTCAAAACAGTGGGCATGGCCGCTCAACACCAGATCAATGAGGGGCGTCGGCGCCTCATTGCCGACCCGCTGCACCACGGCATCAAGCACCCACCGCAAATGCCGCCGCGCCGACAAACAGGCAGTTTCGTGCAGCTTCGTCACTTCGGTGATGTAGGGTGGGTGGTGCAAATAGACGATACGGCCCCGCACCTGAGGATTTTGCAGCGAGGCCACAAGGCGATCGCGCAGCCAACACAGCTGTGTCCAGTCGATATTTGCAGGGAGATCCGACCCCAGTTCACGGGCGGCCAACACCGGGGCACCGTCGATCTCAACCGGACGGTTAAACGTGCTGGAATCGAGCCCAAAGAAATCAATATCGCCATAGCGAAACTGATAGTAGCGATTGGGCAGCCGGGTAAAGCTGCCCGGCTGGTAAGTCAGCGCTTGGCCCGTTTCGGTAGCGGTGGTGTAATGCTGCTGCAGGTGCGCCGTCAGCTGTTCGGGCGATAGCTCTCGCAAATAGTCTAAAAACACGCGGGCGTAGGTGTCACCAGTGGCCGAACCGCGCAGCGTCACATTTTTAGTCACCGGCACGTTGAGATATTGGCGCAGGGGCCGCAGCGCCGCCACCAAAAAGCCATAAAGTGTCGGCAGATTGTAGTAGTCGTGATTGCCGGGTACCGCCAAAAAGGGCTGGTTGAACAGCAGCCGACAATAGCTGGGCAGTTGGTCGCGATCGCCCGTCACTAGCCACTGCTGATAGGGCTCGATAAAGTTGGCGGCGTACAGATCAGGCGACCCCATTTGATACACCACGTCGCCGGTATGCAGCAAAAAGCGACAGTCGGCTTGCTGAGTCGCCAGATAGTCGGCCACGACCTGCTGGGGATGGCCAAAGGGCTGAGGCCCAAAGCCGCTATCGCCCATGACTAAAAAAGAAAAGGCTGACGTTGTCGCCAGCCCATCTGCTATCTGTAGTCGAGTTTGGTCAATCGCTCGCTCGCGCATCGCTTGAGCATTCCAACGCACTCGCGATCGCATTTTTTGAATCTTTTGTGAAATCGGCGGATCGAGTAAGAATCCCATAGCAAGGTGGCGCACATTGCCTTTGCACTCTAGCCATTGTGTCGAGCAATTGCCAAGATCATGGGAGCACAAATTCAGCGAAAACAATGATTGTCTGCGGGTGATCAGACAATCATTTTTCCTATCTGCCCTAACCATCAGGAAATTGCCAGCATGACAGCGTTTCGACATTCTTACTGCCACAGGTGCATTGCACCTCGTGGGCAGACGCTACCCACTCGCGATCGCAGACGCGACAATGACAAAACACGTTGTTGTCGTCGGCCTGCTGTAGGCCAAACCGCCACTGCTGTAGTTCGTCCGGGGTGAAATGAGAGGCGGAATCAGTCATGAGCGGTACTGCTTTTAGGACGAGAATTGGGTTGGAGCATTGAGTAGAGGGCCATCGCCACTCGAAACCCCACAATCGAAACTTACTCAAGGCGCTGTCTGCATCATGATAGGTAGAAAGCCCTAAATTATTGTCGGGGGTGTCATCGCCTAGCGTGACGCACCAAAGCCAACCCTGGCATGGCGACCGACTTATCTCTGTGGGCCGCGAGCAGTCGGGTTGCCACTATCCCGTGATCGCTTGGTAATCAGCAGAGCGAGCGATCACGGTGGATGCAGCTCGGCAAGGTGAAGAGTCGTCTGTCGCTGACTAGGATGCAGTCGTGCTGATCAAAAGCCAGATGCCCCCGATCGCCACCAACACCCCTAAAACCGCCCTGCCGGTGACGCGATCGCCCAGTGCTACCGCCAGGGGCAACACAAACAACGGACTGGTGGCCAAGAGCGCTTGGGCAATGCCTGCCAGGGTGTATTTGAGCGAAATTTGCTGCAGCCAAATGGCTAGATAGGTGCCCAAAAAGGCCGCGATTACCAGGTAGGGCAATAGCTGCCGCGATTTAAGCGGCTGCAGCTGCGCCCCCACCTGGCCGCGCCAGCTAATCAAGCCCACCAAAACGAAGCCCCCGGCGGCAATACGCAGCAGCCCACTCCAGAGCGGATCAACCAGACTGTCGGCCAGCGCTCCACGCGACATTACCGCGCCACTGGCCTGACCGATCGCCGCCAAGACGCCCCAGATAATGCCCGCCCGCGTCGAGCCGGAGGTCGGGTCACCGCCCGGCACCCGTTCCGCAATCACCCAGGCGACCCCGAACACCGTGAGAAAAATACCGCCCCAAGCGATCGCGCTCAGCTGTTCGCCCAAAAACAGCAGCGCTATCAGCGCCGTTAGCGGGGGCGCGAGGGATTCCATTAGTAAAGCTCGCCGAGCGCCCAAACAGTTGATGGCGTTGAAATAGGCCGTATCGCCCAACCCAATACCCACCGCCCCACTGAGCAATAGCCAAAAGACTGCGGTCGGCGGCAACTCCGCCTCAAGGCGCGGGCGCAGCAGTAGCGTCAAGAGGATGAAGGCGATCGCGATGCTGCCCTTGGCCAGATTTAAGACTGGCGGACTGATCGATTTACCCAAGCGCCCAAAAATGACCGTCGATAAGGCCCATAAAAAAGCCGCCGTTAGGGCGGCAATCTCCCCTCCTAGCATCGCCGCCCGCTGCCCGCTTTGAGATGTTGACCCGGCTTTTGCTGAGTGGCTCTAGCGTCGTCCGTAGTAGGAAACTTCAATATCTGCGTACCAGCCTGGCCCCATATTTTCGTAAAGAAAGACTCGTTCAACCTGATAGTAAACCCCATCGTGAAACAAGCAATCGCCCACTCGTGGGATGATGGGATAAGTCGCAAACCACAGCGCATCTTTAACCGGCGCTTTAGGGTTGGTGCTGCGAGCTGCGAGATAAAAGATTTGCACCTTATAGATGCCCGCAACCGCTGAAGAGGAGGCTGGCGGTAGGGCCGGTAGTGACGAAGACGATTTTTTGCTTCGCTTCGCTCGGGGCTTGCGCTTCGGCTTTTCTGCTAGTTCCGATGAATCTTTTTCGAAGTCGTCTTCCACGGTGTTCAGGGGGATAAGTGCGATCGCCTGTGGCAATCATAAAAAA
This sequence comes from uncultured Halomicronema sp., assembly GCA_937899725.1. Classification (GTDB taxonomy): domain Bacteria; phylum Cyanobacteriota; class Cyanobacteriia; order Phormidesmidales; family Phormidesmidaceae; genus Halomicronema. The sequence continues at coordinate 98,136 of CALCCA010000040.1, forward strand.
TCTTTTGAGGTTCGCAACGACTAACACTCAACTTTCCAGACAAACGCTACATTTTGTGTACATATGCGAACCGATGTCGCTATGTAGTGTTTCGGTGCTAATGTCTAGGCAAATGTCCCTGTGCGATGAAAACGACGGCTTTATTCACTAGAGGCATTTAACTCAGCTACTCATTTTGATTTATGAGGCGTTGTCGCATCGGGCGCTCGTGGCCAAGTCGCGACAGGTTTCTGAATCCTTTTTCGTGATCGCGTCGAATTGGTTTAGCAGCGCAAGTCTTGTGCTCATGCGACCCTGCCTGCCGAGGCAGAGTCAGGGGTTCGACCTTATCTCACTTTTTTGACCGGGTCTACAGGCCCCTAATCGATGGGAGTAGTCTATGTCGCCAATGGGGTGGCTATCGGCTGCTCTTTGGTTTTGCTATGTTGATCACCTTTACCCCCTTTACCCTAATGACTTATCAAAATAAACTGCGCCCTTGGTGCATTGTGCAGCAGCTGCCTGAGATGAAGCGCGTCATTATTGACCGGTTTCGTCATTATCAAGATGCTGATGCGCGCGCTAAGTTTTTGGGTGATAAAACCCCGAGCGCTAGCTTTGTCGTATTGTTTGCGCCTGATGCTCCGGCCGTGGCCGCTACCCCAGCCGTGCCCGATGCCGTCGCCCCGGCTCACTAATGGATGATGCCGTTAGCGTCCTGCCAAGGTGCTGGCAGGACGCAGAGGCTCATGGGAAACATCGCAGCCGTCAGCAGTCTGGTTAGAGCAAGCTGGTTGAGCCCCCTGAATCGGCCTAGCGATGCCGATTCCCGACCTTCGAGGGTATTCTGCTATCAGCGATTTAGCCGCCGTGGCCTTACCGGATGCGCTGCAAGCTGGTGATGACACCCGCGCCGATGGTGCACAGCAGCAGCACCCAAATCACGATTCCTGGCAAAAAGGAAAACAGGGTAACGCCGCGCAAGCTCCAAACCAGTAAGGTCAACACCAGTAGACCTAAAAATACTTGAGTCGGAATGGATAGCTGTCTCATCAGAAGCTGAGTCCTCATCGAGCGGAGCGAATGCCGCCTAAAATGCCGACGCCGAAGGATAGCAGCAAGAGCGCCCACACCACATACTCAGGGATTTGCTTAACCCAGCCGAGGCCGCGCAAGATTAAGAGCGCCGCCCCCAAAACCAACATCACACCGACGATGTTGAGCACAATCATGATTGCTAGGGTGTTCGAGTTTCCGCGCATAGCACTGCCAACTCACCAAGAAGCGCTCTCATTGTGCCATGTTGCGTCGTTGTCATTGCGCTGAGTTTGGCCAACCCGACAGTTTCTCAACCTGCACCCTGGCAACCACTGCCGGTTGCCTGAGGTCACGTCTGCGGTTTTAACCACAGGGCATAGTGATGAAATTCCGTATTCTGCTGATAGCCCAATGATTCATACAGGGCCTGAGCGGCCGTGTTCTCAGCCTGAGTAGCGAGCACCAGTCTAATGGCACCGGTCGACTGGGCAAAGGTCGCCGCCGCCTGCAGCAGTTGTCGAGCCCAGCCCTGGCGACGATCGCTCGCCGCGACATACAAATCATTCAAAATCCAGATGCGCTGCAGGCTGACGGACGAAAAGCTGGGATAAAGCTGCGTAAACCCCACGACCTGTGCCGCCGCGATCGCGGCGAAAATCACCGAATCCTGCTGTTGCAGGCGCGCGCGCAGAAAATCAGCGGCGGCAGCGCGATCGGTCGGCTGACCGTAGAACACCCGATAGTCATCAAACAATCGAGCCACGGCGTCTAACTGGTCTAACTGAGCGCGAATAATGGCCATGATGGGGGGGGCTGTAAAGGGAAATCGACAAGTAAAGAAGGGAAGAGTCTCATCAACCGCCTGGGCTAATACGCATCGGCTGCGGGCTCACGCGGTTGAGATAAAAAATAATTTTCTAAGGCTTGACCATGCTGCGCCGACTGTCGGAGCCACTGTAATCGCAGGTCAAGCCGGTCGCGATCGCTGAGCTGCCAATTATCCCCCTGTTCCCGCAGGCGTCGCGTCAGCGTGTACAGGCAGAGCGCCGCGCTGACCGAGACATTGAGACTTTCGACAAACCCCACCATCGGAACTTTGAGCTGTCGGCCCGCCAGCTGCAACGCCTGATCCGACAGACCATAGCATTCACTGCCAAAGCAAATCGCCAGTTTTTGATCTAGGGGCAGCGTTTCTGGGGTGTACGCGTCATCGTGAGGGGTCGTGGCCACCAGCAAATAGCCCTGCGATCGCAACTGGTGCAAACAGTGCGCCGTATTGTTCTCATGGGGTTCGCGATGCTGGTGTAGCGTGATCCACTTTTTGGCTCCAGAGGCGGCGCCTCGGCGCGTCTTAAAAGTGTTGAAATTTTCGACCACATGCACATCTTGCAGGCCTAGGCTCTCACAAGTCCGCAGTAGCGCACTGGCATTGTGGGGGTCGTGAAAGTCTTCAGCCACGACCGTAATTTGGCGAGTGCGGTGAGCCAACACAGCATCCATTTTGGCTCGCCGCTCAGGAGTTACAAATCTTTCCAAATAAGCCATGACGGCTTCTGGTGAGTCTGGGTGCATCGGTTTACCCACAAACGGCAACAGGGTTTCGTCGCCGAGATAGCAGATTAAGCCTGACTATCAGGGCAGTTGGGCTGACCGGTCAAAGGCGCTTGCAGCTGATTCCAGCGCCGCGCTAGGGGCCGCTAACAGGCGGCGCTTGTGACCAGAGGATAATCGGCTGCGAAGTATGCCCGGAGCCCGATGGCGACGTTTGAGTCGTTAGGTTATCCTATTAGCACTCTACTTATATAGCTACTGAGTTTTTGGAGGCAATCGCTATCGTTAGAAGAAGACTAGACAATCGCCGCGTTCGCCCAGAGCAACCTAACATCAATCGCAATATCAGAGCCCAACAGGTATTGCTGATCGACCACGAGAATGAAAATCGTGGCGTAACTGACACTCGCGATGCCATCAGCCTGGCAGAAGAAGTTGGTCTTGACTTGGTGGTGGTTTCTGAAGGCAAAGAGACGCCTGTCGCAAAGATTCTTGACTACGGTAAGCACCAGTATCAGCAGAAAAAGCGGCAGAAACAGAGCGCCAAGCCGACGATGAAAGAGGTCAAGCTCCGCCCTAATGTCGACGATTCAGACTACGGCATTCGGATTGAGCGCGCCACCGAATGGCTCGACAAGGGCAACCACGTAAAATTTCAGATTCGGTTGCGGGGGCGTGAGCACCAGCATCGCGATCGCGCCCGTGAGCTGCTCGAACGCATCGTTCAAGATTTAGACAAAGTTGGCAAGGTGCAATCCTTCGACACCAAGTCTCTCATCGTGCAGCTGGTGCCTGAATCTTAAACAGCTTCCTAACGTCATGCTTTAGAGGGATGTCGGCGATCGCCGACATCCCTCTGTTTTTGGGAAAGAACATCACCAAAAGTTACACTTCTCCCTCGAAACATGAACAAACACTTCGTACCGCTGAAAAGTGTGGGCTAGATGCAGTAACCTGAATTCAGGTTGAAATCTAAAGCAAACCTTAAGAGAGTAGAGCGCATGAATCCTCATCTGCTACGCCAGCTGTGGGCTTTAATCGAAAGCTCTCAAAGTCATCGGATCTTGAGCCTAGACGACAGCAGCTTGGTACATTGGCTGACTGACCAAGTCTCAGGCGAACGTTCCCTTGACTCGATTGAGACAGATAGTCTCAACTGCTATATCCGCAGCCGCATTCCCCTGATTAGAGATATCGCCCAAAGCTAAGGGCTGCGATCGTTTGCATTGCCTCCGGATGGCTTGCCCGCCTCATTTTCGCCCCCGAGTTAATGAAGTGAATGCGGGCTTAGTCATACGGGGCTTCAAATGGGTCGGTTACGACGACATCGGGCGGAGCATTACGGCTTCGCTTAGCGAACTACAGCATTGTTCACGGATCGCCCCTAACCCAATATCTAGTTGACCGCCACCGATGGCCGGTTTGGGCCAGGTTGGCAGCTCAATGCAATTCGAGCGATTAGCGGCCGTAGACTGGCGATCGGCCCGCGATGGAAAAGTTAACCTCCGCGATCGCCCGTCATCCTCAAGATTGCTGGATGCGCTGTTGAGACCTCATCCGCTGCTGCCTGTCCAGCCCGCTAGCGGCCACGATATTTTTAGTACAGTCTCTAAAATTACCCACATTCACCGCAGGTCACGCACACAAACCCCAAAACGTGTTCTACGATACAAAAACATTTCGTCATGCATTGGAATGTTAAGCGAGATTAGCCTACTTGCTGACGGCAATAGTGTTGCTTTCATTGAAAGTAGCCAAGCCAGGCATGTGTTTGTGATGAGTTAGTAAGGTGTGTGAATAATGAAAAAATGGGGCTTTTTGGGACTGGCACTTGCCCTGACCCTAACCGCAGCCTGTGGCGGTGCAACGACTGATACTGCCGCTGAGGGTGGCGATGGCGCTGATGGCGCTGAAACCACGGCGGCTGATGGCGGTAGTCGGCTAGATGCAGTCATTGCCCGCGGGCAACTGGTCTGCGGTGTTGACGGCGGTATTCCTGGATTTAGTTTTGTTGATGAAGGCGGTACTTATTCGGGTCTAGACGTCGATGTTTGTCGCGCCGTGGCGGCAGCCCTATTCGATGATCCGGATGCCGTTGAGTATCGTCGTCTCGACTCGACCGAGCGATTTACCGCTCTGTCTGGCGGTGAGGTTGACATGCTCTCTCGCAACACCACCTGGACGGTGAGCCGTGATACTCAGGTAGGTATGGAGTTTGCTCCCACGACCTTCTATGACGGTCAGGGCATGATGGTGCGTACTGATGCCGGCATTGCTACCTTAGAAGATTTTGGCGGCAAAGCGGTTTGTGTTGAAACCGGCACCACAACTGAGCTGAACTTGACCGACCAAATGCGGAAGCTAGGCGTCGAGTTTGAGCCGGTGGTGTTTCAGGATGCAGACGCGGCCTATGCAGCCTATGACGAAGGTCGATGCGAAGGCATGACCTCAGACAAGTCACAGCTCATTGCCCGTCGGAGCACTTTGCCTAGCCCCGATGACCATACGCTGTTAGAAGTCACGATGTCTAAAGAGCCCCTAGGGCCGTTGACTGTGAACAACGACTCGGCCTGGTTTGACGTGGTGAAATGGGTGACCTACGGCCTCTTCCAAGCTGAAGAGTTCGGCATTACTTCGGCCAATATTGGTGATTTTGCCGGTAGTGATGATCCCAACATTGCTCGCTTCCTCGGTGAAGAGGGCACGCTCGGCGACGACATGGGGATTTCGAACGACTTTATGGCTCGGGTCGTTACCCACGTGGGTAACTATGGCGAAATCTATGAGAGCAACCTGGGGCAAGACTCCCAGTTTGGCCTTGAGCGCGGTCAAAATGCGCTCTGGACTGAAGGTGGCTTGATGTACTCGCCCCCCTTCCGTTAATGCTTTAGCGGTCGTCCGCTAGCTTCTAAGAGATTCGTCTCTCAGCGTGAAGCACGCTGCTTTACCCAGGTCTGCCAAACATTGCAGACCTGGGTATTTTGTGGCTTAAAGATTCCAGCTTGCACCGGGCCGCGATCGCAACGCTCAGCACTCGAACACCTGAGGCCATCTGGGCAGCGCCGAAGAGTCCTGAGGCGAAGATTGACAGGCTTTATTTCAGAACATTGGTCGGGGGACTGCCAGCCGTCAGCTCGGGAACAGAGGCGGCAAAACCTATCACCAATCGCAGTTCAATCAAGCCCTGCCAGATTGCGGCAATCTTGAGTCCTAATTGGGCGTTCCGACCGCCATAGGCTGTAGGGTCTGGCCTGGCTCGAAGGGTATTCTGCCATCCACCTTGACCGCTAACTTCAAGCTAAAAAAATCCCCCAAGCTGACGCATAGAAGTCAGATGGAGGATCGTTTGGTGTAGCCAAAGATTAGGGTTTGAGTCGCTTTATTTAGACATCGGGCAGTTCGTCGCGCTCGATGTAAAGAAACAAAAATGCCATCGCAGCGGCGGGAAAAACGATGCCGACTAGAGGCACCAAAATGGAAGGAAGAAAAGAAGCTGCCATATAAATATTCCTATCACTCAAAACAGTGCGAGAAGCCTGATAGCACTGAGCCAGCACTCAACGACCTCACCGATTAGCCTACTGTGAAACGGTCAGACATACTGCTATTTCTCAACGTCGTCATGGCATTTCTTAACGTTTTGAAAACTTCAGCAAGACATCGCGCTGGCCCTGCTGCTTGGGGCACCTAAGAGCACTCTGATCCTATGCGTGTCTGCAAAGTAGCTCTGCCGTCTTGTCCTCACTGGACTGGTGACTGTGACCACAGCCTCGCTCGCGGCATTGTCGCCCCAGTGACATCATCCCCCCTCTCACCAGCTACCGGCTGGGGGCAAGCTTAGCCGACCTCGGCAACCAGCCAGAGTGTCAGTCTAAATGACGTCATCATCATCGATGGCCGGCAGGTTGGCCGGGGCGATCGCGCGCACCAGGGTGGTTTTATAGCTCTCTTGCTGGGTCGCCAAATCGATCGCGATCGCTTCAAAGGTTGCTTCAACACTGCCTAAGGGCACCTGTAATTTTAAAAATGCCGTCTGCTCACCAGCGTCTGCCGGGGTCCAGTTCATCAGCCAGCGGGGCCGGTCTACCAGCGTGCGACTTTGCATATCGGTGACCCATACCTTGACCGCCAATCGCCGGGGATAGGCCGGTAGGCGGATCGTAATGGGCAGCGGAGCACCGGCCACCAATTCACTTTGCGGCAAAACTAAAGTGGGGATGGGTACTGTCCCCAAATCTTCCAGGTCGGGGTCTTCGGGGCGCAGCACCTCAACGTAAGAAACTTCGGTCGCGGCTTCGGCATCGGAGGGGGAGGCAGCGAGTTCCTCCGATTCGTAAACGACCACCTCGTAGTTGGGCGGGCGATTGTTGATCGCGTCACCGCTCTGGGATGGCTCACCAGACAGCGATCGGGTAGCGGCCATGGGGGCACTGGGGAGTTCGAGCCCCGCCGCTTCGAGTTGGGCCTTGTGGTCAGCGGCAGCTTTTTGCGCTTCTTCCGCTAGAGCACTGAGCCGGGTCCAAAAGCGACTTTGATAATCTGGCTGAAATGTTGGCAGCGTCTCTTCGGGGGCAGGCACCGAGGGGGCGACTGGGGGCGCCGGCTGGGGCCGCCGCGATCGCCCAAAGGCGGGCAGCTCGACCGCCGGGCTAGACGTCGCTGGGGCGGCAGGACTCGGGGCCTCGGGGGCCGCTGGGGCTGGGGTTGAATCGGCCGCCGGTGGTTCAGGCGTTGCTGGGACTGGGGTCGGGCTGGCGGCTTGGGGGCGATCGCCAGACAGCAGTGGCAAACTGGGTGCCCCAATAGCTTTCTTATCTAGGGGCCGGTAAATGACCGGGGGCAAGGTCAGCCCGGTTGAGGGCAAATAAACCAGTCGAAACGGGATTTCCCGAGGTGCCGGGGAGGCAAGGTCAGGTTGGCGATCACCATCGGCGTCTCGACTATCGTCCGTGGGGGTCAGTGAGCCGTCGGTTTCAGTGGCGGGCTCATCGGCGTCACTCACCGCGTCGCCGAAGGTGGTTTCTGGCGATCGCTCCGCTTGGTTGGCCACAACCTCCAGCAGCGCATCGAGATTCAGCGTCACCGTAAATCCCTGAATAGCTAGGATTTGGGGCGGCTCGGAGGCCAGCCAGAGGCTGAGTTCACCGACCAGCAATCGAGTCGAGAGCTGAGCGGGCAGCTGCAGGGGCATTTCAAAGCGACTAGGCAAGGTAGCCATCGATTGGGCCTGCGTGGCTTGATGCACCACAGCGCCGGTCTCGGGATTGCGCATCTGCACCCACAGAGTGCCTGCACTGGCCAATCCTTCAACCTGAGAGAACGTGGTGATCTGGCCCTGCAAGATGAGGTCAGTCTGGGCATGGGCAACTAGCGCCTGATGCTGCAGCTGCAGGCGCAGCGGCAAATCTTCTAAAGGGGGCGTCGTTTCAGCCAGTTTTGTCGCTGCCGTCACGGCAGCATTGACGACGGGGGCAGAGGTTGAGAGGGTGTCCTCAGCTGACTGTGCGGTTGAGGGAGCAGAGCGTTCACCAGCGCTGGCAGAGGTCTCTGCCGGAGTCTTCGCGGCTAGCTGTTCCGCCAGGGTCGCTTCATCCAGCTCAATATCCCAATATTCCACCCCAGATTCGATGGCCAGCACCTGTAGCTGTACACCATATTCGCGGGGCTGGTCTGAGGCGGTGTCAGTCGGCAGATCGGCAGTGCAGTGAATAGTCCAGCGCCCCGGCGAGAGATGCGTAAAGGGCATCACCACCATGAGTCCGCTGGGATTCGTCTGGCCGACCCGTTGGCGAGTTTTGGGTTGCGGCGGCAGTTGCGCGGTCAACAGCTGGCTTAATCGAATCGTGATCGGCGTATCGCAATAGCTGGTGTGAGCGATAACGCGGTATCGCCCTTCAGAGATCTCAACGTGGGCAGTCTCCAGCGGCAGCCAGTCGTGATCGCCCTCTTTTTGTAGCAAAAACTCCCAATACGCCATAGCCAACCCTGCGCCAGCAAGTCCAAGGTTTCAGCAGTATAGCGGTCATCCTAGCGACTTACAGAAATTCCAGCAAATGTTTGTCTTTTATTCAGAGCTGCCATCCGCTAGCAGCTCAATATCGGTCCGGCAACGGTTTCAGCCCCTAACTTTTGTTGTCAAGGATTGTCGAGTAGATGCGATCACACTCGTCCCACGAGATTTAGTGATTGACGGCGGACGCGTCCTCGCTGCTTTACCCTCAGGCTGCGGCTCAGGAGCCGGCCTCCCTGATTGTCAAGACGCTTGGCGAACCGCTGCGATCTTGTGCTTCAGCTCAGCGGCAGCGGCACCGAGAGAGGCTTGACTCAGCGCCACCTGTTCGCCCGAGCCCAACCACTTGAGTTGCATGATGCCCTGCTCGGCTTCGGCTTCGCCCACAATCACGCACAATACCGCTCTACTGCGATCGGCGCGCTTAAACTGCTTGCCAAAGGCAGAACCGCTGAGATCCATCTCAACGGCTAACCCCACCTGCCGTAGCGTTTGGGCAATATTCAACGCTTTGCCCTCAGCGGCCTCGCCCCGAGAAACCACGTAAACATCCATCGCGGTGGACGGCTCAACATTGAGTTGTTTGAGCAACAGCGTCAGCCGCTCTAACCCAATCGCCCACCCGATCGCAGGTGTACTCGGGCCGCCGAGCTGAGCCATCAAGCCGTCGTAGCGACCGCCCCCACAAACAGTTGCCTGAGCGCCCAAATCCGCCGACTGAATCTCAAACGCAGTGTGGGTGTAGTAATCGAGCCCGCGCACTAGGCGGGGATTGAGCTGATAGGCAATGCCTAAATCGGTCAGCCCCTGCTGCACGCGGTCAAAGTGGCGCTGCGAGTCAGCCGCCAGGTAGTCCAACAGGTTGGGCGCAGTTTGAACGATCGCCTGGGTGCGTTCATTTTTGCTATCCAAAATGCGAAGGGGATTGGTGTCTAGCCGACTTTGGGAGTCGCTGTCTAAATCGGCTTTGTGGGGAGTCAAAAAATCGACTAGGGCATCGCGATAGCGTTGGCGATCGTCGCCATTGCCAACGGAATTGAGATCCATCGTGAGAGATTTCAACCCCAGCGTTTGCAGCAGCGTGGTGGCGATCGCAATCACTTCGACATCGGCGCGAGGATCAGCACTCCCGACCAGTTCTACATCCAACTGGTGAAACTGGCGCTGCCGACCGGCTTGCGGCCGCTCATAGCGAAAGGCTGGCCCTACATGCCACAACCGCAGCACGCTGCCCTGCGACATCAGAGAATGCTCGTTAACCGCTCGGGCTAAACCCGCCGTAATTTCTGGCCGCAGGGTGATCGAGCGCCCCCCGCGATCTTCAAAGGTATACATTTCTTTGCCGACGACGTCGGTCGCCTCGCCAATGCCCCGCTCAAACAGGCCGGTCTGTTCCAACAGAGGGGGGCGAATTTCGCGATAGGCGGCGCGGTAGAGCAGCTCCCGAGCTGTGGCCTCAACCCACTGCCACAGCGGCGTCTCGTCGGGCAAAATATCGCGCGTGCCGCGCAAAGCCTGCATGGGTGTCATAACGTCATCATCTCTTGCAAAATCGGGGCGGGCGATCGCGCCAGCAGATTTACTATGCGGCCCTAATCACCCCTGAATCACTGAATAGAACGTGGTGATCGCCTACTTACCAAGGGTCTCCCAATGGCCGTAGCGATCGCCATAATGGGTCAAAATGGCCTCGGTTTGGGGCTGACAGCGAGCCGCCGCTGCAGCGTCATAGCGAATCCAGATGCCGCCGACCTGGCTTTGTAAATAGTCAAACTCTTTCGCCGTCTGAGGGAGTAAGCCCGTGTTGACCCCTGCAATTTGGCGCAGATGGGCCGCCACCTCGCGATAAACCGCCAGCGGCAAGCGCGGACTGTGCAGCCGATACTCAACCTGCTGAGGCACCGCTGGGCCGCTCGCCTCAGCGTCGCCGGTCGCCATCTCGGACGGGCCGGTCATATCGGGTTTTTCTAAAGAATCAGCCATGATTTCAGGAAGTCGCCCCATTGTCAGCACCACTCGGCAACGGGCAGCAGTTGACGTCGTTAATACACACCTTGCCCCACTGCAGCGCCCACCTGACCAGCGCGACGCGGTTGCCGGTGGCAGTTTTCGTCAAAATATTGCTGACGTGATTATCCACCGTGCGCTTGCTAATTTCTAACTCGTCAGAAATTTCTTGATTGGTCAGGCCGGCGGCGACCCGCTCGACGATCTGCAATTCTCGTTCCGAGAGGGTGCCGTAAGCCTGAACGTCGGAAGACTTGCTGCCTGTCATGATCTCAAAAGAAAATTTGTGTATATATGCTCACCAGTCTACTGTCTTGCGCCTGTCAAGGCTGCAGAAAAGTGGAATTTGTGTGGACGTGTTCCCCTCAAAGCCAAAGGATGATTGCGCTTTGAACGATGACAGGGCGGCGCTGCTGGTTCAACTTTGTCGGCTCAACCGTCCGTGAGAGAGAATTCTGACACCGCCGCCGCATTTTCGGGTTGGCGGATTTATCACAGCTCCCTGAGACCAGACGACCAATCGGTTTTCTTGGCAGTAGTCTCCCGATCCTTTGACGGTTATCCACTTGGAACTCTCAAGCATGAACCTTAAACCCCAGTCATTCCCCTTAGATCATTACTAACTGTGAGCCTTAAATCCAAGTCACCGTCTGCCCGCTAACGCTTCAGAACTGGGTGCACTGATCACCCTCGCAAGTCGGATAGGCCGACTCATAAACGCCTTCGCGGCCCCCAAGGAGCTGGTAGCGATGATCACGAATGAAGGCGTAAAATCCATCGCCGCCCGCTTTGGCCCCTGGCAGCGCTCGGTAGGCCTGCACAAAGAGATTTCCCAAAGGCAGCAACCGGCCAATTTCTTCAGCGGCGTCGCTGCCCTGCCAGCGCTGGGTCGGAGCAGTTTGATCCAGCAAGATCATGCCCTGCTCGCAGTCTTGTGGCGAAATCTGCCACTGCTGCAGCGTGGCGGTCTGCTGCATCGGCACGTATTGAAGCTGTTTGCCCTGGTCAAGCTGCTCTAGCAGACGGACGAGGGTGACACACAAATTGCAGGTGCCATCATAAATCACTGTGTACATGGCAAAAGCGCGATCGCGACGTTTATAGCCTAAAAGATTCCTCCCCAAAACGGGAAGGACGGGCAGGCATGGGGACCGGCTCCCAGACAAAAGGTTAAGCCAGTCTTAAACAGACCTTTACGCATTGTCTATACGATGCCAGCGAGCGTTCCTGTATCTTGCTGTTAGCTAAAGCCATATCCAGACCGGTGCTGCCTGCTGCAGCCATTGAGGATATTCGCGGCAAAGGATTTATGGGTTGCCGATCGCCGCCAATTCTCAACCGAAAACTTCTCTTCCTACAGTTGCTAATGTCCGCTGAAACGCCCTCGCCAAAGAACGTCCACCTTTGGCAAGCCAACTATAAAAGCGCCAAAACTCTGGAGACAATCATCCGAGTGCTTTGCGGTTTTTTTGCCGTGATTTCCATTGCCACGACCGCTGGGATCATTGGCACTCTGGTTTTTGAAACCATCGAGTTTTTCCAAGAAGTTCCCCTATGGCAATTTCTGACTGATACTCGTTGGACGCCGTTGTTTGCCAGCAAGCAATTTGGCATCTTTGTGCTGATGAGTGCCACCTTATTGACCTCAACCATCGCCATCTCGGTGGCGGTGCCGCTGGGGTTGCTCTCGGCCATCTTTCTCAGCGAATACGCCTCCACCCCCATGCGTAAAACTCTCAAGCCCCTGTTAGAGGTGCTGGCGGGGATTCCTTCTGTGGTGTTTGGGTACTTTGCGTTGTTGACGGTCACGCCGTTCTTACAAGAAATCTTCGATTTTGTCAGAACGCCGATTCCGATTCCGGCGTGGCTCGATTTTTTGCCATTCACTCAGTACTATGAGCCTGATTTTTTCTTAGAGCTGCCGTTTCCCTACCTGGAAGGATTCAACGCCTTAAGTGCCGGGCTGGTATTAGGCATCAGCATTACGCCGCTCGTCGCCTCGCTGAGTGAAGATGCGATTTATTCGGTGCCTCAGGGGTTACGCGATGGAGCCTACGCCCTAGGCGCGACCAAGCGCGAAACGATCTTGGCGGTCGTGATTCCAGCGGCGCTGTCCGGTATCGTGGCCTCGATTATCCTGGCGATTTCTCGTGCCGTGGGCGAAACCATGATTGTGACGTTGGCGGCGGGGCAAAACCCTAACCTGGGGTTCAACCCCTTTGTGCCGGTGATGACGATGACCGCTTATATCGTACAGGTCAGTCTCGGCGATACAGCAGTGGGGACGCTGCCCTACAAAACGATCTTTGCCGTTGGCATGACGCTGTTTTTGATGACGCTGACACTCAATATTTTCAGCTTTTGGTTTGTTCGCCGATTCCGCGAGAGGTACGAGTGATGACATTTGAAAGCATCACAGACGCTCAGGCCGAGGCCAATTTGGTGACAGCTGAAGCGAAATTTCAGCCCAACTTAGCGGGGCGCTATCGATTAGATGCAATCTTTAAAGCGGCCACGATCGCGGCGACGACCATCGCGATCGCCGTTTTAGCCTGGCTGATGTTCGATGTGCTGCTCAGCGGTGTCGGTAGCCTTGACTGGAGTTTTCTCACCAGCTTTCCGTCCCGTCGACCTGAGCAGGCGGGTATTCTGTCAGCCCTAGTGGGTACTGGCTGGGTGATGTTTTTGGTGGCCGTCTTTTCGTTTCCGATCGGGGTGGGCTCAGGCCTGTTTCTCGAAGAATTTTCCGACGACAACTGGTTTGCCCGATTCATCGAAATCAATATCAGCAACCTGGCTGGAGTGCCCTCAATTATTTATGGTCTGTTGGGACTCACGGCCTTTGTCATCATCCTCGGCGACTGGACCGGTGGCCGCAGCATTTTGACCGGGGCCTTAACTTTAACCCTGTTGATCTTGCCCATCATTATCGTCGCCACCCGCGAAGCGCTGCGAGCGGTGCCCGACAGTATTCGCCAGGCAGGCTATGCCTTAGGGGCCAATAGCTGGCAGGTGATTTGGAGCCATACGCTGCCAACAGCGTTTCCCGGCATTTTGACCGGGGTGATTCTGGCTCTATCGCGGGCGATCGGGGAAACTGCCCCCCTGATTACGATTGGAGCCTTAACCTTTATCCCCTTCCTCCCCGAGGGGCCGCTTGATCCTTTCACGGTGCTGCCGATTCAAATTTATAACTGGGTAAGCCGCCCCCAAAAAGACTTTCACGACCTAGCAGCTTCTGGCATTATCGTGCTGCTCGTGGTTTTACTAGTGATGAATTCCTTCGCAATTTTTCTGCGAAGCCGATTTCAGAAAGCTCGCTAAAGCTCTCTTAACCTTTTCATTGCAAAGTTGGTGTACTCTCTTGCTGTTGTTTGCGATCTAATTATGTTGCAGGACACTTCATCCCCCGCTGTTTCTAGCGCTGCTATTTCGGTTGAAAAACTCAACGTTTATTACGGCTCCAATCTGGCCGTTCGTGATGTTTATCTAGACATCCCTCGCAATCAAATTGCAGCCTTTATTGGGCCGTCTGGCTGCGGCAAAAGCACCGTGCTGCGATGCTTTAACCGGATGAATGACCTGATCGCAAGTGCCCGCGTTGAAGGCACCATTCGCTTTGAAGGGATGGATATCTACCCCAGTGGCGAAGCGGCTAAAAACTTCGACCCGGTTGAGCTGCGCCGTCGCATCGGCATGGTGTTCCAAAAGCCCAACCCGTTTCCCAAGTCAATTTACGAAAACATCGCCTGGGGAGCCCGCATCAACGGCTATCGCGGCGATATGGATGAACTGGTAGAGCGCTCTTTGCGCGGCGCGGCCATCTGGGATGAAGTTAAGGACAAGCTGAAGGAAAGTGGTCTCGCCCTCTCGGGCGGACAGCAGCAGCGTCTGTGTATTGCGCGGGCGATCGCGATTGAGCCAGAAGTCATTTTGATGGATGAGCCCTGCGCCGCTCTTGACCCGATCTCAACCCTCAAAATTGAGGAGTTGATGTCGCAGCTCAAGGAGAAGTTCACCATTGTGATCGTGACCCACAACATGCAGCAGGCTTCTCGCGTGTCTGACCGCACCGCTTTCTACAACGCAGAAGCGACTGATGCCGGGGGCAAGGTGGGGTACTTAGTCGAGTATGACGACACCGAAGTCATCTTTGGCAACCCTAAAGAAGAATACACCCGTGACTATGTCTCGGGCCGCTTTGGCTAAGGCTGACTGACTGCACCGATAAATTCAGTCGGAATGATGAAGGGTTCGAGGCGATCGCTCCGAATCCTTTCATCGTTTCGGCAAACCGCGTTGACTCATCTCACGATGCTGAGAGTGCTTTGGCTCAAGCGCTCTCTTCTAACGCAAACCGTAGTTGCCCTCCTCAAGGTCTCTGAAGTAGTGATTTGACAGGCGTCTCAATGTTCTGACCTCCAACAGACCTCTTGCAAATTAGCGCCAGCAAGTTTTAGCAAGATGAGGAGACATCAGAATCTTCCAACAAAAACGTTTCCTGATGATGAAATCCACAATAGCAAACCCTCTTTCCAATCAGCACTTCAAGCGTCAGTTCGGAGTCTCCAAGAAACTCTTTAGGCGGATGGAGACTCCGAACTGACGCCATACGGAGACCGAACCCAACACCGGGAGCTAAGCCCAAATTATGCCTGGAGAAACGGGTGCTGGTAAATTTGGCATATCGTCGCCGTTGCTATGGGCTACGCTGCAGTCTCATCGCGGCCATCTACAACCATGAACGGTCACAGGTTGCTTGATGCGGCAGTTTCTGATTAATCTGCAACAAATCTATTAGTCAGCAGCTATTGCAGACCATCGAGCATGGCCACGATCAAGATCGCGCCAACGAGACTGGTACAAGCTTTCCAAAAGACAGTCCAGAGAACCTGATAAATTGGTAAGAGTGCTTCTCCTGCGCCAAAGATGCCCGCTAGCGCTAGTAACACAGTGCAGCTAAACATTGTGACAAACAGGATTTTGAGCAAATGCCCAATTAGCCGCAGAAGCGTATCGTAAGTATTGATGGGTTGCCGCATTTATTTCACCTCCTTGTGGCCTCAAGCGCCAAAATTTTGAACAGGGTTACCGATTATCTGACAGTGACAAACCAGGTGTTCCCCTGGCGCGTTATCGGTTTCACAACAGTGCCAGCAGCAATGTAGAAATTGTTTACTGATTGGGCGTTCCACTCAGTAGCTTGATACCGCACCCGCCCCGGCTGCCCTGGCCGAATCGCGCGAGTCAGGCGAGCTGTCTCAGTGACTCGAGAGAGCGACTGTGAAGTTGCTACAAATTTCGGCTGATTACGGTTCTCAGACTGACGCCGGTTTGTGTTACGAAAACTTAGCCGCATGATGACTATCCTCAATGATTTTCAGGAAGCCTCTGTTTCTCGGGGCTTCAGTCACCATCATGTCGGCGGCATCAAGGGCTGCCCAGACCGTCTGTCACTTTCCCAACTCTCTGCAAAAGGGGTCATTTCCCGTCACGATCTGTCATCTTCTTGTCAGGTTATGTCACCTGATGTCACTCAGTGTCAGGTTTATGTCAGCAGTACAGCGGCTAAACGTCACATTTTTTTCTGAAAATTCACGGTAAACTCTCCCCATAATTCGGGATAAGTGAGTCTACCAGCCAGTTGATGATACAGGGAGATGATTTCGGGGAAATCCTCGAAGCAATTGTTCGCTGCTTACAAGACGAAGGCCAGCCCACACTGACGCAGATCGAGCGACATCTGCTGGAATATTTTTGTAGGCAGCCGCATTTGACCTATCCGGAGATCGCGGAAGACCTTGGTCGGCGCGAAGCCCGTGAGTTTAGGGCAGGGTATTTGCGTAATGTAGGGGCCAGGCTACGTCAAACATTATCGACCCTCACAGGTGTCAAGCTTGAGAAACGCAACATGAGAGAGCGGCTGCACGAATGGCATAGCCGTAACTCTCTGGAGTTGGTGGGTCAAGCCGAAGCCATTGAATATCTGACGCGCCAGCTTTACAGCAGTCCGCATCAACTCATTTGCGTGAGCGGGCTGCCCATGGTCGGCAAAACTGATCTGGTGCAAATCGTCATCTCGACACTGATGAGTCAACAGCGCTCAACCGATCACGGGAATTTTATCCTGCACTGGGTGGAAGCAGAAACTGCCCAGACGGTCGCCACCCTTTATCAACACGTACACAAAAACCGCCATGATGCTCAGTCAAGCGATCTCGATCAGCTAGAGGTAATGGCGCTGCTAATTGATGAGTTACGAGATTACCCACTCCTCATCATTTTGAATGATGCCGATATTCTTTATGAACCCGGGCAACTGGCTGGCGTTTTGCGGGAGAGTAGCGGGTATCATCGCTTACTGCGCCAGATGGTAAATGATCCGACCCTCAAAGGTCGCTTGGTCTGGGTCAGCCGGGTTCTTCCACAGCCTCTAGAGGCTAACCGAATCACGCTTTACAAACATCGGGTATTACCGCTCTCAGTCGAGCAGTTACTGACATTATTAAACCGTCGCCGACTCTTCAAAGAGGCCACTGAGAAACAGCATCAACTCATTGAGTTTTGCGGCGGCAATCCCGGTCTGCTGCTAGTGGCGGCTCGTAAAGTCCGAGAGTCTTGCGGCGGTCAAGTTGATATGTTCGTTAGAAATCCACTGCGATACCTGAGCCAGGAAGGAGAATATTGGCGGCAGGCGATCGCAGTTATCTCTGAGATCGAACAAGTTCTCTTAGTCTGGTTGTTGCTGCGTCCCTGGTCGTATGAGGGCATCATGGCACTGACTCTGCCGGGTATCACGGATGGGCAACGGATACAGGCCCTCGAGTCACTGAGAAAGCGGGATTTTATTCTTGAGCAAGACAACGAGTACCATTTGCATCCACCTTATCTTCGCTATGTAGTAGCGGCTTGGCTAGTCGAAACGGTTGGTACTAAAATCCTCGAAAAACAAGGCTTCACTGGCATCCGCTATCCCCTTACTCTCCCGCAGGGAGCTGCGTGGCGACGTCAATGGCAGCAGCAGCAGGTGCTTGAACCGTTAGCTGGGGTCATTAAAAACGAGTATTGGAGTCGAGCGGCGCAGCAAGAGCTATTTGCAGAACTACTGACAGCAATGTCGATTGAAAGACAGGCATCCCCACGCCAGGACTACAGCTATGCCTTAGGTACTCTGCTCACAATCGCGATCGCCCTTGGGCTGCAGCTCACACAGCTAGCGCTCAACGGGCAGACCATGCGCCAGGTCGACTTATGGGGAAAATCACTGAATGGCTTGCAGGCCAGCCATTGTCGGTTTGTTGAATCGGTCTTACCAGTTTGTTTCGAAGGTCTGTTAGCGGCAGATATGTCAGCGGATGGGCAAGCCATCTCAATTGGCGATAGCACCGGAAGGGTCGGCTATTGGGTGCGCTCGGGGGAAACTTTTCGACTGCACAAGTATCATCGTTTTCGAACGCTACCCGGCCATTCCGTTGCGATCACGGCGCTTTCCATCAATCAGAGAGATGTCGTGGTGATGGCGACTGATACCAGCGTTTATCGTTGGTGGACGGGCGATCAGGCTCACCCCGCTAAGCAAACGGCTGTTGATGGTCTGGTGCGCCAGTTGGCCCATAGCGGAGACTATATTGCTGCCGGTCTACAGGATGGCAGTATTTGGGTATACGATCGCACCACCTTATCGTCAGGCCATCAACGGAAACATGTTGGGGCCGTTAGTATTCTTTCGTTTGATCCAGATGGGTTTGAGCTGGTGAGTATCGGTCATGGCAACCGCGCTTTGCGCTGGGATCTGACGGCCAATCCTATGCCCGCTATTCAAGACGTTTTGCCGACTGACGGGCGCATTTTGTGGTCAGTCCATTGGCGAGAGGGGCAGTTGCTATTAGCGGGCACCCGAGAGGGAATTCCTGCCGTCAAGTGGGGCGAAACTTTGTGGCAAACGCTGCCAGGGGTGAAGGCAATCGGCAGACTAGCGTTTAGCCGCAACACCGATTGGTTGGCAGGGTGCGATTACCAGGGTGGCTTTCACCTTTGGAATCAGTCGTTTGAAGTCGTCCTCCAGATAGCCTTGCTAGAGTCCTGTCCTGAGAAGATGGTCATCAGTAATGATGGCAAGAGCTTGCTGACGGTTAATACTCATTACAACGGCAGCCAAGCGGATTCTTGTATCCAATTATGGGATGTGCAGGTGGGGCATCTCCTCTGGGAAATTACCACTAGCCAACCATCCCTGGCCTCTCTCTCATTAGAAAGTGCTGTAGGGCTTTCAGCTGCTGAGCAGCAGCATCTCCAGGAATTCTCGGAGCCGCAGGCATAAAAGAACGCGCGAAACTTTAGATTTCTATGGGCAGACGGTTAAAAAACCGCAATTGAGACTTGCTTTCTAAACTAAATTTGTTGATAATTGCACCTAAGCGCAACAATCCATCTCTACGGAGTCATGTAAGTTTGGCAGCCCAAAACGGTGTTCTCTGAAACACTGAGGTTTGATTTTCACTTAGCAAGGTTTTCTGTATCTTTCATATCAGTCTCGAGAAGCCGCAGTCGTTAGGGCTGTCTATGTTCTGCTATTTGCAGGAATTCTCAATTTCTTCTTCATCAAGGATGTCACGATTTCAATCGAGATGTCACCGCTTTATATAGGGATGCTATTACCGTCTGCGAGATCAGGAATAATGCCCGACGCTACAGACTTCGACATCGTTTACAGCTTTATTCGAGACAAGGTTCGTCCACCGATTGATCAGCCCACCAGCGAGGTAGTTTATAACCTGTTGGTGCACAAGCAAGCTGATCGCTCTGTCGTGACAGCACTTGATCGCATCGTCAAACATTCCAACTTTGATGGTGAAGCAGGATTACTGTTTATCAATCGGTGTGTCTATACCGCAATTAACCTGCTGCACTTGGATGCCCAGCGTCACGACGACCTGAAGCGGCTGGTAAAAAAGCTGGCAGCAGCTCCTGAAAATGGCATGAACGTTACGACCAAACGGCTGCGCCGGACGCTGCGACGTTATGTAGAAGATGACAAGTATCAATGCGTGTTACGGCAGGCTAGACTCTATCGCAACCCTGAGGAAGAAGAGGCAACGGTTCTGGGTGATCTATTCCCGGAATACAGCTTTCTCTATCTGAATGCCGGTTTTACTAGTGATATTGAGAAGTGTGACGAGCCAGTACAGTTAGCTGCTGATAACCGTCAGCGCTCCAGGTTAAAGAATGGTATGCGGCACCGGAAAGAAGAAAGAATCTACAAAGTCCGACAGGCCTTGCATTTCTATTGGGATCGTCGTAAACAAGGCAACCTGAGACCTACGGATAACCCCACCCGTCTGACAGAAGAAGAACTCAATAGGGGCATCCGTTTCTATCACACTCGTAAACGAAATAGCTTCAAAGAACATGCGCAGCAGTTTATGAATCGTGATGGACCCGGATATACCGTTAGCGATTGTCGAGGTGCAGTCTTGGAATATATGGAGCGTCCGTTGCAAGTGCTGCCGCCTCAGCATCGAGATCGCTTTAGAGAGGATTTTCATCGGGCTTTAGAAACGATGGAAACTACTGGGGGGTCGATGCAAGCAACAGTGATTCAGGCTTTCAAGAAGATTCTGGATAGGTTGCTATTTGCAGGATATGAAGCGCGTAGAGCTCATAGTGCCATTGAGAAGCACGTTAGTGCGGTTTCACCACTCAACTTTTCCGCTATCTTATTGAGCCTGGTACTGGGGTGTCCAATGATCCTTCACAAGCTAGAAGAACGATTGACGGCTCTGTATATTCACTATGAAAAAATGGCTATCGAATCGCTCCCGTGGCTGGTGAAATTCTTCGAATATATCCATCTGGCGTTGGTGATGAATTCACGCTATCTCATGATTCACGACCCACGGGAGACTGAACGCATTCCACCCTCGGTGATTTGGCCTTAGCAGTAGACCTCTTGCAGATTAGTGCCAGCAAGTTTTGACAAAATGAGGAAACATCAAGATATTCCAACAAAAACAATTCCTGATGATGTACTACACAATAGCAAAATCCCTTTCCAATCAGCACTTCAAGCGTCAGCTCGGAGTCACCAAGAAGCTCTTTGAGCAGATGGTGACGCCCTTGAAGCCAGCGTGGAGAGCGGCCCCAACACTGGGAACTAAGTTCAAGTTATACCTTTGTTTGGGGTCGCCAACGATTGCGCAGCGTTTCCAGCTTCGGGTATCCACTTTCATCCTCCTACCACTATCCAGAGCCTACAAGATGAAGGCTATCAGGGGATTCAGAAGTGCCATAACAATAGTCAATTGCCCCTCAAGAAACCTTGGATCGACCAGTTGAGCGGTGGGTGAGGATAAGGCTAGCAACCGGGCCTTGGTCCGTGAGCGCATCGGCATTGAGCATATCAATCGACGCTTAAAGACCTTCAGAATCTTGGCGGGATGTTACCGGAATCGTCGCTGTCGCTATGGGCTATGCTGCAATCTCATCGCGGCCACCTATTACATCATGAACAGTCACAGGTTGCTTGATGCGGTAGTTTCTGATTAATCAGCAAGAGAGCTAACCTCCGCATGCCGCGTTTTGCTACGAAGATTGAGCCTGCGATCGATGGTGGGAGATGAGTCCGAGGCTCATCTCCCACCATCGACATGAATTGCTCCTGAGGTTGAGCAGGTGGTGTTACACCACCTGCTCAACCTCAGCAATTTCTGGAATGAACTCGCGTAGGCGGCGCTCAATGCCCATGCGGAGGGTCATTGCCGAACTCGGGCAAGAGCCACAGGCTCCCTGGAGCCGGAGACGCACGGTCGGGCCATCAATTTCGACCAGTTCGACATTGCCACCGTCGGCCATGAGATACGGGCGCAATTCATCCAAAACGTTTTCAACGTTGTCTTGGGTCAGGGCCAAAGTCTGCATAGTTGTCTGCCATCCATTGTTCGTAAGCGGATACCACCCATTCTACGAATAGAGTGGGTGATTGGGGCGATCGCATTTACCCTACAAATTTTCAATGGTTTGACTAGAAACTGTCGAGGTCGGCATCAATAAAGACTCCAACGTGGTCAATACCTCTTGACTATGAATAGCTGGACGCACGCCTAGAAACCGCTCTCGCATCACGCCATCGGGGTCAATCAGGTAGGTATGCCGCAGTGATCGCCCGGTCAGCCACGAGCCATACGCTTTACTGACACTGCCATCCTCATCTGACAACAAAGGAAACTCAATGCCTTCAGCGGCACAAAAACTCTCATGAGAGCTGACATCGTCAACACTGACGCCAATGATTTCGGCATTCAGAGTTTGAAATTCGGGCCGACTCTCTTGAAACCGACGTGCTTCTAAGGTGCAGCCCGACGTGCCATCTTGAGGATAAAAGTAGAGGACAACCCAACGCCCTCGGTAGTCAGCGAGGGAGATTTCGCCCGCCCCCGAGTTGGTGGGCAAGGTAAAAGTCGGAGCCATCTCCCCAATGGGCGGCTGTGCCCCCCCCAACGCCAACGCCTCGGGCATCATGAGCCCCCAGGTTAGCCATGCCCAGGTGCAGATACACAGGTGAATCAACCACTGGCGACGAGAAAGTACCATTTGCGAAGAGATTCCTAAACGTTTGACAAAAGTCTAGGATCTAACAAATGGTCGGGGTTAATCAAGAGGATGATTGCTCAGATGATGAATTATCGCCAGTTTCTGGGGGGACTGACCGTCGTTTGCGAGGCGTAAATACCTGCTTAGCCAGCTGACAACATTGGGTCGCCGTCATCAGGGTGATCCAACGGCCTGAGTGCGGGTCACGATAAGCCCAAAACGGATTGTTGCGTGGTTCTGGTTTGAGCGATGAATCGGTCATGGGTCCCAATCAAAAACAAGCTCCCTGGCCCAACAGTCCTAAGACCATTGATTTATTCAATTGTTCCTCTTTCACTGCAGGCAAACCTGCGACAAATTACTGAACTTCAGCGGCACTTTCTCGACTATGGTCTCGGTAAATTCCCAAAATACGGCTCACTGGCTGTCACAGCTGCCACAAACGCTCGCGGGGTTACGCGCCGTTGACGATCGCTGGCGACAGTATCGTCATGGCGAGACTCCGGTGCCTCAGGTCGCCAGCATCGCCACCGAGGCCTTACCCTCGGTTGATTGGGATGTTGTCGTCAGCGGTGGCACGCTCGGCATTATGATCGGCGCCACGCTGGCGCAACGGGGCTGGCGGGTGGCCGTGTTAGAGCGGGGCACCCTTCGAGGCCGCGATCAAGAATGGAATATTTCTCGTCAGGAACTGCAGGAACTGGTCGAACTGGATTTGCTGAGCCCAGCGGAACTGGCAACCGCGATCGCCACTGAGTACAGCCCAGCCCGCATTCAGTTTGGTGAGAGTGAGCCAGTCTGGGTCGATGGCGTGCTCAATATCGGGGTTGATCCGGTCTATCTACTCGAAGTGCTCAAGCAGAAGTTTTTGGCTGCCGGTGGCACGCTGGTAGAGCAAACGGCCTTTCAACAAGCGATCGTCCACCCGAACGGCGTGGCGGTTAAAACGACGACCGAGACCTACCAGGCGCGCTTGCTCATCGATGCCATGGGGCACTTTTCACCCCTAGTGCAGCAGGCGCGTCAGGGCCAAACGCCGGATGGGGTTTGTTTGGTCGTCGGCACCTGTGCCGCCGGTTATTCCGCCAATGACACCGGTGATTTGATTTATTCTTTCACTCCGATTCGTCAGCAGTGCCAATACTTTTGGGAGGCCTTTCCCGCTCGCGATGGCCGCACTACGTATCTGTTTACTTATCTAGATATCCATCCTGACCGCGTTGGGTTAGAGGCCCTGTTTGATGAGTATTGGGAACTCCTGCCCGATTACCAACAAATTGCCTTGGCTGAGTTGGACATCAAGCGGGCGCTGTTTGGGTTCTTTCCCTGCTATCGTGAGAGCCCTCTGCAGTATCCTTGGGGCCGCATGTTGCCAGTCGGCGACAGCAGCGGTAGTCAGTCGCCCCTCAGCTTTGGCGGCTTTGGTGCGATGATTCGACATTTGGCCCGGCTCACCACTGGCCTTGATGAAGCGCTGCGAGAAGATTGCCTCAGTGCCGAGGCGTTGAGCTGGCTGCAGCCCTATCAGCCGAATTTATCGGTCACCTGGCTATTTCAAGAGTCGATGCGTGTCGGCATGAATCAACATCTCCCCCCGGAGCACATCAATCGGCTTCTAGGAACGATTTTTGGCGACATGGCAGCTTTGGGCGAGGCGACGCTCAAGCCCTTTTTGCGCGATGTTGTCCAGTTTCCCGCGTTGGCCAAAACACTGCTGAGCACTTCGGTGAAACATCCGGCTTTGGTAGCGCAAATTTTGCCCCAGGTAGGGGTCGGCGCGATCGCTCGCTGGCTGCCCCATTACGGTGCTCTGGCCGGGTATGCCGCACTGCAGCCCCTGTTTAAGGCTGCCAGTCCATTGACCGCGGCCCTTTCGGCTGAGCAACAATATCGGTACCATCGGTGGTTAGATGCACTGCAGTACGGCACCGGTAGCGACTATAAGGGAATGCCATGAGCCCATCTCTTGCCCGCGATCGCTTCACGCAAGCAGTTCAGCGCCCTGACGAAGCGATCAACTTGGGTCTGGCTGCCCTCTACATCGCCCAAGAGGAATATCCAGAGCTCGATTGCGGCGCTTATTTGCGACGCTTGGACACGATGGCCGACGAATTGCGGGAACGGTTACCGGCGGAGGCTTATCCCCTCAAAATGATTCGTGCGCTCAATCACTATTTGTTTGAGACCCAGGGTTTCGTCGGCAATAGCCAAGACTATTACAACCCGCAAAATAGTTTTCTAAACCAGGTTCTAGACCGACGGACGGGGATTCCCATTACGCTATCCCTGGTCTATTTGGAACTCGCCAAACGCATTGACTTCCCGATGGCGGGGGTGGGCATGCCAGGACATTTTCTAGTCCGGCCCACGTTAGCCGACATGGCCATCTTTGTAGATGTATTCCATCAGGGGGAAGTCCTGTTTGAGGAAGACTGCCGCGATCTCATCAGAACGCTATACGGCGCCGATGCCAGAATGTTGCCGCAGCACCTAGAGGCGATCGGTGCAAAACCCTTCTTGGCGCGCATACTCACCAACCTCAAGATGATTTATCTGCAGCGGCCTGATATTCCTCGAGCCTTGGCCGCAATTGACCGCATCCTGTTACTCATTCCCAACTCTCTAGCCGAACGCCGCGATCGCGGGCTCATTTATTACCGTGAGGGCAAACTGTTGAAAGCTCGCGACGACCTCAAGTACTACTTGCTCAATCATCCTGACGCACCTGACACCTTTGAGATTCAACAGTTGATTAGCCAGATCAATATGCTCCTAGGCAGCTAAAGTTAGCGGTGGCGGTTTTGCTGCAGGTCAGGTAAGCCAGTTTTGCCCACTGGGTCGCACCACCATTCGTGACCGCCGTTCATATTCGGCGCGCGATCGCCCATGAATTCTTTTTCTGGCATTCGTGGTTATGAGCGCTCAAACAGCATCATACCCGTTCTCAGTGATCGGACTCCTGATGCAATCTTGGCCATGCGGGGAAGCCGAGGGGCAGGGGAGCCAGATCGGTAGCCTGGTTTTAGAGCATCGGTATCAAATAACGGCTTGATGCCCGTCTCCCAAGTTCCTACATGAGGCCGTCACTGCTGAGGAGGCCCGAGTTGGCTACCACGCTGGCTGAGGAGCAGGCGGCTTAAAATGTTCTCATTGACACTTCACGAAATTCTTCGGTATGATTAGAGCTTGTGAAATCAACCAAACACCACCCATTAAAGTTAACTTGACGACCCAATGCCAACAATTCAGCAGCTAGTTAGAAGCGAACGTACAAAGCTAACCGATAAAACTAAGTCCCCGGCGCTCAAGAGCTGTCCTCAACGTCGTGGGGTCTGCACCCGTGTCTATACAACGACACCGAAAAAGCCTAACTCAGCACTGCGGAAGGTGGCTAGGGTTCGTTTGACATCTGGTTTTGAGGTCACTGCATATATTCCGGGTATTGGTCACAACCTACAAGAGCACTCTGTGGTCATGATTCGGGGCGGTCGGGTCAAAGATCTACCGGGCGTTCGATACCACATCATTCGCGGCACGCTAGACACTGCCGGAGTCAAAGACCGTCGACAAGGACGCTCCAAGTATGGTGCCAAAAAGCCCAAAGAGTAGATTTCCGCCGATTCTTTGGCAGTCAATCTTTGACCCCATTTTCATAGGACGGGCATCGCTTGCATCGCAATGATGCCCTCCTCATAGCTCAAACAATTGATCTTCGTAATTATCTAGCTAAAGCATTGAAAGGATAACCATGTCTCGCCGTACTTCTGCCCAAAAGCGTGTCGTTCCCCCTGATTCGGTTTATAACAGCCGTCTTGTCAGCATGATGATTCGTCGCATCATGCTAGATGGCAAAAAATCTGTGGCTAGCCATATCGTCTACGATGCGTTTACTGTCATCGCCGAACGGACGGGTTCCGATGCCCTTGAGGTGTTTGAGGAAGCCGTTCGTAATGTAACCCCGTTGGTCGAAGTCAAGGCGCGGCGAGTGGGAGGGGCGACCTATCAGGTGCCCATGGAAGTTCGCCAAGATCGCGGCACCGCGCTTGCTCTACGGTGGATCACTCAGTTTTCGCGTAGCCGGGGCGGCAAAACGATGGCGATGAAGTTGGCTAATGAGCTGATGGATGCGGCTAATGAAACAGGGAGTGCTGTGCGCAAGCGTGAAGAAACTCACCGGATGGCAGAAGCTAACAAAGCCTTTGCTCATTACCGATACTAGGTATCTCAGCCTGACGTTTGCCGCCTCAGACGTTTAATTTTCAAAACGATAGACTAGGCATCGTGGGTTAGTCTCGCTATGGCTAAGGAGACCACCGTGGCACGTACGACTCCGTTAGAACGCGTTAGAAATATTGGGATTGCCGCTCACATTGACGCGGGCAAGACCACCACGACTGAGCGTATGTTGTTCTACTCAGGAGTGGTACATAAAATTGGTGAAGTCCATGAGGGTACTGCGGTAACCGATTGGATGGAACAGGAGCGCGAGCGCGGCATTACGATCACGGCGGCAGCGATCAGTACGGAATGGCGCGATCATCGAGTCAATATTATCGATACGCCAGGGCATGTCGATTTCACCATTGAGGTGGAGCGTTCGATGCGGGTGTTAGATGGCGTGATTGCCGTCTTTTCCTCGGTGGAAGGGGTACAGCCTCAGTCAGAAACAGTCTGGCGACAGGCGAATCGCTATACGGTGCCAAGAATTGCTTTCGTCAACAAAATGGATCGCACCGGGGCTAACTTCTTTAGGGTTCATGAGCAGATTCGCGATCGCCTCAAATCTCCTGCAGTACCGATCCAAATTCCCATTGGCGCAGAAGAGGTGTTCGGTGGTGTCGTTGATTTGGTCAGAATGCGCGCGCGCATTTACAACGATGACCTCGGCGTAGACATGACGGATACGGAGATTCCGGAGTCAGTTCAAGCGATCGCTGAGCAGTATCGGGTTGAACTGCTAGAGGCGATCGCCGAGACCGACGACACCCTGATGGAAAAGTATTTGGAAGGGGAGACGCTTTCTGAAGCTGAAATCGTGGCGGGGATTCGTCGAGCAGTTTTGACGGGTGCCATGGTTCCCATGCTCTGCGGGTCAGCCTTTAAGAACAAGGGGGTGCAGCTATTGCTCGATGCGGTGGTTGATTACTTGCCAGCCCCTATTGACGTCCCCCCGATTCAAGGGCTCTTACCGAGTGGTGGAGAAGTCAAAAGGCAGGCTGATGACAGCGAACCCTTTGCTGCACTGGCTTTCAAAATCATGGCTGACCCTTATGGTCGGCTCACCTTTATCCGGATTTACTCCGGCGTACTGGCTAAAGGCAGCTACGTTCTCAACGCGACCAAAGATAAGAAAGAGCGAGTTTCTCGTCTGATTATCATGAAAGCGGATGAGCGGATTGAAGTTGATGAGCTCCGAGCCGGTGATTTAGGGGCAGTTCTGGGTCTTAAGGATACGTTTACTGGGGATACTATCTGTGATCCCAGTCAGCCTGTGATTCTGGAATCACTGTATATTCCAGAGCCAGTCATTTCGGTGGCGGTGGAACCCAGAACCACTCAGGCGATGGAAAAGCTTTCGAAAGCGCTGCAGTCACTCTCTGAAGAAGATCCGACTTTCCGAGTCAGTGTTGATCCGGAAACCAACCAGACTGTTATTGCGGGCATGGGCGAACTTCACCTGGATATCTTGGTGGATCGGATGCTCCGAGAATTTAAAGTGGAAGCCAATGTGGGGACGCCCCAGGTGGCTTATCGTGAGACCATTCGCCAGTCTTCTAAGGTTGAAGGTAAGTTTATTCGTCAGAGTGGCGGCAAAGGTCAATATGGACATGTCGTCATTCAAGTCGAACCGGCGGAAGCCGGCTCAGGTTTTGAGTTCGTTTCCAAAATTGTGGGCGGCACAATTCCGAAGGAGTTTATTGCTCCTGCCGAACAGGGTATGAAAGAGGCTTGCGAATCTGGTATCCTAGCCGGGTATCCTGTCATCGACCTGAAGGTCACTCTGGTAGACGGCTCTTACCATGACGTTGACTCCTCAGAAATAGCCTTTAAGATCGCCGGATCAATGGCTATGCGTGAGGGAGTTTTAAAAGCTTCTCCTGTACTCCTCGAACCTACAATGAAAGTTGAGGTCGAAGCTCCTGAGGATTTTCTTGGGGATATGATTGGTGACCTCAATTCTCGACGAGGTCACATCGAGGGTATGGGATCTGAAGACGGCATCACCAAGGTTACTGCTAAAGTACCCTTGGCTCAGATGTTTGGTTATGCCACTGATATCCGGTCCAAAACGCAGGGTCGTGGCATTTTTTCGATGGAGTTTAGTCACTATGAGGAAGTTCCTCGGACTGTGGCAGAGACCATCATCGCAAAAAACAATGGGAACGCGTAGGTTTAGTTTAGGGAAACGTAACGTAAATGGCACGAGAGAAGTTTGAAAGAAACAAACCTCACGTCAACATTGGCACCATCGGTCACGTCGATCATGGTAAAACCACGTTGACAGCAGCAATCACCATGGCTCTTGCGGCAGCTGGTGGCGCTAAAGCTCGTAAATACGAGGATATCGACGCTGCGCCGGAAGAGAAAGCTCGTGGGATTACTATCAACACGGCACACGTTGAGTATGAGACTGACAGTCGTCACTATGCTCACGTTGACTGTCCGGGGCACGCTGATTATGTCAAGAATATGATCACGGGTGCAGCCCAAATGGACGGCGCCATTTTGGTCTGTTCGGCGGCAGATGGGCCCATGCCTCAAACCCGAGAGCATATTCTGTTGGCAAGACAGGTGGGTGTTCCGGCTCTGGTTGTGTTTTTGAACAAGCAAGACCAGGTAGACGATGAAGAGCTTTTGGAACTGGTAGAACTTGAGGTTCGGGAACTACTCAGCGACTATGATTTCCCTGGTGATGATATTCCGATCACCATCGGCTCTGCTCTGAAGGCGGTGGAAGCCCTCACGTCGAACACTGCTATCACTCAGGGTAGTGATGAATGGGTCGATAAGATTTTGGCTCTCATGGCCACAGTTGATGAATACATTCCGACACCTGAGCGGGATATCGACAAGCCGTTCTTGATGGCAGTTGAGGACGTCTTCTCAATTACCGGTCGGGGTACGGTCGCGACGGGACGGATTGAGCGCGGCGTCGTCAAAGTGGGTGAAACCATTGAGATCGTGGGTATCCGCGATACGCGTAGCACCACCGTGACGGGTGTCGAAATGTTCCAGAAGACTTTGGATCGAGGCGAAGCCGGCGACAACGTTGGCGTGCTGCTGCGGGGTGTCCAGAAGGAAGACATTGAGCGCGGCATGGTGCTGGTTAAGCCGGGTTCGATTACGCCTCACACCACCTTTGAGGGTGAGGTTTACATCCTGAAAAAAGAGGAAGGTGGACGTCATACGCCTTTCTTCGCCGGTTACAAGCCTCAGTTCTACATTCGTACAACTGACGTGACGGGCGAGATTTCTGCCTACACGGCTGATGATGGCAGCACGGTAGAAATGGTCATGCCTGGCGATCGCATCAAGATGACGGTTAAGCTCATCAACCCAGTTGCGATTGAAAATGGGATGCGTTTTGCGATTCGTGAAGGCGGCCGCACAGTAGGTGCTGGCGTCGTTTCTAAAATCGTCGAATAGGCACTCACTGATTCCACTGGGGGAGAGTTTTACCGCGTAAAACTCTCCCCTTCGTTTCTCCATACTCTGACGCTCAGAGTCTGAACCTCGAAAACTCAAGAAATTAACTCAGGCAAATTGCATGGCAACTGTTCAACAACAAAAGATTCGAATTCGCCTTAAAGCCTTTGATCGACGGCTCCTTGACACCTCTTGTGAGAAGATCGTAGACACCGCTAACCGCACCAATGCGACTGCGATTGGCCCAATTCCTTTGCCCACCAAGCGTAAGATTTATTGCGTGTTGCGTTCTCCCCACGTCAACAAAGATTCTCGGGAACACTTCGAAACCCGCACCCATCGTCGAATTATTGATATCTATCAGCCCTCTTCAAAAACGATTGACGCTTTGATGAAGTTAGATCTCCCGGCTGGTGTTGACATTGAAGTGAAGCTGTAAAGCCTTGGCTTCCTGTAGCAGTCAGTGATGCTGGGACAGCAGTGGTTTTCCTGTCTCAGCGGCTCACAATTTCCCGCCCTAAAAAACGATGCGATAGAATAAAAATGCTTGCGGCACGTGAGTTGACGCGCTCAAGTCTCTAGCACTATCGCGAATTTGGCACATTTAAATAAATGCCCGCTTCTTCATTGGCTGTCAGAGAAATTCCCCTGTTCCCGTTACCTGAGCTAGTTCTTTTTCCAGGCGCTCATTTACCGCTTCATATCTTCGAGTTCCGCTACCGGATTATGATGAGCACCATTCTGCAAGGCGATCGCTGCTTTGGCGTTGTGATGTTCGATCCTGAGACGAAGCAACCAGCTCGGATTGGTTGCTCAGCCGAGGTTTTGCACTCTCAAAAGCTACCCGATGACCGGATGAAGATGCTAACGATTGGTCAGCAACGATTTCGCGTCTTAGACTATGTTCGCGAGAAGCCTTATCTGGTTGGACTGGTAGAGTGGATTGAGGATCAACCGACGGATCAAGATCTCTCCCCTTTAGTGGGTGAAGTTGATCAGCTCTTGCGCGATGTTGTTCACCTGTCGGCTAAGCTGACGAGCAGAGAAGTCGAATTACCGAACAATATCCCATCGCTGCCTCAAGAGCTGTCTTACTGGATTGCCAGTAACTTATATGATGCCTCTGATGAGCAGCAGGCTTTATTGGAAATGATCAGCACAGGCGGACGGCTTGAGCGCGAGGCGGAAATTTTGATGACGACACGTAATCATCTCGCTGCGCGGACAGCTCTCAAAGATGTCTGGGAGTAAGGCTAGGCCGCGATGAGGAACTAGCTGTCTGGACTCAGAGCCAGCTTTAGAGAGCTTTTTAACGGTCTTTCCTGAGTTCAGCCGTCAGGTCATGAACTTTTAATCTGGCTTCATGCGCTGTTTGAGCTGATCACCGAAAGAGCTGCGTGATGCTAATCGCGCTTTGCCAGAAGCGGCCCATGACTGAAGCGCCTCTACCTGCTCTTGGGCCGTACGAGCTAAAGGGACGATCTGGCTTGCCGCTTCAAGAATGTCATCAGTCGTAAAATCTCGATCTTGACTAAAGCCAATGTGCATCGCTTCAATAATCGCCTGTTCAATTTCTGCCCCAGAAAAGTTAGGGGTTTCATAGGCTAGGCGGCTAAGATCATAGCCCTGTAGATTGTGGGCCCGCAGACGACCCAAATGAACCTCATAGATGGACTGGCGCTCTTCTTGGGCAGGCAGGCCAACGAAGAAAATCTCATCGAATCGTCCTTTACGCAAGAGCTCAGAGGGCAGGGCCTGAATATTATTGGCAGTGGCCACGACGAATACGGGTGATGTTTTTTCTGCCATCCAGGTAATAAAGGTGCCAAAGACGCGGCTGCTAGTACCGGCATCCCCTCGGCCATCAGTGCCGGCGAAGGCCTTATCGATTTCGTCAATCCATAAGACGCAGGGAGCTAAGGCTTCGGCGATCTGGATCATCTGCCGGGTGCGTGATTCTGATTCGCCGATGAGGCCGGCAAAGAGACGGCCCACGTCTAACCTGAGCAACGGTAAGTGCCAATGGTGAGCGATCGCCTTGGCTGTAAGTGATTTACCCGTGCCTTGAATGCCCGCCAGCAGCAGTCCTCGAGGGTAAGGCAGGCCATATTGACGCGCTTTTTCGGAGAAGGCGTTGCCCCGCCTTAGCAGCCAGTCTTTCAGGTTGTCGAGGCCGCCAATATCTGAAATCTGCTCTTTAGCAGGATAAAAGTCAAGAATCTGCGTTTGTCGAATCGTCTGACGTTTTTCTTCTAACACCAGCTCGATATCTTCAGCGCGAAAGGTGCCTTGAGCGGCAATCCCTCGGGCTAGGACTCGGCGAATGCGCTCGATTGATAATCCTTGGCAAGATTGCACGAGCGTGTCTAAGTCTCCGGCGGAAAGACGGGCGTTTAAACCGGAAAGCAATCGCGTGATTTCAGCGCGAATCTCGTGCACGCTAGGCAGCGCAAACTCAACGACGGTAACGACTTCAGCTAAGTCATCGGGCACCTGAATTTGGGGTGCCAGTAGCAATATGTTTTTGGGTTGAGATTTGAGGCGACGCGCTAAATTCCTCAATTTACGAGCAATTGCAACATCTTCTAAAAACCGATGATAATCTCTCAGGATAAAGAGAGCGGCGACGGATTCTGGCAATTTCTCAATATGTTCCAGGGCCTGTAATGGATTGCGTCGGGCGACACCCTGATCGGTGGGATTCCCCTGATAGCCATCGACGAAATCCCAAGTGTAGATATTGCGGTTACTTAACTGCTGAGCAGCAACGGCGATCGCCCGTTCGACTCTTTCTTCCTCTAAGGTCGAGACGTAGACCACGGGATACCTGGCCCTCAAAAGCAGAAGAAGTTCTTCCTGAAAGCTCATTGTTTACCTACCCATGGCCATAACAACACCGAGATTCAGTTATGAGAGGAGTCGTCAGCTAGCAGCTGTTGCTTCAAGGCCTCTAAAGCTGACCATCGCTCATCAATCTCCGGCCCCCGATCAGCCGGCTCGTCAACGCTAAGCCCGGAGCATTGTTCGTTACAAATCTGTCGTTGCGGCAAGCTCAAGCAAATCTGTTCATAGATCCAAGTTTCTGGTTCAAAGTAGCCACTGGGTGACAGGCTCTCGACCAAATCATCGGGAGTGATCTCTTGCTCCAGGGGGAGGTCTTGAGAAGTACTGGCCACATCTTCAAGCCAGATAATTTCTTGGGCGTTGATCGCGACGCGATGATTATATTGTTGCAGACAGCGATCGCACACGAGCGTGACGATGGTTTTTGCTGTGCCCCGAACATCCAAGAATGTCGTGCCATGGCGAACGGAAACTTCGGCTCTCACCGGGGTGAGCGTCGCCAAGTTATCAAAGGTCGTTTCAAACAGGAGCGATCGCGTGCGCTCAGCAGCTTTAAGTAGGTGCGGAATATAGATTGCGTCGTGCATAATTCGACTCCCAATCGCACTACTTCTAGGCTCTCCTAAGGGGCCGGCTGTGAAGATTGCCGAACCACTAATCGTCGATCAGGCTCTCGCCCCCGGCTAAAGGTTTCTAAGCCATCAACCGCAGTAAAAAAGTGGTGTACCTGTCGCCGCTCAGCCGAAGATAACGCAGCCAGCTCACACTCTTCTCCGGTAGCTTGAGCTTTATCAGCGGCTTCCGTCACAATCGTCATCAGCTCAGCTTTACGCTTGGCCCGATGACCTGCTAGCTCAATTGTGTAGGGTTGCTGCTCGTCGGGCGAGCGGCCCAAATTTAAGATCGTGTTGGCTAAGTACTGGATAGCATCCAATGAATGACCTTGCTCACCCACTAGCTGCACTAGCTGTTCGGGGAGTAAGTCGGCCGAATCAATAGTCAGCCAGTAGCTTGCACCAAACTCATCTTCAACCCTTGAAGCGCTGATACCAGCCGCAATTCCCTGATAGTTGAGAAGCGTTTTTAGCCACTCAATGCCCACATTTTCAGCATTTTCCATAGCTGTTTACGATGCCTTCTTTTTCTTCTTAGAACGACTGGGCTCAAATGGTAAAGTCTGCCGCTCATCTTCAGCCGTGATGACTGCGGCTTCGGCATCTACAATTTTCTGTAGGTTCTCGGGTAAAGGTTCCTTCGACAAGATGAAGCTTTGCAGGGTTTGGAAGATGTTGGCAATCACCATGTACATCAAAACACCAGCTGGCAAAGGGAAGAACAAGAACATCCCCGAAAAAATGATCGGCGTGAACTTACTGATTGCGGCCTGCTGCGGATTTTCGTTGTTAGTAGACCCTTGACCTGCAAGTAGCTGGTTAGCATACAAACTCACCCCAAAGGTCAATACCATTAACAAGATATCCCAGTGAATCTCACCTTCATCGCCCATTACTCCAACTCTGCCCAGGGCTTCAATAAATAAGAAGCCTTTCTGCGACGCCAAACCTGGCACCTTCACCTGCAGCGTGACATCTCCAGGGGCTAGCGCTTCAATACTGCCGTCGTCATTGATGCTAACGAGTTCACTGCCTTTGCTCGCCTCTACATAGGGTTTGAGAGAAGGTGCAGCATCGTACTCTTGTACCAGCTGACTCAACGATTCGCCGTCACCATCTTGCAGACGAAAGTCTGTTTTTTCACCCACTATCAAGCGGCTGCCGCCAGGCACAACAACTGACATGGGGAAATGTACCCCATCGGTGACATAGACGTTTTTAGGGGATGTTGAGAAGGCTTGCGGCTGAATCTGAGCAATCTTCTCTTGAGGAAAAATTTCCAGATTCACAGGGTAAGAAACATCGGAAAAAGGCGAGCCCCGCAGCGTTGCGAACAGGGCAAATAAGATCGGCATCTGTAGGATAACCGGAAAGCAACCGGCCAAGGGGTTGCCAAACTCCTTGTAGACCTTGCCCATCTCTTCTTGCAGCTTAGAAGGATCGTCTTTATGACGCTCTTGAATTTCTTTAACGCGCTTCTGCATGGCGGGCTGAGCCACTTTCATGCGTCGCATATTGCGAATTGAGCCAGCGTTGAGAGGGTAGAGCGCAAATCGAATCACTAATGTCAGCGCCACGATCGCAAGACCATAGCTAGGCACAACCCCGTAGAAAAAATCCAGGATTGGCAACATGATGTTGTTGGAAAGAAAGCCGATACCAAAATCCATTCGCGCTCTACCTCTGTGGGTCTGCAGTGATTGTCCGTCTAAATTTCAAGTACCTGTAACAGCGTAACGCTCTGTCAGGCATCTCCGTAACCCATTAGGCACCTTAACATTTAGTTGCCAAACCTTTTACAACCTGAGGTTACGGATACCTACCCGACCACAGTGAGGTTAACTCCCCAAGGCTCCGCTGACGGCTTTGGCCTTAGATGAAAGCTTATCGTTGATGTAGCTGTAGGTCTCCCGAAACTTCGGCACCGCCCGGAGCTCTAATTTGCTGCCATCCTTGAGCGTAATGACCATGTCACCCCAGAGCCCTAAACCTCGGGGCACTGTGACAATCTTGTTGATCTCGGAATAGATAATGTCCGAGCGCGTTTGCCCTCGCCAACCACTCGTAATCGATACGCGGCGGCTAGTAATGCGATAACGCAGCCAAAGCGCGCGGGCGATCGCCCCGACCGTCAAGGGAATACAAACCAACGTAAACGCTAGCAAGGCATTAATAATGAGGTCACCGATATGCGGCCCCCCCTCATAAAAAACCTCCTCCTTAATACCCATCGAATACCTCAAGCTCTAAAAACAACTGTTCTAATTCTCGCAGAAATTGCCAATAGTCGCAGTGCACAGCCGGCGACCTGAGAATAATGACGATCCAGAGGTTTGATTTCAGGCGGGGAATTAACGCCTGCAGCCCACCTCTAATTTGACGCTTGAGCCGATTTCGGCGAACTGCTCGTTTGCTGACTTTTTGGCTGATGGTTATGCCAAAACGGGAGCAGCCCGAGGTGGACTGCTCCGCAATTTCTAAAACTCTGACGGCTAAATTCTGAGTAGAGGCTTGCTTACCGTATCGGTAAACCTTGGAAAATTCCTTTGTCCGAGTTAGCCGATATGGTTTGGGTAATGCCACTAGCCTGTACTTGTGGGCAACTTTTGCCGACATCGTCAGCGGACTAGGCACTCACTGTCCGCAGAGTGACGGCGTCATTCCACCGATGCATGACTAAACGGCCAGCTGTGCCCGCCCTTTCCGGCGGCGTGAACGAATCACTCGGCGTCCAGTCGCGGTTCGCATACGAGCGCGGAAACCGGATGTCCGCTTTTGCTTACGGTTAGTACCGCCCAACGTTCTTTTTGTCATAGTTAATCTCTTCCCTACAGGCCAGGCAACCAGCGAAATCAGTCGCTGGTTGCCTGCTACCAACTTCTTAAGACACAGTCTTAAATAGTAACATCAAACTCTGAGGGACTCCAAAGGCTATTCTGCCGACACTTCAAGGGGCCAGACGCCAACAAACTCTCTCAACGGCCCGCCCTGGTAAAGCGCATCTAAGAGAAAGAAGTGGTTGCCATACCGATTAGGGTTGCGGACATCATGCAAAACGATGACAAAGCTGCTGTTGGCCGCAATCGGCTCAGTCGGATAGATCTCGAAAATATTGGCTTCTTCGTTGACAATGATTTCGTCAACGTCGATGGTGGCACCGCCCCGACCGTTCCCTTCGCGAAGTTCGATACGGGTCTTACTAAAGTGCCCCCCCTCTTCTTCGAATTCTTCGGGGTAGTTAACCTGCAGCTCTAGCACCTCTTGAGTGACCTTCCGCCCTGCCACCCGGAGATAGTAGCGGGCATCTGAGCTGCGGCGTTCGTTGTTGTCAATGTAGTAGCTCAGGCGAAACTCAGAATCCACGCCACCAAAAATGGTCAAACCGTCCGTTGTTTGAGCGATCGCAGTGGTGGTAGCGAGGGTGAAGCCCGAAACTGCCAAAACGCCCAACAAGCTTCGACTTAGCCAACGTTTAAGTGTCATTGATCCTCTCCTAAAAACTGCATGTTTAATTATTGTGTGCCTAATCCCACTATTGCACCCAGGACGATCAGCCTGTCTGAAAAGTGTCCACTTGAGTGGAACAGATAAGGGCGAGGCGCGCTCTATGCCCTTTCAGCAGGCTAACTCCAGCGTGTAATCACGAGAGAGCTAAGCCTACAGGTTGCGATTTTATCACTGATCTTTTACGACAATTGGCAGTAGCATAAGCTGCCATTACGGGCTTTTTTCTCACTGTGGGGCGATTAAACCCGATTTGAGTTGGGTAAGCGGCTGGTCGCTAGGGAGCGGAGGCGCCCCGCTGGCCCAGGCTTCTAACTACGATCATTGGCATTGTCCCGATGTCTCAAACGATCAGCTGGGGAAGCAGATTTTATCCAGGCTGACGCTCAATCAGTCGGATCATTCATTAGTCTGCTCAATTCCATCCTTAAAAACCCGGTCGATTTGTGCAAATTCGCCTAGCTGTTGTCCAGTGTTCTAGGCATTTCAAGACTCCTGATACCGAATACGGGCCGGAAAAAATCGGACTTAAAAGCCTTATTCTCTTGAGCGGAGCCGATACAGATTGACTTTTTTATCATTAGAACCGTCCTGACATTGACAATCGCCAAACGGATGAATTTTCATTGTTTTGCCTGAGCCAGGGGCGGTAATTAGTTGGCAGTTCAAGGTGGGTGCCATAGCAGTTTTAGCGCCTAGTTTGATTTGCGCGGCGAGCGTAGTCAGACTGGGTTCCTAGGTTGTGGCCATTAACGGATGACGTGCCCTAATTCACCCACCCGGTCGCATGTGTAAAAGCGTCTGCCAGCAACTGTGGGCATGGCAATTTCATCCACAATTCTCAGGTCTGGAGGTGCCTTCAGGCTTGGAGAGCTGGCCAAGAAATTGCCATGTTCACGGCGGACGAATTGTGGCGTTGCCGTGTTAGGCGATCGAGGTTAAGTTTCGTTTCGACGATATGACAGAGGACGTTGATAATTTTCCAGGAATGTAAAAAAAGGCTGATCAACACTCTATTTCTGAAGCGATCGCGTTAAAAACAGAGCAATAAAGCTAATGGCCTGGGTGGCCATTGGTCTTTAAGTTTGGATGAAGTGTTGATGGTGTGCTGTCGTTCACGAGATCACGGGGGCTAGCAATAGGGCAGCTTCGACAGTGATGGCAATGCCGTATGGGCGGCTGCTAGCTCGGGTTTTGCAGCGTCGGAGCACCGGCTGTTAGGGTTGCCGCCGCTGATGATGGGTTAAACGTTCCGGCTCAGACCTCGGGTTTGAAAATTTTGATTGCGTCGGGCGATTTTTTTCGGTTTGCTTTCTAGACAAATCGGTCTGACCGTGTCCCTCAAAAATAGCGGCCTGATTGGCGATCGCAACTGAATCGCTGAGTAAGACAGAATCAATCGCAACTAGATATTTTAGGAGAAAATTTTTATGACAGCTGTGATCGCATCCAATCCGAACGCACCTTCTGACCCGCGTCCTGCTATGCGACTCGGCATTCCGAAGGAAGTTGCAGCAGGCGAGCGACGAGTCGCCGCGACCCCTGACACCGTCAAGAAGTTGCAGAAGTCAGGCTTTGAAGTGTGGGTTGAATCTGGCGCTGGAGTCGCAGCAAGCTTTCCTGATGCGGCCTATGCGGCAGTGGGCGGCCATGTGGTTCAAGATGTAGCAGCTCTGTGGGCTGAGTCAGATATCGTTCTCAAGGTGCGTGCACCCCAGTGGCATCCGGAACTAGATCAAGATGAGACCGATCTGCTGCGTCCCGGCGGACAATTGGTGAGCTTCATTTGGCCCGCGCAAAATCCCGCTCTATTAGAAAAACTCGCGGCGAAAGGCGCGACAGTGATGGCGATGGATGCGGTGCCTCGCATCACTCGGGCGCAAAAGCTGGATGCCCTCAGTTCGATGGCTAACCTGGCGGGCTATCGCGCCGTCATCGAGGCAGCTCACCAATTTGGTCGAGGCTTCACCGGGCAGATTACCGCTGCCGGCAAAATTCCCCCCTGCAAGGTCTTGGTGATTGGGGCGGGAGTGGCCGGACTCGCAGCGATCGGAGCAGCTCGCGGCTTGGGTGCCGTGGTGCGCGCGTTTGACACTCGCCCGGTGGTCAAAGAGCAGGTGCAAAGCCTCGGGGCCGAGTTTTTGGAACTGCATTTTGAGGAAGACAGCGAAGGCTCTGGCGGCTACGCCAAGATCATGAGTCCGGCCTTTATTGCGGCGGAAATGGCATTGTTTGCCCAGCAGGCGGCAGAAGTCGACGTCATCATTACGACAGCCTTGATTCCGGGCAAGGCAGCACCGCGCCTAGTGACGCAGGAAATGGTGGAAGCGATGAAGCCCGGTTCCGTCATTGTGGATATGGCCGCCGAACAAGGCGGCAACTGCGAGCTGACTCGCCCCAACGAAATTTATGACCACCATGGGGTCAAGATTGTGGGCCTGACGGATCTGGCCAGCCGCATGGCCAATCAAGCCAGCCAGCTGTACGGGACTAACCTCGTCCATCTGCTGAATGAGTTAGGGGGGGCCACAGAGCACACCGTAGATATGACGGATGACGTCGTGCGTCAGACCACCGTCGTTTTGGCGGGAGAGGTAGTGTGGCCCGCCCCGCCGCTGGAGCGCCCGACGCCCCCTCAGCCTCCAGCAAAAGCGGCACCGGCAGCGGTTGAGACGGTGAAAGAGACCCGGTTCGGCATGGTGAAACAGCTGCTTTGGCCGGTCATCATTGGGGCCGCGCTGTTGGGCATTGGGGGCTATGCACCGGAATCCTTTATCTCGCACTTTACCGTCTTTGTGATGGCGATCTTTTTAGGCTGGAAGGTGATTTGGGATGTGACACCGGCCCTGCACACCCCCTTAATGAGTGTCACGAATGCCATTAGCGGCATCATCATCATTGGCGGCATGCTACAAGTCTCGGGGCCATTGACCTCGACCGTGACCATTTTGGGGGCGATCGCCATTTTTGTCAGCACGCTCAATATTGCTGGCGGCTTTTTTGTCACCCAACGCATGTTGAATATGTTCCGCAAGTAGCCGACGACCTGTACTGCACCGAAACACCGCAATAAGGATTGAACGATGTCTCATAATCTGTTGACGGTTGCGTATATCGCGGCCAGCATTCTATTTATTCTCAGCCTGGGGGGCCTCTCGAACCCCGAAACGGCTCGACGCGGGAACCTCTACGGCATTGCCGGTATGGTGGTCGCTCTCGGCGCCACGGCTTTCAGCCGCGAAGTGAGCGGCTACGGCGTATTGTTAGCGTCGATGGTTCCCGCCATTTGGATCGGTGGCCTGATTGCCACCCGCGCGGCGATGACCTCAATGCCCCAACTGGTCGGATTGCTCAACGGCTTTGGTGGTTTAGCGGCAGTGCTGGTTGGGTATGCCAGCTATCTCAACCCAGATGCGTCTTTAGTCGGCATCGATTTCACGATTCACAAGGTAGAGGCGTTTATTGGGGTCTTTATTGGGTCAGTGACCTTTATCGGCTCCTTGATTGCCTGTGGCAAGCTGCAGGGCTGGGTGTCGAGCAAGGCCGTGTTGCTGCCTGGGCGTCATTTGTTGAACATCGGTTTGTTAGGGGCCGTCATCGGTCTGGGCTACTACTACATGACGGTGGGCGAAACCGCTGGGCTATTGCCGCTAGGCATCATGACGGCGATCGCGGCCATCTTGGGCTCGACGTTGGTGCTCGCGATTGGTGGGGCTGACATGCCCGTGGTGATTTCGATTCTCAACAGCTATTCCGGTTGGGGGGCAGCGGCAGCGGGCTTCATGCTCAACAACGATTTGCTGATTGTGACGGGGGCTCTCGTCGGCAGCAGCGGCCTAATTTTGAGCTACATCATGTGTCAGGCGATGAACCGCTCATTTGCCAATGTTTTACTCGGTGGTTTTGGCAACACGGCCTATGTCGGCAAGGCGGTGGAAGGCGAAGCAACCCCGACCGCAGTCGATGAAACGGTGGAGCTGCTAGAGACTGCTGATAGCGTGGTGATTGTGCCGGGATATGGCATGGCCGTCGCTCAAGCCCAGCATGCGGTCGCTGACATCACCAAAACCTTGCGCGATCGCGGTGCGCAAGTGCGGTTTGGCATTCACCCGGTCGCGGGTCGCCTGCCGGGTCACATGAATGTGCTGTTGGCCGAGGCTAACGTACCCTACGACATCGTCTTAGAGATGGACGAAATTAACGACGATCTCTCATCCACAGACGTGGTGCTGGTGATTGGGGCAAATGATACGGTCAACCCCAGCGCGTTGGAAGATCCCGACAGCCCGATGGCGGGCATGCCGGTCTTGGAAGTCTGGCAGGCGCGACATGTGGTGGTGCTCAAGCGCAGCCTATCTGCAGGCTATGCTGGGGTCGCAAATCCCCTGTTCTATAAACCCAACGTATCGATGCTGTTTGGCGATGCGCGATCTAACGTGTCGGCGATTCTTAGCCAGCTGACCCAGACGGCTGAGACCAATGCCGCTCAGACGGCTGTGCTCACCGGAGCGAAATAAGTCCAACGAGCCTTTGATGGTGAGTTACTGAGCGATTCTCAGCGTCGGTGCGGCAAACGGATTAATCTATTTGCCGCACCGGCGCTGATTTGGCTTTAAAAGCGATGATGTCACGCTTAATGGTTGAAGCGGCCAGATGACCGCCGGTCTCTTGGGATGCTGAGGGACTGGGGCAAGAGCGCGGTCAAGCTGAGTCATCCAACCTGGAGATGGGCGATCGCCTCAATCGCCCAACCGCTGAACTGGCTCGTTCAAATGCTGACGGTGGTGGTCTGGGTATTTTGCGGCATTGGCCTGAAACGCCGCCCCTGAGAGGATTTTACTGATCCTTACCATGCTTGAGAAAGAATCCGATACACTAATGCTTAAAGAGATCATGGTTTTTTATTACGTTTAACAGTGTGACAATGGCCGGCTTTAATTCAGCAGTGTCAATGGCGGCTTCGTCGCCAGCGATCGCTCCCGAGAAGACTCGTCAGACAGTACGAAAGCCCTATCCCACCTACAAGATCATTGTGCTGAATGATGATTTCAACACGTTTCAGCACGTGGTCGATTGTCTGACCAAATATATTCCCGGCATGAGCGGCGATCAGGCTTGGGATCTAGCCCATCAAATTCATAACGACGGACAGGCCATCGTGTGGACTGGGCCGTTAGAGCAAGCCGAACTTTATCACAGTCAGCTCAGTCGGGCCGGATTGACGATGGCTCCCTTAGAGCAGGCATAGCCGCGATCGCCTCTCGCTGCTTCCCATCTGTCAGTAGCGCCCAGGCACTCCATAACGCATTCAATCAGCAAGGTCGATAGTGGGTAAGCCAACGCCAGGGCGCTTAGTGTGGAATCATTCCACTCACATTCCGGGACTGATTCCAGTTTTAGAAACGCTGCTGGCGCAGGCGCTACCGGTGCGAACGGTGACGCCGGGGCGACTGTCCACCGTTCGCAGTCATGCCCCGCATCTGCGCTTAAAAGTCTCCGTGCCCATTCGCGGTGGCTTCAAGCTGATTGCTCGTAAAGGCAAATCGGCCCAAGAGGTCTTCGTGCTAACGGAGTTAGCTCAGCCCCAGTTAGAAGCGGCGATCGCTCAGGCGATGGCCACCCGGGGATGACTGAGTCGCAGGCGATCCCCTGGCACCGCGAAGGTCGGGCTGAATTTGCAGTCGGCACCGCGTTTTATCGCACGCAAAGTCAAATGGGGCGTGACCTGGCCCTGCTAGCAGCAGCAGTCTATCGCCAACAGCACGGTGAACTGCGAGTCTTAGACGCCATGACGGGCTGTGGCGTGCGATCGCTGCGCTATGGCCTAGAGGCCGAAGCGGATTGGGTTTGGGCCAACGAGGCGAATCCTGATCTGCAACTGCTGCTCATCCAAAATCTGGCGCGAGGATTGTCCCCTTCGACCTATCGCATTACCGGCCAAGATGCGAACGAAGTATTCTTTCGCTGTTATCAGCAACGAGACTTTTACGATTTGGTCGATGTGGATTGCTTTGGTAGCGGGGCGCCCTACCTCTCAACCGCGCTGTGGGCGACTCGCATCGGGGGCTTGCTATATCTCACCAGCACCGATACCCGCACCACCGGTGGCCATAATCCCGAACACAGCGTGCAAGTATACGGCGCCTATGCCCGCCCACACCCGGCAGGGCATGAACAAGGCGGGCGGTTACTCATCGGCCGCCTGATGCAGCAGGCCGCGGCGCAGGGCCTAGCCATACAGCCCTTGTTTTCGTTCTACAACGGCCATGTCCACCGGGTAATGGTGCGTCTGACCAACGCCGAACCTTGGCGGGGTGACCAGTACGGTTTTTTGGGCTACTGCCATCACTGCGGTCATTATCAAACCCTGCCGTGGCGGCAACTGGGTCGAGCGATTTGTCCTGAGGCGCTGCCGGACAAACCCATGCCTCTGGTGGTGAGCGGCCCTTTATGGCTGGGGCCACTGCACGATCGCACCTTTTTGACGGCGATGGCGCACCAAGCCCAGAAGTGGGAGTGGCCCCAGCAGCAGGATTTAATCGCGCTCATGCAGACTGAGGCTGATTTGCCGCCCTACTATTTCACGCTGCCCGAGATGGGTCGCCACGGGCAGATGGATATTCCAAAACGTGAGGCTCTCATGCGGGTACTCCGCGATCGTGGATTCCGCGTGAGCCGCACCCATTTTGAGCCGCAAGCGATCAAAACCGACGCCACGATGGCTGACTGTATTGCCGCCGCTCGAATCTGCAGCGCGGAGTCAGTGGGCTGAGTCAGTGGATTGAGGGGGCGATCGCTGAACTTCTTCTGAACTTTACAGACAGTCTCCGTAAGTTTGCGGAAGGTTTACCCAAAGGTCAAAATGAGCGCCTATGCTGTTGACATATGAGTAACCCACTATTTGAACCCTCCCTCGGAAGGCGCTACGGCGCTCTCCGGGGGATTATTTTTGGGCGTCGCAAAACCGGCTAAACGCAGTTCTCCCCACGAGCATTCCCATCATTTCAGTAAGATCAATTCTCTGAAACTGGACTACAGATCTGCCTTTCGACTCCGCTCAAGGAAGGTCGGCTGAGCGGAGTCGTCAGCCCGACGGGCAGGCCAGGCCCACCCGCAGTGTCTCCGACTGGGAGAAAGCCGACTTGGATGGGTAGCTGTAATTTGTAGGACTGGTATCAGACCGTTATAAGATACGGTCTGAATGAAACTGCTCAGCCGCTAATGGGGCTGGCGTGCGATCGATGAACATCGGGAGAGCGACATGGGGCAAAAGTTCAAGCGGCGGCAATGGCTGGGGTTGGCGATCGCCCTCTGCACCGTGATTATTGCCTGCCAGCCGTCAACGCCGGTCGCGACCGATCCGGCAGCACCCAGTAATTCAGCACCGGCCAGCGCTCCCCTCGTGCTCAACGGTACCGGGGCGAGCTTTCCCCTCTTTATCTACGAGCGCATCTTTAGCGAATATCGCCAGCAGGTTGCTCCCAACTTGAGCATCAACTATCAGCCTACGGGCAGCGCCGCCGGGATTCAGCAGGTAATTTCTAACACGGTGGATTTTGGCGCGAGTGATGTGGCCATGACCGAGGCTGAAATGGCTCAGGTGGAGTCGGGAGTTGTGCTCGTGCCGATGACGGCAGGCTTGGTGGCGATCGCCTACAATCTGCCGGGTGAGACGACGGGCCTCAACCTCAGTCGCGCCGTATTAGCCGATATCTTTTTGGGCAAAATCACCCGGTGGAACGATCCGTTGATTGCGGCCAGCAATCCGGAGCGCACGCTACCGGCTTTGCCGCTCA
Organism: uncultured Halomicronema sp.; assembly: GCA_937899725.1. GTDB lineage: Bacteria > Cyanobacteriota > Cyanobacteriia > Phormidesmidales > Phormidesmidaceae > Halomicronema. The sequence goes on from CALCCA010000040.1 coordinate 142,715, forward strand.
CGCTGGTGCATCGCTCTGATGGCAGTGGCACCACCGCTGCCGTGACAGCACACCTGGCGGCCATCAGCCCAGAATGGCAGACCGATGTGGGCGCAGGCCTCAGTGTGGCCTGGCCAGCGGGCCTTGGCATCAAGGCGAATGCGGGAGTCGCAGCGCAAATTCAGCAGGCCGAAGGCACCCTCGGATACTTGGAATATAGCTACGCGCAGCGGCTGGGCTTGCCGATTGCGGCAATTGAAAACCAAGCGGGCAACTTTATGGAACCGGAGCCTGCTTCGGGCGCAGCCGCTCTGCGGGATGCCGCCATGCCAGCCGACCTACAAGTGTTTATTCCTGACCCAGTGGACGAATCGGCCTATCCTATCGTCACCTACAGCTGGATTTTGGCCTACGCACAATACGCCGACGCCATCAAAGGAGACGCATTGAAGCAAGTGTTGAGCTGGGGCCTGACGGAGGGGCAGCAATACAGCCAGGAACTAGGCTATATTCCCCTGCCTGAGTCCGTTGTTGAGCAGGCGATCGCGGCGGTTGAGCGGATTCAAGTCGGCAGTTAGTTGGTGTGCCCAGCGAGCGGACTCCCCACACCCTCTTGACCAGGTCAGGGAATCTGCTTACCAGGGTGACAGATTGCCACCGGGCAAAAAGGATAATGAGCTTCTGAGGGCAGCTACACCGCGATCGCGGTCGATTCAATCCCCGATGCCGCCAGATCTTCGCCGTACCAGGCTTTGCCATCAAGCGCCATCTGCTCAATCAGGCTGGCCAAACGGAGAGCTTTCAGGGCTTGCTCGCCGCCCACCGATGGCTTTTCGCCACCTCGCACGCAGTTCACAAAATGCTCTAGCTCGGCGTGCAACGGCTCAATATTGCTGGTGTAGACCTGTTCGATCAGACCATCTTGCCGGTAAAGCACTTGACCGTAATTGGTCATGGTGTTCGCAGTCGTTTGGCGATTGATCAAAATTTCGTTGTTGAGAAAGTCCGCTTCGGTTAACGAATCGCGGCAGTGGGCGGCAATGGTGCGAATCTTGCGATGGGTCACCTTGCTAGCGGTCAGCGTCGCAACCACGCCATTGGCAAACCCTAAGGTGGCGGTCACGTAGTCTAAGTAGCCCGAGTTGGCGGAGCGGCTGCCGCTTGCTGACAGCTTCACGACGGGGGAGCCCGCTAGCTCTAGCAGCAAGTCAATGTCGTGAATCATCAGATCTAGCACGACGGACACATCATTGGCCCGGTCAGAGTAGGGGCTCATACGCCGCGCTTCAAGGGCAAGCACTTCTTCTGTTCGCAAGACGTTGTGCAGTTCTTTAAAGGCTGGGTTGAACCGCTCGATGTGCCCCACCTGCAGAATGCAGTTAGACTCTGCCGCCGCATTGACCAGCGACTCGGCCTCGGCGATGTTGGCGGCGATGGGCTTTTCAATCAAAACGTGGATGCCGGCCCGCAAGCAATTCATCCCAACGGTGTGGTGTAAACGAGTCGGAACCGCGACACAGACGGCATCAACATGCTCAATAAGGGTGTGATAATCCTCAAAAAACCGCACCCGGTATTTACTAGCGGTATCAAGCCCGAGTTCGACATTGACATCAGAGACCCCGATCAGCTCCACATTCTTAAGACGGCTCAAAACGCGCGTGTGGTGTTGCCCCATGTTGCCGACCCCGATAACCCCTACGCGGATAGGCTGTGACGGCGATCGCTGAAGCTGAGCATCCGAACCGTTGTTAGATGGATTCATGTGTTAGCCTGCGTCTTCTCATCCCTGAAGTTTTGAATTTCGGCAATTCGTTGCTTGAAAAAGTTACAAAATCAAACAAGATATTACCACACCCTCAATATTGTGTTTTTGCCTTATTGTTTTGCTGTGTGTGGTGACACAGAAGTAAATGTCCCCCCCTTCCCAACAGCTTTGGGCGGAAATGGTAGGCTAGGAATCCGCCATACAGCCACCGAATTTTGCGATAGGCGCAGAGGCAGTGCTGAGCAAGCGGGATATTGCGTCATCAGAGAAAATTCAAGCTCGGCAGTGATTTTTGCTCGCCGGTGACAATAATTAGCCTTCGCAGTTCACTCAATCGCGCCAAAAGACAGCCTTAAAAAACACCTTTCTGCCGAGCTTTATTCCTCGCCATTCTGGATTCCTAACGGTTATTCAGCATCAAGTACTCGTTAGAAGAAGACCGCTGAGAGATGATTTCAACCCCGAAAAGGGCGGCGAGTTGGAGGCGCTTTCTCACGCTCAACGCGAGGCCGGACTGAGCGAGGGTTGATTGATTAGCAGCTCAGCACTATTCCGCCTGTGAGGAGCTGACGCCAGCCATGACCTTGGCTGCATCCTGGACAGATGGGCCAGTTAAGCCTGACTCAGGTTGCCAGGTGGTTGCAGTATGGTGAAGATCGCCGGTCTGCCGAGTTCTGTGGAGTCTCTGGCATGATTCCCATTTTGGCCAATGTGAGTTTTGGTATCTTGGCGTTTACGCCAGCGGGATGGGCCTTTATGGTGGCCATCATTGTGCTGGAGATTCTCATCACCTCACGCCGTCTTAGCCGGGTGTGGTGGCATCGAAAGTCGGCCATGGCAGTGGTAACGGCTAACGTGATCAGTGGGGCCATCGGCATCGGCCTTTCCCTACTCTTGAATGGCGGCTGGTGGTTAGTCGTCTGGATGCCCTGGGTCAGCAGTCAAGAAGTTCAGTTGCCTCGTCATTTGCTCGCAATCAGTGTTTTTTATGTCGTTGCCTTTGTGCTCTCGATCACGATCGAAGGCGCGATCGGGCAGCTCATGCTGAAGTCACAGTTTGCCAAACCACAAATCTGGCGAGCCTTTTTGACGGCAAATATGGCTTCTTATCTCGTTGGCAGTATTGCTCTATATTCCTACAGCTTTGTTCTGTGGCAATATCTGTAAAACGGCATTTCCTAGCCTAGTGAGGGCCGCTCATCGGTCCAAAGACGAGGTCTCGGCGTGATGAGGAGAACTCATTAGCTTCAAACCCATCGCCAGCAGCTTTGTCGGCTTTTTCCCAAGGATTTGGTCTTGCTGCCATGGCCTGCATTCTGCCCCCTTTGCCGCTGCGCGATCGCCGGGGTCGTTGCAATTGTGAACCGTCGCCTGCCGAGGAGCACCGAGGTCAAAGACTGCGGCACCATCATTGGGCCTGCAGGGCCAGCCGTGCGGAATTTCGCGATGGCCTTCTCCAGTGGGGGTTAGAATGGCTGAATGAATTGTTGATTGCGGTTTGTCATGACCTCTGCTGCCCCGACCAAAACCCAGTACGAAGCTGTCATCGGTCTGGAAACTCACTGCCAGCTCAGCACCAAGACCAAGATTTTTTCGCCCAGCTCAACGGCCTTTGGCGCTGACCCCAATACGCACATTGATCCCATTGTGTTGGGCATGCCGGGAGTGCTGCCGGTGCTCAACCAAAAGGTGTTGGAATATGCGGTAAAAGCCGGCTTGGCCCTCAATTGCCAGATCGCTCCCTACAGCAAGTTCGATCGCAAGCAGTATTTTTATCCCGACCTGCCCAAAAACTATCAAATCTCGCAGTTTGACCTGCCCATTGCGGAGCACGGTTGGTTAGAGATTGAGCTGGTCGATCGCAAAACCCACGAAGTCAGTCGCAAGCGCATTGGCATCACCCGTCTGCATATGGAAGAAGATGCAGGCAAGTTGGTGCATGCGGGCAGCGATCGCCTCTCGGGTTCGGCCTATTCACTGGTGGACTTTAACCGAGCTGGGGTGCCTTTGGTCGAAATCGTGTCAGAACCCGACTTGCGCACCGGGCAAGAGGCCGCCGAATATGCTCAAGAACTGCGGCGCATCATGCGGTATCTGGGCGTCAGTGACGGCAACATGCAGGAAGGCTCACTGCGCTGCGACGTGAATATTTCGGTGCGACGGGTGGGGGCCGAGAAGTTTGGCACGAAGGTTGAGATCAAGAATATGAACTCCTTCAGCGCCATTCAAAAAGCGATCGAATATGAAATCGATCGCCAAATTGCGGCGGTCGAAGCGGGTGAACCAATCTATCAAGAGACGCGCCTGTGGGAAGAAGGCCGTCAGTGCACCATCAGCATGCGCCTCAAGGAAGGTTCCAGCGACTATCGGTACTTTCCTGAACCAGATTTGCCGCCGATCGAAGTCGCGCCCCAACAGCTCGCAACCTGGCAGCAAGAACTGCCGGAGCTACCGGCTCACAAACGCACTCGTTATGAGGAATCGCTGGGTCTATCGCCCTATGACGCGCGCGTCTTGACGGATGAGCGCCAAGTGGCAGAATACTTTGAGACGGCGGTGCAACTCGGGGCCGACCCGAAACTGGCGGCGAACTGGATCACCCAAGACATTGCTGCCTACCTCAATGCGGCAAAGCTCTCTATCACTGAGATTGCCCTCCAGCCAGAAATGCTGGCGGAAATGGTGAAGCTGATTGCCGACAATACCATTAGCACCAAGATCGCTAAGGATATTCTGCCTGATCTACTGACTCAGGGGGGCTCACCCCAAGCGATCGTCGAGGAGCGCGGACTCAGCCAAATCTCTGATCCGGAAGAGATCGGAGCCATTATTGATGACGTGTTGGCCGCCCATCCTGACGAGCTCGAAAAGTATCGCGCTGGCAAGAAAAAGCTCCAGGGCTTTTTTGTCGGTCAGGTCATGAAGCGAACCAGTGGGCGGGTGGATCCGAAGCTCACCAATCAAATCTTAATCAAGAAGCTAAATAGTCAAGAAGTGTAAAGATCGGGGGTGGGCGTTTCACCCCTCATGGCCAGTGTGCAATACTATGTTATGTAGATGCACCCTGATGGTAGGGAGAGCTGAATTCAGCTCTCCTTTTTTCCTTTTAAAGGTCTTTTGTCCATATACTCTATGCTGGTCAATCGCTGAGCCATCCCATCAGTGGGCCAGTTTCTGAGAGTTTGGGGGGATTAGACAACATCTTTTAACACCCCATAACCAGAGTCACTCGGTAAATTAAGAGAGCCATTTGTGCGATCGCCTGCGATGGACTCTCGGACGCCTCGAATTGCCTTGCTGATTGATGCTGATAACGCCCCGGCTTCCAAGATTGACTTGGTGTTTAGTCGGCTGGGCTTTCTCGGCACGATTCGGGTTCGCCGCGCTTACGGTAATTGGAAAAAAGACCATCTGCAAGGGTGGGCCAAAATTCTACACAAGCACGCGATCGTGCCGATCCAGCAGTTTGACTATGTAACGGGCAAAAACGCCACTGATATTGCTCTAGCAATTGACGCCATGGATTTGCTGCAAACCATGCGACCAGAGATTTTTGGCATTGTGGCGGGCGACAGCGACTATACCCCCTTGGTGGTCAGACTGATCGCCTCGGGAGCACAAGTGTTTGGCTTTGGTCAGGTCAAGACGGCCGCGATCGCCTTTCAAGAAGCCTGCACGGAGTTTGTCTCGCTGGATAACGACGCGGGCAAAACGCCCACCTATGGACATTTCAACACCGGTCACAACAAACATAGTGCTGCCGTGCCGAGTCTTGGCCCCGCCAACACCGTCGCCCTGACTGTGGTCGATTCGTCATCGCTGACTGAAGCTGAGACAGTGCCGACAAAAGTCTTTGTGGCAGCGATTAGGCAAAACCGGCAGTCTACTGGCTGGGCGGATGTCAAATCGATTGGGGCTTACCTCAGCCAACGCAAAATCGTTAAAGCGGCCTACAACGTCAATCGTTGGGCCAGCTATTACAAGAAATTTCCGGTGATGTTTGAAGTGCAAGAGCTGGATGGCAAAACGATGGTGCGGTTGCGGTCAGAGACGTAGGTGGAAATCTGATGTTCCCCAAAGCGTCGTTGCCACACTGCTTGCTCTTGCTTATGGCGGCGAGACAATGATCGGGCTCGCTGATATGGCTCAGGGCAAGAGCGAGTGAAATGCGATTTGATTAATCGCCAGCGGGTAGAAAAGTCTGCGTCTTTGGCAGATCAACCGTCCACGTAGGTCAGGCAAGCCACAATTAGGCAAACACGAGTGAGATTGAACGGTGAGTGTTGGGTTTGCTGGCGGCAACCCAACCTACAGCGAGGAGCGATCGCGCTACCATCTCCAAATTGCTTGGCTGCTTAAAGATACGTGATGAAGGATTATGGCCCAAAGCACTGCTCAAGGTCCCAAAGAATGAGCTCTGACCCGTGTGTTGTTGCTAACGTTTTGCCATCTGGAGAAACGTCCATGTCTCTGTTAACGCCAGCTGTGCCTGTCACAACACCCGTCGTACAAACGACTTCCCCAGAAGCCGAATTCCATAAGGAGACGGTACCAAGGATTCCATAGATCCCCTCAGTCCACACGGTCGATATCGCAAAAGTTTCACTATTTGGTACAGGGTCGATACTCATGTTAAGTGGATAAAGTTCACCTCGAAAGTTTTGGACTAGACGGCCTGTCTGCAGATCTCGAACCTCCAATACGCCTTCATTTCCTGCCAGCAGGAGGCGATTGTCATCTAAAAAAGCCACGTCGAGTGCATTCTCCCCGTTAAAAGGTATCGATATGATTTCTTCCCAAGTCTCGGTGTCAAAGATATAGGTGATGGTGCCCAGTCTTTCGTCAGTTTCAGGTGCATAGCGCACGGCGATGGCAGCAAAGTACTTCTCGTCAGCGGAGAAAACGACGTTTGACCACAATCTGAAGGTTTCGTCTTCTTCAAGTGACAAGAGCTGAATTCTTTCGCCTGTTCTAATATCGAGCCAGAAAAGCTGACCTAGAGGAGTTCCAAACGCGAGAACTTGTTGAGATGACGAATAGTCAACCTTGTCAGCAAAAATATCCCGTTCTTCACTGTCCACCAAGATTTGAGTTTTTTCTCCACTGCTCACGTCCCATAGAGAGATTTCTCCCTCTTCATCAAGGAGAACAATCTCTTCCCCTGATGGTGATGTGAACGAAGCCCATCTGCTGATGTACCAATCTGTAGTCAGGGTTTGAACAAGCTGCCAGTCGCTAGTATTCCAAATCTCAATTGCTCCTGAATCTAAAGACGGGCCGGCATCTGCTTTCCCGGTGATTAACATCCTATTGGAATCGTTAGCAAAGTTGACTTCAATGATCTCTCGAAGATCAGACTTGATCGATTGTGAAGCCAATCCAGAGCTTTCTGGTCTTGGAACTGGAACTGAGTTAGAAGTGGGGATGCAGGAGCTTACCAGGAGAGTAAGCGGCACAGATATCAGAGGCAAACAGAACTTTTGACTTTTAGACATAGCTATCTTGGTTAAGACTAATTGCGCGACGAATATCTAAACGATATTTTTAACCCTGATTGTCCTCAGGATTGGATTCGATCAGCGGGTAGAAAAGTCGGCATCATCGGCAGGCAGTGTCCAAAGGCAGTGCAGATGGTCTGGCAAAACGACAATGGCCGCAATGTCAAACCGGTGTTATTGCTTAACCGTGTGGAAGGATTGCCGGAGAAGCTGAACGGTTTCGGGATGGTTGAAAAGGTGCTGGCGATTATAGGTGACGACGGTAAAGAAGTAGGTTGCTCCGGGCGTTTTGGCACGGCAGTAGTGCATGTTGATGGCGATTGATTCGTGCCATTAGAATTGACAAATGGTGTCGTGATTGAACATTTGTGTGTTGGGTTTTCTGACGGCAACCCAACCTACGGCGAGGGGCGATCGCACTGAAGTCAATTTTCTCCACTCCGAGTAATGAGCCTCAATTCTAGAGCTTTCTATCACTTCAGGAAAATATGCAGAGCCGATGTCATCTTCAAAACAATTTTCAAATCTTTCATCATTAAGGTCGAAGAAACCTACTGGAGGACCATATGAAACCATTAGGGAGGCATTAGTACGATTTACGATCATAAATCTTGTGAAGCTTGAGCAACCAGATAATACGGTCAAAAAAAGCAAAAATAAACCCTTCAAAGAATGAGTTACCATAAAATCTCCAATCGCTAAGCCTAAATGTACTTTGGACCTATAAATTTGAAATAGAAATATTTATTGGCAGATTTAAGTGAAATCCTCTTTCCTACTATCAAATTCAGAAAATTTCAATCTCTTCATAGGTCAACTCAATCCTTTCAGAAGGAAAACAGATCGTAAAGAGCATCGAAGCGAGATCGCGTATCGCCGTAGGTTGGGTAGAACGCAGTGAACCCCAACATTTCTAATGCAGATTCTCCATTCTTCCCATGCTTTAATCAACTCAATCTCCTCGCTTTTACCCCAATCGCGAGAATAAAAATCCAGCCCAGCCAAGCGATGAAAACTGGAATACGGCCACTCAATCGGAGCCTTCACCAAGCCATGGCTGACCGGATTGATGTGGATGTAATCAACATGACGGACGAAGTCTTTCTCATCACGAATCTGATGCTTCCAAAAGTGCCGCTGCCACGCCGCTTGCTCTTGCTTTTGGCGGCAACCCAACCTACGGCGAGGGGCGATCGCACTTCCGTTACGGGATGAGGTCACGTTTATGGAGGGCAAAGCACGGTGTTCCTGATATGGCAGGACACGCTTGGGCCACCCCCTCCGAGAAACCATTAGCCGTGCGAAATTGAGGTTCTGCGGCGACTGAACCCATCGTATCTATGTAGCCCCACTCGCCATCTAAAAAAAACGGTGCTAACCCTTCCGAAAAATTCTGGCCGCCATCAAACTGGGGCTCAATTACAAAGTGACCTGTTCCATCTATGTAACCAAACTTAGATTCAGTGCTGACGAGGGCAAGCCCTTCCGAAAAACTTGCTGCCGTATCAAATCTTGGCTCTATTACCCTGTTACCTAGCGCGTCAATGTAGCCATATTTATGATTATCCAGTTGCACCGGCGCTAATCCCTCCGAAAAGGCTCTGCCATCTCTAAATACAGCACCTATGACCATTTCTCCGAACGGGTTAATGTAGCCAAACTTACCCTCTGACATTATTAAAGCTCTACCTTCAGAAAAAATATATTCGTCTGTTAGTTTGCGACGAGCATCTTCAAACTGCGGTTCAATAACGATCTCCCCGGTCGTATCGACAAATCCCCAAAGGTCATTGAGTTTGACGGGAGCTAATCCCTCTGACGGTGCAGCCGCCATATCAAATCTGGGTTGAGCCACAATTTTGCCCTGTTTGCTCACCAATCCCCATGCCGAATCTATCTTGACTGCGGCCAGACCTTCAGAAAAAGCTGCTGTTTTTTTATCCCACCGACTGCCCCGATCTATCCAAGGAACTTTTGTTCGATCCAGAGGATAGTCGTAATAGTAGAAGGAGGGAAAAAAATCTAGCTTCTGCCCCCTTTTATCGATGAATCCATCCCCTTCATTAAGGCTTCCCCAAAACATTGAATATCCTTCTGAAAATTTGTTTGACTCAGCTTTACTTTCGGTTTCCAAAAATATCTTTGAGTCTTTTGTTGTAAACCCTCTGGTAATTTTGTCCTCGGAATTGTCTGATTTTGAAAATATTCCTAAACCTTCCGAAAAGTCATCTCTCAGAACGATCTCCCCACTCATATAAGCAGAATTTAGGGTTTGAGGATCTTCTTCAGGAAGATATTCTTCAATATTTATTTTCTGGAATGTACTGGCGAAAATAGTATTAGAAAAAGGTATTTCTGCTCCCGGCACAAAGGTGAGCATAATTATTAGCAAACATAACGAGAACCATGGTATTAGTTTTCGAAACTTATTATTCCCAATCATTAAGTGATATAGCTAAGTTTTCAATCGAGAATCGATCATGAAAGGACTAACCAATTAGCTGAGAGCAGCTAAAACATTTTTCACTGGTGAAGGACAAGCCATTTTACAATATCGAAGGTCTCAAGTCTGTTTTTGTGCATCACCAAATTCAAAAATGCTGTATGGGATGAAGGTGATAATTGATAATTTGAAACAAACAAGGTAGGGCATGCCAAAAGAAATGCTCACCTATTTCTTTTGGTGCTTCTTCAACAGCATCGCTGGCGGTAATGAAATCTGTTCTAACCGCTCCTCTGAATTGGAAAATATAGAAATTGTCTTCAATGCTTCCATCTTCAGCTAAGAGCGGCTTTTTACCATCTGTCAAAAATGCTAGAAGAACAGCTGATAGAGACTATTTTGCTTTGTTTCTTGCAGCCTCATTACTAAACCCATCAACAATCACAGTCATAAATTCATTGCATACAGTGCGATCGCCTATTGCCGTAGGTTGGGTCGAGGGACGAAACCCAACACTGCCAGTCTTGCTCATCGCGAATCTGATGTGCCCTAAAGCGTTGCTGCCAACCGGCTTGCTCTTGCTTATGGCGGCGAGATCATGACCGGGCTCGCTGATGTGGCTTAGAGCAATGGTGAGTAAAGTGAGATTCGATTAATCGCCATCAGATGGAAAAGTCCGCATTGAAAAGCTGATCTGATGGTGATTTTAGGCATGGGGGAACCGATAAAATTACGGCTTGTATAACAGTCTATTCGTTGGCTAGAGGCGCAACGGCAGCGTTTGCTGTAGCCGTCATCGTCGTTCGGTCGTGAGCGGCTAACCAAGCTTGCGGATCGGGGCCGAGGGGAATGATGCCGCCGGGGTTGAGCGGAAACAGATTGCCGTAATAATCGCGGCGAATGGTGTCTAAATCGCAGGTGTCAGCGACGCCCGGCTGCTGGTAAAGGTCGCGGGCATAGGGCCAGAGATGACGGTAATCGCAGAGGCGACGCCGATCGCACTTAAACAACCCGTGGTAAACCGCATCAAACCGAAACAGGGTCGTGAAGAGACGCACATCCGCCAGGGTGAGGCGATCGCCTGCCAAGTAACGCTGGTGTGCTAACTGCTGATCGATATCATCCAACGTGTCAAACAGCAGGGTACAGGCGGCTTCGTAGGCGGCTTGGGTGCGGGCAAAGCCACAGCGATAGACGCCGTTGTTGATGGCCGGATAGGTGCGATCGTTCCAGGCGTCGATAGTGGCCTGCAGATCTTCAGGATAAAGGTCGAGGTCGGGGCGAGTCGCCACCGCATTGAAGGCCGAGTTGAGAATTTTGATCAGATCGGCGCTTTCATTATTCACCACCGTCTGCGTTTGGGTGTCCCACAGTACTGGCACGGTACTGCGTCCGCCATAGCCGGCTTGCGCCGTTTGGTAGAGTTCCGGGAGCGATCGCCATCCCAACCCCGGATGATCAAACAGCCAAACGCCTTCGTTCGGCGAGGGCGAGACCCGCCAGAGGGGAATCGCCGCTTCGAGTCCCTTGAGCGCCCAAGTCACCAGGGTGCGATGCGCCCACGGACAGCCCATGCCGACAGTCAGACGATAGCGACCGGCAGCGGGTTCGTAAGTACTGTCAGGCTCAACCGTTTGACGAAAGGCGCTGGCCGGTCGCGTATAGGCTCCCGAGTTATCTGTCGGCGCGAGGCGGGCCATCATCACCTGCCACATCGTCTGCCACACCGTTTTACCCAGGCGGACGATCAGCCCTGGCGGCAGACTGGCTTTGATTTTGGGGACATCAGCCATGGTGAGAATTATCCAGCAAGCTCGATCTAGAGACGCGGTCTCTGACTCAGTGCGTTCATCCTCAACTATAGGGGGGCATCGAGGTACACGATCATTTCATCCACAACGAGATCAAGGGCAGGCAGATAAGGATTGTCTGACGAGATCAGGCGATCTCCCGCCAGTGCTTGAAACGCTTCGGGCTGTTGCTGAAATGTGTCGACCTGGGCGGGCAACAGGCGCAACACAATTAGCCCATCATAGTCTGATAGATTAGAGCCTTCTAAAACCACTGTGCCGCCATAATCCCAGCCGAAGCCATATAAGTCGAAATCCCCTAAGACTGACTGCAGTTCGGCAAACGGCATACCGACGCGTAGCCCCTCTGACGTTTGCCAAGCGGGGCCAAAATCTCTGACGGTGACAGCCTGCGACCGGCTACTATCGGCCCAAACAATCGAAAACGCAGCTGGAGTGTCAGCATTCACCGTAGTCCCGGGCTCGGTAAAGCCCTCGCCAACAGGCACCTCAGTGTCTGATAGGGCGGCTTCGCCAAACAGCGTGGCCAAATCAGCTCGGCTAGTCACTGGGGTAACTGAGCCGACGCGCTCGCCGGGCATGATGGTCGTGTCTGTGGCGATCGCCGGGGAGGCGGCGGCCACCGGAGATTCGAGAGTTGTGGCTGGGGCCAGAGTGTCTGGGGACGCGGGGGGAACCACCGTGGGGTCAGCGGGGGAACTCGCCGTTGAATCGGGCGGCGTCGCTTGCTCCGCCACCGGAGGCGGGGTGCTTTCTGGCCCGGTAGTTGGGGGTGGGGTCGGGGCCGCACCACAGGCGGCCAGCCAAAGCAGGGAACTGCCCCAGAGCAATCTGTGCCGGAAAGCCATGATGGTATCCTCGGAAAATGAAAATGGACAACATTAAAGTGGACGGAGCGATCGCGTGCGCCCTCAGAGGGCAGCGGTTCGGGAGCATTAGTTGATGCTGTCAAGGTGCCCGCCGACCCAACACAATCACGGCAAACGTTTGCTTGTGGCCATGCCGTCCTCATGGTGTCCCTGATGACCTGATCATAACGAGCTGGCGTTTAGCTGCAGGTCAGCACCATCAGGTAACGTCCGATTACGGCGACTGAGGGGGTGGGTATCAAATCAGTTGACTGCGACTGCAGTCACTCCTGACAGCACCGCTGCAGTGCCGCCACGGGTCAAAAAATCTTACTCAACATTAAGCAACGGCAGGATGCTGAGGTTTTCGCCGCACAATGGAGGGTGTTAAATCATCGAGAACTGAATGACCACCCAAACCCCGGCTCAAATTACGCTGAACCTGATGCAGGGTTCGGTGCGGTTCAACTTTTCTCCTCAGTCGGCCCAAGATCTGAAGGCGGCTCTGGGTAACTTGGTGAGCCAGCTCAAGGCAATCGCCGCACAACCGCCTAGTGTGGGTAAACGGACGCCTGAACCCACCATGGAATATCAGCATACGGGGGACGTGTTTGTCGAAGTATTTTGCAACCCCAATATCTGGCCGAGTCCCTTTGCGGCCAAGCTGCTCGTCACCGTGCGCGATGACCGGATGCGCCTAACAACCGAGGCCGAACTCACTCGCATGATCGAAGATCTCAACCAGTATTTAGAGAGCTAAACAACTCACACCTCGGAAGGGACTCAATGACCTGGAAAGCTCAAAACTGATCACCCGTGGGCTGGGCAAGATCGCTGCGGCGATCACAGGCCTCAATTTTCTACCGATTCAATGTGTCAGAACCGCAAACGAGAACTCTATCAGTGGGTTCGAGAAGACGCGCTAGCGCGGCATCGGGAGCGCGTATCACTTGCATGCGGGATTGCCCTTACCATGTCTTTTTCAAAAACAAATACGCTCGGAGATAGAAAAATCTGTTTTTCAAATACGATTTGATGTCACCGTATTGCCGTTAGGCCAAACGCGAGATTCAATAAGCTGTACCTTATTGCGACAATCCAGTTTCCGTTTTCAACAAAAAAGTCTTATTGACAAAAACTGATGCCAAATAGAATTAGGCTATTAGCACAAACTTCTCCATAGATTGCTCAACTCGTACGTTGGAGTAATTTTTCTTGCGCTGACCCTGGTGTTGCAGTGATTAAACTGACGAACGGCAGTCTCCATCGATACAGAATACGGGTGAGCTCAAACTTAATTTTCCCAGGAAAACGTCTAGACATCCCTATTTTGTCCACTAGAGCGCATGTATCGTTACGCTGCTTCTATTTTGTGCTTGGGAGGCTAAGGGGATAAAAATTGATTGGCCATGTTAATCCTAGTGATGAGAAATATCTGTCTTAAGACATATGCCTCTAGCCGGTTGACTAACTAAGCTTGATAGAAGCACCTTCTTCAAGAGGTAGTTCCCTCAGTATGTACTCAACAGTGGAAATTCCTGCCGATAAAGCGTTTCATGCGCTTTCCGATCCTTTGAGGCTACAGATTATCGAGAGTCTGCGCCAGAGCGAATTTTGCGTGGCCGATCTCTGTGAACATTTGGATGTGAGTCAGTCGAAGTTGTCTTTTCATCTGCGGGTCTTAAAAGAGGCCGCTATCGTGAGATCGCGCCCCCAAGGCCGCTGGACTTATTACAGTCTGAATCTGCCGCAAATTGTGACGCTAGAACAGCATCTGGCCGACTTCCGCTATCTCACTCGCCTGACCAAAGCGCCTGCTCATTTCTAGCATCGCTGATCGCGAGCACTCGGGCGATCGCTGTCACCCTAAGGCTTGGGTGCGATCGCCTGTGAGGGGTCAGAGAGTGGATGCAGCGGCACTTGGAACGCCAGTAGCTCGTCGACATTGACAGCCGCCGCTGGCTCAACCCAGCCGGTGGGATCTTTAAGGATGACGAAAATTAGCTGACGTTGAGTGGGCAATCGCTTAGCGAGCCAGTCGTCTAGCTTGAGCAGCGTTTTCAAGGCCCCTTCATTCATGACTTTGTCGGCGAAGGTGATGACAGGATTCAAAGCCTTAAGCAAAAGCTGCTCATATTGCCCCCTAAATTCCAAACTGATGGGGCGCCCTTCGACCAATCGATAGGGCAGCCTCAAGATACCGCTATAGAGTCCCCAAGCTTGCACGGCATAGGCAGAGGGGATTAAATCGCGAAAGCTGTCTAGCGTAAAAGCGTGAACATGGGCATGGGGAACCTGGCGGCGAATATTATCGGCTACAAGCTGTGGCGGGTCTTGCGGCACCGTGATGACAACGGCCCGGCGAGCCACGCGCAGCAGTTCCCGAAAGGCCTCATCGTAATTCGGAATGTGCTCTAACGTTTCGCTGCTGAGTACCACGTCAAAGGCTTCATCGGCATAGGGCAGCTGGACGGCATCAACCGGGTCAGCGGGCACCTGAAAAATCTCTCTAGCGCGCGTACAGGCCTCCTCTGATAAATCAGTGCCCTGCACCTGAGCGTTAAAAAACTGGCGGATGACGGCGGTCATGTAACCTTCGGCGCACCCAACATCGAGCAGCGTGTCAAATCGCAAATGGCTGAGCGCCTTGAGGACGTTGTACATAATGACGTACCGCAGCGCAATGCCTGGTTCAGCATAGGGCGACTTAAAGCCGTAGATGTTCTGATGGGCATAAAAATAGCCGTCACTGGTGGTCGCGCGAAACCGCTCGTTTAACCACTGCTTGACTTCGTTGGTGTACTGATCCACCGTCTCTCTCCACTATTAATGCGGCCACCCGGTTGAGCCGCCAGCGGCTCACCGGCCACGCGGCGATCGCCCTAAAATCTCTGTCAGCATATCAAGGAAACTCTTCAGCCGGGCGATTCCTCATATGGCCGCGATCTCCCCTCAGCCCCTCTAGTATTTTTAAGTTGCTTCGAGAGTCTGATCGCTTAACAGTGAGATAAATGGAGGATTCAGGATTCGCCGTTCAACTGCGCTAGCAAATCCGTTTCTGAGAGTTGAGCAATCCCTAGCTTTTCCGCCTTGGCCAGCTTGGAGCCAGCGTCGGCTCCAGCGACCAAAAAATCTGTCTTGGCGCTAACGCTGCCGGTGACTTTGCCCCCGGCTTGTTCAATCAGGGCTTTAGCTTCGTGGCGGCTGAGGGTCGGCAGCGTGCCGGTGATCACCAGCGTTTTGCCCGTAAAGGGCAACTGCTGGGTGGAGTCGGGCATGGGGGCAGTGCTCACCAGCTGCAGCCCAGCGGCTTGGAGCTGCTCGATGAGCTGCCAGTTGGCGGGATGGCGCAGCCACTCGTAAACGGATTGGGCAATCTCAGGGCCAATGCCAAAGACAGCTTCAATGTCTTCAATTTTGGCGTCTCTGAGCGCATCGACTGACCGAAATTCCTGCGCTAGCACCTGCGCGTTCACCGCGCCGACATGGCGGATGCCCAGACCATAGAGCACACGCGACCAGGACTGCTGTTTAGAGTCGGCGATCGCCTCGACAATCTTCGTGGCCAACTTTTCGCCCATGCGATCCAGTGCCATGAGTTGGCTCACCGTCAGGGTGTACAGGTCAGCGACTGATCTCACCATCCCCTGTTCAACCCACTGCTCAATCCATTTCACCCCCAGGCCGTTGATGTCGAGGGCATCGCGCCGCGCCCAGTGAATCAGCGCCCCCCGCACGATCGCCGGACAGGAAGCATTAATGCACCGGGTCACCACTTCGTCTGCCGGTTTCACCAGTGCTTGGCCACATTCGGGGCAGTAGGTCGGCATTTGCACGCGGACAGCATCGGGGGGCCGCAGCTCTGGCAACAGCCGCACCACTTCGGGAATGATTTCCCCAGCTTTGCGCACCACAGCGGTGTCACCAATGTGCAAATCCAGCTCTTGAAGGCGATCGCCATTGTGTAAGGTCGCCCGTGCCACTGTCGTCCCGGCTAGCTGCACCGGCTCTAGCTCAGCGACGGGGGTGACGGCGCCCGTACGTCCCACCTGCACCGACACGTTGAGAATACGGGTGGGCACCTCTTCGGCAGGATATTTGAGGGCGATCGCCCAGCGGGGAAACTTTTGGGTAAAGCCGAGCTGCCGCTGGAGGTCAAAGTCATTGAGCTTAACGACCACGCCGTCGGTCAAATACGGCAGGGTGCGCCGCGCGGTTGACCAGCGATCGTAAAAAGCGGCAACGTCATCGGCAGTCTGGCACAGCTGACAATTGGGATTGACCTTGAAGCCCCAAGCCTGTAGCTGGCTCAAAGATGCCCATTGAGTAATTGGCTGGGCGGTTTCACCAGACTGGCTAGCCGCCTGGGCCGCGTCAGGAATGATCAGGGTGTAGGCAAAAAAGTCGAGGCGGCGATCGGCAACGATGCGCGAATCGAGCTGGCGCAGGGTGCCAGCAGCGGCATTGCGCGGGTTGGCAAACAGGGCAGCATCAGCGGCGGCGCGTTCTTGGTTGATGCGTTCAAATTCAGACAGGGGCAAAAAGGCCTCGCCTCGCACCTCGACCTGCGCTGGCGGCGCGTCCGTCTGCAGTCGCAGGGGAATCGACCGAATCGTTTTGACGTTTTGGGTAATGTTTTCGCCAGTGGTGCCGTCGCCCCGCGTCAGCCCTCGCACCAGCAGACCGTTTTCATAGGTCAGGGCCAGGGCGGAGCCGTCAATTTTGAGTTCCGCAACGGCGGGGCGATCGCCCGCGTCGGGTATCAGCCGCTGCCACTTGTCTTGCCAGGCACGATATTCTTCAACGCCAAAGGCATTTTCCAAACTGTAGAGGGGGATGTTGTGGCGAACGGAATTGAATTGCTGAGCGGGCCGTTCGCCGACGCGTTGGGTCGGACTGTCGGGAGTAACGAGATCGGGGTGTTGCGCTTCGAGCTGCTGTAGCTGACGATAGAGGCGATCGTACACCGCGTCTTCCATCGTGGGTTGATCGAGCACGTAGTAGGCATAGCTAGCAGTTTGGAGCTGTGCGCGTAGCTGCTCAACCTGTTGTTTGGTCGCGTTGCCCATGTCTTTACTCAGTCTGGTCGCCAGCCCATAGTTTACCGTTACGCTTCGGGCAAGTGGGGCGTCAGAGCGAATCGTTGGCGCAGCATCCGTTAGCGAGGCGGTCATATTCCAGGCTCAGTGAGCGGACTCCCGAGGCAATCTTGGTAATGCAGAGGAGCAGAGGGGCAAGGGGGCCGGATTTATTGGCATGCTTTAGAGGATTGGGATTAGGGAGTTGCTAAAAATAGCGTCCCAATCGCCGAGATTTTGCCCTGCCACACCTGACCAAAACGGTTCTGTGCTGGAGCTGTGATCTAAGCATCGAGTCCTAAGTGCTGCGAGAGTTGAGCCGCGATCGCCGCGGCGGCTCCGGGTGGCCCTAAGCGCCGCTGCCCGTTTTGTTGAATGGTGGCCAGGCGATCGCGATCGCTCAGCACGGCGGCCAGCGCGGCCCCCACCATCCCCGGTGAATCGACCAAAATGACCGAAGGTCCCAACAGCTGCGTCTGTAACTGGGCAAACGTGGGATTGAACTGCGGGCCGTCGCCGGGAATGGTGAAGGCGGGTTTGCCCAGACCGACAAACTGTTCAGTGGCGGTTCCGGCCAGCGCGATCGCGGCATCTGCTAGGTGTAAGCAGTCGGCGTAGGCGGTTTGGGTTAGCGTTAACCGTCCGTGGGCTTGGTGAAAATCCGTTTCCTGGTCGCCATCAGCCTGCCAACCGGCGGCATGTAATGGCTGCTGCAGTTCGGCCAAATCCAACGCCGGGGCGATCGCCCCCAAAAACTGGATGGGTTGAGGCGCATATTGCGGTAGTACCGTCTCCACTGCGTTCAAGATCAGCTGCCAATTGGCATAGGCTTCTGGGGCGCGGGAGCCCGGCAGCAGGCAGACGGTGAGGGCTGCTGCATTCGCGGCGGGGAGGGCGAGCTCAGCAGTCGGCTCTAGGCCATCCATCATGGGGTTACCAGCCATCACATGTGGCAGCCCCAACTGCTGCAGCTCTGAGCGAGTCAACTCATCGCGCACCACGGCCAACCGACAGCGATCGTGGCTCATCAGCCAGCGCTCCCAGGGCAAATAGGTTGAACCTGCCCAGCCCGCATACCAGGGCAGACCCGGCAGTGGCCCCTGTTCATCTTTGAGATAGTAGGCCGACTTCGCGGTGCCGACCACAGCATAGGGCAGGCCGCTCCACCAGGCAAAGGCGGCGGGCACGATATCCCCCACGGCCAACACAGTGCCGCCGTCCTGCGCCCAGGTTTTCAGGGCTTTGAGCTGAGCCAGGGTCAGGCTGATCAGCCCGCCTTTGAGGTCGCGGGCTAGCTGGCGACTATCCATATAAATAAAGCCCCCCGACGGCAGCACCTTGGTCGCTGCAATCAGGTTTATCCCCAGTTTTTGAAAGGCGGTACCCTCACCCACCAACGGCAGGGCCGCCAATTCCATCTCGGGATGGCGCGATCGCAGCTCGGCGAGAATACGCCGGGCGATCGTGTCTTCCCCATGACCATTACTAATGCACAGCAGTCGAGCTGTCATAAGGGAAAAAGAGTGAGGTGGGCAAGCCGCATAAGACGTTTCATAACTGTTCTAGGACTCCACGGCAGCAGTAATACCAATTCTCTGAAACTGGGCTACAGATCTTCCTTTCGACTCCGCTCAAGGAA
>CALCCA010000041.1 GCA_937899725.1 uncultured Halomicronema sp.
CTCTAAACTTTCGACCACTTTAACCGATTAGACCTTTATGCGGATTGCTATAGAAATATGTATAAGCGACAGTCTTGATTAAGGAGAGGAACCGGAGACTTTAGTCTTGGTTGTCGCCGCCCCCATGCAAATTCAAGCCTCTATTGAAGTGATGCAGCAGTTTCCTCCGATTTTGGGGATGGCAGGGGGCCTGATTCGATGCGCGAAAGAGGACTCCTGGATCGCCATGCTCAGCCGACGGCAAGGATTCATCAATGTCTTCGATTGAACAAAATTGGGCGATCGGCAATTAGTCTTGCTAATACCGCCTGTCATCCTTCAAAGCATGAGGCAGAATTAGAAAAGCAAATCGTAAACAGACGCCTTGAAGGGATTTCATGGTCACACAACGTCGCCGTCGAGCAAGCAACTCATGGATTCATCGCTGGTCTCGCTGGATTATTGGCGCGATCGCCTTGATGGGTGCCTGCGGCACGGCCTATTTGACCGTGATCAAAGTGCTGGGAGGCGATGCGACCTGCCCAGTCGGTGGCTGCGATCGCGTCCTTTCTAGTGACTACGCCGAAGTTTTTGGCCTGCCCCTGACGCTGTTTGGCTGCTTGGGCTACCTCGGCATGGCGGTCATGGCGTTGGGGCCGGCTCTCATTAATGCTGACCGCCAACAAAACCTGCGCAATCGGTTAGAGGATCTCACCTGGCCCCTGCTGTTTATGGGAGCCACGGCCATGCTGGTGTTCAGTGGCTATCTCATGTACCTGCTAGCCTTTGAGATCAGAGCGGCCTGTCCTTACTGCATTACATCCGCGCTCTTTGCCGCCACGATGTTTGCCATGACGATCTTAGGACGCCGCTGGAATGATTTCGGGCAGCTAGTGTTTAGGGGATTCATTATTGCCATGGTGACCCTGCTGAGCACGCTGGCGGTCTATGCCAATGTCAACAATCCGCAGGGCGCCGACGCGAATATTCCCGGTGAGTCTGGCCCGCCCATCACCACCGTGTCTAGCGAAGCAGAAACGCAGCTGGCGCAGCATTTGACGGCCATTGATGCCAAGATGTACGGCGCTTGGTGGTGCCCCCATTGCCATGACCAAAAGCAGCTCTTTGGCCAAACCGCCGCGAAGGAAATTCCCTATGTGGAATGTGACGAAGCGGGCCAAGCGCCTCAGCCTGCCGTTTGTCGAGCAGTGCCTGAAGTGCAGGGATTTCCCACTTGGGAAGTGAATGGCGAATTTTTGGTCGGAGCCCAGTCGTTAAATACGCTGGCCGATGCGTCTGGCTACACCGGCGATCGCAGCTTTCAAAATTAGCACCGCTAGGTGTCCACCCGCGTCTCTGTCCTGATTTTTTCTGACTGATAGTTTTCTGAGAGCGTTTCGTCGCGTTTAAGCGTGGCGAGACGCTTTTGTTTAAGGGCAGTGGACTTTTTAAGCACGATGGATTCAGGGACTAATACCAGTTCTACGAATTACAGCTACACAGACAAGTCGGCTTTCTCCCTCGGGGAGACGCGATGCGAACGACTCCGCTCAGCCGACGTTCCTTGAACGGAGTCGAAAGGAAGATCTGTAGCCCAGTTTCAGAGAATTGGGATAACGCTAGTTGAGCCAGCCGCTCCAGTACACTAAAAGCATAGTCGGTATGAGCTTGCCCCGATGCCCAGACCAGAGGTGGAAAACGTCGTCATTATTGGGTCTGGTCCGGCGGGTTACACCGCCGCCATTTATGCCGGGCGGGCTAACCTGAAGCCGCTGATGTTTGAGGGCTATCAGGTCGGCGGCGTGCCTGGCGGTCAGTTAATGACCACGACCGAAGTGGAAAATTTTCCAGGCTTTGCCGAGGGCATCACCGGCCCCGAACTAATGGCCCAAATGCGAGGTCAGGCCAAGCGGTGGGGCACCGAAATGCGCCCCGAAGATGTCGTCGCAGTTGACCTCACGCAGCGCCCCTTCAGCGTGAAATCGCACGATCGCACCGTACAGGCCCACAGCCTGATTATCGCCACGGGGGCCACGGCCAAACGGCTCAATCTCCCTGCCGAAGAGACTTTTTGGAATCAGGGTATCTCGGCCTGTGCGATTTGCGACGGCACGATCCCGAGGTTTAAGGGCCAATCGCTGGCGGTGATTGGCGGCGGCGATTCCGCTGCTGAGGAAGCGGTGTACCTGACCAAGTACGGCTCTCACGTACATTTGCTCGTGCGCCGCGATCGTCTGCGGGCCAGCAAAACCCTGCAAGATCGGGTACTCAATAACCCGAATATCACCGTTCACTGGCAGACGACCGTGACGGATGTGGTGGGTGATACCTGGTTGACGGGGCTGCGCCTCGCGCATGTTAGCACCGGGGTGGTGAGTGAACTGCCCGTGCGGGGGCTGTTTTACGCGATCGGGCATACGCCCAACACCCAGCTGTTTCACGGGCAGCTCGACTTGGATGCTGGCGGTTACATCCTCGTACAGCCCGGCACCGTAAAAACCAGCGTTGACGGTGTTTTCGCGGCAGGCGATGTGCAAGACCACGAGTATCGCCAGGCCGTGACTGCCGCCGGTACGGGCTGCATGGCTGCCCTGATGGCCGAACGATACCTCACCGCTCACGATTTAGGGCAAGAATTTCACCAGAGCCCAGCCCCTGAGAGTGCTGCTGAGCAGGATGAAAGTGAGCCGGATAAATCGGCAGACCCGGCACTCGCCTTTGATGCCCAGCAGACTCGCCATCGCGGTAGCTATGCGCTGCGTAAGCTTTATCACGAGAGCGATCGCCTCATTGTCGTCAAGTATGCGGCGCCGACTTGTGGCCCCTGTCACGTGCTCAAACCGATTCTCAGCAAAGTCATTGATGAGTTTGAAGGGCGCATTCACTATGTCGAAATCGACATCACCACCGACCCGGATATTGCGGAATCGGCAGGCATTACAGGAACGCCGACAGTGCAGTTCTTTAAAGACAAGGGACTGGCAGGGGAACTCCGGGGGATGAAAGCCAAAAGTCAGTATCGAACCATGATTGCTCAGAATCTGGCCGCCACCTCGGTTTCGCCATAGGCGATGCCGCCGCGTCTACGGTCACGCAACAAGCTGCGGCACGGCCTCCTGGAAAAATTAGGAGATGGGTCTGCAGTGAGCTGTTTGATGACACCACCCAAGTACGATTTTCCCGCTAAGCCGATGAGATTTAACGCCTATTACTTTGTGGTATCGATCAGTTTATTTTTGATTGAGCTATGGATTGCTCTTTATGTGCGTGACGACTTTATTCGTCCTTACGTGGGCGATGTTTTAGTCGTGATTTTGATTTACGCGATCGCCCGAACGTTCCTCAAAATTTCGATTCTGACGGCAGCGGTGGGGGTGCTGCTCTTTGCATTTGGAGTTGAGATCCTGCAGTTTTTCCAGATTGTAGAAATCCTCGGCTGGGGATCATCCGCCTGGGCTCGAACCGTCATTGGTACTACCTTTGATGGAGAAGATTTGATCGCCTACAGTGTGGGAATTTTGCTCCTGCTCGGGCTGGAAAAATCTATCGGCACTCATCAAAAAGAGTGGCGCTCGGTTCAATAATTAGCCGCTGAGGGTGCAGCGATCGCTAACGAAGAGCGAGGCCCAAGTAAACGAACCGGAGGTCTCAACCTTCACCAGGGCAAAATGCAGGGCAATTGCTGCTCAGGGCTGGAGAGCACAGCCTTTACCCAAGCCAGCGAATCAGCTACTTCGATGAGCGAATCACCTTTTCAAACCGGCGATCGGGAACCAACCAGATAATCGCCACCAGAATGTAGAAAACCAACGCCAACATCGGCAGCAGCCAGCCCAAAACCAAACCAGCTGCATAGAGCACCAGGGACAGCTTACCCTTGGTATCGCGCCCCACGGCAGTGGCAAACGGCGAGTTTTTACCATGCAGGGCGATCAACGTGCGCATCAGGATGAAGTGAGCCACTCCCGCCAGCAGCAGCACTAAACCATAAAGCGTCACTGGACCAGACTGTAACCCGGCCTCACTAAGCCAAGCCGTGGTGAATGGCACCAACGATAACCAAAACATGAGATGCAGGTTGGCCCAAAGCACGGCCCCGTTAATCCGCTCAACGGCATGAAATAGATTGTGGTGATTATTCCAGTAAATCGTCAAAAAAACGAAGCTGAGAACGTAAGCCAGAAACTCGGGAATGAGCGGTAGCAGGGCCTAGAGTTCAGGACTTTCTGGAGCCTGAAACTCCAGCACCATGATGGTGATGATGATCGCAATAATGGCATCCCCAAAAGCTTCCAGGCGTCCTTTGTTCATGCTGACTGGCTCGTTTAAGCGGATATTGGCTCAGGTCTCGACTCTGAATCTTTAGATCAGCCGCTTTTATTCTTAAGACTATTATCACGAGAAGTTTTAGAGCTTTTTCAACTGCAGACAAGTTTTAGATTTGCATGGGTCGAGCTGCAGTGATTCCAGGCGCCTAAACGCTGCGATCGCGCGACTAAACCGACTCCGCGGCTGGCTCGTCACCGCTACGGACTTGGCTAGTGAAGATGTCAACCAAACCATCAATCATGCGATCGCGGTCAAAGGGCGTCACCACATCGCCTTGCAGCACACGTTGCACCAGCAGATAGTGCACCATCGCACCCGCAAATACCCGCGCCGCCACCTTCGGATCCGATAACCGCAGCTGCGTTTGGGAAGATAAATAGAGCGACAGCTGCTCGATCATCGGCTGTTGAATTTCTAGGATGAAGGTCTTCGCCACCTCCGGAAACCGCTCGGACTCGCCAATAATGAGTCGAATCAACGATAGTAGCCGTTGATTTTCATAAAAACTATCCAGCATCATGTTGGCAAGGCGCCGTAACACCACGTCGGGCTGATCTTCCAAATCAGATTTTGACAGCAGCTCAAACACCACCTGACGGTTGGCAGAAGTGACTGCTCGCATGAGCGCTAAAAACAGCCCCTGCTTATCTTGAAAGTTGCTGTATAGGGTGGACTTAGAAACGCCCGCGGCCGCCGCAATTCGATCCATACTGGCGGCGGCGTAGCCCTGCCCTAAAAACACTTGAAAAGCGCCTTCTAGGATGGCTTTGCCCTTATCTGATTGTTCTTTGATGAACGGCGAATCGAAGGACATCGTCACTCTTCCCCGCGGGGACAACGCAAACATACCCCAGCATAAACCGCAGTTCATACCTCAGTCGCTATCGTGGCTGGCTAGCCTCGTACAGGCCCCGATTTTAGAGCTAAAGCCAGGGGGCTCGATGAGCCGCAATGAAAACCGGAAATCCGGGCCGTTGCCTGGTGCAGACCATTCTAATGAAGACGCCGAATGTCGCTCTGAAGTTCAGCATCTTGGTTGAACTGTCTGGCCGCCTTGCCCGCAACAGCCTAGCAATGATGAGCCAATTGTCCTTTCACTGCGACCGGGGCCAGCCATCGCGACAAGCCGATGCCCTACGACAAAGGACGCAACTGACTCTGCCCAAGCTCCCCACCAGAGTTCATCCTGACCCATCACCCTACACCCACAATGCCCTCGCAGTTTCATCGTTCGGGTTGGGGGCAGTACGGCCTCCGGCGAGCGAATGGTCAGCCGCCACTCAATACAATCCATAAAAAAGCCAAAGCCGCTGCTCAAATGCGCCCAACCTAAGCCCTTGCAAGGATAGTTCGATTTTCAACATCGATCGTACTAAACGGTTCGGTTGACAAAACCATACCGTTTAGTACGATCAAAGAGTCATTTACGTCGTGCCAGTGAGATGCCATGAGCTCAGATCTGTTGAATCAGCAAATGGAGGCAGTGAGTCGACCGCGACGCCGATCGCTGCTATTGGGTGCGGCCGCTGTCGCCGCGATCGGCGTGACTGCCGGGTGGATCTGGCAAAATCAGGGGATTTTGTGGTCAGGAAATGATGCCGAGACCGTCGAACCAGCCCCGATTCCGACGGTGACGGCCTTAGGGCGACTCGAGCCCGAAGGGGAAGCCGTCAGCTTGGTGGCACCTACCACGGCTCAAGAAACGCGCATCGGGCAACTGCTGGTGGCGGAGGGCGATCGCGTGGCAGCCGGTCAAGCGATCGCTATTTTAGACAATCGCGACAGTCTGCAAGCCGCCCTCCGCAGTGCTGAAGAGCAGGTCAGAATCGCCCAGGCACAACTGGACCAGGTCGAAGCCGGGGTCAAAACGGGTGAATTGCAGGCTCAGGAAGCCGAAATTGCCCGCTTTCGGGCCGAAGAGGCGGGCACCCTGGCGACTCAGCAGGCCACCATCAACCGCTTAGCCGCCGAAGTCGAAAACGCGCGACTGGAATACCAGCGGTATGAGTCGCTCTATCAGCAAGGGGCGATTTCGGCCTCGGAGCGCGACACCAAGAAATTGACCTATGACACCGCCCAACAGCAGCGGCAAGAGGCCCAAGCAGAACTCGATCGCTTGCAAACCACCACTCAGGAACAGATTGCGCGGGCTGAGGCCACTCTCGATCAGTTGGCAGAAGTGCGGCCCGTTGATGTGGAGCTAGCGGCGGCAGAATTGGCCGCGGCCCAGGCCGCTGTCGCCGCTGCTCAGGTAGATCTCGACAAAGCCTATGTGCAAGCGCCCCAGGCCGGGCAGGTGGTCAAAATTCACACTCGCCCCGGCGAAAACATTGCTAGCGAGGGGATTGTCACCCTCGGCAATACCCAGCAGATGATGGCGATCGCCGAGGTGTATCAAAGTGACATTCAGCGCATTCAGGCGGGGCAGCCGGTCACGATTACCTCGCCCGTGATCACGGGCGAACTCAACGGCACGGTCGAGCGCATTGGCCTGCAGGTGGAGTCACAGCAGGTGGTGGATGAAAATCCCGCCGCCAACATTGACGCCAAAGTGATTGAAGTCCACGTTCGCCTGGATGACGCCGCCAGCGCTGCCGTCGCTGGCCTCACCAATTTGCAAGTCACCGTTCGCATCGTCACTGAGTAACGAGGAAACTTCCTATGCATCTCTGGAAAACCCTACAGCAGCGCACCTCATTAGGCTTACTGCAGCTCAAGCATGACCCCATCCGCCTGTTGACGGCGATCGCGGGCATTACCTTTGCCGACATTCTAATTTTTATGCAGTTGGGGTTTGCCGACGCCTTGTACAAGAGCAACACGCAGTATCCGCGAGCCCTGCAAACCGACTTAGTGCTGATCAGCAGCGAAGCCAAAAACTTCGGCCAGTTGAGTAGCTTTACCCGTCGCCGGCTTTACCAGGCGCTGGATGTGCCCGGTGTGGCTTCGGCCGATGCCCTCTATCTCGGCTCCGTCACCTGGCGCAATCCGCAAACGGATAAAGAGGCATCGATGCTGCTGATCGGGCAAAACCCGGAACAACCCGCCTTTGAGCTGCCAGTCGTTAACGAGCAGTTGGAGACGGTGCTGTTGCCCGACACCGTCTTGTTTGACCGCGCCGCCCGAGGCGACTATACCCAAGTGATCGAACAGGTTGAACAAGGCGATCGCGTCACCACAGAAATTGGGCTGCGCACGATTACGGTGGGCGGCCTATTTGAAGTGGGAGCCTCCTTTGGTGATGATGGGGCCTTGATCACCAGCAATCAAAACTTTTTACTGCTGTCGCCCCGGCGGGAGCCTGGTGCAGTCAGTATCGGCCTGATTGACTTGGCGCCAGACGCCGATTGGGAGGCGACTCAAGGGGCGCTCAGAAACCGGCTACCCGACGACGTCTACGTCTTGACTCATGAGGAATACGTTGACTTTGAGCTGAACGATATTCAGGGCGAATCGCCCATCGGCGTGGTGTTTGGTCTGGGATCAGCGATGGGATTCATCGTGGGGGTGGTGATTGTGTATCAGGTGCTCTCCACCGATGTGAATAGCCACCTGGGGGAATATGCCACCTTTCGCGCAATGGGGTATCGCAACTCTTACCTGCTCGGCATCGTGTTTGAAGAGGCGCTCATTCTCTCGATCTTGGGCTTTGTGCCGGGTTTGGTGGTGTCTTTAGGCATCTATCAGCTGGCGTCGATCGCCACGGCCCTGCCGATGGTCATGACGGTCGGTCGAGCCACCGGGGTCTTCGTGCTGACGTTTGTCATGTGTGGCGGTTCGGGGGCGATCGCGACTCGCCGCCTGCAGGCCGCCGACCCCGCCGATATCTTCTAATCCCCACCTAGCAGCACTCCCCTGAGTCAGGGCCAAGCACCGTTCGCTCCCGTCGCCAGCGGCCATTGGCTTAGCCCACTTCAAATCATGGCAATCTCGATTGCACCAAGACTCCGAACTCCAAATTCCGAACTCCGCATTCCACTTTTCGCGATATCTGCTCCTTCAAGATTGAATTCATTCACCATGGGCCAAGATCTTTCCATCATCGTTCATCAGGTTGACCACTTTTTTGGCACGGGTCGCCTGCGCAAACAAGCGCTGTTCGATATCAATTTAGAAATATCGACCGGCGAAATTGTGATCATGACCGGGCCATCGGGCTCGGGTAAAACGACCTTGCTGACGCTGATTGGCGGTCTGCGATCGGCGCAATCGGGCAGTTTGCAAGTCGTGGGCCATGAAATTTGTGGCGCGACGGAAAATGAGCTGGTGCAGGCCCGCCGCCACAACGGCTATATCTTTCAGGCGCACAATCTGCACGGCAGCCTGACGGCGTTAGAAAACGTGCAGATGGGGCTGGAAGTCCACGGGGTTTGGACAAAGGCAGAGCGGCACCGGCGCGCCAGAAAAATGTTGGAGCGGGTCGGTTTGGGCGATCGCGCTGATTATTATCCGGCTGACCTGTCGGGCGGGCAAAAGCAGCGGGTGGCGATCGCTCGGGCTTTAGTCAGTCGGCCCAAAATAGTACTGGCCGACGAACCCACCGCCGCCCTCGACAAAAAATCGGGGCGGGATGTGGTGGATATCATGCATGACCTGGCTAAGCAGCAGGGCTGCACGATTCTGCTGGTCACCCACGACAACCGCATCCTCGATATTGCCGATCGCATTGTTTATATGGAAGATGGTCGCCTGTCAAAACAGCCCGACCCGGTGGAAAGTGCTGATTAAATCGATAAAGTTGGTCATGATGGCCTCTTCCTCTAGTCTCTTTTCGGGTCGCACCAAAGGCTTTGAAGTACTCAACTTTATAGCCCTCTTAAACGTCAGAGCTGATCAGCGCAAGGGGCCTCATCCCGGCCAAGATTAAGCAACATCCTGGTTTAATGGCATCAGACTTGAAATACGAAATCAAGCGGGATGTCCTCCATTCATGATCGCAATCAAACTCTGAGTGGCTCTATGACGATTAGATTTTGGCCAAACCGACGGTTGAAATATGGGGCGTTGCTATTAGTCGCCCTGATGCTGCAATGGCTGCTGATAGCCTTGCCGGGGTTGAGCACCGAGCGTCTGTTCGTCAATTTTGGGGCCGTGGAGTACTCCGTGTCCGTGGCCAATTTAGAGACCTTTGCCCGCACCGGTGAACTGCCCTACGAACTCAGAAGTTTGGGGCGGTTTCTCTCAGCGGAACAGCTTGAGCAGCTGCGTAACGGGCTCACGGTGAGCGCCGATATCGATGTCGTGACCGTCTCGCAGTTCTTGTACTCTGCCCAGGGCGAGGCCACCTTACGGCTGTTAGGGGAACTGGTGCAAACGGCCGCGCGACAAAATGGCGCGTTGGCCATTCGCGCGGCCTTGATTTTGGCGGCAGCAGACGGTGAGGGCCAATTCAACGCGCTCAACATTCTTAACCATTTCCCAACTCAGGGCGCTCGGGTTGATTTACAGCGACTCTCCACCGTGGCGCGAACGGTGATTACCGAGTTGAACGAGACCGAAGCGGCCGTGACGCAGATTCAGCAGCAGGCAGCGCTGGATCTGGCCAGCGCTGGCGAGACGGGCACTACCGCTGTGAGCCTACTGCAACCCGGGCCAGAGCGCTGGCAGATGCAGTCGCTCGATCAGCTAACGTTACCCACTGATTTGTATCTGCCCGCTGGGCAAAATGCGCCGTTGATCGTCATCTCTCACGGGTTGGGGGGCAATCGCACCACCTTTGCCTACCTGGCTGAACATTTAGCCTCCTATGGGTTTGCCGTAGCCGTGGTCGAGCACCCTGGCAGCAGTGCCGCGCAGCTGGAGGCACTGCTCACCGGCGAAGCAGATAACGTGATTGAGCCCGAAGAAATGATGCGCCGCCCGCTCGCGATTCAGACGCTCTTAGATGAATTAGCCACCGTGGCGCAAGCGCCGACCATTGGCGAGCACGTCAATCTTCAGCAGGTGGGTGTTTTAGGGCAGTCGCTCGGGGGCTACACGACCTTGGCCTTAGCCGGAGCGACCGTCCAAAGCACCGCTTTAGAACCGGTGTGTCCGGTCCGGACTTCGAGCCCGCTGAATTTGTCGCTGCTGTTGCAGTGCGCGGTGCTAGAGCTACCGCCGCCACTACCGCCACTAGCGGATCAGCGCATTCAGGCGGCGATCGCCATCAATCCGCTCGATAGTGCGGTGTTTGGCTCAGTGGGCATGGCCAATATCGCCGTGCCCACAATGGTCGTCTCCGGCAGTGCCGATACGGTGACGCCCGCCTTGGCAGAGCAGATTCGCCCCTTTACCTGGCTTGAGTCGGCGGAGCGCTATCTCTTAATGATGGAAAATGGCACTCACTTTTCGACCATTTATGAGCCGGATCCCAGTGCCGCCGCCATCCCCGTACCGGCCCAGATCATCGGCCCTGCCCCCGAGGCGGCGCAGCGCTACATCAAGGCAATGAGCGTGGCCTTCTTCAAGACCTATTTGGCCAGGGAAGATACCTACCGCGCCTATTTGCATCAAGCGGCGGTGCAACCGCTGAGCAACCCGGCTCTGCCGCTTTCTCTAGTCCAGGAATTCACGCTTGAGAACTAATTCAGGGAATTAGCTGTCGGACGCTATCGGCGCAGCCAGGACATCGGTGGGCGGCGAGTCCGATGACGACACTGGGGTCGGTGACTCATCGGCTTGAATCAAATCTTTTACCTGGGCCAGCACCGTGCCCAATTTGCCGTCTTCTAACAGACTGTTGATCAGAGCCAGGCCACTGGTCGAAAGCAGCAGTTTGTTGATGTCGCCCGCGCCGTTGCCATTGCCGTTGCCGTCACCTGCACCGTTCGCGCCGGGAAACGCATAGATGCGCGCATCGCCAATGACACCGGGTTGGGGGGCCAAGGCGCGCAGCACTTCGGGCAGGCGATCGGCCAGTTCGGGCCAGATTTGGGCGATCACATCAGCAGTCAGGTTGGCGCTGCTGATGGCGTTGCGGGCTTCGATGTTGGCCTGACGCCCTTCGGCTTCGGCCAGAGCTTTGTCTAACTCTGCTTGGGCCAGGGTACGAATCGCCTCGGCCTCTAGCTCCGCTGTTTGTTTAGCAATTTCCGCCTGACGGCGTTTGCGAAACACGTCAATCTCAACCACGTTTTGGTCAGCGATGCGGCGCTCGGCGGCATCTTGTTCGGCAGCGATGACGGCCAGCCGCTGCGATCGCTCTGCCTGCTCAACCGACGTGGCGGTTTGCACCCCGGCTTCGGCTTGAGCCCGGGCAGCCTCAGCGGCAAAGCGCGAGCTTTCGCGCTCAGCGATCGCGATCGCCGCTTCCTCTTGGGCCACTTTGGACTCGCGCTCAGCCTCAGCCAAATCAACCAGGGCCATAAATTGCGCCGAGTCCACCGCTTTTTGCCGATTGACTTCGGCCACATCGGCTTCTTCGCGCTGCCGGGCCTGGGCGACTTTCAAAACCTTCTGCCGTTCTTCTAGCTCAATGTCGGCATCAATTTGTTTTTGCCGCACGCTGAGCTGCCGCTGAATTTCTTCCTCTTCAACCGATTGCTCCTGCAGGATTTTGGTGCGCTGAGCAGTGGCGGTTTCACGATCGCGCTTCTCTTGAATAGTGCGCTCACGTTCCGCCTTGAGGGATTCGATTTCGAGGGTTTGGGCCAGTTTGGCATCTTCTTGATCTTTGGTGATATCAAGCGATCGCTTCTCGGCATCAAGTTCTTTTTGTTCGATCGCCACGCGCGTGGTCAGCTCGACCTCCCGCTTCTGTTGGATCGAGCGCTGAATCGTTTCCGTCCGTAGGCGCACCCCCTGCGCGTCGAAAAAGTTGTTGGTGTCGTAGGTATCACTCTCTTCAATTTCCGAAATCGCCAGGTTGTTGAGGGTCAAGCCCACCTTCTTCAGATCGGGCTCAATCAGGTTCAGCACCTCTTGGGCAAACCCCAGCTTGTCAGAATCGGTTTCGGCCAGGGTTTTAGTTTTGGCGGCAGCGCGAATGCCGTCGTCAGCCCGCTTTTCCAGCGCATTTTTGATGTCTTCGGGGGTGATTTGACCATCTCGCGACAGTCGTGCCGCCGCTGTCAACACATCATCTTCCGAGGCATTGATGCACACATAAAAGGTCACCCGCATGTCGGCCCGCAGATAGTCTTGGGTGCGCACCGCCAGCTTGCCCGTGCGCTCGACGTCGATCGAGAGTTCACGCAGGGGCACCCGCGTCAACTCATGGAAACCGGGCAGCACCACACAGCCACCATTGAGAATCACCTTTTTTTGCTTGCGCACGATACCGCCAGTGCGGACAAAGGCTTCGTTAGTGGGGGTAATGACGTAGACCCGGGTGTAGGCCCAAATCGCCACTAGCAGCAAGACGACAAACGTCACTACGCTGCCCGAGGCGAGCACGCCCAAGCCCCCCAACTGCCCCACTGTGGGCGCGGGCAGCAACGGAGTTTCTGCTGACACAGCCACTGTTTCACGAGTTTCCAGCGCTGCTGGCTCCTCCAGCGAGGGCAGCGGGGGCAATGATTGAATTAAGGTCAGCCAATAGAACATACGCGTCTCCAAAAAATGACTCTTCAGTCTCCATCCCTGACTGGCCTCAAGCTTGATCAGCTTCAGGCCAGCTGGTCGCCGCTCAGCCAACGCTGCTGATCGATGCTATTTTGAGCAATCACTAAGTAGTGGCCCTCCGTCCGCTCGATTACCAGCACCTTCGCGCCCCGCCGCAGCGTGATATTTGCCCAGTCGGGCAGTTTGGCACTGATGGTAACGAGGTTGGCAGCGGCATCTTTGACATCTACCTGGCCGATTTTGCCCGACTCTTCAAAGGGCACAAAGGCCGAGGTAACGGTGCCTAAACAGCCCACCAGGCGATCGCTGCTGGCATCTTCGCCAAAGGCGGCAAAGATTTTGCCGATGGGGCGCGATAGCCAACCACCGACCACCAACGCAAAGACCAACGAGAGGAAAAAGACGACGACCGCTAACCCACCAGTGGGCGATTGCTCCAGCCCGTCGGCGATCGCGACATTCAGCACCCAACCGGCAAAGCCCCATAGGGTAAAGTCCATCGCTAGCAGCAGCACCAGCGGCGTCCGCCCCAGACCAAACCAGGCCAACATCTGCAGCGCCCCCAAGCTACTGCCCTCGCTGCCCGCATCAGCCTCGGCATCAAAATCGACCAGCGTCTCTGCGTTGAGCGCAAAGTCGGCGTCGATATCAGCATCAATATCCAGATCAGCATCGGCGTCAACGTCGAGATCATCGTCGCCACCGCCCGACAAAATCACAAACATGAACAGAACGATGCCTGCACCTAGCAAGATCCAGTAAGGCAGGTTAACGAGACTAAACACCATTTCGTTGAGCTATCAATACCGATAACACCTGTGTCACCGTCACATAAATCGTTAGGCTCGGGGACTCGGTTATTTCAGACCAGACCACCGCGATCACGGCCAATCACGCCCAAGATAGCTGTCTTATCCACCCAAGCGCTGACAATAGAAAGCATTTGTAACTCAAACCTCTGGCTGCTTAGTGTCACGCTGCGAATCGTGTTCCCCCATGGTTGTTGGCGTCTACTGAAGAGGAGAGTTGCGATCGCCCTCTACTGATAAGCCTGGTGACGATGAGCCGAAGAGGATGTTTGATAATTGGACTGTTGACCGCGATCATCCTGTTTATTCCGCCTGCGATCGCCATTTATCGAGCCACTTTGATCAGGGTGCCGACGGCAAAAGGACAGGTCATCGCAAGCGTCGTTTGGGCGGTGTTGGCACACATCATCATGGTCGAGTTGCCCATTGGGTTGAGTTGATTTCTGGACGGTATTGATGTGAGACACAAAAAAATGAGTAACTCAGGCTACCCCTTAATTCCAGAATTCAGTTCATCTCGAAATGGCTCAATCTGCGTTTTAAGGAGCTAGGCCAAGATAGTCTCTAACAGATTACCAAGCAAGGCTTTGCCTCGCCTTCGTGCGTTGTGCATAAACTTGAAGAAGCCGAGGTAGAGTGGCCGCTTCTCTTGAGAAATGCCTCGATGAGGACGCAACCCAGAGCGTCGCAGAGACCAAAAGCCTGCCATCGTGTTGACATGAACTGCGCAAAAACCGTCACCATCTTCAGCACGGACATACTCGCCAGCACTATGACAAACGGTTTTGTGACCATAATCCCCAGCTTCAAGCGGTGCGTCAATGACGGACTCGTCGGTGTTGACCAAGGTGCCGGGAGCAATCGTGGCCTTGATAATGGGGTCAATCGTCTTCTGTTGTACGTTCTCTAGAAGGCGAATCACCACTTCTCCACTACGCTGAATCATCCCAAAGACCGGTGGCTTTTCCGTCGTCAGGGTACCGCCGTCCCGAAGCCCTTTGAGCTTCCGCCGCCGTCCCTCCCGCCCTTTTTTGGCACGGCTTCGGGATGTCCTTTGTGGCCCGCCGTCACGGACACCTCATCGCACTCAACCGTGCTGGAAAGCTGAACCTCTGGTTTCTGGTTGACCATGACTTGACGCAACTGCGTCGTCAGGGCGTGAACAGCATCTTTGTGCAAGTCCAGCTCTGGGGCAATTTGCTGATTTGAAAGATTCGGCCCCATCAGAGACAGACACCCAATCCAGACTCGCAACGGTTGATGTCGTCCCATAAACACCGTGCCGGTCAACTCATCAAACTGCTGCTCACAGCTTTTACAAACGTCGCGTTGGCGATGGGGATGCTTGTCATCTCTGCCGCGCTTGATCACTCTTGCCGTCTTGCCGTGGGGACACTCGACCGTGCCGTCAGGCCCACGCAAACGGCGTACACTTTCGTAGCCTTTAGCTTCTTCCAGCCGATGTGTCAGGCTTAGCATCGACAGGGAGCGCTCATCTCATGCGGGATTCTAGCAACGCAGCTCGTCCTAGCCCTCACACTAACTCCGCAAAACAGCTATTGAGCCCTCGAAATTAAGCAACACCTCTTCCTTTATGAGTGCATCCCACTTTTGTTTTCTAGTCCTACTCGCGGGCAAGATGCCCGCCCTAGAAGCATTGATGGATTTACAAATTGGGAATGTGCCCCTTCTCTACTCTCTACTCTCTACTCTCTATGCTTTATCTCCCCATGTTTGTTTTCGATATTCTTTAGGAGATCGGCCTGTCCAACGTTTGAACGCTCGACGAAAGGCCCGCGCGTCTGTGTATCCAACAATTTCCCCCACGGTGGTGATGTCGATTTCCGGATCGCCTAAAAAGCTTTTAGCATTCGCTAAACGGATTTCATCAATGAGAGCATTGAGCGACGTCCCGTGCTGCTTGGCCAAACGCTGCGCTGTACGGAGACTGATGTTAGCTTTGGCGGCCGCTGCCGCTGCGCCATACTCGCCCTGGGTTGCGTTTTCCATGATGCCCCGACGCAGCTCTGCCAGGGCAATGGGATAGCGATCGCTCTTCAATTGCTGGCGCAGCTCCGCAAAATGGCGTTCGACAAACCTGAACATTTGCGGATTGGCATCGCGAGCCGGTGCACTGAGACTCTCTCGTGAGAAAACCAGCGCATTGCGGCCTGACTGAAAGGAAACGGGTGCTTGAAAAAACGACTCGTAGGCTTCTATCGGTACAGGTTTGGCGATCGCAAACTCGACCCGTAGCAGCGATATTTCTACATCGGTGCTCTCTTGCAACAGTCGCCAAATTAAACCCGTAGCAGCTTCCAGCAATATCCCCTGATCTTGACTCTCACAAGGATGGGCAACCACCATCGCCACCTCTGACTCCACTTGCTCAAGCTGCACTGCCGACTGGTCGGCAATAATCGTTTGATTGGTCAAAAACCACCCCAGCATGGCTTCAATGTCATGGGCAAATTGAGCCCCTTGGGCTAAGCCACCGAGCATCGTAAACGGAGCAGAACGGGCAATTTCCATCGAAATCGCGGTATCCGGCCACTGCTTAGCAATGACGCTCATCAGATTTCCCACCGCGTCATCCGAGATGCGGCTATCGAGGCGGGCATAGTCGACTGCCGAGAGGTCGGTGACTTGGGCGATCGCTGTCAGCGACATGCCGTGAGAGACAGCAAAGTCAAGCATCGTGGTGACAATACTGCCCAGAGTCTCTGGCTTGACGAAATTGGCATTAATAGTTCCTTTTTCGGCGTCCATGACCCTTCTATCTCAATAATTCTGCTGAGAGGATTAAGCACAAATATAAGCCTCGAAGCGCAAAAGCGCAGGATTCATAGCCATTTGATTACTCACGATGCACTCGGAAGAGGCGCTAGGAAATTAATTTCGGGCACTGTCAGCTTAGAGAGTGAGAGCTAGAGTGTAGACGTAGCCAGCATTTAAGTCCAATGCCTTGTATCCATTGCCAGAGTCCAGCCATCGTCAAGAATGGCACCAAACCCCTCAAGACGGGTCAAGTGCTCCAACAGTATCTCTGCAAGACCTGTGGTCGCCGCTTCAATGAACGCAGCGGCACTCCCATGAGCCGCCTGCGAACGCCCGTCACCACAGTAGAGATGGCCCTCAACGCCAGACATGAGGGGCTGGGCATCAGAGCCGTCGCAAGAGTAGTCGGTAAATCACCCAGCCGTATCACCACTTGGGAAGAGCGCTTATCGAGTCACCTGCCGTCCTGGTCTCCAACCGCTCCTGAAGGAGGAACGGTGACGATAGAAGGCGATGAACTCTACACCCGAGTTGGTGAGAACCTTCCCCCCCGCCGCGTCTGAAGGGATGGACCATCCGCTTCATTGAACGGCAAAGTCGCGACTGGATAGAAGCCAGTGCCGGACTCAAGGAGGCTCAGTTGTTTGAGCAAGGCGTTCAAAGCGCTTGGCAGTGGACAGAACCCAGTGATGGAGTCCGGTGGTTTACGGATGGTGAGCGGCGCTACGGCCAGGAGTTGTAGAAATTGGCTAGTGGCTATCTGCCCAGCCGCCTCACCACAGAAGCTGATCCTGATCGAAAGGTCTGGCGCGAGGGTTTAGAAGTCGCGATGAGAATCAAGGGGTCTCAGGGAAATCGACGGGTTGAGTGGCTCCATCAAGAACATCCTTTGACAGCGATGAGTCCTAAGCCAGAGGTCCAGGCCAATCATGTTGAGGCATTCAACAGTGCCTTGAGACGTCGGACAACCGCTGATCGCAGGCGTCAGAGTCACGATGCCAAGCAGGTCAAGGGCTTGCAGCGAGCTTTGAATGTACAGCGACTAATCCACAACTGGGTGAGGCCCCATTGGGGCTTGGGTAAAACGCAGACACCTGCCATGGCGATGGGATTCATTAAAAGGCCCGTAAAGATCTCTGAAATACTCCTGTCCACAGGATTTGAGTGCTTCACCCCTTAACAGGACAGTGCCCCGACGCCGCAGTGCAAGCGCTACTGGATAATTATCGTCATTTAACTTTTGACGAAGTTTGACAAAATGCTGCTTAATCAGCTCGAACATCTGGGGATTTGCGGAACTAACAGGTCGGCAAAGGATATCTAGTGAAAAAACAAGTGCATTGCAACCTGCCTGGAATGAGATAGGTGATTGAAAGAACTCCTTATAAGGGCTCAGCTGAACTGCTTTCTTGTTAGCAAACTCTACACTTTTTAGAGGTGCCTCTGGCACAGTAATCGTATTCAAAAATCGCCACAGTATCCCCATCTTTGCTTCCATGGTGTAACCATTGTCCATGAACTCGCAGGGGTGAGCAAAAATCAATGCACCC
The DNA here is from genome assembly GCA_937899725.1 of uncultured Halomicronema sp. GTDB lineage: Bacteria > Cyanobacteriota > Cyanobacteriia > Phormidesmidales > Phormidesmidaceae > Halomicronema. Next base: position 17,990 of record CALCCA010000041.1, read on the forward strand.
TCTAAAGCTGTTTTCTCAAGATGTACAGTCAACTGGTCTACAAGGATGGCGGTATTTTCGACAAACCAGTTGAGTACTGCCTCAAAGTCGGTCGAAAATTGAGCGCCGTGGATTAATCCCCCCAGCATTGAAAATGGCGCACATTGTTCGATTTCCATAGAGATTGCTTGCTCTGAAAACTTCTTGTCAAGCACGTTCATCAGTTTCCCAACGACAGGATTAGGAAGCAGAATATCTTGATTGGCACAGTCAAGTGCTGCAATATCAATAGCCTGAGCCATCTCATCGAACGTTATCCCTTGAGATATGGCATGGAAAATCATAATGTTGGCGAGGCTCCCCAGGGTTTCGGGATGCGAAAAATTGGCATGAATGGTTCATTTTTTGGCATTCATAGACCTCCCAGTTTCATGGCTTTGCTGCAAAGATTACTCAAAAGCTTTTTAGGATTTTGTTGACTATCTTCTATTGAAATCTGAATCCTATTACCTTAAACACAGCATTCGTTTCAAGTGATGTCCATATCGAGTCAAACGAGCAGAATGATAAACTCAAAAAAAACGGCGGTATTGACTGGTTCCACTGGCGGTATTGGGTTAGAAATTTCCAAAATCCTCGCAAAGCAAGGATGGAACCTTGCGCTGGTCAATCGGTCTCAAGAGAAAACTAATTTCCAACTCGAAGAACTCCACAAATCGCATCCTAGCCAGGAATTTACAGGATTTATCGCTAACTTAATGGATGCATCAGATATTAATCGAGTCGCTGCAGAAATTAGATCTGAGTACACAGAAATCTCAGCCTTGTACAATATTGCAGGACTTCTGACAGATAAACGAATCATGAGCCCTCAAAATATCGAGGGACACTTTGCGCTAAATACGCTGGCGCCATATGCTTTGACTCAGCTACTGCGCAACCAGCTAGGTGCAGGAGTAAGGAATATCCAGCAGACAGTGATTGTCAATTTTTCATCGAGCGCTATCAACGCTGTAAAAGAAATAGATGTAAGAAACCTAACGAATCCAGAAAGCATCGGTGGCTTGATGGGAGCATATGCAACGTCGAAGACAGCGCTTACTGCCGTTAGTGCCTTGATGAAAGAGGAGTTATTAAAAGATGGAATTTTGATCCAAGTCGTCGATCCGGGTCCAACAAAAACTTCAATGACTGGCTCAAGCGATGGAATGCCCTGGTACCTGCTTTTGCTTCGCCCTTTGCTGTTTAAGCCGGCCAAACTCCAGGCTCAGAGGCTGATTAGTGCTGTCGAATCAGCAGTCAGTTAGGGGAAATCAGGACTCTTTATTTCAGAAGGTCAACAAAAATCCTATCCTCCAATCACTTTGAACAAAGATATTCAAACTGAAATTAAATCGTTGCTTGACACCCAAATACAGTGAGTTCTTCTACGAAACCATAGTGGCAGTCTGGTGACCGAAGTCAGGCTAACATAATATAGGAGCGGATGGAATTTAAGATCTAGATGTTGATGCAAAAATACTGGCTGCCACTCAGCTCTAACGTTAGCTATCCGATTCTCTATAAACAGAACATCACTCTTTAAAGAGTTCGTTTTTATACTCTTTTGGAGACAATCCAGTCCAACGCTTGAACGCTCTACGGAATGAGCTAACATCGGCGTATCCAAGAAGCTGGGCTACCCTTGAAAGACTAATCTCGGGGTTGTTTAAAAATTTCTTTGCATTGATCAGACGAATTTCATCGATGAGTTTCTGCAAAGACGTCCCATGTTGCTTAGCCAAACGTTGTGCTGTGCGAAGACTGAGGTTTGCTGCTGCTGCAGCCGCTGCTACCTCATACTCACCGTGGGCAGCATTATCCATAATGCTCCGACGCAGCGGGGCGAGTGCTGCTGGATAATTATTTTCAATTAACTTTTGACGAAGTTCGACAAAATGCGGCTTAATCAGATCGAACATCTGAGGATTGGCGTAACGAACAGGTCGACAGAAGATGTCTAGTGGAAAAACAAGTGCATTGCGACCTGCCTGGAATAAGACAGGTGCTTTAAAGAACTCCTCATAAGGGCGTAGCTTAACTGCTTTATTGTTAGCAAACTCTACTCTTTGTAGAGATGCTTTTGGAACAGTAATCGTATTCAGAAATCGCCACAGTACCCCCATCGTTGCTTCCATGGTGTAACCGTTGTCCACAAACTCACAGGGGTGGGCAAAAACCAATGCACCCTCTGAAGCTGTTTTCTCAAGGTGTACAGCCGACTGGTCTGCAATAATGGAAGTATTTTCGACAAACCAGTTGAGTGCTGCCTCAAAGTCGGTCGCAAACAGAGCACCTTGAACCAGACCGCCAAACATTGAAAACGGAGCACAGTGAGCAATCTCCATGGAAACTGCTCGATCTGGAAATTTATCGGCAAGCACCGTCATTAATTCCCCAATAAAAAGATCGGGGAGCCGAGCATTCTGATTGGCATAGTCAAGTTCTGAAATATCTATGACTTGAGCAATTTCATCCAGTGATAGCCCTTGTGATACAGCGTAGGAGATGACTGTTGTTGATAAACTCCCAAGTGATTCTGGCCTAACAAAATCGACATCAATAGTCTCTTTTCTAGCATCCATAGGCCTCCTCCTTTTCTGTTCTGAGTGCAAAAGTAGAATTGTGATATCAGGAATTCAAAATCAAGCTGCATCTCCACAACTTTCATTCAATTGATGATAATTAATTATTAAATTTTAATTAGAGAATATTAGGATATCCTTAAAGGCTGATGAAAAAATCATATGTTGGGAGAGCTTTATGTCTTCTGACATTGTGATGGAAATCTAACTCACGCCCTTAGTATTTGAAGGTCATAGAAGAATTTATACGCCATTTTCTATGAAAGCAAGCAGCGACTTCACTCGGTATTAACGGTTTCATCAGTGACAATATTGGCGCCGTTGCTGTGCTGGGTGGTTATGCAGCTTATTAATATTCGTGGATTGTCTCATCCGCTCTCACCTGGTCTTCGGCTTTCTGGACCTGGATCTCCCTAACCGCGATGGTACTGACTCATGGGAACTGTTCTATAAGTCCCTTGCTCAGCTACCCAACAATAGGCTCAGGGAATTGAACACAATAGGCTTGAGAGATTTCGTCGCATGTGATTTCTGGCGATATGGCATTAGCGATCGTAGTTGCTGATACCCTTCTCAATGTCTCAGGGTTAAAAATGGCATAAATGCTCCCTTTTTTGGCGTTTATGGTTCCCCTAGTTTCGTGTGCTTAGTGCAAAATTAGACGCAACAGAAAACAAGATTCACAATTAATGCCCTCATAGTTAGTAGCAACAAAGGAATTCATTCTTCAATTTGTTGAATAACTCAGAAGAAGGATCTGAAATGTTTTTAGAGACACGTATGTTAAGAGATTTTCGCAATGCCTGCTCTTCTAAATTGGCACACAATGCCCTGATTAATTCACGTCATAATCCTTTTTGAAAAATTGTTGCAGGGTACACAAAATTCAGATATCGAACCAATGCAAAGAAGGGCCGCTGTACGGGACCAAGCTTCTCTGATAGCACAACATTCCAGGGCGGCGACTTAATACACGTCAACCCCTCAATGAGGACATCATGCCCCTTAAAGCACTCAGACTAATAGTCGTAACATTGCTGACGCTCACGTTACTCGTGGGTGGTGCAAAAGCGCAACAAACAGACCCCTTCGCGGCGCCCACACGCGCCTGGGAACAGGGTGCGATCTATCAAAACACCATCCCAACAGATTTTGAGACCCATATCATCGTGAATAACGACGCTGACCGCGCCAGGGCAGAGAAGATTATCGAGCTCTACCGACTGTTCGAAACCAATCCTACGGACGAAACTCTCCGTGAATTCATCTCCGATCGCTATATCCAGCACAGTGTCATGTTGCCCAACGGACGGCAACCGCTGGCCGAGTTGTTTGGTGGATCAGTCGAGGAGTATCCGGTCGCGATTGACATTCACAAAGTGATCGTGGTGGGCGATTGGGCCATGGCGCACGTCAATTTCCGGAATTTGGACAACGACAGCCCCGAGGATAAGGGGATGGCTGCTGTCGACATGTATCTTTTCGATTCCGACGGCAAGGTCGCCGAGCATTGGGATTCCCTACAACTTGTGCCGAGCCATTCTCCAAATCCAAATGGCATGTTCCTGACACTCTTTGAAGGAGAATGACCCGATGAAACTCAAAACACTTGTAGCGAGCACTGCTGCACTCATCACCACCATTCTGCTGCCGGCGCAGACCCTTGCAGAAACCCCCCCGGCGCCAGCAGCAGACCAGGAGACCCCCTTCTACGATCGCCACAAGATCGACATCAGCAACCTGTTTGATTTCTACGAGGGTCTGTTGATCTCAGACGCGATGATCCATGCAGACGCGATGTTTGATGCTGAAACCAAGTGGCGGCTGACTCTGCGCCAGATGGTTCTCGCAGGCAGCGGCCACCATACCGCACGTAGCGCCTACCAGCTCTCATTGATGGGTGTGCCCTTGGCAGAGATCCACGCAATTTTCGCACCCGATTACGTGGAGACTTTAGAGAATCCGCGCCTGGAGGCCGCGTTCACCTATATCGACGTGATGGGCAGCTATCCGATCACGTCCTCTGCCGATATCCATGCGCTCCTGCGCACCCATTACCCAGATCGGCAAATTGCCGAGCTGATGCAGCTCGGGGCGATCAATAACGCTATGGCCACCCATGATGCCGTGTTGCCGATCGCGACCGATCAGGAAACCCTCGATTGGGCCATTGAAAATCTGTCTGCGGTAGGTTGGGAGCCCGGCCACAACGCCGCCACCTCGCCTGAAGAACAGCGCACCAACCCCTTCGTCGGCAATGCTCTGATGCAAGCGGTGGCAGAGATTGATGCCGCTTGGGTCCGCGATGATTTGGGCGCGGTTGATCCGGTCTTTGAGACGGATTGGGTCAATTACATCACCGGGTATGATATCCCCATCCTCACCTTCGACGGCGATCAAGACGGCATTGAGGAGCCTTTTGACGCCTTCCCAGCCACGCTTCTTGAATGGGAAGCACCGGGGTTGCGCGAGGCCAACCTGCCGGCGGCAGGCACACCGCCCTTTAATGTGGCCGCCTATGACTATGACTTTTATGACGGTCCCCAGGGTACCGAGGCGAGCGTGCCCTATAGCGATCGGAGTCAGTTTGACACCTACTGGGCCCGGCAAGCGGCGTTCGGCACCTTGACCATGGACGAATACATCTTGCAAACTGAGCGCACGATGGAATTCGCCGAGATCTGGTCGATGTTTTTCGTCTATCAGCTCGCCAGTGGCTGCGTTCATTGCCAGGCCCATGGTGCCTTTGGCATTTATGACTACACGGAAGCCGATTACTTCCAATCCGAGATCCCGCCAGAAGATCTGCCAGAACTGATTGCATACATCCAATCCCTGATGGATTTTGAACGGTCCGAGTTCGTCGAGCCAGCGCAGAGGGCGGCTCTGCGGCTCGCGCGCGATGCTGGTCGTCTGCCAACGCGGGTGACGGCGGCCCACATCGAGGAGCTGCGTCGGCACTTCACCGACCGGGAAATCCAAGAGATCCTGGCGATTCCGGTGGTCACGGCTTGGCTCTCTGGCAGCATGCAGTCGATGGCAGTAGTGACCGATCAGCTCAGCATGAGCTGGATGCTGCGCCATCTCGGCCCTATGGGCTGGACGCCTGGTGTGCACCTCGGTTTGCCCAACGAGCAGCGGCCCCACCATATGACCCAGCTTTTCGATTTGCTGGTGGCTGACATGAACTCAGGCAAAGTGCCAGACGCTGCGACGGAGTGGACCGGTCTGCCGGTGCCTTTGGCCGTGGATGCCGACGGCGATGGTGTGGAGGATGCCTTTGATGGCTTCCCCAACGACCCAAGCCGTTGGGCAGATACCGATCGCGATGGCATCGAAGACTCGTCAGACGATGACATTGACGGTGATGGCATTGCTAACACCGAAGAAGTCTCTTTGGGGATTTTTCCCTACAAGGCCGATTCGGATGGTGATGGCATTGACGATCCAACCGAGCTTAATGCCGGAACTGACCCTGTCGATCCTCGCAGTCTTTAATTCTCGCCATTAATGCTAGGGGCTGTCATCATTTAGAGCCTGAATCCTGATGCTGCTAGCGGTTCAGCCCCTAGCTGGGTTTCTGGGGCAGGCGCGGTAATGCCTATACCGCAAGGCTTTCGAGATTAATTGATGACGCGCCCTAGGACACTGATTCAGGCTATCTTGTTCAGCCCATACCAAAATGGCGTCGCCGCCTTGCCCTAAACGGATCTGGCGGCGGCGATCGATTCAACTGCGCAAATCCTGACGGGTTAACCAGCGCAGATCAACTCTGCAAGACGTGTAGGTAATTGTGTGTGATGAAGCTTCCTCTACTTTTGGTGTGTATTGCAATTTTCCTCAGAACATTGCCGGTACTGGCGCAGACAGAAGCCGATGGTGCCCATGACACTGCCGAAACGCCGCGTGAGAGCAATGCTCTTTGTGCTCCATTGGAGACTTACCTTACCGACGGGGGGGCGATAGACGCGGAAATTCAGGGGGAGATTGTTCCCTCGACAACAGCCGATTGCGATCGCCAGGAGCCGCTGGCGCAGACAGAAATTGATGGTGCCCATGACAATGCGGAAGCGACTCGCACTGAGAGCGATGCTGATGCTCTTTTTGTCGAAGCGTCTCCGACACTGGCGCAGGAAGAAGTTACAAATGCCGAAACTTATCCACGTATCGGCGGGGATGTTCTTTTTCGCTTTGCCTATGATGGGGACTATGACGCCGAAGCGCCACGCACTGAGAGCAATGATCTGTTTTTCGAAATGATTGCTTCGCCTGAATTTCAGTTTACAGAGAGGTTTTCACTAAACGCCGAAATTCGACTAGAGAACGCTAGTCCGCCAACGGCAGATCGCTATTTCGAAGATCAAACACTCTTTGTTCGCAAATTGTTTGTGAACTATGACGTGAACGACCGCCTGTCCCTACAGGCAGGCAAACTTACTCCGACATTTGCCTTTGCGTCCTTGGTCACGCCGGGCATGTACGGCAACAGTTACAATCGAGAAATCGAGCTAATCGAACGCATTGGCTTTGAGGCTCAATATACTTTCGATGCCGGAACGTCTGGGCAGCACACACTTAGCGCTAGTACCTTCTTCGACGATACCAGTTTTCTGTCCGACTCCCTTGACTTAGGCGGACGGCGGGGTCGGAATCGCTTGTCCGACGGCGGCGCCAGCAACACTGAGTCATTTGAATCTTTTACAGTTGCGCTTGAAGGTAGCGAAATCAGTCGGCTACCTGGCTTCACCTACCGGCTCGCCTATATCCACGAAGCAGCAGGTGAGGGGGACGTGGCTGATGAAAACGGTTTTTTGGTCGCGGCCATGCAATCGTTTCAGTTGGGTGACGGACAATCGCTGACCTTGATTGGTGAAATTGCCCCTCTATGGAACTTTGAAGGCACCGCCGACAATATCATTTATGCCAGTGCCGGGGTGGTCTACCAGACTGACCCGTGGACCATGACCCTTTCCGGCACCGGTAGATGGAGAGATCTCGCAAGCGGGGATACCTTTGACGATTATTCTGTGCAAACAGCGGTTGGATACGATCTGGGTCGTGGCACTACAGTCGAATTAGCCCACGAGTTCAGTCGCGCTCAGAACGTGAATAGCCAGCAAATTGGCTTCCGATTTAGCCAGGTGTTGGATTTGGATTGAAACTGTCAGGTCTGCGTCAAGGGACGTAGCCGCTTTAGGATGTCTGAGTCGCCGATCGCCCAGCATATTACTCGTCCCGTCCATCATTAATGTGAGGCCCGCGATCGCACGATGGCTGTGACATAACGGCGGCCTGAGGTGAGGCCCAACCAGGCATGTTTGCGTCTCATCGATGCATTTCAATGAGAGGCGCGATCGCGGCCAGATTGCATCGCCTACGGCGGCAAGGCTGAGGCCGCACCATGAGTCTCATTGAAGCGGTAGCCCACCTTGGACACAGGACTGATGAGCCTAAGGCGCTGGGCTTCTAGGCGGAGCTTTTTGCAAATCGCGCGTAGATTTCGATTGTTGTGATCTTCCCCTCCAAAAACCCAACAACCTAGCGATTGAGTTAAGCGGCGATGACAGTCGTTCGCACTTCAGGTATCTGCATAGATTTGCCGAGCCAACGAAGTGTTAGCTTGTATTTTATATTTTGACAATATAAGTAGAAAGCCTGGATTGATTGTCAGGTAGGGATTTCAGATCTGGATTCGTACCTCATCTGACAGGGAAACGCTGTATGAGCTGGTCGTATCCATAGACTATTCGCGAATAGCATTAGCGTTGTTAAGAGCCTAAACAGTTACTTATATACCTAACTTTAAGTGCATGAAATAGTTTTGCCAGCTTTGATGCTCTCGCCCTGCGGCAGCTAAAAAATCACTCGGATTATCCGCCTTACCGGCTCGAATGCCTTCATAAATTCCAGCAATCACAGTGCCCATGAATTCGCCCAACTCGGCTATCCGCTCGCTCCGATAGTCGTCTACGGTCATAGCGCGATAGATCAGGTGAGTACTAAAGGCTAAATTCAAATACTCGGCCAGTTCACCTTGAGTAATCGTTTCACCATTTAAGTTATAGGTTTTGCCATTATGCTTATCTTCCGTCAACATTCGGGCATAGGCATAGGCGAGCTCTGGCCGAGTTGTATAACCACATTTACCTTCACCAGCGCAGTTCGCAATCTCCCCGGCTTTTTGGTAGGTGGCGATATATTCCACATCAGGCTCAATATAGATACCATTGCGACCAATCACCCATTTCAACCCACTATTGCGAACATCTTGTTCGGTTTGGCGATTGCTTTGAATAACCGGACTAAATGTTGTTCCGGCTTCAGCACCCTGAACACTGGTGTAAACAATTTTAGTGACGCCTGCGGCTTTAGCCGCTGCAATGACATGGCGATGTTGACCGATGCGTTGATCTGGAGCATCCATACCAGATACCAGCAATACTGTATCTATCCCCTGCAGCGAAGCTTCTAACGCTTCTTGATTGTTGTAATCGCCCTGACGCAACTCCACCCCAAGATGGGCCGCTTTAGTCGGCGTCCGTGCCAGGCCAATAACGTTTTCTGGGCCGATGATCAAGCCTGTGGCTTTAACAATTTCGCTGCCTAATTTTCCACTGGCAGCTGTGATGGCAATCTTGACCATAAGTTCGTCTTTGTATCCGTGGAGTGTTAAAAGTTTCTGAGGGCAATCTCCCCAGATCTAGGGCTTTAGAAAAAGAGTTGTTAGGCGAAATCTGATCCATTCAAAACTTCACCATTTCGTTTTCCTTCAACACTTTCCTTGTAAGCCAAGTCAATTTTGCTAGCGGATATTCCACCGGCACTACCCGTACCCTTAGCTTCCGCTGTTTCTTTCACAAGGAGTGGACTCACTGCATTCACTCTGATACCGCGTTTCATACCCAGTGCAGCAGCTCTCACAAAATTTTCAATGCCGCCATTGACCATGCTGACTGATGCACTACGGGGTGATGGATGTTGGCTGAGCATGCCGCCTGTCAATGAGAACGAGCCATTATCACTAATATATTTTTGCCCGACCCGTACCAGATCAACTTGCCCCATTAACTTATTCGTCAGTGCAAGCGTATAGTCTTCATCAGGTTGGTCTTCAAGGCTACAAAATCTTGCCCAGCCTGCTGCACATATAACAGCATCAAAAGAATCAACATCTTGAAACAACTTTTCAATAGATTTCTTTACAGAAATATCTACCTGAAAATCGCCTGTGCTATATCCGAATTCAATGATTTCATGCTCTGAAGAGAGCACCTCCGAACCCCCATTTCCAATGTTGTCTAACGCACCAATAAGGATGATCTTCATTTTGTTGATTACATGGTTTTAAAAATAAGTTCGATGTTGGAAAACGAATTTATTTTCAAATCTTTATGACTGTCCGTTTTCTGCTGTGCTTTTCTTGAGAAATTTGATAGAACTTTCCCCATCTAAGATTCGCCATAGTCATGGTCTGGATAGTTGCTTGTTTCTGATTTCCAATACCCTCGCGAAACAAGCCGATCTTTACTGACTCCTGGTTGCTTCAGTAGTTGTGAGCGCAGCCGACGCATCATATTAGCTTCACAAGCAATCCACCAAAAGACATCATCAAAGTCTTTTACACTGGTCAGCACATTGGGTAAATAACTTTCTAGGAGTAGACCTGGACTCGCAGCTTGTTCCTGACGAAATAGCCAGGTTGGCGCCACCTCAATACTGGAGCTGAGCGATCGCTGTTCGCGAGCATCTTCAACTTCACAAATGATGATTGGGGTACAGTTTGCTGGCAGTGCTTCTAATACCGCACCGGCGGCAGGTATGGCAGACTCATCGACGAGCATAACCATTGTTGTCAGGCGATCTGGAATATCCATTCCCCCACCGGGGCCGGCGATAGTTAAGGTGTCACCCACTTGAGCTTGGGCTGCCCAGGTCGAAGCCAATCCATCGCCATGGAGCACAAATTCCACCGTCAGTTCTTGGCTATCGGGATTGAAGTGCCGGGGGGTGTATGTGCGCATTTGCGATCGCATTTTCTTGGGATCAGCAGGTGCCTTAGGAGCAGCGTTAAACAACAGCTTGATATGTGCCCCTGGCCGGGGAGCGCTAAAACCTGCCAGGGTTTCACCACCAAAGACGATCCGTCGCACCCTAGGGGTGACTTGCTCAATGAATTGAACAGTAACCTGCCGCATCTGAGGGCGACGTTTGAGGTTGAAGATCATAATTTTAGTTTGCGAATTGACAGTGTAAACAAGTGGCAGTGATCTTATGCAGACGATAGTGATATCAATGAATTAACAGTCTCTGGAGAAGACATAAATACACTGTGAAAGCTACGTAGTCATGAAATCAGCGGCCATTTCGGCAACCAAAATAGTCGGAGTCATCGGATGTCCGCTAACTAGTATTGAGAGCACTGATGCATCCGCAATTCGTAATCCCTCTATGCCTTTTACTTGCAGTTTGGCATCGACTACAGCGGTAGGATCGTCATCGCGACCTATTTTTGCCGGGCCGACCGGATGATAAATCGTTTCTGCAAACGCTTTTATATCGGCTTCGAGCTGCGCATCATCAGCATCACTAGAAAGCGGTAGTGTACTGACATCTGTGTAGGGGGGAGAGCGCGTCTGTTTTGGTGTATTCAATGGCCGCTGGGTCTCCAGTGTGAAAACTGTTTAAGAGAGAACGCGCCTTTTCTACAAGCGTTAGCGATTCCATTCAAGGTGACTCCTCAGACTCGAGTTGTAAAATGTCTTGCTGAGAATAACTTGTATAGCGCGTCATGCTCATAGTGTCTGCCTCAAGTTTGCTCATGAATTCCGCTGTTGCCGGCGCACTAGGAAAACTTTCCATAGAGGCTTCAGCATCTTCTATTGAACGCCAGTGAACAATGGCCAACCATTCGTTATCATCACTCACAGCAGACTCCCGTGAAATGAAACCAGGCTGCTGCGAAACATGTTGAGATTCAACAGCTTGATCCACAGGATAAAACTCATCGGGTGTAACACCTGCTTTCAGTTTGAATGTAGCGACTTCAACAATCATGCTTCTCTCCAATGATTGTGCATTGGCAGGCTCTACCGATGCGACTCCAGACTTTTTGTCCGCGTTATAGGCGATGGAACTGAAGAACAGTAATGAGGCTGTCAGGATGCAAATCCAGGATTTCTTTTTAATGCTCATCAAAAATCTCCTAACTGATAAGTAGGCAGGCACAATCTCTTGCAGACGAGTTTTCTCCTGGCGGAGACGCTAGCATGAACGACTCCGCTCAACCCTCAACCTCCGATCTGGCAAGCCATCTAGCTGATTGAGCGGAGTCGAAATCAGCGACTGGTTTAACATTTAATTCGGCCCAGCTACTTCGGCTTTCTCTCGTTTGAGCGCAATCTGCTAATCAGCATAGATAAATTAGCTAGTATAGAAAATGGTCAAAAGTGCTGATGTTTAGGGTCAAAAATGGACAAGCTGTCCCTGGCAAAGGTGAAATGGTCGTCTGCGGTTGACAGTCGATTTGAAGTGTTGCGACTAGGGGCCTTACATCAGCGAGAACTACCGGATGACCATAATCCCTGGCAGCCACACCGCCTTCACTTTCACGCTTTAATTTTGTTTACTCAGGGTCAGGGAACCCATGGCGTTGACTTTATTGATTACCCTGTCAAGGCCGGTACATTAGTTCATGTTTGTGCTGATCAGACACACTATTTTGGCCATACCCAGGAATTAGAAGCCTTCATGGTCGTGTTTTTGCCCACTGCCCTGCCGACCAATTTGTTAGGACTATCTACCAGTATTTCTAGCTCTCTATCCTGGTCTACAATTCAATATGTTTGGCCATCGGTTACGTCACTTGCACCAGACCAATCTCAAATTCTCCAACAACATATTGAACTCTTAGAAAGGTACCAAATAACCAATTCTAAGCAGCAGGCTGCCGCACAATACCTATTGTGGTCGGTTATTGCCTTTGCCTCTCAAGTGGCGGTGGCGTCTGGGACATATCACCAGAGCAGAGTCATCGATCCAAGATTTCTAGAGTTTGTTGAATTGTTGGAACAATCGTTCGAGTCTTGTCGAAATGTGAAATGGTATGCTGAACAAATAAATTGTTCGGCGAGAACCCTTGGTCGCATTTGTCTGTCAGTGGTGGGCAAATCGCCGAAGGTGATTACAAATGAGCGAGTGGTGGTTGAAGCCCAACGTCGCTTACTCTTTAGCAAAGCAACTGTGAAAGAAGTCGGGTGCTCTTTAGGTTTTGAAGAGACCACTAATTTTGTCAAGTTCTTTAGACGGCTTGTTGGCCAGAATCCTGATGAATTCCGAATGGGATCAAAATTCTAGTAATGATTCTAGTTGTCGGGTAGGCATCGCTCACGCATTCACCTTTCATCGAGATCGGTATCCGGTAATCGCTCTAGCTCATCCGCGATCGCATGCTGAAAATCTTCATCGCAATGGGTGCATAAGTGAACGCTGGGAGTAGTCAACTCGGCCAAAATGCCGACTTTTTGACTATCTTGAAACCCTGTAAATTGTGGTTGATGAACGAGTTCTAGGACACGACTACATTCGTGCCCCAACTCGCGAACCAATACCCGCAGCGTTTCGTTCCGAATAGCGAGCGACCTTGAACCTAGCTGCATCACGACCTCTTTAACCACTTTCTTGCTGGTTGAATCCCTTTCTCAAATGCCCGGAATTCTTTTTCCCAATGGCGAATGAGTCCTAAATTAAGATACTCTCCCTGTTTTTCCAACCTAATTTTCTCTAAATGCTCATCGATACGTTGCTGTAAACTGCGGATTGCCTTCCGATAATTGCGCTTTCCCATAGGATTTACGGCTGCTTCGAGATTGTTTCTTCCTTCCGCAGCGGCACCAATACGGTCGCCTTCATCGCTTCTTAGGCGTCTCTTCCATCGGTAATGACTCTAAACGGAGAAGACATCGGTTGCCGCTTCCCAAGTCTCCCAATCATCCCGACTTAGCCGAATTAAGCCGAGATGACTGGGAGCAATGCTGCCCCCTCTAAAATCAGCCTGCATGATAGTCAGCACAGGCCGGCTCGATTTCCGCTTCGGTATTCCTGCACCAACGGCCCCCACGCGACGATCGGCTGGTTGATGTCTGACCAGTGAATTCGACCCGATGTCTAGTGGCGATCGCCTGTGGTGCCGCGACCGCAGTCACCATGCCATCGATAACAGTCAGCTCATAACGGGCTCAGATTTCATCGTCGAAACCTCGCTGAGAGAAGGGTTTTCGGGTTACTGCTTTTTGGGCTAGAGAGTCGCCAGCACGGGCCGAAGACAGATCCAGCGGGCTGTTATAGCTGATCCATTGCGGCTTGCCAATCGCAATGCCGTGAGCCTCGAATGCTCTCCGGACCCGAAGCCGATATTCGCGCCCTACGACCCACTGCTGCAGCGGTGCAGTTTTGATCCACACGCGCACCAAGATGCCCGCGTGAGAGAGTTGCTCAATGCCTAAAACTTCTGGCGGATCAGGCATCTTGTCTCGCCATTCAGGCGACCGGTACAGCTCCTGGGCAATGTTATTCAGCAGCGTTAAAACCCGGTCAGGATCATTGTCATAGGCTACCTCAATGGTGAAATCAACCCGCGACCACAATCGCGTGAGATTCCTCACCTCAGCAATATTGCCATTGGGAATCGTAATGAGTTCTCCCTCTGGGTTGCGCAAACGAGTGCTCCGCAAATTCATTTCCTCAACCAGACCAGACATCGAACCAATCGCAATCACATCGCCCACGGCAAATTGATCCTCCAGCAAAATCAAGCACCCGTTGATCACATCTTTGATTAAGCTCTGCGTCCCAAAAGAAATCGCGAGTCCTAACACGGCGCCCCAGGCCAACACCGACTGCGTTGACAACCCAAAGGTGGAAAAGGTGAAGATGATCCCAGTCAGGACAATCAGCACCGATATTAATCCTTCTAATGCGCCCCCAATCGTATTCATCCTCAAAAACTTGCGCTGATCTTCGTTACATTGGGTGGCTGGCAGCTGCTTGTGGGCTTGAGTTCGCCGGTAAGCCAAGGCTCGATTGATGCGCAGGGCCACCCCGACCGCAAACCAAATTAAGAGTATTTTGAACGGCTCGCGAAACAGCGTCGTTCGCCATGCGGTCACGATCGGCAGCGTATACGTTAGCCCAATCAAACTGCCGTACACAGACAAGATGGCTAACCAAACCAGCAGCCATTGCAAAAATTTCAGGGCGTTGAGCTGGTGCGCCAAAGGCGGTTTATTTTTAAGGACTTCCAGAAACCGGGCTCGCTGGGCAAGCAACCCCAAGCGGCGACTCGGAGAGCGGGGCTGGCTGGGCCGGACAGCATCCATCTTGTGAGCTGGTTCTATCGGCAGCGCCGCGTGATGGGATGGAGCATGGGCGGCTGCCGCCAACGGTGTAACTGGGGTGACTGCCGCAGCGATCGCTCCCTCACGGTGCGTTTGTAGAACACGGAACTGACGCCGAATTAACCAAGACAGCAGGCTAAAGAGCGAGAGCACGACGATTAAGCCCACGACAATGGCCAGCGACCATTGCAGCCCTCGCCGGGCCGTCGCTAAAGAGGCCAGCTCCTCAACTTTGTCAATCTCACCCTGAACAATCGTGCGCCACTCTTCGGACAGCACTTCGGGCGTTTCACTATAAAAATCGATATCGATCTGGGTAATGGTGATGATGGTGAGCGGACGCGAGCGGTCCGAACTCTTGATTTGCACAACTGGACGATTATTGAGGGTCGCGGTGATTACCTCCGCCGATCGCGGGACTGTCCAACCCGCATCCCATAGACGAAATTGCCTGGCTAAGCGGTTAAGAACGTTGCGATGAAATCGGTCAACTTCAATTTTCAGCAGGGCTTCCACACTCTGCGCTCTGATCTCAACGGGAAAATCCTGAGCACTCAAGTTGCTGCGGTCGGTCACTGTGGGTGCCGCCACTTGAAAAAGCCGCTCACCGTCTAGCGGCGATCGCACCCAAGCCGCCTCAATGCTGCCATAGCGGATGACGCCTTCGGGGGGAATCGTGCCAGTCTGGTGGTCAAAGACGGACAGACTTTGCCCAGAGGCGATCGCTGACTGCATCAACACCCAAATGCAGGTCAAGCAACCGAGAACCAAGCATCGGTACATTGCGGCATCACGAAACTGAGACTGTAATCTCACAAACTTTTACCTATGTTCAATCACAAGTTGCTTAGGGTGAGCCAACATCAGTCACTTAGCTGAATTTTCCAGTTTATTTAATAATTATCTGGTGAGTGAAATATTGGTCGCGTTTGATTATTATCATGAAATTTTATTGGGCTGAAATATTTTCAAAATCAACATGTCAGAGCATTAAGAAAAAGTGAATTGTCGCTAAACGTCCGGTTTATTTCGTCTATTGTCCTTGCCAAAATTGTTGTAGATCACGAAGATTGCTGCATACGAACCCAGATGCATCGGCTATTCTCAATAACTTCAGCGAAATGTTAACAAGATTTGAGAATCGATTTTTCCGTAGCGCTGCTTACAGAGAGCAAAAGCCGCAGAGTGCTTATCTGTGATCACTGCATTTTTGGAGATAGAAAATCCGCATTTCTGCGTTCTTATTAAATCTATCTTTGAGAATTTAAAGACTCGTATAAGAAGCTATTTGAGATTTAAAATCTATCAACTTAATCGAGCTTGAAATCAATTAATCTACTGCGGAGGCATCCGATGATGACGTCTAACGAATCCAGTTCGCCTTCTCACTCTCCATCAGGCTCCCAGACTCATTCAGATTTAAATCATCAGAATGTAGCAGCAAGTCAGTCAGATAGTTCAGGTCAAAAAGGCATCGTATCCAAAGCCCACAGGGTTAACCCAAAATCTAGAGCCCTCTGGCCGATCGCGTCGCTGGCCGTGCTCACTGTCTTAGCGATCGTCGGCTGGACGGCCTATCAAAGCTTGCGGCCAGAGACTGCCGTCAGCCAGGAAGAAAGTACCCCAGCGCGGCTGCCAGTAAGAGTCACGGCGGCCCAGGTCGGCTTGGCTCAACAGTGGGTATTTGATGAGGGCGTCGTCACGTCGGCGCGGCGGCGAGTGCTGAAGTTTGAGGCGAATGGCAATATCGAGTTCATTAAGCAAGTCGAGGGTCGCGATTTGCGCGAAGGGGATGTCGTCTCTCAGGGCGAGCTGCTAGCCACCATTGACGATCGCACCCAAGTCGTTGACATCGAGACGGCGGCCGCTGACTTAGAGGTCTCGGGGCGACAGCAAGATCAAGCGGAGGCCGCACTGCTGCAAGCGGAGGCTGATTTTGATAAAGCCCAATCCGATCTGACCTTCGACGAAGCCGAACTGGGGCGATATCAGGCCTTGTTTGAGCAGGGGGCCGTGTCAGCGAGCGATCGCGACACCTATGTCAATCGGGCGGAGCAGGCGAGAGCGGCCCTGAGAGTGGCAGAGCAAGGTATTCGCGCGGCGGCAGATGACGTGCGATCGGCGGCAGCTACCGTTGCCGCTTCCCAAGCTCGACTGCGATCGGCCAACGTGGAACGAGAAGATACCCAGTTGGTATCTCCCATCGATGGCGTCGTCGCCTACATCAACATCCGCGAAGGCGAATATTGGGACGCCCAGCGCCTGGGCAATAGCACCGATCTAGACACGGTGGCCGAGACCGCCCCGATTGTGGTGATTGAACCGCAATCCTTAGAAGTGGAGCTGGAGCTGCAGGCCGACGAGGCCCAAAAGCTGCAGCCTGATCAGCCCGCCTACGTGGTGTTGGCCCAAGACGTGAGTGCCGCTGAAGCCGCCGGCGCCCCGAACGATAGTCTGCTCGACCTGGCCAGAGACCAAGGCAGTCAAGGGCAAGTATTTGCGGTGAGCCCCACCCAAACGCCGGGAGGCCGGGGTGTAGAAGTCAGCATTCGCAATTTCCAACTCGTGCGGAATCTCCAGGTGGGGGGTCGGGTCTATGCCTGGATTGAAGCGGCGGTGAATCCCAACGCGGTGATGGTGCCACTGGGCTCGTTACTGCCCCTCGACCAAACCACCTATGCCTTTGTCGTGGATGAAGCCAGCGGCGCAGTGGAACGCCGGGAAGTGCAGCGGGGCATTGAAGGGCTGAACGGCGTGGAAATTCTCAGCGGCATTGAACCCGGTGAACTGGTGGTCACCGAGGGCCTCAACCGCTTGGTCGATGGCACCCTCGTGGAAATTGTGTCAGAGGCAGCAGCGCAATGAAGACAGAGGCGCATCCCGCAGCCGTAGAGTCCCCCCCAGCCGCCCCGTTTGCCGACGCCGTTCAGGTCGGCTCTCCCCTGATGCGGTTCTTTTTTACCCAGCAGATTTTTGGCACGCTCTTGTGCTTTCTGCTGCTGATGGGGGGCCTCATGGGGTATTTGTCGATGGTGAAAGAGGGTGACCCCGACATTAATATTGCCCGCGCCCTGATTACGACCGGCTGGCCTGGCACCGACGCCGAAACTCTGGAAACTCAGGTCACCGACAAACTAGAAGCGGAAATTAAGAGTCTGCAAGGGCTCGATGATTTCACCAGTGCGACATTCAACTCCTTCTCGATTATCAATATTGCGTTCAAAGCCGAAGCGCCCGTCGATGCCTCCATTCAGGAACTGCGATCTAAGGTCGATGACGCTGACTCCGAACTCCCGGCTGAATCCACGGGGCGGGAAGTCCCCGACTTTGAGCAACTCTCTCAGCAAGACGCGCCGGTATTAACCCTGGCCATCACGGGAGCCGGGTTAGATGTGGCTGCCCTGAGTCAGGCGGCTGAAGATTTGCAGGAGCGGCTGGAAGCGGTCACCAATGTCCGCGAGGTCGATCTGCAGGGCTGGCGGGAAGCGGTGATTCATGTGCAAATGGTGCCGAGTCGCCTGACTAGCCTGGGCATTGCGGCGACCCAGGTGGCCGACGCGATTCAGGGCAATAATCTCGATCAGTCTTGGGATCTGCTGCGGGATGAAGACATTGGGGCGCAGGTTCGCCTCTACGGTCGCCCGCGCACCCTAGAGGATCTCAAGCGCGTGCCGGTGGCGCGGCTAGACGACAATCGAGTCGTGCGGTTGGACGAAGTGGCCGAGGTGTATCAGGGGCTAGAGCGGGAAGCCTCTCAGGCCTTTGTGAGTTTGCAGGGTGCCGCTTTTGAGCCCACAGTCACCCTAGAGGTGGTCAAGATCGCCGGGAGTGACACGATTCAGGTGGTGGAAGAGGCGCTGATCGCCATGGAAACGGCGACTCAAGACCCGGCGATTTGGCCCGTTGGCATGGAGTACGAAGTGCTCACCGACGACTCCCTCACCATCATGGATGATCTGCTGAGTTTGGGTAGCAACGTCCTGCAAGCCTCCCTGTGTGTCTTTGCGATTCTCCTATTTGCCCTCACCTGGCGCGAAGCCTTGATTGCCGGATTGGCGATTCCGGTGACGTTTGCCGGGGCCATTTTTGTACTCTGGCTGGGCGGCTACACCCTGAACTCCATGGTGATGGTCGGCATGATCCTGGCGTTGGGGCTACTGGTGGATGTCTTTATTTTGATGCTAGAGGGCCTGCACGACGGCATCTTTGTCAAAGGTCTGCCGTTCCCGGCAGCGGCGATTGAGACGGTGCAGACCTATGCGGGGTCAGCCTTTGCGGGACAGCTCACCACGATTTTGGCCATGGCGCCGCTGATGGCAATTTCCGGTACGATGGGCAAATTCGTCCGGCTGGTGCCGATCAGCGCGATTGTTTGCTTGGTGCTGAGCTATATGATTGCCCTCTTGGCGGTGGTACCCCTGTCAAAATTTCTCTTAGGCAATGCCCACGGCGCTCCGCCCACCTTTGTCGATCGCCTGACGGCAACAGCGTCTACACGGTTTGCCGAGTGGAGCCTGAGGTCGACGGTGCCCAATCGCCACGTGGCTCGCCTCTGGACACTGGGAGCCATCGGTCTCTTTGTCTTGGCGACGGTGCTGTTCACGACCCTACCGTTTTCGCTGTTTCCCCAGTCGGAAGGCACGAAGCTCAGCGTCAATGTGGAGCTGCCCCCGGCAGCGACTCTGGATTTGTCGGCAGAAGTGGCCGATCGCCTCGGGGAGTTCCTGCGCACCTACAGCGATGCGGATGACGCCCTCGTATTTGAGAACATTACCAAACTGGTGGGGCAGCGCAGCGGTCTGGTGTCTTCCAGCGAGCTCAAGCCAGAGAGTGCCGATTATTTTGTCGGGCTCTCGGCAGTGATGGTGGCGCGATCGCAGCGCCAGCAAGATTCCTATGCCTATATTCCTGACCTCCGCGAGACGATTGACGCTGAGATTTTGAGAGACTACCCCGGCGCGATTCTGGCGCTGCAGTATGAACGGGCCGCCGATAGTGAAGACGCCATTCAGGTAGAACTCTTTGGGGCAGACATGCCGACGCTACGGCAGATTTCCGTTCAGACCCAGGAAATTTTGCGCAACCTGCCCGGCACCCTAGACGTGCGCGATGATTTGGGCAACTTGCGCACCGACTATAAGCTGGTGCCCCGGCGCGAGGCCCTGGACTTTTATGGCATTAGCCAGACTGATTTGGGTTGGCAAGGGCGCTATTTGATGATCGACAACGCGATCGGTGACTACCCGATCGGCAGTGGTGAAGAAGATTTGGAAATTCGCCTCAGCACCCGCTGGCCCTCGCAACAGGGGGACATCGGCGGCCCTTCTCGGCTAGATGAGTTTGCCACGATTCGCTTTATTAACGATCAGGGGGAGGCGATCGCGGCCAATGCCGTGCTGGAACGGGTCGAAGGGGCGGTTCCCCTATCCATTACCCATCGCGACACCGAGCGCAGCGTCACGGTACTGGCCAAAACCATACCCACCGGAGAGTACTACGACACGGAGATCCTGGCGGATCTGGCCCCTCAACTCGATGCGCTGCTGTACGACCCCGCCTTGAGCGAGGCCGAGAATCTGGCGGCGGGTCACTGGCCTCGGGGCTACCGCTATCAGTATGGGGGCGATTCTGAAACGAGCGGCGAAACCTTCGCGTCAGCGGTGCAAATGCTGATTGTGGCCATTTTCTTGATTTTCGCGCTGCTGGTGCTGCAGTTTGGCTCCTATACCCAGCCGATCATCATCATGCTGACGATTGTGTTTGCCCTAATCGGCACGTTTATCGGCTTTTTCCTCATCGGTCTTTCGTTCTCGTTTCCTGCCATGATCGGCGTCATTGCGCTGACGGGCATCGTGGTCAATGACGCCATCGTCATGGTCGACACCATGAACGCCAAGCTCAAGGCGGGGTTGGATGTGCGCCATGCGGCAGCGCATGGGGCCAGCGATCGCCTCCGTCCCATTCTCACCACGAGTACCACCACGATCATTGGCCTGCTGCCCCTGGCGTTTAGTGAGGCCAAATGGTTTGGTCTCTGTATGGCGATCATTTTTGGCCTGCTCTCCGCCACCTTGATTGCCTTGCTGGTCGTACCAGGGCTATATCTCCAGCTGACGCCTAAGACCCCAGTTCTTGACGAGGGATAACCCGATGATGGACAACTCAAAACTTGCCTTTGCGGCGATTATCCTGCTGTTTTTGATGCTCTGGGCACCGCTCGGACAATACCCGTTCCTCATTGAGCACTGGATGAAGATTGGCACCTATGCCGCACCCTTCATTCTGTTGATGTTCTTTGCCTCTAGACCGAAGCCGACTGTCTCCGTTTTCTCTGACGTCAAACTAATGGCAGTGTTGTTTTTAGTCGCCTACATGACGCATCAATTTGAAGAGCATTGGATTGACCTCTTGGGCCAGCAATATGCCTTTTACGGTGACGTTAATCAACTGCTATTAGGCGTACTGGATGCGCCTGATCAAACAATTAAACCATTGACCCCCGAAGCCATTTTTATCATTAACACGTCTTTGGTTTGGCTCATTGGTGCCATTGCGATTTGGCGGAGTCCGGAACATCTGTTTCCATCTCTGACAATGACCGGAATCACTCTGGTGAATGGGATGAGTCATATTGCTTTGGGAATAGCGAAACAGTCCTACAATCCTGGGTTACTCACGGCAGTTGTGATCTTTTTGCCGTTAGCGATCGCCTTCTACAGAACTGTGCTGACCACCAATCCTGCCATCAAAGTGCAGGTAATCGCGAGTATTGCTTGGGCGATTCTGGCGCACCTGATCATGGTGGTGGGCTTGCTCGCCGCCAACTGGTTTGAGCTGATTCCTGAAACTGCTTATTTTGCCCTACTGATCATCTGGTCAGTCATCCCCGCAGTTCTCTTTACTGTCCCTAATGACATCCCTCAAGTGGTAGGAGCGACCCATGGAAATTGAACGTTCAAAGGCCCAAGCCCTAACGCCTGAAGCAGTTCAGCATCTGGAAAAGTTAAAGGCCGTGGTGGCAGCGGCGCTGGCAGATGGGGTGCTCAGTGAGGACGAAATCACTCAGATCAAATCAATCATTTGGGCTGACAACCAAGTCACCTATGAGGAGCTGAGAACCGTGCATGAAACCCTGCAATCTCTCATGGGAGATGAGTTGCCGCTGCTCGATTGGCGGCGCAATTGAATCAATCTGATTGCGATCAAAGAACAGAATTTCACCCAGGATTAAACAATTCCCATGACCAACTCGACCCGAAAAATGATTTCTATATTGCTGAAAATATCCGCCATCCTTTGGGTGATTTGGGGGTTGGTTCATGCCTTCGCTGGGGTGATGACCATCGCTGGCGATACGGCGACTGCTACCGCCGGTATTGCGGATGCCGTCGACCCGGCCAGCTTGGAAATGGATTACCCAGATGCGGTTGGGGCCATCATCAATCAGCACGGTTTCAATTTACTTTGGGCTGGCGTTGTGACCATCATTGGCGGCATCTTTATTTGGCGCAAAAGCGTTGCTGCCATCTTCATCACAGCCTTGGTGGGGGGGCTGCTAGATCTCGGCTATTTCATCTTCATCGACCTCGGCGGCTACAACAATTTTGTGCCTGGAACGGTCATGACCATCATCTCAACTGCGGCGATCGTACTGAGCTTTTACGCCTATTTTCAGAATAAATAAGCTGATTTGAATGGGCCGTAATCATCGCTTCTGCCTTAAGTATTTTTGTTTGACTACACGGGCAACCAAAAATATGTGAAAGAGGCAAAATTTTCTCTTTTCACCTTTAGTTGCAGCTATCTCACTATTGCTCTTACTCAAGATGAGGCGCAATCTATGCAGTTGAATTCATCAGCGACAGATCTAGTCAATACGCTTAAAGCCCTGGCGCCCATCGTGACTAATGCCATCAAAAGTGGTCAGCTATTCAATGCTCAGTGTGAACTCACTGCAGCAGATCCCGATATTTTGTGCGCATACGATGTCGAAATCCCGATGAGTGAGGGGTTTTGCTTAACGGCCAATATCTACCGCTCAAAGCAGGCGGCTGAGCAAAATGAACCTGTCCCCGTGGTGATGTGTGCTCATCCTTACGACAATCACCTTACCCCGGCCCTGGGCAAAACTCCACTTGGGGGTGCCCCGCAGCAGTACCGTCTCATTCCCCAAGTCGGAAAGCCCCAGTTTTCTAAGCTGACCAGTTGGGAGTCACCTGACCCGAACTTCTGGGTGTCTGCCGGTTATGCGGTCGTCAACGTGAATCTGCCAGGCTATGCCAACAGCGGTGGGCGTCCCTCCGTTTTCTCTGAGCATCAGGGCAAATGCTATTACGAGGCGATCGAGTGGGTTGCCCAACAGCCTTGGTGTACGGGCAAAGTGGGACTGAATGGAGTTAGCTTTTTAGCCATTACTCAGTATCACGTGGCCGCCTGTCAGGCCTATGGCGGGCCGCCACCTGCCTTATGCTGCATTTCACCTTGGGAAGGGCTCACCGATCCGTATCACGATACGTTTACGCGCAGTGGACTCACGGAGCTCGGGTTTCCCGCCTTTTGGTGGAGCACGGAAGTGAAAACCGCGATTAACGGTATCCCAGCCGATTTTGTCGAAGCGGAAGGGGCAATTCCCACTAACTTTGTCGATAAGCATCCTTTTTACGATGATTTCTGGCAGGAGAAGGCGGCAAAGCTCGACGAAATCACGTTACCCATGCTGGTATGTGGCTCTTTCTCCGATCATGGATTACATAGCATGGGCAGCTTTCGCGCGTTTATCAAGGCGCGATCGCCGCACAAATGGCTGTATACCCATCGCACTGGCAAGTGGGATGCTTTCTATTCCCCCGAAGTGCAAGCGCTGACGCGGCGCTTTATGGATTGTTTTCTCAAGGGAGAGACGTCCAATGGGTTTCTCGACCAGCCTCCTGTGCGCTTAGAAGTGCGCTCCAGCCGTGATGAGATTCACGCTATTCGTGATGAAAACGAATGGCCGATCGCCCGCACCGATTACCAAACGCTTTACCTCACGGAGCAATCGTCTTTGTCTCCCAACCGGCCCACAACGGCTAGCGAAATGACCTACTCAGCCACCCAGGGTCAGGTGGCGTTTCGATATGCGTTCGCTGAGGCAACTGAACTCACGGGCTATATGAAACTGCGACTGTGGGTGGAAGCGCGGCCTGGACAAAACCAGCGAGACAGTCCCGATGATATGGGGATCTTTGTCGCCATCAATAAGCGCGATCGCCACCAGCAGTCAGTCCCCTTCTACGGTTCCGTGGGGAATCAACAGGATATGGTCACGCGGGGCTGGGGCCGGGCCTCGCGCCGCGAACTGGATCCCATCGAGTCGACCGAGTGGAATCCTGTTCTCAAAGCGGCCAAAGACGAAAAGCTGAAACCGGGCGAAATTGTGCCCTTGGCGATTGCCCTGTATCCCAGCAGTACCTTTTTTGCCCCTGGCGAAGCGATCGAGCTGATGGTCAGTGCTCAGGCCATTATTCCTTCGCCGCCTTACCTAAAAGACGTTGCGTTTAATCGAGGGATTCAGGTCATTCATTTTGGTGGCGACTTCGATTCCCATCTCTTAATACCAACGGTGTCGGTCGGGTTAACACCTTAACCATCAGCTTGGTAGACTAACTGCTTTTTGAGCCCATAGAGTTGATGTGAAATTGTGATTGAAAACTCTTTATTTATGAATCGTTCAGTCTCTCCGCCTCAATACACCCACCTCCTCAGCGTCATTGTGCTGCGGCTGCTGATTGTCCCTTTCGTGGGCTGGGGAGGCATGCTCAGCGAGATTTTGGCGTCTTTCCTATTTTTCTACATGACAATTTTGATTATTCAGTCCTACCGACTGCCGCGATCGCTATTTATGCTCTTTGTGGCGATCTCCTCCATCGGGTTCGTTCTCGACATGATTTTGACCCTGGGCTGGGTGCCGATGACGATCACGCCGACCCTGATTGTGCAAGTAATCTACAGCCTCTCTTTTGGCTCTGCCGCTTGGCTGATTCTGCAACGGCTGCTCCAAACGTCCAGAGTCACCATGGACACGGTGAAGGGGGGCATCTGTGTCTATTTGCTGTTGGGATATACGTGGTCATTACTCTACGGCATCGTCTATACCCTCGACCCCAATGCCTTTTCCAGCGCCCTCGTGACTGAGGAGGGCTCTTATCTAAACATGCTGTATTTCAGCTTTATTACCCTGACGACCCTGGGCTTTGGCGACATCGTCCCCGTCAATGAAGTCGCCTCCGTACTCACCATTTTGGAAGCCTTAGTCGGACAGATTTATCCGGCGGTCTTTATGGCCTTGCTGGTGAGTACTTATTTAGCCCATCGGCATTTATCCGAAACGTAGGTTTGAGACGGCCCCCCATTGAGCCATGCCCCCTTTCGTCACCCTGTAAACCTCACCCCCCTGACTGAATCATGCGCTCCCTATCGGTTTCCCCAAAATTGACCCGGCGGCTACTACCCACGACGATCCTCAGCCTGTTATCCGGCATCGCCGCCGCCTTGCCCGCTCGCTCCGCCGACCAGATTTACTTTGACTACGGCCCCTTTGGGCGATCGCTGCCCGTCTCATCCCTCGCAGCCTTTGCGGAGGAGGGCACCGTCGATGCGGACCTCGCCCCTTATCTCAACCGTTTCCCAGCCGACAGACAACAAGACTTGCAACGGTTTTTGAGTACGCCCTTACCCACCCTCAGCCCGAATATTCCGGAAGCCATGGGCGATCCCTTTGCCCTTTCTCAATGGCTGTACACGCCTATTGGCGAGGCGGTCTTGACTGGGTTCGGTCAGATGATTGAAACCGAGAGTGGTGGGAATGGTCAGCGGGCCATTCGAGCAGCCGTTTTGCTGGCGGCTGCCGATCCTGAGGGCCTGTCGCTGCTGAATATCATCCGACACTATCCCACTGGTGGGTTGCGACTGGATTTGCAGCAGATTCAGACCGTGGCCCGATCAGTGACTGCCGGGATGGAGACCACTGACGCATTGCTCAGCGCGGCCGCCCAAAGTTCACAAGCGGCGGCCGCTGCTGAGCCCGTTCTAGACTACGGCACCCTTCCCTTACCAGCCGACAACGGTGCGCTTGAGGTGGCGCAGCGATCGCTACTGCTAGACGACCGCCAGCGCGATCGCACCTATCCCGTCGATCTTTATCTCCCGGCCAACCTCAGTGCCGTCACCGGCCCCCTTCCAGTCATGATCTTTTCCCATGGTTTTGGGGATACTCGCAGCAATCCACAGGCCGTCACTGCGGCTCAGGGGTTGGCATCAAATGGGTTTGTGGTGGCGGTGCCAGAACATATTGGCAGCAATAAACCCTATCAAGATGGCTTGACTCAGGGTCTGCACTCAGTCACGTTCGAGGCCACAGAGTTTATCGATCGCCCGCTAGATATTCGTTTCTTGCTCGATACTCTAGAGCAAATAAATAGCTCAGAGTTTCAAGGCCGACTGCAACTAGACAACGTGGGGATGATCGGTCACTCGTTTGGCGGCTACACCGCGCTAGCAACCGCTGGGGGCACCGTTGATATTAATCATTTACAGCAGCAGTGCGACTTAGAAGCGGAGCTGGGTTCAAATGATATCAATGTCGCGCTGTTACTCGCGTGCAGAGCCTTAGAGCTAGCCGAGGTGCCCGGTGCGATACAGCAATTAACCGACGGCAGTTTGGCCGATGACCGGATTGGTTTAGTATTCGCCCTTTCTCCAGTCAGCAGCCTCTTTGGCGACACCGGCCTCAGCACCCTTCAGATGCCAGTGGTGCTCATGGGTGGCGAAACTGACATGGCGACTCCCGTTGCCTTAGAACAGCTGATTGCTTTTCAGGGGCTGACGACTCCAGAGCGCTACCTGTATCTGGCCGAAAACATTTCTCATTCCCCAGAGCTGACTCGACTGGTCTTAGATGTCACCAGTTCTAGCAGCCATATCGTCGAGCTTTTCGATGAAAATGAAGACACGTTTTCTAGCCTCGTGGTGTCTTTAGGCATTGCCCATGGGAAACTTCACTTGCTCAATGATGAGTCATATCGCCCCTATCTCACCGCCGCCTACGCTGAGGCAGCTAGTGTAGAGCCGGTCAACCTTTATCTGCTGCGATCAGTGCCAGACGGGTTTTAAGCCATAGCCCAATTCTTTGTGCCCCCATCCTCAGTACAGGGACAAAAGATGTAGCGCCTGATTGAATTCAGCGCGCCGCAGAGCAAGATCGGAGAAGGTGCGCCGCAGAAAATCACAGCCATAGCGGAATAAACTCTTCGCTCTACGGCCATGAGCCTTCAGGGGAATCGGTTGCTGCTGTTGTTGCCAGAGCCCGGTGAGCATGGCCCAACAAAAGGCTAATGCCAGCAGCGCAACCAACTTGCTGAGGCGTTCGGCGTGGCCGAAATGGGTCGATTCCAGGTTGAATCCTCTCGTCTTCAATGCGGCGAATAAGGTCTCGATGCCCCATCGCAAGCGGTAATCGGTCAAAGCCGACTGCGGACGGCAATTCGTAGCGAGAATCAGCAGTTCGCCATCTTCCAGACGGGTGGCGACGACGTCAACCCGGCAGCCCCAGACCCAGCGTTTGCCAGACAAGGCTCGGTGCTCGCCAACCTTCAAATTGGCAAAGACCCGCTCTCCTCGCTGACGACGCTTTCCAGAACGCGAACTGATGCGGTCACTGTGACGCAAGCGGAGCCGAAAAGCGAGCACATCCGGCAGCATGAGGTAACTGCACCACTGACGTCCGACAAACTCTCGGTCACCTGTCAGACAGTGAATCTCAACATCAGGGAAAAGGCGCTCGAAGCGCTCCAGTAAAGCCATCCGCTCGTCACTGTAGCGATTGCCGCGTTTGTCGAGCATCGTCCACATCAGCGGGAAAGCCACACCCTCATGGACAATGCCTAGCATCAAGATGTTGAAATTGACCGTGCCGAAAGACCAATTCGTACGGTCTAGGCTCAATGTCCAAGGCGGCGGGATCTGACTCCAACTCACGACCGCCTGAGCGATTTCGTCAAAGTCAATCACAAACTTGCGAAAGAAGCGGGTCAAACGCTTGTGGTTTGAGGCACTCTGCGCCCGATTGGCAAAGACCGAGGCGAGTTTGTCCAAATTGACGGTTTCCACGCGAAACAACGCGACCAGGAAAAGGGCGAGAAAGGTGAGTCGCGCTCCATGCCAAGACAGATGGGGACGCAAGGCAGTCTGAATTCGGGTAATCTCGTTCATGAGGTGGTAGACGCTAGCGGTGTGATAATTTCTAGCTCACTGCCTCACCCCTCAATTTGTCAAATCCTGCTCAAGGTTAGCTTTGAGCTTACAGCGCTCCACTTTTGTCCCTGTACCTTGGCCCCCATCACATAAACTGCTGGGCGCGGGGGCAATTGATTGATTGCTGATTGCTGCCAATCACGCCCAAGAGAGCTGTCCTATCCGGCAAACCGCTGGCAATCGAGAGCATTTGTAGCTCAAACCTCTGGCCGCTTAGTTTCATGCTGCGGCCAGCATTGCCCACTGCCGTTGTTGGCTAAAGCTGAAGACACGAGTCGCGATCGCCTGGCGCTGACGAATGATGTGGTGATGGTTAGCACGGCGGACGGGCTGAAGATTTGGGATTTGCAGACTGCGGAGCTAGTCGCCGTGTTAGATCAAGAGCCCATCTCTCAACTGATCGTCAGCCCCGATGGTCGCCAACTGATTGGCCTTGCTGATGATGGCGCTAACAACACTCAAATTCAGATCTGGCAACGTCCGTAGTTCATCCAAATAAAAAGCGCTCTCTGATTGGAGAGCGCTTTTCCCAATCAAGCTCAGCTTCGCTGAACTGCGGTGACCTATGTCAATGCTTTCAGCAGATTGAGGAGTTCCTCATTCCAAGACCTAGTAACTAAGCTTTGGTCTGAGATCAAACGCCTACGAGGTCACCCCTTAACGCACATCACCTGCTTGAGCGTGGCCACGACCTCGACCAGGTCAGCCTGATTGGCCATCACCTGCTCAATCGGCTTGTACGCACCCGGAATTTCATCCAGGACACCGGCATCCTTGCGGCACTCGACACCTGCCGTTTGCTGCACCAGATCATCCAGCGTAAAGGCCTTCTTCGCCTTGGTGCGAGACATTTGGCGGCCCGCGCCGTGGGAGCAAGAGCAAAACGCCTCGGCAGCCCCCTTGCCCTTCACAATGAAGGATTTCGCCCCCATTGAGCCAGGGATAATACCGTAGTCGTTTTTCTGCGCCCGCACGGCCCCCTTGCGAGTCACATACACCTCTTCTCCAAAATGCACTTCGCGCTCGGCGTAGTTGTGGTGACAGTTGACCTGCAGCGCTGGCTTAAAGGGCTTGCCCCCCGCCAGCTGCGTTTCGACCACCCGCTTAAACCGGGCCATCATGACCTCTCGGTTGCGCAGGGCGTAGTTTTGCGCCCATTGCAAATCGCGCCAGTACGCCGCAAACTCCGGCGTGCCCTGCACAAAGTGCGACAGGTCTGGATCAGGCAGATTCAGACCCGCCAGCTTCGCCAGCGCTTTGGCTGACTCAATATGGCGCTGGGCCAGCATGTTGCCGATATGGCGGCTGCCAGAGTGCAGCATCAGCCAGACCTGGGCGTCGGTATCCACACACAATTCAATGAAATGGTTGCCGCCGCCGAGGCTGCCCATCTGCTTTTGGGCTTTATCTTGGAGCTTTTGCACTTTGGGGTGCAGCTCTTTGAAGTCGCTCCAGCCCTGCCAGTTGGTGACGTCTTTATCAACTTGCGGGTTTTGGTTAAAGCCGACGGGAATCAGCTTTTCGACCTCGGTGCGAATCTGCTTGAGTTTGCCGTCGAGCTGATCGGCGTGATAGGGGGTTTTGACGGCGCACATGCCGCAGCCAATATCGACCCCGACCGCTGCTGGCACGATCGCGGCTTTGGTCGCCACCACCGAGCCCACCAGCGCCCCCTTACCCAAATGCACGTCGGGCATCAGGGCCACATGCTTGTGGACAAAGGGCAGCGAGGCCACGTTTTGGGCCATCTTGGTTTCGTTAGCGCCCAGCTCATGCCCCGCCCAAGACAGTACGGGCACCGCTGTTGATAGCTCTAATGGCTTGTAAGGCATGGTTGATATCCTCTTGCTTTTGTGAAAATTCCCCCGTTTAGGGAACCGTCAAAGTTTCATCATTGAAGTCTGCTTGCTTAGAAATGAGTGACTGACAACGTTGATCGTCAGATTTCCCCTTACCCAACCCTCACTGATTCGATAAATCAATACGCGGTAGTAAACAGTTACAGTACCCGATGCGCTTGTCACAATGCTGGGCGTGATTAGTCAATGGGGTTTGAACCCATCTGCACGGCCCCAGTGCAACCAGGGGATCGGTGAACAGCCGATGTATGCCAACTTTATCCAGTTGGCGGATCGCATTCGCCTTTATCAAATCAGCTACCAACTCATTTCCCTGGAATTGGCCTGAAGACCACTGTTTAGCGACCCTCAGACCTCTTTTTTCGCGCGGACTAAACCTCATCGAGATTCAGACCTAGAGTTTTTGCCTCCGCTCTAACCTCACCGCCTGCGGCACCTCTCCTTATCAAGGAGAGGTTTATTCAAAGTCTGTTCACAAGTCAGCTTCAAATTGAGCCAGGACTCCGTTTCCTCTCCTTAAATGAAAGAGAGGTTAGGTGAGGTTTTTGCCATCGCTCAAAACTCAGGTTTTCAACTTGGCAGTGGTTTACGCCTCAATCAGATCCGTGGCCCAGTTGAGCGCCTGAATCTGGGCGTCTAGCTCGCGATACTCTCGCGAGAGCTGGTCGATCTGGCGTTGCAGCTCAGCCACATTCACTGTACTAATCAGCCGCAATTCCGATCGCATGTACCGATCTTGTGAAGTCGCCGCCGCCCCGATGAGACTATCGTAGGCGGTGCGCTTGAGCCGCAGCGTATCTCGTATGGCCAGCACATCGGACAACACCCCGGCTTGAAACGACGTGACCGAGTTGGTGCGGTTAATCTGTTGAATCAACCGCGTCAGTTCGTCAGTCGTCGTTGCTAACTCTGCCAGCAGCCCTTGCGGATCTTCTGGCGGCTGTTCGCCTTCTTGCACCCGGGCGCTCCGCATCAATCGCTGCCGTAGTTGAGCCACCCGCTTTTGGGCATCAGCTCGCAAAATCAAGGCTTCTGCCAATTTCATGAAAATCACCTCCTATTTTTGAACTACGAGTGGGTTGCATGTGGCCTAGAGATCGCCTCTACGGTCTAATACCAGTTCTCAGTGATCGGACTTCCAATGCAATCTTGGAAACGCAGGGGAGCCGAGGGGCAGGGGAGCCAGATCTGTAGTCTTGTTTTAGAGAATCGGTCTAAAAGTAGTGATCTCGTAAGCTGCCGTCGTATCGCCCACTGTTACGACAACACCGCTTAAAACGACGTCCCGAACCGCACAAAACCCCGGTTTCTATGTGCAATTAGGCAACTCTCGTGAACCAATCGATTGAGAAACCGGGGTTCTAGCCATACGAACCAACGTTTGCTGGAGGGGACAAAAGCCAGCGGCGGTTTCGTCAAAGTCTGCCAAGAGCTCTTCGAGGTCGATTTTGTCGTTGGGATTAAAGCGTTTCATGAGTCTCACCTCCGATTGAATGGCTAAAAAGTTAGGGAGCTGCTGATACATAGCACCCGCGATCGCAGGGGTTTGGCAGTCCTGCAGATATTGTGTAAGGGCAGATTCCTTATGTTGACTGCTGGGCTAACTGCTTCTTGATCAACCGAATTTCCTTTTTATTGCACTGCTGTTTGCTCACCGCATAAACTCTGCGTCCTGCGATGAATTCAGCAGTTTGGGCAGATACCTGACCCCGCAAAATATCGGTGACCGGGTCAGCGATCGCGGCAGGAAATTCGGCAAACGTCACCCGATACCAAATGCCCTTGAGCTGGCGATACTGATGATTAGCATCGATCGCTAAGACATCGGTTGGGGGAGTGGGTTTCGACTGCCGGCGCTTCTTCTCAACCAGACAGAGCAACCCTGTTTCTGGATGGACGTAGAAGCGATCGCGATAACCGCTTTCTAGCGGGGCAAAGCCGCCCCACTCGGGCTTTTCATACAGGACACCCTCAATGATTTCGGTGTGCCGAACCACGTCATCCCAGACATGACTGAGCACATGCTGTCCCGCCAATGTATTGGTATTCAACTGTCGGCACAGTTTGCTGTAAACGTCGTTCCAAGGTTGGCCGACGTGCGATCGTAAAAACCGTCGCAGTGGCCCTAAATGATCAGAGAGGTATTTAGATTTGTGCCGAGGCTTGATCAAATAAGGGCTGAGTAAACCATCCTCAATCGCGTCTTGGGTGAGTTGATGTAATTGCTTTTTCACTCCTTTTAGTTTTCTCGAACTCATCCGCATGCCACTCCGAGGACGTTCAATAACAATTTCGCTCAAACGATGCTCGCTCATAGATTTGACTGTGCATAATGGTGGACTGCGATCGTTGGGTGTGATGCGAAATGACGTCATTGAACTCACCTCCATTGAGAGAATTTAGAACTACAAGAAATCGCCCAAACGCCACAAAACATTTGGGGTGACTGACGAGAGTCGAACTCGCTAACACTGGTTTCACAGACCAGCCCCTCCACCACTTCGGGTTCAGTCACAAGCGAACGATGGGATTTGAACCCATGCACTGAGACTGGCAGGCTCAGATGCTACCGCTACATCACGTTCGCAAAATTGGAGCGAAAGACGAGATTTGCACTCGTGTCTCCTGGTTGGAAGCCAGGGATGCTAGCTGCTGCACTACTTTCGCAAATGGGGCTGGTGACAGGAGTTGAACCTGCAACCGACTGTTTACAAAACAGTTGCTCTACCGTTGAGCCACACCAGCAAGCTGGCAGCGGAGTTGGGAACTCAGTACGTGAGGCTTATGGGATCTCCGAACGCACCATAGCTCCATCTCCGCCATACCCCTGGCGAGAGTCGTTCGCGCAGCGTCTCCGTTAGGAGAAACTCGCAAAAAACCGATTTTAAGTCGGCTACGTCTGCCGTTCCGTCACAGGGGCAATTGGTGGGCTGTGTAGGACTTGAACCTACGCACTGCCGCTTAAGAGGCGGCTGCTCTACCACTGAGCTAACAACCCGAATTTGGTGGGGCACCCAGGAATCGAACCCGGCTAACTCTGCTTAAAAGGCAGCTACATCGCCACTCTGCCAGTACCCCAAGGACATACACCGGGCAGGAGTCGAACCTGCTGTAACCCACTTATCGGGTGGGTGCGTCTGCCACTTTCGCCTCCGGTGCTTGTGGTACTCCTGGTGGGAATTGAACCTACAAAAACTAGAGCCTCGGTCTAGTGCGTCTGCCGTTCCGCCACAGGAGCAAATGGTCGGGATGGTAGGATTCGAACCTACGGCTGCTTGTCCCCA
Source organism: uncultured Halomicronema sp. (assembly GCA_937899725.1). Classification (GTDB taxonomy): domain Bacteria; phylum Cyanobacteriota; class Cyanobacteriia; order Phormidesmidales; family Phormidesmidaceae; genus Halomicronema. The sequence goes on from CALCCA010000041.1 coordinate 51,418, forward strand.
AAACAAGCCGTCTGACCACTGACTTACATCCCGATGAGTACTCCTGGTGGGAGTCGAACCCACACATGGACTGTTTCTAAGACAGCCGCCTCTACCAGTTGGGCCACAGGAGTTTGCTTGGTACTCCTGGTGGGAGTCGAACCCACACGTGAACTGTGTTTGAAACAGTCGCCTCTGCCAGTTGGGCTACAGGAGCATGAACAGGAGGATAGAGCGTGGCTAGGCCACAAGCTCATGCCCCCCAACAGGGAAGGAAGGAATCGAACCCTCAAACATCTGATTCAAAGTCAGATCGCTTTGCCAATTTGCGTACTTCCCTATATAACGCCGACCAGATCGCTGACTACACCGAGTAAAGTTGAAACCTTTGCCATAGAAGCGATCTAGCTCGCAGTCTGGTCCTAACTGGACCGGCAACTGCGATCAATGGATGCCGAGGCTGGATTTGAACCAGCATCTCCGTGATTCAGAGTCACAGCGACTTTCCAAGTTGTCCACTCGGCAATGAATGGCTGCCCCAGTAGGACTTGAACCTACAACCGTGCGGTTAACAGCCGCCAGCTCCACCATTGAGCTATGGGGCAACGGATGGGAAGTGACAGGATCGAACTGTCATCTCGCCGTCTTCAGCGGCACGTGAGCACCAGCTTCACCAACTTCCCATTTGGCGGAGAGTAGAGGAATCGAACCCCTAGCTATTAACTACCCTGGTTTTCAAGACCAGTTGCCGACCATTCAGCGGTACCCTCCATAAAATGGCGAGAACGGAAGGATTCGAACCTTCAGTCTTCGGTTTCGTAGACCAAGATGTTTTCCAGTTACACCACGTTCTCATCAGGCGGAGAGCAGTGGACTTGAACCACAGACACCAATCCCATCTGTTTAGCAAACAGCGCCGATCGCCTGATCGGTTTACTCTCCATGAATTTAGACAACGTCAGTACGGGATAAGAGAGAGCCTACGCTGCCTAGTCGATGTTCCCCTCTCGGGAGGGTTTCCGGCTCGTTGCCAAGGGGTTGACCCACCCCGGCCGATGGCCACCCCTCCCCTGGAGGGGATATTTCAGCCAGGTTTCCTTAACCCGTACTCAGGTTAGACAGGTGGGCAGGGAGGGACTCGAACCCCCAACGGTCAGGGACGACTGGTTTACAATCAGCCTGCTTCAGCCATTTGCATACCTACCCATTTGGCAGTGCTGATGGGAGTTGAACCCACAAACATCGACTTGAAAGATCGACGGCTTTACCAATTTGCCTACAGCACCCAGAAATTTCTACGACGTACACCGTAGAACGCACAGACCAGGATTTGAACCCGGACAAAAGGTTTTGGAGACCTTTGTGCTGCCGTTACACCATCTGTGCTGGTGGCAGTGGCGGGAGTCGAACCCGCATCTGTCGGCTTATGAGGCCGCAGCTCTACCCTTGAGCTACACTGCATCGACTTTGGACTCCAGGGCGGGAGTTGCACCCGCGATTTCTGGTTTTGCAGACCAGCGCCTTGCTAGCTTGGCTACCTGGAGATTTGGTGGAGACGTGGAGAATTGTAGGCGTTGCCTTCCCGGAGGGTACGCCAGTCCTGCAGCCGTCCATTTGTCGGTTTCGGAGCAGTCGACGCCAGCCGCGTCCCCACGCACGAGGATGACCTGTTTCTGAGCAACATCCTCAATTTGGAAGCCTCGACGGGAGCTGCACCCGCTTCTCTGTGACTGAGAATCACAGCGACTTATCTATTCGTCCACGAGGCTATCGATAGCGGTGGCGGGACTTGAACCCGCGAGTTACCCGGCACCTTAAAACGCGCTTCCCCAACCCACATCCCTGCTTCGTCAGGTGCACTGCAAATTCGGCGATCCGGCTGCCCCTTACGTGTAATACCTGGGGGGCTATCCTCCAGCTAGTTCAACGTTTGCTGGCGCTCTACCTCCTGAGCTACACCGCTATACGGGAATGATGGGATTTGAACCCACGATCGCTCGTTCGACAAACGAGTGCTTTGACCGGGCTAAGCTACATCCCCAAGGTGGCAGTATTCAGTTTTCAAGGTTCTGAGAGAACAAGCTTTGCCCTTTTAGAAAGGTTTTGCTTGGTTATACTACAATTGTAGTATATATACTACATATCGTCAAGGGTGGATTTCCATCTTTTGGGTGTCAAGGTCTGGATAACGCTCTGGCAAAAAGCGAGGATGCCTTACCCAGACCTGTTTGTGCTGTGTCTAAGCGGAAACCGGAGTTTCACTCAGCTGCCATAGCTTGTAGATGAGGGCTTCGGCCCGATCGCCCATCGCCGCTAAAAACATCCCCTCGTGGGCGTCGGGGCTCGCGGCAATCCAGCTACCGCTGAGGCTGATTTCGACAAACTGGTCGTCGACGGGCAGCACGGCGGCCCCGCGATCGCGCTCGGCTTGTAGTACGGTTTGTAACTGACCTAGCTCAGCAATTTGAGCGGGCAGCAAAAAGCCGGCGTGGCCCGGTTCTACATGCAGGGTCTGGGCCATGCCCAGCGTCAGCAGTACGTGCTGAGCAATCACCCGCTCGGGAGCGGCCATGAGCCACTCCATGTAGAGTCCAATTTCGGTGTAGTTCAGCTTCAACATGGGTAAGACCTCCGAGAATGACAACTTAGTCAGGGGGATGTTCGGTCCAAAACTGTTCGGCAAAGGCCATAACCGGGTGCATAGGCGCTTTGGGTTTGGTTTTGAGGGTCAGGTTGGCCGTCGGCAACAGGCGATCGCCCTTGGCGCTATTGCACGGGGCGCAGGCTGTGACGACGTTGTCCCAACTGTGGGAGCCGCCCTTAGAACGGGGAATCACGTGATCCAGCGTGAGCCGTTTAGTGCTGCCGCAATACTGGCAGCAGTGCTGGTCACGGCGAAAGACTTCCCGGCGCGTCACTGGGGGCACTTTCCAATGCCGCTCACGATGGCCACCGATTAAACGAATGTGTTCTGACACCTGCAGGACGAGGCTGGGCGATCGCACCTCCCACTGTTGAGTAGTGCCAAACTCCAGAGCCTCAGCCCGTTCGGTCACCAGCAACACGACGGCTCGCTTTAAGGTGATCCGCGCTAGGGGCAGGTAGTTTTTGGAAAACACCACCACCGGATTTTTGAACAGGGAGAGCGGTTGACTGGCTTGTTGGATTGGCATCGCTAAATTCCTCAAAAAAATAACCCCCGCTGCTGATAGTTCAGTAGCGGGGGTTGGGGAAGTTGATACGTTTTTCCCTATATGGGTGCTAGGCTCAGCTGCCTGCACCGCCCGCGCGGTAATGGTTCTTCGGGGTTGAGCCACAAATCAATGGCCATACCCGGTCGGTTGCCGGTGGATTTATCACTGTTAAATCGCGACTGTGCAGCCAGCCCAAAATAGGCTGCTGTCTGGCCTATCTCCTGGGGGAGATGGCTTGACAGAACCCGATTTAAGGTGGATAGACAGTTGAAATTCATGACAGGGTGAGCCGTTACTTGAACGCGGATGACTCTAATACTACACATGTAGTATTTTGATGTCCACTGTTTTGGATGATGTTCCTGTAAAGACAACAGGGCAGGTGCGATCATTTCCGGACAGAATAACGAGGTGGCAGTTCAGAAGGCCGAAGTAGGAAGGCGGAGTTCGGAGTTCGGAAGGCGGAAGTGATTTTAGAGGAAGCGCTTTAGGGGCAATGTCAGTGGGTTGAAAGGGCGCGATCGCCGCCAAGAATTTGGAGTCCGACTGGCTTTCAGCCAGATCCACTTCCACCAGTTAACGCATTGAGAAGCTCACTCCAGTAGCCAGCCAAACATCTCCTCTATGGTGAGATGCAGGTCTTTGGCAAATTCTGGCACCGGTAACCGCATGGCGGGTTCGTCATAGACCGTGGTTGCTTGATGGGGGCGATACACAAACACTGATTGCTCATCCGGATCAATCAGCCAGCCCATTTGAGTGCCCTGTTCCAGACAGTGCAGAATATTTTTGGTGACTTTGGTTTGATTCTGCTGCGGCGACAGACTCTCAATTGTCCAATCGGGAGCCACGGCAAACACGTTAGCGATGCCCCCATGATCTCGACGAGGAATCCGCGGCCACAAAAACACCGCCACATCGGGCACCGTTGAGCGTCCCCAAACGTGCAGCGCAGTTCTGTAAACGCTCGGGCAATGCGTTGCGGCTTCACGATGGCGTTAATCGCGGGTGCGAGTTCAGTTTGAATGACGCTGTGTTCTCCCTGTGGCATCGGTTTTTGAATCACCCGTCCGTTGATGTACTCGCTGGCAGGCTCCGTCTCCGGCAGTTGCAGAAACGCTTCTAGCGTCAGGGTTTTAGCTGGTGTTTGAACCATGGGTGAGAGTCCTGAGCAGCAGTACGCATTGCACCTTTAGGAACAATTCTATCGAGAGAGACGGAGTTGTTCTGTGGAAAGTCAGCAGGCCGGATTGGGAAATGATGCTATGGGGGCGTTTTGAGGAGCAATGTCTGTGGCTTGAAGCGTCGCGATCGCCCCCCTCACAAAGCCCGCGATCGCTGGCCTACAATACAGAAAAGTCTTTAGTCAAAAGCTGCGATCACCCATGAAACCTAAGCGCCTCGGACATGTTGCCATTTGCGTGCAAGACATCAACAAAGCCGTTGAGTTTTATCAAAGCCTGGGCATGGAAGTTGCTTGGCAGGATGCCGATTGGGCTTACGTCAAAGCGGGCGATGATGGGTTAGCGCTGCTGAGTCCTAGCTATGAGCAGGCCGGGCCACACTTTGGGTTTGTGTTTAGCGATCGCGCTGAGGTCGATGCCGCCTACGATCGCCTCAAGGCCGATGGCGTCTATGTGACGCAGATTCACGACCATCGCGATGGCACCGCCTCGTTTTATGGCAAAGACCCTGACGGCAACTGGTTTGAATATCTCTACGAGCCCGCCCCCGTCGCCACCGCCGTTGCACAATAGGCGTCGCGGACGCTGGCCCTAAGGGGGTGAACAGAAAACGGTGTCGCCGCGATCGCGATATTGATGGTGGCGATGACCTGAAACGAATAGCCAATCGGGTTAAGAAACTTGCAAACCACACGGTTTAGTGTGAATTCCTAGAGGCTTACTTGATAATGTGGTCAAGTCTTCAGTCTCTTTATTGGATGGGTTTGCCCGATGACCACTAACCGTCCTCACTCTTTGCTCAAAGGCAAGCCACTTTGGTTGCTGGCCGTGGGGGTGCTACTGGTTGGCGGAGTGTCGTTTATCGTCGTGCGATCGCTGATTCAGGCGCGCCAGGCAGAGCAGGCAGCAATGGTGGAGCCCTTGCCCCAGCGGGTGCAGGTGGCAGCCCTCGGTCGCGTTGAGCCCGCCGGTCGCGTGGTAGATGTGGTGCCGTCGGAAAACGGTCGCCTCAGTCGCTTAGAAGTGGCCGAGGGCGACTCCGTGCAGGCGGACGAAATTTTGGCCTATCTCGATATTTATGATGTGCGTCGGGCCGAGCGCGATTATGCCGCAAGCCAATTGAGCGAAGCTGAGGCGTTGCTCACCGCGCAAACCCAGGTGGGCGAAGCCAGCATTCAAGAAGCGGAAACGCGGGTGGCTCAGGTCGATCAGCCGCAGCTCGCGGCGATCGCGGCGCAGCAAAAGACCATCGCCAGTCTGCAGGCTGACTTAGGCATCGCCGAGGCCGATCTGGCCCGGTTTGAACAGCTCTATGGCGATGGGGCGATCGCCCTGCAAGAGGTGGATCGCCAACAGGCCACGGTGCAAAAGCTGCAGGAACAGATTCTTAGTGCCCAGGCCCGCCAGCGCGAGCTTGAAGCAGCCCGCACCAGTAATATGACCAACGCCGCCGCCCAAGTAGAGGCCGAAGTCGCCGGGTTACAGCTGGCGCAGGTGCAGGCCCAGGTCGATTCGGCGGCGCAAAATTTAGCCTTAGCAGAAGCCCGCCTCGACCAAGCATTGATTCGGGCGCCCAAGGCGGGGCAAGTGTTGCAGCTCTATGCCGAGCCGGGAGAAGCGGTGACCACGAGCGCGCCGATTTTGGCCTTGGGCGATACCGACCAGATGTATGTGGTAGCGGAGGTGTATGAAACCGACGTAACCCTGGTCGAGCCCGGACAGCGCGCCACCATTATCAGCCGCAACGGCGCCTTTGACCAAGCGCTGACGGGCACGGTCGAGCGGGTGGGGCTGCAAATTTTCAAAAACGATGTGCTGGATGATGATCCGGCAGCCAATGCTGATGCTCGCGTGGTGGAGGTGATGGTGCGGGTCGATCAGAGTGCAGTGATTGCGGGGCTGACCAACCTGCAGGTCGATGTGGCGATTGATGTGGAGTCCTAAATGAAGCGGACGCCCTTGGCCGTGTTGAACCTCTTGCACGAACGCACCCGACTGCTGGTGGCAATCGCCGGGGTGGCGTTTGCGGTGCTGCTGATTTTTATGAACCTGGGCTTTCAAGGGGCGTTGCTCAAAACCACGGTTACCTTTTACGACCAGATCCAGGCCGATATCTTTCTCACCTCACCTCAGTCTTTAGAAATCAGTACGACTAAGGAATTTCCGCGTACGCGCCTGTATCAAGCGGCGGGGGTAGCAGGCGTCGAGCGCGTCATGCCGCTGTATCTGGAATCTTTGCTGTGGCGCAACCCCGAAACCCGTCTCAGTCGCGCCATGTTTGTGTTTGGCGTCAATCCCCAAGATCCCGTCTTTGCCATGCCCGAACTGCAGACGGCTGCAGCCCGCACCATTTTGGTGCAGCCCGATACAGTCTTGATCGATCGCCTCTCGCGAGCAGATTTTGGCCCACAAACCGTGGGGCTAGAAACCGAAGCGAGTCGCCGTCGCGTCATCATTGGCGGCCAATATACCCTCGGCAGTGGGTTTGCTGCTGATGGCACGCTGATTATGAGCGACCAAAATTTCGTCCGGTTCTTTACGCCGCGCTCCTTTGACCAGATCAATTTAGGTCTGATTCAGACAAGTGAGGGCGCGAACGTGCCGGCGATCGCCGCCACCCTGCGGCAACAGCTGCCCGCCGACGTGCAGGTGATGACACGGCGCGACATCATTCAAAACGACCTGCTCTATTGGCTCGAAAACACCGCGATCGGCTTCATCTTTACCCTGGGCGTCATCGTTTCTTTTATTGTCGGCACCGTCATCGTCTATCAGATTCTCTACACCGACATCCGCGACCATTTGAAGGAATATGCCACCCTCAAAGCCATGGGCTACAGCGGTCGCTATCTGTTTGTGGTGGTGCTGCAGGAAGCGCTGATTCTGGCGGTGACCGGCTACATTCCGGGCTTCATTGCCGCCTTCGGGCTGTATCAGCTGACCTTTCAAGCGACAAATTTGCCCATAGAGATGACGCTCAATCGGCTGATTTTGGTGTTTATCCTAACAGTGATCATGTGCAGCCTCTCGGGTTTGATTTCGGTGCGACGGGCGGTGACGGCAGATCCGGCGGAGGTCTTTTAGGATGTCCATCTTGGGGATAAAACGCACACCGCTCGCTTGGCTCAATCTGACCCACGATCGCCGCAAATTTGCCACCTCGATGGCGGGGGTCGGGTTTGCCGTGTTGCTGATGTTTTTGTTCACGGGCTTTAAAAATGCCCTGTACGACAGTCAAGTGCAGGTGATCAATCGCCTCAACGCCGACATCGTCATCATCAATCGGCTCAAAAATAATATGTTTGTGCCCGAGCCCTTTGCCCGGCGGCGGCTCTATCAGGCCCGCGCCTTTGACGGGGTGGCCGCCACCTATCCGCTCTATATCAGTGACGTCCGGTGGAAAAATCCGGTCACGCAGCAAACCCGGCCCGTGCGGGTGTTGGCCTTTAATCTGGCGGACCCGGTACTACCGCTGCCGGGGGTGCAGGCCAATTTAGCCGCGCTCAAACTGCCCAACACGGCCTTAATCGATACCCGTGCCCGCCCCGAAGTCGGCCCGCGCAAAGCGGGCGTCGTGACAGAACTGGCCGACCGGCAAGTGCGCATCGTCGGCACCATCAGCTTGGGGACTGACTTTGCCTCGGGCAATGGCAATCTGATCATGAGTGACCAAAACTTTTTGCGGTATTTTGCCGATCGCGGCCCCGAAGAAGACGAGCGCAGCTTTGCCACCGCTGACATTGGCCTAATCAAAGTCGAGCCGGGGGCCGATGTTGATCGCCTAGTGCAGCAGCTGAGCGAGTTTTTGCCCAACGACGTCAAAGTGATGCGGCGCTCTGGCCCCGGCAATAGCTTTGAGGCACAAGAGCGCGATTATTGGCGCGAGAGTACCAACATTGCCTTTGTGTTCTCGCTGCTAACGGTGATGAGCTTTTTTGTCGGCATTATTTTGGTCTATCAGATTTTGTATACCGACGTGGCCGATCACTGGTCGGAGTACGCTACGCTCAAGGCCATGGGCTACAGCAACCGATTTTTGCTGGGCGTGGTGATTCAAGAGGCGGTGATTCTTTCTGTCTTGGGGTTCATTCCCGGTATGCTGATTAGCCGTTTGCTCTACACCGGCGCCAGCAATGCCATTGGTTTGGTCTTTCTGATGACGCCCGAGCGCATCGTCAACCTTTATCTCGCCACCTTTGCGATGTGCCTAATTTCGGGGGCGATCGCGGTGCGCAAAGTCCAATCGACTGATCCCGCTGAGGTGTTTGGCTAATGGCTGCTTCCCCTGCTTCCTCGGCCACTGAGACGAGCCCTGACAACAGCGCGGCCCCCGCCGTGCAGATTCGCCACCTCAATTATTTCTTCGGCACCGGCGAGCTGCGCAAGCAGGTCCTATTTGACATCAATCTGGATCTACCGCGCGGCCAGATCGTGATCATGACGGGGCCATCGGGCTCCGGCAAAACGACCCTGCTGACCCTGATCGGCGCCCTGCGCACGGTTCACGCGGGGAGTTTGCAGGTGTTGGGGCAAGAGCTGATGGGGCTGAGCAGTCGCAAGCTCGTGGGCGTGCGTCGCAATATTGGCTTTATCTTTCAGGCGCACAATTTATTTGAGTCGCTGACGGCGGCCCAAAATGTGGAAATGGCGGTGGAGCTGCAGCCACAGTTTCACGCCAAGCGCACCCAGGCTACGGAAATTCTGGGTCAGCTCGGACTCGACAATCGGGTAGATTACAAACCGGAATCGCTTTCAGGCGGGCAAAAGCAGCGGGTGGCGATCGCCCGCGCCCTAGTCAATCAGCCGCCGCTGATCTTGGCCGACGAACCCACCGCTGCCCTGGATAAAAAGTCGGGCCGCGATGTGGTAACCCTGATGCAAAAGCTGGCGAAAGAAGACAACCGGACGATTTTGATGGTCACCCATGACAACCGCATTTTGGATGTCGCCGATCGCATCATTAACTTAGTAGACGGGTATATCGAATCGGACGAAACCCTCGATACCTTCAACACCACCCATGATCCCAAAAACTTGGATCAGCAAATGTTTATCCTCTAGCGGATCACCAGCGCGACGAGAGGATAAACATCTTCAATGACTCAATGCCGTCGCCACACTCATTAGGCATTGTGCGGTAGCGGCCAAGTGACGTATCAGGCGTCTACGAATAAGTCTTCGCCGTCTTGCGTGACGGTAAAACTGGCCGCGTCAGTCGGGGCTTTCCCCATCGACATCACTTTTTTCGCGACACCGGGTAGCGGCATGCCCACAAAAGATTCCACCCATTCGACATTTTTACCCGTACACACTTCAAACTTAGAACCGTGGAAAGGGCAGGTAATCACGCCGTCTTCAAACTTGCCTTTAGCCATGGGCAGCCCCAGGTGAGGACACTTGTTCGCGATCGCGCAATACTGATCACCCACTTTGGCGACCAGCATCTTCTGACCATTCGCACTGGTTTTGAGAACCTTGTCAGCACTGACATCAGACGCAGCCGCGATTTTGGTTTTAGTCATGATAGAAGCCGCCTAAATTCTGTTGAAAGACTGGGAATTTTTAAAAAGCAATTACCAGATAATACAGGATCAGGCAGCAAAGTCAGACAAGGGGCTTGATTCACCACAACATCACTTTCCTAAAAAGCCTGCCCAATAACATGCATGTAGAAATACACCTTGAAAAATTAACGAAACTAGATTTATCCTCGGCAGAGAAAATAATCACTTAAGTACACAGAAAACAACGCAAAGAAGGGGATTATTCAACGAGAAAACGACTTGGAGCTTTTGATCTAAGAGCAGCCTTTTAAGCTATTGGGCCATGCTGTCATCATTCATGCCCAGCGCTGGACGTGTCTCTACTCCCATTGCCTTTGTTGTCTTGCCGATGGTTTTGTCGATTTTAATCTCTCAAGAAAATCAAACAGTCAACTGTTTTTTGCCCTTGATCCGCCGTGCCTCTGCTATCCATTAAGCAAAACAATTTTCTCTGAGTGTTTACAGAGAGCGTTCATATGGATCGCTGTAGCGTCGATACCCGACTTTTTCAAAGGTAGAAATCATCGGCACGTTGTTAACATCCGTGTCACAAAACACGCGCCAAACACCGATCGCTTGCAATGTCTTCGTACCCTTTAGTAAAAGGTCGGTTGCCAATCCCTGCCGACGGTATTGAGGCAAAACGCCAATGTAGTAGATGGTGGCTTCTTCCAGTCCATCCTTGCTGTAGCCCTCATAAATGACGGGCAGGACGAAGCCCACGATCGCACCGACACGATTGATGCCCACTTTCCACCAGTCGTCTTGATACGCAAAGCCATCCTTCGCTTCGGCGATAAACTTTGCGGCGGCTTGAGCAGCCCCGTACTCCGAGACCTTTTTTTGGTCACTGGCATCCAGCGATTGTTCTATCACCTGAGCCACAAGCGAGATAAAGACACCATCCTCCAACGTTGGAACAGCTTTGTAGGCTAACCGCTCAGGAACCTGTATCGGCGGTCTCGGTTCTTCCCAGGCAAAGGGTTGTTTCCAGTAGGATGCATGGCTCATGTGCTAATCCTGTAGGGGGTTCTTCAAGAAAACGATGCGCCCAACCTTTCAGCTTCCGCAAGGGTGATCGCGATCGCCGCTTCCCATTCGCTCAAGCACCTCAGAAAACCAGTCGGGTAGGCTTCCTAGCCTGCCGCCACCACCCGTTCGCTCAAAAGCGATGAACGACTCAGGACGGCCAAGATGGTCATCGGACAAGAGCATACTTACCCCATCGACGCTAGGGCAGGATTTAAAACCCTGCAAGGGTGGCTCAGGTGACGGGCTGAGAGTCTGCGCTCTGCTGACACAGCCGCCGCATCCAGACAAAAGCGCCGATGCCAACGAGCAAATTCGAGACCATGGCTGCTGTGAAAATTCCCGTGGGGCCAGCGACTTGACTGCCCAGGTATGCTAGCGGAATGTAGAGCCCAAACATGTGAATGCCGGTCATGACGATGGAAGGCAAGGGCTTACCCATTGCATTCAGCGCTGCACTCGATACTTGAATAATGCCGATCGCGCCGTAGCTAAACGGCACCAGCCACAGGTAACGCGCCGCCACCGCCACCACCGCCGGATCGGGGTTAAAAAGACTCGTGAGGAACGGGCTGCTAAAGGCGAGGGTAATCAGCATCAACAGCCCCCAACCGACACAAAAGAGATAGCTCTGGCGGAGAGCAAGCTGCACGCGATCGAGTCGTTGAGCGCCCCAGTTTTGCCCCACAAACGGGCCGATGCTCGACGAGGTGGCGATGATGGCAATCAACGCGAGGGACTCTAACCGCGAGGCAATGCCAAACCCCGCCACGGTCGAAGCCCCATACACCGCCAAAAAGCTGGTAATGACGCCGACTGAGATGGGGCTGATCATACTGGCAGCAGCGGCGGGCAGTCCCACGGTTAAAATGTCGCGCCAGCACCACAGAGTTTCCTTGAGATCGGGAATCTGGCTGGAGAGCAGCTTTTCTTGAAAGCGCAGTATCAGCAAGGAGGCCACCAGGGCGATCGCCCGCGCAATCACCGTGGCCAGCGCCGCGCCCTGCAGCTCTAATCGAGGAAAGCCCCAGGCACCCGTAATCAACAGCGGATCGAGCAAGATGTTCGTCCCTGCTGAGAGGGTCATGATAATGCTGGGGGTTAGCGTGTTGCCCGCCGCCCGAATGGCACTGTTACCCACCATCGGCACCACCAAAAACACCATGCCGAAATACCAAATGCGCATGTATTCGTGGATGTAGGGCATGACCTCTGGCCCCGCCCCCAGCGCCCGAAACAGCGGCTCGATGGTGAACAGACCCACGGCCACAAAGAGGACGACTGCCGTGAGTGCCAGGGTCAGACTGTTGGTCGTAAAGCGCTGCACCCGGCGCATGTCGCCTTCTCCGATCGCCCGCGCAATCACCGATGACGTGCCGATGCCCAGGCCAAAGGCCAAGTTGCCCAAGGTCATCACGACAGGAAAAGTGAAGCTCATGGCGGCAAGTTGGGCCGTTCCAAGCTGGCCGACAAAATACGTATCCACCAGGTTGAAGGTAATCAGAGCAAAGATACCCCACACCATCGGCAGGGTCAGCTTTACGAGCTGCTGGCCCACAGGCCCTTCGGTTAATCGCTGCGCCATAAATTGAGTCCTGATGGGGATGGTTCTCAGTAGTCACGGCAGATCAGCCGGCCGCTCTACTGCCGAGCATAGCCCACTAGCGAAACGCCTAAGACGACCAACACCACCCCAGCGATGCGAGTTGGCGTGGCAGCATGTTTGGCCAAACCGATCGCGCCATAGTGATCTAAAAACAGGGCGGCAATCATTTGACCGGCGATCGTCAACGCCAGGGCCAGGGCTGCGCCAATCTGCGGCGTAGCAAAAATAGTGGACCAAACATAAAACGTCCCCAAGCAGCCGCCGACCCACATCCACCAAGCAGTTTGCGAAAGGGCGGTGGTAGCGGGCAAGGGATACCGCGCCAACAAGCAAATCATCAACGACGCTAGCGCCCCCGCCAGATAAGAAATAAACGTGACCTGCATCGCTTCACCGACATAGCGTCGCAGCAGGGTATTCAACGCGACTTGAATGGGCAGTACCGCCCCACCGGCCAGAGCTGCCAAGAGATAGATTGTCCGCTCGTTCATGATGCCTACACCTAATTTACTTATCTCTGCTTCAAGATACTTAACAGCAAGATTGTATCAGCTGTCTTGGTGTCAAGATAGTTAGCCGTAAGACAATTGCGTTAAGCGAGTAATGAGATGACACCAGATGCCGTTGATCAGATTTTGGCGCAGTGGCAGCGAGAACGCTCTGATTTAGATGCCGCACCGATGGGGGTGATTGGGCGCATCGCGCGGATCACTAAACATCTTGATCGCTCCATTCAAGCGGCGATCGCTGAGTTTGACCTCACCTTAGGAGAGTTCGATGCCCTCGCGACCCTCCGCCGTTCCGGAGTGCCCTATCAGCTATCGCCCACCGAACTGTTCAAAGCGCTGATGATTTCGTCGGGCACGATTACTCACCGCATTGACCAACTGGAGCAGGCGGCATTGGTGCAGCGCATCCCCGACCCCAGCGATCGCCGGGGGACGTTGATCACCCTCACCGACAAAGGATTTCACCTGATCGAACAAGCCGTCGAGGCCCACGTGATTAACGCCGATCGCCACATTCTGAGGGCTTTGGATGATGCCGAACGTGATGCGTTAGCGATTCTGCTCCGCAAGCTTCTGTTGTCTTTGGAAGCAGACTGAGAATGTCACAACTGATCGTGCCGATCCGGCAGTACTCATTGCGATCGCCCACCCTAGGCTCTGTCTGACAGCGGTTGCGCAACTTCTCCAACCTGGTATAAGTCCTACAGGACAGGAATTAATTTGTGAATGGCCAGCCTCTATGGAAAATATGAAACAACTCAGACGTCTCTTGATTTCGGTAGTTTGCATGGCGATGCTGTGCCTCGCCGCCGCTGAACTGGCCCCCACGCCAGCCGCCGCCACCGCCCCCATTCCAGGCTTGGTGCCATTTCAAAGCGATTTTTCCGTCGCTGAAACCGGCGATCGCCTCGAAGCCGCCCTCGCTGAGCGGGATCTCAATGTGTTTGCTCGCATCGATCACGCCGCCAACGCTGATTCTGTCGATCTAGAGCTGCGCGATACTGAGCTGGTGATCTTTGGCAATCCGAATGTGGGCACCCAGCTGATGCAGTGCAACCAATCGGCAGCGATCGATTTGCCGCAAAAAATGCTGATCTGGGAGGATGAAACCGGCCAAACCTGGTTGGCGTACAACAGTCCCATTTATCTGCTGGAACGCCACGCTTTGAGCGACTGTGAGCCGGTCATCAATCGCATCGGCGAAGTTTTAGAAGGTATCGCCCAGGAAACTATTCAAGCGTCGTAATCACGATAGGGGGACCGTTCGGTGAGGACGGCAAAGGCCAGTCCTCGCGGTGTATGGACTCCAGAAATCCCCTCTGGGGAGGGGTGCCAAAGGCGGGGTGGGTATGGCTCCTCCCGCTGAGAGTGGTTCAACCCACCCCATTAGCCCCTCCCCAGAGGGGAAAGAAGCGGGGTTTGCTTTAACCCGAAGTGACCATCACATCGATCGCCAAAGCCGGCAGATTTTCCATCGCGATGGCGGTTGCCTTGGGCGATATCGGCTGCAGCATTGGCCTTGGCAACCGGGACAGCGAATACCAAAATCCCCCACGATGCGGCTCAGCAGATGCAGGCTGCCGGTCACATCACAGGGGATTGGTGGGTGGGTCATTGAGAGCGCTATCGCCCGGCTTTACCCATCGGTGGTATCAGCCTGGTACTGAGCGACATAGGCCGCGATCGCATCGGCGGTGATTTGTGACATGGGTCGGCCTTCTTTGGCGACCGCAACTTTTAACAAGTCATAGGTATCGGCATAGACCCCAATGCGATGGCGCTGGTCTTTTTTGCGCGGCTGGTAGGTGGCCGGATCATAGTCAGCGGTGAATTTGCGCAGGGCGTCAAAGTTGACGCGATCGCAAAAATCACCAAAGCTTTCGCCCGCTCGGCGCTGATCGCGGAAAAAGACAAACAGCGGCTCTAAAAAGGTTTCCAGCTCATCAATATGCAGCCGTTCGGTAAACGTGCGCGCCAAGCGCGTCTGATTAGGACAGCCCGCCAGCCACATCTGGTAGCTGTCGGGCGCGGTGCCGACAAAGCCAAGTTCCGCCATATAGGGGCGAGCACAGCCATTCGGACAGCCCGTCATGCGAATAACAAAGTGCTCATCGGGCAGGCCCACTTTGGTCAGCAGAGATCGCACCCGGCCCAAAATGTCGGGAATCACCCGCTCTGATTCGGTCACGGCGAGACCACACATTGGTAACGCCGGGCAGGCCATGGCATGGCGCACCAGCGGATCGATGTCTTGCGGCTGCGTGATGCCGTGGCTATCGAGAATTTCTTGAATAGCATCTTTGTCTTGGGGCGCAATTTCGTAGAGCACCACGCTTTGATTGGCCGTAATCCGCATCGGCACGGTAAAGCGTTCTACAATGGCGCGCAGCGCACTCCTCAACTTCAGGGTGCCGTTGTCATAAATGCGACCGTTATCGACATTGACGCCGACAAACCAGTTGCCATCGCCCTGTTCATGCCAACCCAGGTAATCTTCAAACTTCCACGCGGGCAACGTTTTGAACGGTTTCAGAGGCTTGCCAAAATACTGCTCAAGCTGCTGCCGAAACTTCTCGACGCCCCAGTCATGCAGCAGATATTTCATGCGGGCATGACGCCGATTGTAGCGATCGCCATAATCGCGCTGGGTGGCCACAATCGCCTTGACGGCATCAAAGACATCAGCTTTATCCACGTAGCCGATTTCATCCGCCACGCGGGCAAAGGTCTCTTCTTTATTATGGGTGCGGCCCATGCCTCCCCCGGCCAAAATGTTGAACCCCTGCAGTTCGCCCGCTTGGTTCGTCATCACCACCAGGGTGATGTCCTGCGTGTAGGCATCCACAGAGTTATCGCCGGGCACCGTCACCGCGATCTTAAATTTGCGCGGCATGTAGTGGGTGCCGTAGATCGGCTCCTCACTGTCATGCATCAGGGTGCCGTTGCCGTTGCGCTGGCGGGCCACCACCACATCGGGGTGCTCTTCGGCGGTGACGGCCTTTTCGCCATCGAGCCAAATTTCGTAGTAGGCCCCGGTTTGGGGGCGTAGCAGATCAGCAATTTGATCGGCGTAGTCTCGCGCTAACAGATACTCAGGCTTGTGCTTAAAGGGAGCCGGTGGGGCCATCACATTGCGATTAAGGTCGCCACAGGCGCCCAGCGTCGAGCCGAGATTGCGAATAATCGTGGCGATCGTCGCCTGCAAGTTTTCTTTCAGAATGCCGTGCAGCTGAATGCCCTGCCGGGTCGTCGCCCGCAGGTTGCCATAGCCATAGCGATCGCTCAGATCATCGAGCGCCAAATACAGCTCCGGCGGAATAAAGCCCCCCGGATTTCGCGTCCGCAGCATCATGCGGTAGTCCTTTTCCTGACCTTTGGCGCGATTATCCCGGTTGTCTTGCTGATAAGACCCGTGGAACTTGAGGATTTGAATCGCCGGGTCAGTAAAGTGAGTCGTATCTTGATGTAGCTCAGTGACCAACGGCTCTCGCAGGAAGTTGCTGCGCTCTTTGATGCCTTCTACTTTAGAGACTTTTTGACCAGCGACAGCTTGAGAAGACGAGTTGGAACGGATCGGAGTCTGAACCATAGGACGCAGGGAATGGAATGTATGGATAGAGAGGGTTTTAATCACCCTGGCAGCTCGTAAGCGACCCGATAGCCAACGGCCATTAACGGCATTGCCCGGTAACCCGGTCGGGATTTGGGTGAATCATGCTGATTTTAACATTGGATCCCCGACAAAATTACCTCACAGCGCCAGATTGTCACGATCGCTCATCTAGTCAGCGATCGGCAGGCTAGTCACGCCCCCGTTATCCCAATTCTCTGAAACTGGACTACAGATCTTCCTTTCGACTCCGCTCCAGGAACGTCGGCTGAGCGGAGTCGTTCGCATCGCGTCTCCCCGAGGGAGAAAGCCGACTTGTCTGTGTAGCTGTAATTTGTAGAACTGGTATTACCCCAGAGCGGCGGATTTAAGAGAGGCACCGTGATTCCAGTGAGGGGCAGCGACCGCCCCTCACCCAGCTTGACCTGACTTTTCCCGTTATCTTTTTGGGAGAAAAATCTGGCAGGATTTGACCACCCTGGAAGCCTAAAGGCTCGTTGGTGATTCTCAATAGGCACTTCTTGTTGCGGATCACCTTCACTCCCAGAACCCTTGATATTTGGTCGTCCTAGGACTTAGCAGGAAAAGTCAGAGCTTGACAAGCGCAGCGAAAAGCGTTGGTCTGATTTTTTTGCGCGCGAAAATCTACCAGCCATGCGATCAGCGAGGCGGGGAGCGACTAACGTCTTAAGTCGATTAACCGTGAACCGGATAGAGCGAGCGCAGCCCTCACGAGGATCACGATAGGTCGCCGCCATTCGGCAACAGTTCTCAGGCTGCCGGGCAGTCGGTTGGGCAGCTTAAATCACACCAACTCAGCAACGCAAGCTAACCAGGGCTAAGGCCAGAGGTGCCACTGCAGACCTGGGCTTGCATACAACACTCGACTTATTTGAGTAAAAAGTGCGTCATGATGAACGGCTCTTTGGCATCAATCCTCAGAGTGGTGGCATTGCCGGTACGGAGAGTGATGCCCTGAGTGGGATATTTGGGATCGGGGGCGCTTTGCTCAACCGGTGTCGCGGGTGACGCGAGCGTATTGACCAGCGCTCGGCAATGGCCTTGAGCATCTAATAAAGACAGGGCGACCGGCTGACTGCTGATCAACCCAATTTCGATTTCGGCGACGGCCTCACCGATGCTGATCTTTATGCCCTGTTCACAAGGGGCAGGCATGAGGACAATCGAGCGATCATCGCCGTGAAACTGCGGATTAGAAGGTCGCACCGCGATCGCCGATTCAAACCATACCTGATAGGCCGCAAACTGGCGATCGACCCACTCAAAATTGTTCAACGCTTTGATCGGCAGGCAGCACCAATCTCTCGCTGTCGGCGCCGAGGACGGCTTAGCAGCGGGCGAAACGGGTGACGTTAGAGAACCAATTCCTGAAAGGGGCATGGGTTTTAGAGAGGGCAGATAGCCGGTGGAGTCTCCATGAACTACATCCACCACCTGAGCGATCTCGCAGAAAGCACGGACATCTTGTGACAGTTGTGAGGCTGGCATAATGTTTGATCCAATCCTGCAGCAAGAACAGACACGATGCGGCTTCTGGCCTAGCTTAGCTCAACTGGTCTTTACAGTGAGTTGATGCTATGTGAAGTCGCTTTGTCTTTTCTTTACAAAGCCCAGGCTGAGTCTCCGGAGAATTTCGAGGAAATTTCTACCTGTCATCAAATCATTTTAGATTTAACCCGCTGTAACACCGGTAGCCACGGCATCGGCAGGAATATTCACGTAGCTGCCAAAAAGTTTCAGGGTTTCCACGCAGTTTTTTACCGCGGCCAGGGTTTCTTGGGTGTGTGCTGATGCGAGGCTAGCCTCGAGGTCTAAGAAGAAGAGATATTCCCCCAGGGAGCGCTTAGTCGGTCGCGACTCGATGCGACTTAAGTTGATATTGGCTTTGGCAAAAATTTCGAGGGGTCGTAGCAGCGCCCCTGGGGCATTGATGGGCAGGCTAAACGCTAACGAAGTGTAGTTACCCTGCGGCGATGCCGACTGACTCAGCACCCAAAATTTGGTGCAATTGTCGGGTCGATCGTTAATGCCCTGAGCGAGTACGGGCACCTGATAAAGACTCGCCGCCCAGGCCGAGGCGATCGCCGCTGTGGTGGGCGAGTCTTCGAGATGCTGCAGCGACTCGGTGGTGGAGCGAGTGGGAACGAGCGTGGCCTGGGGACAGTGGTGGTGAATCCACTGCTGACACTGCCCTAATGCCTGGGGGTGAGAATAAATCGTCTGAATCGTCTCCACCTGCTCGGCATGGCTAATCAGGGTGTGGCGAATCGGCAAGATCAGGGCCTGTTGAATTTGCAGGGTATCGAGCTGCCACAGAGTATCGAGCGTGACCGCCACACTGCCTTCGATCGAATTTTCAACGGGCACGATGGCCAATGTTGTGTCTTGATCATCAGCAGCTTGAATGGTCTGCAAGATGCTGGGATAAGCTTGCAGCGGGTGATCTTTGCCCAACCACGCCTGATAGGCTAAAGCGGCCTGTTCTGAGTACGTCCCTTGGGGGCCAAGATGGGCGATCGCTGCTGGCATAGTCTAAAAATCACACTTTCTAATAGCCACTAAGGCCATTAGAGTACAGTAATTTTCAGTTGAGAAATTTAACTGGCGTCAAAAGCGACCTTGGGCTAACGCTCATCCTCGGCTGGAGGCAGCACCTCAACCGTCACCTCGACCGCTTCATCGGCGCGATCGCTGCCGGGAGTCACATCCACCGCATTTACCTCAACGGTGCCCTCTGGCGTAAAGCGGGCAAAGCCTTC
Source organism: uncultured Halomicronema sp. (assembly GCA_937899725.1). Lineage (GTDB taxonomy): Bacteria > Cyanobacteriota > Cyanobacteriia > Phormidesmidales > Phormidesmidaceae > Halomicronema. Next base: position 70,852 of record CALCCA010000041.1, read on the forward strand.
ACGGCTGATCTGTAGCGGCGTTCGGCAGTTGGGGCAAACCATCTGAGCCTGGTTTAACCCGGTCAGCGGCGTATCACACACGGGGCAGGTGCCCTCAATCAGGTTGCGGCTGAGCCACCAGCGAAACCCCATAAACGCTAAAACGGGCGTCACGATGAGCAGCCCCACCAGCACAAAGATCGATTTCACAACCCACCCGAGGCCCACGGCACCTAGCAGCCAAGCGATCGCGATGACCGTCAGCCAACAGCCCAGCCCCGAAAAATTAATTCTGTAATTGTTTGATCCTTGGGGATACACGCTCGTGCCCTCATGCCACGTTATGCGTCTGGTGTAGACGCGATCGACCGGCTCGCAATGCTGGCGCCGTAATTATTTAGCCGCCTCATTAACCCTCCGCCGATGACTCTAGCCTAAGCCACATGTCTGCCCAATAGGCGGGGTGATGTCCGAACGTAAACTGAGTCTTGATGGGAGTGAGGAGAGTTTAGAGTGCGGAATTCGGAGTTGGGAATTCGAAGTGCGGAATTTTGCCTTGCTGTATTTCGCATTCTGCTTCTTTTGCGGGAAGGGCAGAGCCTTAGGGAGTTCGGAATTTATTAAGTACCCTGGGGCACGGAGAGAGCGACACAGTTTTGCCTGCCGAGTTTGGCATATCCGCCGGTAAAACGAAGCTTTGCGGAATTAGCCCTGAATGAGGTGGCAGATCTCAAGGCAGGTTCTTACTGAATTCCGCCTGCTGCTGACTGCAGAACAAAAGTTACACTTCATTACCAACCTGACCGCTTCCCTGCTTGCGGGCAGCGATCGCTCCCACCGTTGAGTAAATTAGGGAAAACACGCTCCCCAGAGACTTTTATTTATGGCGGCTGACGCATCCATTCAAACCAATAACGTGCCCTGGCAAGTGCGGCAGGGGGGCAAAAACCTCTCGGAATGGATTCAGCTACAGCTGTCGCGACGGCAACCGCGCGAGTCCGACCCGTTTAGCTTTGACTGGCCCCCTTGGATTCCCCAATTGATCCTGTGGCTGGTAATTGCAGTAGTGGTCGTGTGGGTTGCTTGGTTAATCGTGCAGTCGTTAGAACGTTATCTGGCCTACCGCCAGGGGCGGCAGCCTCAACCCCAGGCTCAGACCGTGTCTCAGGTGCGCGATCGCAGCGCCGCTGATTGGCTGCGTCAAGCCCAGCAGTTTGAACGCGACGGTAATTGGCCTGCGGCCTGTCGTGCCCTCTATATGGCCGCGCTGCAGGTGTTGGCCGATCTCGATTGGGTGCCTCACCTGCCGAGTCGCACTGACGGTGAATATTTGCAGGCCGTACAGCCTTTGTCGCGACCACGACCGCTGCAGCTTTTGATTCGCACCCATGAGCGATCGCTGTTTGGCGGCGATCGCTTAACGGCTGAAAACCTGCAGCGCTGCCGCCGTGCCTACGAGGAACTCGATAAACGATGACCCGCACTTTGCTCGCTAACCGCTACGTCCGCTTGGCCCTAGTGGCTCTAGTGCTCCTCTGTGGCTTATTGGTCCTGCTGGCCCCGGCGACCGGCCTCAAAACCAGCGGCTCTACCTACAGTCGCGCGCCTGAGGGCTATATGGGATGGTTTGACTATATGCAAGCGCAGGGCACCCCCGCGCAGCGCTGGCGACGCCCCATGGCAGAACTTCTGGAGCAGCCGCCCACGGCAGAGCCCCAAACGCTACTGCGCATTTATCCGGGGCTGGTTAATCACTATCAAATCAATTATGACGCCTGGATTCAGGACTGGCTCAGCGCTGGCAACACGCTCATTGACCTCGGGCTAGACTCAGAGATTACGGCAGCCCCGTTTACGACTCAACAGTCGAGTCCGTTTGGGGCGGTCACCATCAAAACTCGTCGTCGCCACAATTTACCCATCAACAGCGATCGCAATTTACTGGGCGATAGCTATGGCGCGATCGTTTGGCAGCGCGCCAGTGACCAGCCGGGCAAGTCGCTAGTCGTGAATACCCCTCACCTGGCAGCGAACGCTTACCTCGGGGCGCCCGGCAACTATGCCTTTTTGGCCGATTTAGCCACCCAGGGCGGCGGCACAATCTGGGTAGATGAATACCTGCATGGGTTCAAAGAGGCCGATGTCATCGTCGCCGAAACCGTCAATAACTGGGGAGCTTATCTGGCGCAAACCCCCGTCAAGGTCGCGGCCATTCAAATCGCGATTTTGCTGGGCATTTTTTTGCTGTCGCAAAATCGCCGGTTAGGCAACTTAGCAACGGTTAAAGCCGCTGAGGTCGATAATAGTCAGGCTTATATCGAGGCCCTGGCAGCAGTGCTGCGCAAAGCTGAGAGCACCTCATTTCTAGTTGATATGATTGCCAAGGCTGAGCGATCGTCCCTGCAAAAAGCCCTGGGGTTCAATGAGGCAACGACTAACGAGGCCGCCCTCAAAGCCGCTTGGACTCAACAAACCGGCCAGTCAAATCAGGTCTTGACCCCGCTCACCCAGCCCCCCCAAACGGCTAAGCCACCGAGTGAAGCCACCCTTAAAGCCTGGCTAGCGCAGCTCCAGCGCATCCGCCAAACGCCCATTCGCTAGTCTGACCGCGTACAATCAATTGTCTCAATCAAGGCCACCCCAATGAATGAACTACAAGGGCACATCCGACAAATTGGCCAAACCCTGGGCCAAGTGGTGGTGGGTCAGGCCGGGCTGATCGACCAGTTGCTCGTGGCACTGCTGTCTGGCGGGCACGTCATCTTAGAAGGAGTCCCCGGCACGGGTAAGACCCTCATGGTTAAGGTGCTGGCGCAGCTCATTCAAGCTGAGTTTTGTCGCATTCAGCTGACCCCTGATATCTTGCCATCAGACATTTTGGGCACCAACGTGTTTGACCTCAACACGCGCGACTTCACCCTCAAAAAAGGGCCGATTTTTACTCAAGTGCTGCTGGCCGACGAGGTCAACCGCACGCCACCCAAAACCCAAGCCGCTCTGCTCGAAGCGATGGAAGAACAGCAGGTTACGTTGGATGGCACGGGGCACCGCCTGCCCGATTTGTTCTGGGTCATCGCCACTCAAAACTCGCTGGAATTTGAGGGTACCTATCCGCTGCCCGAGGCGCAGCTCGATCGCTTTTTGTTCAAACTGGTGGTCAATTACCCTGACCCCCAGGCCGAAAAGCAAATGCTGCAAAATACGCAGTCAGGCTTTGAGGCGCGGCGCGTCAACATTCAAAACCTCAAGCCCATTATCAAAGACACGGCAATTTTAGCGGCGCGTCAAGCGGTCAAACAGCTCAAGGTTGAAGAAAATATTCTGGACTATCTCCTGGCCCTAACCCACAAGACGCGGCAATCGCCAGATCTCTCGCTGGGGGCCTCACCGAGATCGTCGGTGAGTTGGCTGCAGGCCAGCAAAGCCCACGCCTGGCTCCAGGGCCAAGACTATGTCACCCCTGACAACGTGAAAGCGGTGGCCGCCCCACTGCTGCGCCACCGCTTAATTTTGGGAGCCGAAGCCCAACTCGACGGCCTCACTACCGATAAGGTCATTAACACGTTGCTCAAGCAAGTTGCCGTGCCCCGATGACGCGATCGCGCATCAACTAACTGCGCCAGCTTTCAATTGTGGCCATGACCACCCTGGCATAAGCGTTATCAAGAAATTCTGAGATAGCAACTTTGCCACCGGAGGCAATTGCGGCAACAAGTCGTTTTTTAACTGATTTGGGTGTCATTGCCGTGAGCACATCATTAGCCTCAGCCTGACCCGCATCAGGGTTGTGGCTCTGAAGTTGTTTTAAACAAATTTGCATTTGTTCTAAATCTTGTCGAAGCTGCTTTTCTAGTGAGTTACCAGATTCAGCACTAGTCGTATTATTAACGTGCATATTTTCAGCGAGCATGTTTTTAACAGCCCCATTGTTAAAAAATTCACCTGAAACGTTGCCGTTGATTTTGATAGAGTGATCAAACGAATTGCCCATGATTTGACTCCTTGGAGATGAAATTAACTTCTTTGACAGTTGTCATACACATTCTGGACTGCATCATTATTGAATAAGGTACCTAGCAAATCACCTCCTATAGTGACAGAATTATTATGTATAATCCTGTTGTCTGAAAAGCTGATTGTGAAGCTTGAGTTGTTGTAAGGATTCTCAATTACTCTGTACAGCGCTAAAACTGCCTCTTCTAGAAAACTGATGTCTTTACTTGCAAAATATCTGACACTACCTGAATTCAGCTCAATCACCAGCAAGTATATGTATGTAGGGCTTCTGAGCTTTTCATCAAAGAACAAAAAGAGACCTACGAGAATGACTAGAAGCGAAATTACTTTGTCTCTTGGCTCTGGCAGATATACAGAAAGAGCTGTGCCGACAGCAATCAAAAATAGTATAAAAAAAGGTGATAAAACATCTTTTTCGATGCGCTTCCATTTTCGCACTGTCACACGAGAAATATTGCTGATTTGGTATACAGTATTACCGAAAGTTAGAGCGTTGCTTTCGACCTCTATTTTCTTTGTACTTTCGATATTCTTGAAATTGAAATCTTCTTCTACAAAATCGGCGTTGGATACAGGCATTATCACCCCTCAACATGATCTTCCGCTAAACTCTGGCTCCACCACATAGCGCAGGCTATTACAAACAAAAGTCACTTCAAACGAAATGAAGAAATATGTTCAAAATAGAGGACGTAGCGCTAATCAAGAGACGAGCTATTCCAAGTGTCTAGAATTTCTTCTTGAATTTGAAAAACAGACTTTCAGGTCTGTTCAAACAAACTTGATTGAAGTTTAAAAGAGTTGATGAGTGAGGGGAATACCGTTTTTTTCAGGTTTCTTCAGGGCTCAGTTCAGATTTATGGGGGCAAATGTCAAGAATTCTAGATTTATGGAGGATATGCTGATGGAGAGCGCAGCTTGTCTGAGATTGAGAAAACCTATTTCGTTCACATTGCTGCCTTGTCCTATGACGCTATTGGCCAATCGCGATGACTCCAACCCTTAAGTTCTATGGCCTGCTTGCCACCGGGGGCGTCGTGGCCACAGCCCTCAATGCCCTGGCACCAACACAAAATATCTTCTCGTTTCCCCTAGAGGGAATGCTGGTGTTTGATGGCGTCATGCTGCTGGTGATGCTGGTGGATTGGGCACAGGTGAATGGTCAGCAGCGGGCGATCGCCACTCGGACCAAACTCCCCCGTCTCTCCATCGGTCGCGATAACCCGGTCACGATTGAAGTATCGGCACCTAAGGCAGCGGCCAAGCTGCAGATTTTCGATCGCTATCCTGTGGACTTTGACGAAGTACCCATGCCGTTGACGGTCGATCTGCCCGCCAAAACCACGCAAGAAATTACATATCACGTATTGCCCACTCAGCGGGGTGAGTATCAGTGGGGCGACCTGCAGTTGCGGCAGCGAGGGCCTTGGGGGTTGGCCTGGCGCAGTTGGACGGTGCCCGCCGCGCAGACTGTGGCCGTGTATCCCGACCTGATCGGGTTGCGATCGCTCTCGATTAAGCTCGCTATCCAATCAACGGGCAACATGCGTCAGCGCAAACGCATCGGCATCGGCACCGAATTTGCTGAGCTGCGCGAATATGCGATCGGCGATGACCCGCGCTTCATTGACTGGAAAGCCACGGCCCGCCGCAGCACCCCCCTGATTCGGGTGCTAGAGCCCGAGCGAGAACAGTCGCTGATCATCTTGCTTGATCGCGGGCGCTTGATGACCGCCAATGTGAAAGGACTGTCGCGGTTTGATTGGGGCTTAAACGCGACGCTATCGCTGGCCTTAGCGGGGCTGCACCGGGGCGATCGCGTCGGCGTCGGCGTGTTTGACCGCACCCTGAGCACTTGGGTGCCGCCCACCGGTGGTCGCGCCCACCTACAGCACCTGCTCGAAAAGCTCACCCCCCTGCAACCCGACCTGCTGGAGTCTGACTATCTCGGCGCGATGACTACCGTCGCGACCCAACAGTTTCGCCGCGCCTTAGTGGTGGTCATCACCGACCTCGTGGATCAAACGGCTTCGGCAGAGCTGCTCACCGCTCTCACCCGACTCAAAGCCCGACATCTACCCTTTTGTGTCACCTTGCGAGACCCACAGGTGGATGATCAGGCCCACGCCTTTGCGGATGACGTGACAGGAGCCTACAGCCGAGCCGTGGCCCTCGACCTGCTCGCCCAGCGTCAGATCGCCTTTGCTCGCCTCAAGCAGAGTGGCGTGCTGGTGCTGGATGCGCCTGCCGATAAAATTTCGGAACCCTTGGTAGAAGACTATCTGCGCATCAAAGCGAGAAATCGCCTGTAGGGTCAGTCAGGCCAGTTTTTTAGCGGTGAGACAATCAGGCGAGCATCGTTGATGGCCTCGCGGCTGTAAACGGGTTGAGTATTGGCGATCGCCCCCAAACAGCGCAGACGACGAAAACAGATACCCTGCAACCATCCCACGACAAAAACTCGGGAAGTGACGGTAACACTCCCCGAGTTTGATGGGTCAATTTTTCACTCCTATCGGGAGCCATCAGGCTCAGGTAGTGTGGTCTACACGACTGGGTTGGTTAAGGCGTCTTTGTCCAGATTTTCACGACGTAGCTCATCGAAATTGACGGCATCCTTATCCAGGTTCTCGCGACGCAGTTCGTCGAAATCAACGCCTTTCACCTGCAGCTCGATCACGGCGTCTTTGTCCAGATTTTCGCGACGCAGTTCATCAAAGTCAACCGCATCTTTGTCCAGGTTTTCACGACGCAGTTCGTCAAACTTGCTGCCCTTCTCTAAATTCTCTTGGCGCAACTCATCAATGTCGATCGCATCTTTATCTAGATTCTCACGGCGCAGCTCATCAAAATCAACGCCTTTCACCTGAATCTCAATCACGGCGTCTTTGTCCAGGTTCTCGCGACGCAGCTCATCGAAATCAACCGCATCTTTATCTAAGTTCTCTTGACGCAGCTCATCAAAATCAACGCCTTTCACTTGCAGCTCAACCACGGCATCTTTATCTAGATTCTCGCGGCGCAGTTCATCGAAATTGACCGCGTCCTTGTCGAGGTTTTCGCGGCGTAGCTCATCAAAATCAACCCCTTTGACGTAGATTTCAACTACCGCATCCTTATCCAGGTTTTCTTGACGGAGCTCGTCAAAATCAACGGCATCCTTGTCCAGATTCTCACGGCGCAAGTCGTCAAAGCGCATGGTCTTGACTTGAATTTCAGTGACGGCGTCTTTCTCTAGGTTCTCGCGACGGAGTTGGTCAAAGCTAGCGGCGTCTTTCTCTAAGTTCTCTTGACGCAACTCATCAAAATCGGGAGCGGCGTAGCTAGCGGGCGCAATGGCGAGAGTAACAGCGGTCAAAGCAGTCAGGGCGAGGGCAATGCGTTTCATGGTGTGTGAACTCCTTAAAGGGGGTTAGTTGTTTCATCAGCTTGATTTCTATAGTGCGGCCCGCCCCTGAGCCCTCCCTGACCGCCAAATAAGCCTGACTTAATTGCTACCTGAGAAAACTGAGTCTTGACCTCAATAAACCTGAACCCTGGTGAGGGCGATCACCAGCGCTTCGAGATGCCATAAAAAAACCTCCTGACCATTGGTCAGGAGGCAGACTCGCTGTCGTTGTTCTGTTTCAGGAAAGCTGTCGTTGTTCTGTTTCAGGAAAGAAGTTGAGAAATGATTTAGCGGCGATAACGAACGCCGCGATAGATCAGTTCAGTCGTAGGCTGCTGTCGGTGACGGAGGCTGAACTGCTTTTTGGCAGACTGCTTGCCGAGAGCAGTACCCGTTTCATCTGTTTCAGTAGCTTCAACCACGGGGGTAGAGGTTTCGTAAGATTGACCGCGAAAAGAGAGTTGCATGGTGCGTGACTCCAGGAAGATTAAGGGGTTTAAGCAGAGGCCATGGGGCCTCAGAAAGGATGGCTTAGACTGCCGAGCGATCAGGCAAGACCCACAAAACAGCGGGACAGATTACCGCCGTTGATACAGAGATCGTCAGGCAAATCCATAGACCTTGCAGTTGTTCGGGTGTCATGGGAGTTCTCCTTAGGGGCGAGGGGGTTGCTTTGAGTTGAGTGGACTGTTAGGCAATCAGGGTGGGTGTGCAAGCCGTTAGCGGCTGTAGCGCACGCCCCGGTAGACGAGTTCTGGAGAGGCTTGGCGATAGTTCGTTGGCGGCTGTTTGAGGGCATAGCTTTTGCCGAGAAAGAGGCCGCTTTGCTCAGTTTCAACGGTGGAGACACCCGCCACGAGGGAAACAAAGGAAATGCCGCGATAGGTGAGTTTCATGGGGGCAGAGCTCTGTGTGTGTTTGCTGTTAATAGAAACAGCCCTTACCGATAGTTTTGCGGTCGCAAATGTGTGCGCTTCACCGCATCAGCCATAGATTTAAATCACGCCTCCCTTGTGATACCGTCATGCGACTGACGTCCGCCGGGGCAACGTGACGCATACCATGCTCTGACAGGCTAGACGGCGGGCACGTTTGATGCTCGACACCGTGACAAAGCTGCCTTGGCTTTTAGAGTTCCCTGCCGTGCCGACAGGGCATCGGCTATCTGATCGCTGAGAATGGGGATAACTGTTCACCCTCATCTACGAAAACTGCCATGGGCATGCCGTGCGAAGTTAATACGATTCTCAAGCTCAAACCCTCACAGGGCTACCCGGCGCGGCTAGCGATCGACGATCGCCACCAAATCCATAAAGAGGGCTACCGCATCTTTCCGCTTGATGTACCGCTGTGCCTGGTGGATGAGCACTGGCTGGCCCACGCCGATATCGTGATCGAAAAGCTCACCTGGGAGCAGCAGACTACTCACCTGCAGTTCAGAGTGGCGCGCCTTTATCCCGCTCCCTTTGCGACGAAATCAGACTGACTGGCTCGGCTTCCACTGTGAACCGGCGTTGGCTCCTGCAGCCCTAAAACAGATGTTCCATTCCCGTAGACAATCCGCTACGGTAAGGAATACTTAATCGTTCACAGCGGAGCGGCTGATGGTTCAGAATCTCGATTTTCAGGGCTATAGCGATCGCCTACCGCCCCAAAACGTGGATGCTGAAGAGGCCATCCTGGGCGGGTTGCTGCTTGATCCAGAGGCGATCGGGCGCGTGATGGAGATTTTGAACCCTGACGCCTTTTACATCAGCGCTCACAAAACGATTTACCGCGCCGCGACGGAACTGCACGCCAAGGGGCTGCCCACCGATCTGATGACGGTCACTGCCTGGCTCAAAGATCGCGAGCTGCTCGAAAAAATTGGCGGCCAAAGTCGCATCGCTCAACTGGTCGACCGCACCCTTAGCGCGGCCAACATCGACCAGTACGCCACCCTGGTGATGGAAAAGTTTGTGCGGCGGCGACTAATTCAAATCGGCGGCGAAATTTCGCAGCTCGGGTTTGAGGCCGAACAGCCCTTAGAACTTTCCTTGGACGAGGCTGAGCAAAAGCTCTTTGCTATTACCCAAGAGCGCCCTCAGCAAGCCCTGACTTCAACTGCTGATATCCTGATCGAAACCTTTGCCGAGATCGAAGAGCGGGCTGAGGGCATCGTGCTGCCAGGGATTCCCTGCGGTTTCTATGATCTGGATGCGATGACTCAGGGATTTCAGCGATCTGACCTGATTATCGCGGCGGGGAGACCGTCCATGGGCAAATGCTTAAGCGCCGATGCTGAAATTTTGCTCGCGGATGGCAGTCTTCAAACAATTGGCGAGATTTATCAGGCCCAAGCTGCCCAGTTACTCACGTTGGGAACTAATTGGCAGTTTCACCAAACTCAACCCAGCGCCTATGTCGATGACGGCATTAAGCCCGTCTACCAAGTCAAAACGAGTACTGGTCGCGTCATCGAGACGACCCTGAGTCATCCTTATCTAACGTTGTCGGGTTGGCGATCTCTGGGCGATCTGCAGGTCGGCGACAAAATTGCGGTTCCTCGGCAGCTCCCGGTATTTGGGACCAAAACGCTCCCAGTTCATCAAGTCAAGCTGTTGGCTTACCTAATTGGTGACGGCTGCTTAATGCAAACAGCGCCTCAGTTCACCAATGAGAATCCTCAGCTGCAGACAGATTTCATCGAAGCCGCCTTGCAATTCCCCGGCGTCAAGATTCGCGAAGAGAATTCTCACGGTCAACGCACCTCAACCTTTCATGTCACAGCTGACAACGCTGAGGTGCAACAACAGCGACAGCGCTTTGGCACCGCGCTACGCCAACATTTAGTGACCGCTAAGCGACCGGCTCGCTGGTTAGCGCAGCAGTTAAATGTCAGTCCTGGGCTGGTGACTTTATGGCAGCAAGGAGCCTGTGCGCCGCATCCCGACACCTTCGTACAGCTTTGTCAGGTACTGCAGGTGCCGCCCGAGCAGTTAGCTCCCCAGGGGCTGGCCACCATTCTTTGGATGAGTCAAAACACTCTGACTTTGTGGCTGCAGGAGGTCGGGCTATGGGGCCAATCAGCCCACACGAAGACGATTCCGGCCTTAGTCTTTCAGCTAGAAAAACCCCAGCTTGCCCTTTTTCTCAACCGCCTCTTTGCGACTGATGGCTGGGCTACCGTGCTCGCCAGCGGTCAGGTGCAGCTCGGGTTTGCGAGCGTCAGTGAAACGCTGGTGCGGCAGATCCAACATTTACTGCTGAGATTTGGCGTCATTGCCCATCTCAAGGCCCGTTCTGTCAAATACCAAGCCACCCGACGACCCGCTTGGCAACTTGATATCACCGACGCTAACGCCATCAAAACCTTCATCGCCGACATTGGCATCTGGGGCAAAGAAGCAGCCCTGCAGAAAGCTGCCGATGCCCTCTCGGGTCGTCGCTACCAGACTAACCGTGACCTGATTCCTGTCGAAGTTTGGGAACAAATTCGAGCGGCGAAAGGCCCAGAGACTTGGCGATCGCTGGCGACCCGAGCCGGCTTTCAGAACACGAGCAATATTCACGTTGGCCAACGCGCTTTGAGCCGCGATCGCCTATTTGCGCTAGCCACTGTCTTAGAGCATGAAGAACTGCAGGCGATCGCCACCAGCAACGTTTACTGGGACGAAATCGTGGCCATCACGCCGCAAGGAGCCAAGCAAGTCTATGACCTGACGATTCCTCACACGCATAATTTTGTGGCCAATGACATCTGCGTCCACAACACCGCCTTCGTGTTGAATATTGCTCGGAATATCGCCAGCACCCAAAAGCTGCCGGTGGCGATCTTCAGCTTAGAGATGTCAAAACAGCAGCTAGTCTATCGTCTGCTCTCTAGCGAATTAGCGTTAGAAACCAGCCGCCTCCGCACCGGCAGGCTGAATCCCAACGAATGGACAATTCTGGGGCAGGGCATCAACCAGCTCTCGGAAATGCCGGTGTTTATTGACGACACCCCCAACATTACGGTGAACGAGATGCGCTCTAAGGCACGGCGACTCCAGGCCGAACAAGGCGGCGCCTTGGGGCTCATTCTGATTGACTACCTGCAGCTGATGGAAGGCAGCAGTGACAACCGTGTACAGGAATTGTCGAAAATCACGCGATCGCTCAAAGGTCTGGCTCGCGAACTCAATGTCCCCATCATTTCACTCTCGCAGCTGAGCCGGGGCGTCGAATCGCGCACCAATAAACGTCCCATGATGTCCGACCTACGCGAAAGTGGTTCGATCGAGCAGGATGCCGACGTCATTATGATGCTGTATCGCGAAGAATATTACGATGCCGACACACCTGATCGCGGCATTGCCGAAATCATCATCACCAAACATCGCAATGGCCCCACCGGCACGGTAAAGCTGCTGTTTGAACCGCAGTATACCCGCTTCCGCAATTTGGCGCAGGCTCCTGCTTAGATCTGTGACCGAAGATGCAGGAACTAAGATAAACACAGACTGCAACATTTGGGAAAGACCATGACGGTTGCCTCCTCTCAAATTCACTCAACCCCGACTACTGAGCGTGAAACAGAAACGCGGATACTGCTGCAGGGTGTTAGCTGGGAAACCTACGAGCGTTTGTTAGCCGAAACGGGAGAAGGGCGACACCAGCGATTCGCCTACTGTGACGGGATTTTGGAGATTATGGCTCCTTTAGCAGGACATGAAGAGCCGACTCGATTGTTCGACCAGTTTTTAGCAGCGATCGTTGATGAATTGGAGCTAGAGTTTCGCAGTCTCGGCTCGTTGACGATGAAAAATGCTGTTCAGAAAAAGGGATTAGAGCCCGATGGCTGCTTCTACATTCAGCATGAATCAGTGGTGCGGGGTATCGACACGCTAGATTTTGCGGTTCATCCGCCGCCTGATTTAGTCGTTGAGGTGGATAACAGCAATTCGTCGCTCAACAAGTTACCGATTTATGTGGCATTGAGAATTCCTGAAATCTGGCGATTACAGAACGGTGTGCTGACGATTTACCAGTTGAACGAGACTCAATCTGACTATGCCACAACTGAGCAGAGTCTGACTTTTCCACAACTACCGATTCGTGAGCTACCGCAGTTTATCGAACAGGCCAAGCTGATTGGCCAGCGAGCGGCGGTGCGATCGCTCAAACAGCGCGTTCAGCAAGTATTGGCAGATTTAGAAAGCGCTTAGCGCATAGAGAATAGGGTCAATTACGAGTCGTTACAGAGATGTTCGGATGAAATCGTCGGGTTCCTACTGGAGCCTGACAACTTCAACAGCTGTCGCCATCAGCGCCATCGATCACCCAATCAGCTTGCGCTTGCGGACAATAGTCTCGCACGTATTGATCTTCTTGGGGCATCCATTCCCCTTCCCAGAGTGGCCGGGCACTCTCGCCGTCGCGTTCGAGGCCACGGCGAAGTCGCACCGCTCGAGGACAAGTCACCCAGATGAGCCGATCGTAAAAGCAGGCGAGTTCTGGGCGGCTCGAATAGACGCCCTCGACGCAGACAACGCCGACTGGTTTGATGTGAAACGGCTTGCCCATGAGGGCATCGGTGGCCCAATTGTATTTTTGATAGTTAGCCGCATGGCCCTGATGCAGTGGGAGCAGAACGCTTTCACGCAGTCGTTGCCAATCGAAGTTGGGGCCGATCACGCTGGGCTCCGCTAACGTGGCCGCCTGCCGTTGAGAAGAGGATCGGTAAAAATCGTCAAAATGCACAACCTGAACGTCAATGCTGAGCGCCGCTAGGGCCGTCTTTAAGCGACCCGTTAGAGTCGATTTGCCAGCGCCGCCACAGCCATCAATCGCAATCAAAGTCACCGGGTTGGCCGGGCTTAAGGCCGCAATGGCAGTCACCATCTGATCAAACATCGTCGCTGAATCAGCCATCTCATCCAACCAGCTCTGTTCGACTCTAGCGCACAGGCTCCGCGATCGCCGTTTTGGAGGATTCAGCGGCAGCGGCCTCAGCTGGCAGTTGGCCCAAAGAATTTGCGAGAAGACCAGCAGCAAGATTTGGGTGGGGCACCGTATCAGCGATGAGCACTGTTATCACAATCGCCAAAACCAAACGACCGAGCTTAATCTCTTTAAGAACTTGCATGAGTCTAGTCTCCTTGGGGGCGTGAGGTGAACTGAACCTGATATCGCCAAGATAAGCGGGAAACTAGCGGCAAAGAAGGTCAAAACGGGTCAGGGGCATGGCCGAAACCGGCAAGGTTGCATAACTGAGCTGTGGGGCGCGAGGTGGCTGCTCAGGCGTTATCCCAAAACAAAACCGCTACTGACTAATGTAAGCAGCGGTTTCTGATAGGTGCCTAAGCTGAGGCTGAGGGCACGTTGTTATTAATTCACGACCCAAGACTCAATGATTAGCCAATGCGGAGCAGCTCAACGTCAAACAGCAGCGTCGCATCAGGCGGAATCACGCCGCCAGCTCCCCGCGAGCCATAACCTAATTCAGGAGGAATGATCAGATTGCGCTGTCCACCGACCCGCATTGAAGCGACGCCTTCATCCCACCCCTTAATCACCTGGCCAACGCCAATGGTGAATGAAAAGGGGCGATTGCGATCGCGTGAGCTGTCAAACTTAGTGCCATCTTCTAGCGTGCCGGTGTAGTGAACGGTGACTCGCTGACCCGACTGAGGCATCGCTCCCGTACCTTCGACAATATCTTCGTACTGCAGCCCCGACTCTGTGGTTGTGAGCGTTGCTTCCGTAGAGGCTTCTTCACCAGTCATTTCTTCAGACATCTCCTCTGACATCGTCTCTTCCTCTGCTGTCAAATCTTCAGCGGCCTGAGCAATTTGGGTCTCAGTCACGACTGCCGCGTCAGGTGCGGTCAGATTGGCCGCGATCGCCTCGGTCTGGCCGCCAGTCACCTGAGCCACCAACAGCACTACGCAAAACGCTGCCAGCACTGCAAAGCTGATTAGAATATCTCGCACGACGCCCTCTCCTAAAATCACCGATAGCCAGGCTGCCATTCGAGCTTGGCATAGATCATCCACATCCTACCGAGATTTGAGGCCAAGATAGCCGAGATATCATTACCCATCGAGGATTTTCATGCCACAGAGTCTGCCCAGCAGCCGTCCCCCCTCGCTAGGTTGAGCGATGAGCAGGGGCCGAGGAGACAGAAGCAGTAGAAGAGTCGTGCCTACACAACAGGCAGAGCACCGGGCTGTAGCAGGAGTGAACTCGGCTCACCAACGTTGCTGCTTTGGGGCGGTGATGACGGCCCAAAGCGCCCAGCGCTATCCGCGCTAGCGCCACATCTTGTTTTCTAAATCTCGCACTTGCCGCTCGAGGCGATCAAGGCGGCCGCGCAGTTCGTCCATTTCAGCCTGGCGGGGCACGCCCAGATCCTGCAAGACGTTTCTCAGCTGGCGCTGCACTTGTTCATCAAACGCCGCCGACTCACCCGAAAACTGAGACATAAAATCATCCACAAAGCGACTGGCTTGTTCGGGGTTGATGCTCCCTTCTCGCACCCATTCGTCGCTCACCTGGCGAATTCGTTCGGTCACTAATGACGTCGTGCCGATACCAATCATCAGTAACTGACGCAGCAGGCTGTTGGATTCCATATTGCCTCCCAGAGACCGGTGCTTGTGCACCCAAATTACCGTTACATTGTGACAAAGATTGGTCAAAGCACCTGTCTAAACAACCGAACCCCGACGCTGACCCGGCGAACCGGCGACTCAGGGCAACGCGCCGCTGGCTAACGGTTCGCGAAGTTCAGCGACCCAGGGGAAACCCCGCCTTTGCATTGTGAGTGTGACGAACGAAATGGTAATTGAATGGCTGAAATTTCGTATGCCGGCTGACCAGCGAGAGCGCTACATTCAGCTTGATGACGAAATTTGGACTGCGGCACTGCAGCAATATCCCGGTTTTATCTCGAAAGAAACCTGGATTTCCCCCGATGATCCAGAGGTGGTAATTTTTGTCATTCGCTGGCGCACCCGCGAAGAATGGTTTTCGATTCCTGAGGCAGATCTGGCTGAGATTAATACGCGATTCGACCATGCGCTCGGGTTTGAATACACCTTTGAAACATCTCAGGAATTTCAAGTGCGGCGCTTTCCCGTGACCAATGAGCCCTCGCGCTAGGATACAAACGGGTTTCGGAATGAAAGATTATGCCGCTTTGTCCCCGTTGTGAAAATCAGGTCAAACCGACGGATTTGGCCTGTAGTAGTTGTGGACTGCAGCTCAAAGCGCACGGTCATCCCAGCATTGAGCTGCATCAGACGACAACTGGCGAAGTGCTATGCCTCACCTGTGCCTATCATGCCGATGATTCTTGCACGTTTCCGCAGCGGCCCCATGCCAAAACCTGCACCCTCTATCAATCGACAACGGCTGAGTTAGCGAGAGCCCAAGCCATCCCCTCGCGATCGCCCAGCGTTGCCCTCACCCCGCAAATCATTTGGCAGCGCTATCGAGTCTGGCTGATTCTACTGGCCATCTTCGGCATTAGCCTGTTGTTGAGCGTTTCTTGAGCGATTTCCAGCATCAACGCCCCTCGCAGTGGCGGCGCTTGTCGATGCTGGGTGGCGACAAAATCGAGGTTGCTCGCTAAATCTGCTCAGAACATACCGGCAGGTTCTGGCTCGACAATCGCCTCAGCACGGTCGGGCGCAATTGAGCAATCGCGACCCCGAACAACTGGCATACCCGGTTCGCGATCTCAACCACCGCGATCGCGATTTAAGAAACGTCAGCAAAGCGAATTTTCAAGTAGTCATCTTCCATCTTGGCACCCGCCGGATTCAGCGCCGCCAGCGCTTGCGGCAACACCAAATTGCGGCGATGGTTACCAATGCGAATATTCAGTTCATCCGCCGACTTACTCAGTTCCACCTGATCCTTCGGAATCCCCGGCAAATAGACCTCTAGGCTGTAGTCGCGGCCATCTTGCACCACGCGCAGCGTATTCTCTTCGTAGTACACCTGGGCCGGGTCTTCATCACCATACAGGGTGTCTTTCAACCGTTCTAAGGCGGCAATGCCACACATTTCTTCCGAATAGAGCGGAATCTCGCGCACCGGCAGCGGGTGGAAATCTTCGTGAATCTCTTGGCGATATTGCTGTTGCTGATCCTTCCACCGTTGGAAAAAAGGATCTTCGACCGAGTCGGGAATGATGCGATTGGCCACCACCAAATCCGTGCCTACGTTGTAAAGGCTGAGGTAGGCATGGGCGCGCAGCGATTCTTTGATGACCATTTTTTCGGGATTGGTCACCAGCCGCACTGAGGTCGTTGTCGGATCAGTCAGTACTTTTTCCAGCTCGATTAGCTGCTCATAAAACTCATAGGGGGCATCCATCACCTCTTTGGTCGGCAAAGAGAACCCTGCCACTGGGCGAAAAAGCGGTTCAACCAGGGGGCGTAATGCGGCTGAAACCGCTTCAAACGGTTTGTAAAAGCGGCGCATATACCAACCAGCCACCTCGGGCAGGCTCAGCAATCGCAGCGCGGTACCGGTGGGAGCCGAGTCGATGATAAGCACGTCATATTCGCGCTCGTCGTAGTGTCGTTTCATGCGCACCAGGCTAAAGATCTCATCCATGCCCGGCAAAATGGCCAGTTCCTCAGCGGCGACGCCATCCAAGCCTCGTGCCTGCAGCACATCCGTGATGTAGCGTTTCACCGCGCCCCAGTTGCCTTCTAGCTCTCGCAGCGCATCGAGTTCCGCCCCCCACAGGTTGGGCCGCACCGGGCGAGGATCGTGCCCCAGTTCCATATCAAAGCTGTCGGCTAAAGAGTGAGCTGGGTCGGTACTCAGCACCAAAGTTTTGTGGCCCACCTCAGCGCAACGTAAACCGGTCGCTGCGGCAACAGAAGTTTTGCCGACTCCGCCTTTGCCGGTCATGAGAATTACGCGCATATCGTTGCCTCTGCCTTTGTCGAAAACGTTACGTTTTCTTTACTGTATCGGTTTTGACGGGGATTGGGCGGCAGTTTGCCCAGGAGTGAGGTGACCAACCATTGCCCCACGCAGGCAGATTGTCTCAAGCGTTGCTAGAGGGCTGGAGGAAAATGAGCGATCGCCCACCAAATTGGAGGCATAGAAGAATTCGGCAGGCAGCAGGCAGGCAGCGGCTAATCGCTCCCCACCGTCAGTTCCAGATCAATAGCCGGCCCAAGCAACTGCATACGCCGAGCGCAGACCACTGGCCTAAAAATCTCTAGCAACGGACTGCAGGCGATGGTAAAACTCTGAGGCTTCCAACTGAGGGGTGAATTTTTGAATCGGTGCCGGTTGGTGAAAGCGTGAGACCGGTTGAGGCAGTTCAGCTGCCGATGCCGGGGTCGGGGCGACAACTAAGCGGGATTCACTAGGCGTCGTGGGGGGAGTCGGCACCGCCGCCGCATCTGGCTCCGCTGGCTCCACCGAGTCGGTGACGTCAGGGGAAGGCGCGATCGGGGGTTCCGGCGGCGATGCCACCGGTTCACTGCTGGTCACTGGTTCGCTGCTGGTCGTAGGGGGCAGCGTGGGCTGACGAGTAGTTGATTGAGGGGCCATCAGTTCAGACGGGCGGCGGCCCGTCAGCGGCGCATACTTGCTAATGAGCGGGTCAATCGGCCCAAATACAATCCGCTCAAATTCACTGTTGAAATGTCGCACGGGATGACCGCGCCGCTTCCAACCTTGCAAAATTTGCTCGACTGAAAATGCTTTATATCGGCCCTGATAAAGCGCTTCGAGCACCGCCGCCCGAATCCAGCTGGGCTCGATTTTAAGATGCTCTTGCCAAATGGCCATGAGCTCGCCGACGCGAAAACCGCTCAAGTCAAAGCTGTACTCTGCCAGTAGCAACTTGGCCTGTTCGAGGGCTCGTTCGGAAGCGTTGGGCAGCGTCATAGCATCAATATCTGAACAGCGGGTGGCTGTAGCGCGTGAGGCGTTCTATAGCTAGGTGTCAACGGTGAAGATGGAAGCCGCTCAAACCAAGGGATGAGGGCTGACCAGCCAGTGTCACCCACGAGCGGCGTCATCGTTAACCTAGCTACTTCTGAATCTTAACGGAACTCCTCTTACTCCGGTAGTCTGTCGGCGCATTGCCACTGTTTAGCCCAGTTGGCTCACAAGCTATGGTGGAGATTTTGGGCTGGGTAGCAGTGATGGACAGAGCGACTTGGTTGGCGGCGTTGAGAAAGCATCGCGCGATCGCCATTCTGCGGGCTCCCAGCTTAGAAACCGGCATTCAGATGGCGCAAGCCGTCGTGCAGGGCGGCTTTCGTCTCCTCGAAGTGACGTGGACCAGCGATCGCCCTGGCGACTTGGTTAATCAGCTGCGCACCACCTTGCCAGAGGATTGTCTGGTGGGGGGCGGCACCCTGCTATCGATACCGGATCTGCAGGATGCGATCGCAGCGGGAATTCAGTTTAGCTTGATGCCCCATACGGAGACAGCGCTGATGCAGTTGGGCCAGCACCACGGCATTCCCATGGTGCCGGGTGCCCTGACCCCGACTGAAATCATGGCCGCCTGGCAACTGGGGGCCATGGGGGTCAAGGTGTTTCCCTGCCAGGCATTGGGGGGGCCGGCTTATATTCGTCATCTGCAAGGCCCGCTGGCCCATATTCCGCTCATTCCCACTGGGGGGATCACGCTGACAGATGGCCGCACCTATTTAGAACAGGGGGCGATCGCGATCGGGGTGGCCAGCAGCTTATTTCCCCAAGCGCTACTGCAGCGTGAAGATTGGCCGGCGGTGGCGGCGCGATCGCGACAGTTTCTCGCCAGCTTGACCGGCTCCGCCTCTCTACCGAAAGCCCATTAAGCACTCGGCGCTCTCTGTCAGGGTGGGGCAGCGCCCAACCGCCGTGATCTGGGACATTATTTCTGAAAAACGCCCTAACTGCCCAGCTTAAACGCCTCGACAAAGAGACTATAAATGAGACCGATCTTGAGCGCGTTCAACACTTCTAAAAACAAAGTTCGACGGCGGGGCAGTTCGGGTGGGGGACGGCGATAGACCAGCCAGTTGACCAATTCGGTCGCCGCGAGCAAAACGGCTGACACCACCACATCGAGTTCGGCCGCCTGTCCGGCGATCGACGAAATCGCAATGCCGAAAAAATTGCCAAACAGCAGACCAATAATCACCAAAGACAGCCGCCGCCAAGGGTTATATAACCAGCGGCCAAATTGGTTGGAGACCGACTCAATTAGAGTAGATAGACGAGTGCGCTGCATGGCCGTTATCTGGTTGACTGACAAAAGTTGTTCAAAAACGGCTGAAGCGCTTTTGTTTCAGGGGACTGAGCATTGACAAGAAGCTGGGTGGGAGCCAGCATTCTAAGATTAGATACCACTCACATCCTGGAATGCCGTGAAAAAACTCCCAAATCTACCATGCCTTGGAAAACTGGCTCGGTCAATCACCTGAATGGGCTCATCTGAGTCATTTGAAGACCTACCTACGGATGGTCATCGCCTTGATTCACAGCGGTGAAGTCAATCTGACGCGATGGCTACCGCACATGCCGTGCCGCGGTGAGCAGGCCCAAAGTAGGCTCAATAGCTGTTTTGCGGAGTTAGTGTGAGGGCTAGGACGAGCTGCGTTGCTAGAATCCCGCATGAGATGAGCGCTCCCTGTCGATGCTAAGCCTGACACATCGGCTGGAAGAAGCTAAAGGCTACGAAAGTGTACGCCGTTTGCGTGGGCCTGACGGCACGGTCGAGTGTCCCCACGGCAAGACGGCAAGAGTGATCAAGCGCGGCAGAGATGACAAGCATCCCCATCGCCAACGCGACGTTTGTAAAAGCTGTGAGCAGCAGTTTGATGAGTTGACCGGCACGGTGTTTATGGGACGACATCAACCGTTGCGAGTCTGGATTGGGTGTCTGTCTCTGATGGGGCCGAATCTTTCAAATCAGCAAATTGCCCCAGAGCTGGACTTGCACAAAGATGCTGTTCACGCCCTGACGACGCAGTTGCGTCAAGTCATGGTCAACCAGAAACCAGAGGTTCAGCTTTCCAGCACGGTTGAGTGCGATGAGGTGTCCGTGACGGCGGGCCACAAAGGACATCCCGAAGCCGTGCCAAAAAAGGGCGGGAGGGACGGCGGCGGAAGCTCAAAGGGCTTCGGGACGGCGGTACCCTGACGACGGAAAAGCCACCGGTCTTTGGGATGATTCAGCGTAGTGGAGAAGTGGTGATTCGCCTTCTAGAGAACGTACAACAGAAGACGATTGACCCCATTATCAAGGCCACGATTGCTCCCGGCACCTTGGTCAACACCGACGAGTCCGTCATTGACGCACCGCTTGAAGCTGGGGATTATGGTCACAAAACCGTTTGTCATAGTGCTGGCGAGTATGTCCGTGCTGAAGATGGTGACGGTTTTTGCGCAGTTCATGTCAACACGATGGCAGGCTTTTGGTCTCTGCGACGCTCTGGGTTGCGTCCTCATCGAGGCATTTCTCAAGAGAAGCGGCCACTCTACCTCGGCTTCTTCAAGTTTATGCACAACGCACGAAGGCGAGGCAAAGCCTTGCTTGGTAATCTGTTAGAGACTATCTTGGCCTAGCTCCTTAAAACGCAGATTGAGCCATTTCGAGTTCACCGTTCGAACCTTCCGATATCCACCCGACTAAGTTTTGTCAGTCAACCAGGGCCGTTATTCCTGCGTTGAGACACCACAGGCAGAATGCAAGCCACCTTGAGTGCAGATAAAGCTGAGCTGGGTGGCATCTAAATTCTGACCGCCGCTAAAGTCGACGCCTTGATATTGGTCGCCCATGCTGAGGTCGGGAATCGCTGCCACAAAATCGTCGTCCGCGCCCCCAGTCGGATTCGTGAACAAAGCCCCGGCAAAATCGACCTGGTTCAGATTCGCCCCTTGCAGCCGCAGGTCCCGCAGGTCAGCATCGCGCAGGCTCGCCCCCGCCAGATCAGCACCGCTCAGATTAGCACCCTGCAGCGTCACCCCGGTCAAGTCGGCACTGCGGAGGTTAGCGCCACTCAAATCGACATCGGTCAGAATCGCGGCGGGGGCCGAGACGCCTTGTAGATTGGCGGCAATCAGGGTGCTTCCGGCAGCATTGATCGCAGCTAAGCGGGCACCGGCCAGATTGGCCCCAGAGAGCTGAGCCTCAGTCAGATCCGCTTTTGACAGGCGAGCATTAGCCAGCGTGGCCTGATCCAACACGGTTTGAATCAGGCTGGCATGTTCTAAATTGGCCCCGCTCAAATTGGCCCAGGTGAGATCGGCGCGATTGAAATTGGTGCGGAGCAGGCCAGCATTCACCAGTTGACTCAACGTCAGATCGGCGCCGGAAAGATTGGCGTCGCTGAGGTCGGCCCCGCTGAAATTAGTGACGCGATCATCGTAGGTGTTGGGGTGATGATCAGCGCCGAGGCTATAGAACCTCGCCCCTTGGAGCTGCGCCTGGGTTAAGACCGACCCTTGCCATTGAATGCCCGCCAGGTCTTGATTTTTGAGCACTAGCCGAAATTCACCAGCACCCCCGTGAATCAACCCGAGATGCATGCGAGTCAGGTTGAGGGGACGGGAGCGATCGCCCTCCTCTAGCATCACCAATTTCGTGAGAATGCGATTGGTGGTCTGCAAGCGTATCAGGGTGGTGTAATGCCGCGTGGGTTCGCCCTGCATCCTTAGGTCAGCGGCGAGCCCCTGATTCAGCCGCCGCAGGTAAGGAAACGCCTCTGCGCCCCGCGCCACTAACGCCTGCTGCAGCGCATCGAGCCACAGCAAATCATCGGTTTGAGCAATCAGATCAACCAAGAGTGGCGTCACGCGCTCATCGGGCAGATTCCCCAGCGCCAGCACGGCGGCCCGGCGGGCCGCCGGGTCTAACTCGGGGTTGGTCAGGGTGGAGACCAAGTTGACGTATAAATTTTCATCGGGGGTGGCCGCAGCGGTCGAAGGTCGCCCGAGCACAAAGTAGCTCACGCCCCCGGTTAGCCCCCCGATGGTCAGCAGCAAGCCTAAGCCCAGCCCCACCTTCGACAGGGTGAGTTCGGAGTCTGGCCAGCCCGGCGGGTGAGGCTTGATCACTACTGACGTGGGCCCCACCGCCTGAGCCCAGCGGCCTGAGCGCCCCAGCCCTGGCAGCCCCTTCGCTTCAGCGTGCCACAGACTCGACAGATGAATCATCGCGCCCGTGTCTTCATCCACTACACAGGTGCCCGCGAGCCAATCATGCCAGGCCCGTCTGGGTCGGTTGCCCAGCCCGGTTAAACTTTCGCCGATGAGGGCGATCGCGCCGAGCCCTGCCAGCATGCCAATGACGGGAAAGGCCCCACTCAATTGCCACACACCGTAGGCTACCAGCAGCGGACAGCCCCATTTCCCCACACCTTCGCGGAGGATGATTCTGGGCCAGCCCGGCATCTGACCATTTAGCGCCAGCACTTGCACCCCCAGCCACTGCTTGGGCCAACTCTGCCCCGAGCGCCCCACCCGATAAATGTGGCCAGCGACCAAGATGAGCGGCAGCCCCAACGCCGCAGACCATAGCAGATTGGTCAACGGTGTCACTTGCGTGGGCAGTGATCGCGGCGACAGACCCAACGCCTTGGCCGCTCCAGTTTGTACCCACTGCAGCGTCGGGGAGAGATCGCGCTTGGGACTATCGAAGGTTTGGTTAGCCTGGCGGCCCAAATAAAAGGGCAGCGCCACGCTGGTAGTCAGAAGGGCGACTTCTAAGCTCCAGGCGAAGAACCGTCGCCCCAAAGTCGGCACCCGTTTGGCGGCACGGTTGGTTGGGGCAGTCTGAAGCGGCGATCGCGCCCGGGGAGACTGTTTAATTCGGGTCGAGTTCACCGCAGGTGGAGTAACAGACCGTTTCGATTGCCGTCGGGGAGGAGAACTCATAACTCGCAGTAGCAGTCTCTATAGCCCCTGTTGTACCACTCTTGGCCCGATACCGCGCGGGGTGAACGTGACTTTGAGACAAACTTCAATCTGGCGAAGGCGGTAAAGTGCCGCAGCTCCCGTATGAGCAGCTGCATCTGGCAAGTTCATGACCAATAACGTTGCAGAAGTTGATGAAGCGGTCTCGGCAACACCCCTCCCCCAGGGAGCTATGCCTCATTAATAAAAGCTCTAAACGCTGGACACAGAGGGTTGACGCTGCTGCTCAAGATAATCGAACACGCTCTTGTCGCCAATATCAGGGGGAATCGGCTGCACCACTTTCCGGAGGGCAAAAATACCAAAATTGATTGCCCAAAAAGCTAGTAAAAGCGCTTCCCAAACGGGGGGCAAAAACTGAAACAAATGCCCCAATAGCAAAAAGGGTACGATCGGGGTCAAAACTTTAGTCTCCACCCGATTGAAACAAAAGGCTTCTTTGAAAAAGATGCCGGTGAGGGCCGCAAAGGTAAAGCCGACGCCCCATAAAGTAGTCGGTTGATGGTAAACGGTGAGGGTAAACGGCTCTGGTGAAAAATGAGCGATCGCTAAAGAGGCCGCCCCACCCACGAGCCAAAACGCCTGCAACAGGCGATGCAGCGGCCTCAGGTAAATGTGGATTTTGAGCAGGCTGAGCCCCAGCCCCAGCCAGAAAAATGTGTAGAGCACACTCACGCCCTGCACCACCCAGTCCACCTCGCCGTACCGCAAAATACCGAGCGTCCCGAGGCCGAAGCTCAGGGCCGCGATCGCCAGACCCGCACGGTACCAAACCACGTCTTGGCGATCCGTCTCTTCAATAGTGAAGGCACCGAATTGGCCTTGATAGGTGATGGGAGGCTGCTCTAGCTCTACGTTTGCCGTCATACCCAAACTCTCAATCGCAATTGATAATCCTGTTCAATATAGCGTTCACGCTGGCACCTTCCTGCTGCTGCATGACGGCGGGGGCGATCACCGCCGCCCGATGAAGAGCACCAATTCCGCTCGGCGCAACCGGTGCAGACAGGGCTGTAACGATCCCTTAAAATTTGTAGAGGGACAAAACAATACCTTTCGTAACGAAGCGACGCGGTATTTTGCCCCGTTAACAAAGCAGTTGGGGATAACGAGCAATGGAAACGGTTAACTGTGCTGAAGCCTGTAAAAACGGCTGCATCCTCGGGGACAAATGCCCCAATCTGGAATACAAAGAAAACGCCGCAAAATTTATTGAAGAAACCTCCCTCGATCAGATGCTGTCAATGGCCGAGGAAGCCGTTCGCAAAAAGATGATGGAGCGCGCCTCGCAGCCCCCGAAATGGATCTTGCCGGAAGATTAATGCCCCTGGGTGATCGCTCCATCCGGAGATCACGCTTTCAACATGGTGCCAAGGTCGTTAATTATCGGTGTTGCTGCCAGCCGACATCAGCTGAGCCGTCGTTGCCGACTCACTCTCATCCGGCATCAGGCTGACGACTTTCGGTTCTTCGGGTTGAAAGACGGGGAGGTCAAACCAGAAGGTGGTGCCCACGTTCACCTCACTCACCAGATGCACCCGGCTGCTGTGTTTCTCAACGATATTTTTCACAATCGACAGGCCGAGGCCAGTGCCTTCCAAGGTGTGAACGCGATTTTCGACTCGGAAAAAGCGATCAAAAATCGCCGCCTGATCCTCTGAGGCAATGCCAATCCCCGTATCGGCGATTTCGACTCGAATGAATTCATCTAAGTTATCCGGATGGTCGGGATGGGGCAAACGATAGGCCCGAATCATCACTTTGCCCCCCGCCTCAGTGAACTTCAGAGAGTTACCCACTAAGTTGCCAAACACCTGCAAGAGCAGATCGTAGTTGCCACGCGCTGGCGGTAGGTGAGGTTCAACGTCGTGATGCAGCGTGACTTTTTTATCGCGGGCGTTGAGCTGATAGGTGCGCAGCGTTTGCTCAATCGGTTGCTGCAGCTCCACTTCACCAAACTGATAGCGGCGATTCGATTCCAACCGCGACAGATCGAGCACGTCGTTCACTAGACGGGTTAAGCGATCGGTTTCGTGGTTCGTCGTTTCCAGAAATTCCTGACGCTCTTCCTGACTCAGCTCATCACCGTATTCATGCAGCGTCTCAATAAACGATTTGATGTTAAAGAGCGGCGTCCGCAGCTCGTGCGAAACATTGCTAATGAACTGGCTTTTGGCTTCGTTGAGGGCCACCTCGCGAGTCACATCTTGCACGGTAATCGCAATGCCTTTGGCATTTTCGCGCGATTGATCGAACACGGTGTTCAGCATGACGCGAATGGTGCGGCGGGTGGGTTCCGTGAGGATGATGCGAAACTCCATCCCTTCCGATTCGCCCGAGGTAGCCATAAAGAGGGGGCGGGTCAGCTGTACCCGCACCGCGTTGGGAAAGTGCTGCAGTACGGTGTTGCCCGACAGCTCACGGCTTTCCCAGCCAAAAATCCGGCGAGCAGCGGGGTTAACCAACACCACATGCATCTCGGTATCCAACAGCATGGCCCCATCGGCAATGGTGGATATCAGGGTTTCTAGTTTGGCTTTTTCGGCGGTGAGTTCCTCAATGTTTTGCTCTTCGTAGCGCTCTAGGCGCTCAGCCATGTCATTGAAGCTGTAAATCAACTCACCTAGTTCACCACCGAGCGGCAAGTTAATGCGCTGCTGAAAATTGCCCGCAGCAATGTTTTTCACCCCGGTCAGCAGCTCTTTGATCGGCTGGGTGATGGTGAGGGCGTTGAACACGGCCCCCAAAATCACCATGGCCCAAATTGAGACAAACACAGCGACCGCCACGTCGCGGGTGAGATTAGAGGAGGCCACGACGGTGGGGTTCGGATTGATCCCCAAAGCCAAGACGCCTAAGTAGTTGCCGTCATATTTGATCGGTACAAAGACGTCGGTCACTTGCCCGGCGGGGGTGAGGTGCTGCCGCACAAACGGTAAATTGGCGTTGCGCGCGTAGTTGTCGGGGAGCTGCATGCGGCGCCGAATGGTCAGCGAGTTTTGCACTGAGGCATCTGAGTAGGGAATGCCAAAATAGATGGCCCCATCTTCATCGGCGTACAGCATGTATCGCACGCTAGAGGTGCTTTGATAAAAACTGTAGGAAAATCGGGCCAGTTCTTCGCGATCGCCCTCGTACACGAGGGGCGACACATTGGCCGATAGCAGTAGGCCCAAATCGCGACCAAAGCGCGTATCGTTGAGGCGAGCATCTTGCTGAATCGAATTGACCGCCCAAAAGGTCAGTCCGCTCATCAATATCGAGACGACCAGGGTAGCCCCTGCCAACAATCGCGTTTGTAGGGTAAAGTCCCGCCACCAGCGGACGATGACATCACGAACTTGTTTGAGCAGAGTGATCAACGCTATCTCCAGCCAACTGCTTTTCCTAGACAAACGCGTGTGAGCGACTGCAGGTATGCCCCGTTCAGGGCAAAGATTCCCCGTTCCAACCGCTGTGTGAACCGGAGTAGCCTCTATTGTGGCACGTTGGCTGAAATTGGCGAACGCTAGACGGCATAGAAGCTGGGAATGCTAAATATCCTAGCGCTTCTATGGGCAATACCCAGCCGAGCCCAGGCCATGATATCCCCCGTTAAAAAACGGCACAAGCGAGTGACTACTCATCGCCTCCTGATCTACTGGGATGGTTCAGGATCAGGGCTCCTAAGGGCCGTCAGCAAAGGTACCAGCACGATATTTCCCCGCCGCCCCTAGTCGCTCACACTGTCTACCATGCAAACGATTGACGGTTTTCCCAAACCTATTGCCTCAGGCTCGATTTAACGGAGGTTAGGATAGAAACACTCCGTATCGGAACTGTAATTGTGACGGCTGCTCTGCCCCATTCCGACATTGATGTTGACTACCCCAGTTCAGACGGTGAGCCGGTGGCTGAAACCTTTGCGCATTTTTATGCTTTGTTAGTCACACTGGAAGTGCTACGACAGTATTTAGCCGAGCAGCAGGTCATTGTCTTAGCCAATCAATTTCTCTACTACGCGCAGGGGATGCCCAAGCTGCGCGTAGCGCCGGATGTCATGGTGATTTGTGATGTAGAACCGGGGCCTCGAGACAACTACAAGGTTTGGGAAGAGGGGCAGGTACCCAGCGTCATCTTTGAAATGACCTCTCCAGGCACCCAAGCACAAGATCAGGTCTTCAAGAAAACGCTCTACGAGCAGTTAGGCGTTCAGGAATATTGGCTATTTGATCCGAAAGGCGAGTGGATTGAAAACCAGCTTCAGGGATATCGACTGGAACATGGCCTGTTTTATCCGATCACAGATGGTCGCAGCGCCCCCCTGCAGCTACGCTTGCAGGCCGAGGGGCAGCTGATTGGCTTTTATCGCGAAGATACGAACGAAAGACTGCTGATTCCAGGCGAGCTAGCTCAGGCTTTGCAGCAAGAATCACTCGCTCGCCAGCAAGCCGAACAGCGCGCCGAACAGGCTGAAGCCAGATTAGCTGAACTCCAGGCACAACTCAAAGCTCAGGGCATCAAGTTAGATGAGGACATCGAATCCTAAAGCCCTTTCCTCACCCTGGCAAAACAGGGCTGCCCTGTTCTGAGCCGGGCAGCTCGTGATTTAAGAGTGAGTCTGTCGCGATGTTTTAGGTAGGGAGATTTCGCGCTCGCCCTGCCTAAAACATTGCCGACTAGCCCCCATTGGCTGGCTTAAGATTGGCGAACTCGAAAGCCAATGTCACGGCGGTAATACATGGTGTCAAACTCGATTTCCGCCATCGCGGCATAGGCCGTTTCCAGCGCATTGTCAAAGGTTTCTCCCACTGCGGTCACCCCCAACACCCGACCGCCACTCGCAGCAATGTGCCCCCCTTTAAGCTGCGTGCCCGCATGAAACACTAAAGCCCCTTTGGCCGCGGCGGCATCTAACCCGGCGATCGGCATGCCCTTTTGGTAACTGTCGGGATAGCCTCCCGCGGCGGCCACCACACAGGCGGCTGAAGCCGCACGCCACCGCAGGGGCGGCAGCGAGGCCAGGCGCTTCTCTGCACAGGCCAGTAAGACCTCCTCTAGCGGCGTCTCTAGCAGGGGCAAGACGACCTGGGTTTCGGGATCGCCAAAGCGGCAGTTAAATTCAATCACCGTCGGCTCGCCCTCGGGTGAGATCATCAGCCCCGCATAGAGCACGCCGCGATAATCAATCTCGCGCTGTTTGAGGAGAGCGATCGCGGGCTCAAGAATCTGTTCCTGCACCTTATCGAGAATTTCCGGGGTAATGACTGGAGTCGGCGCATAGGTGCCCATGCCCCCCGTATTCGCCCCCGTATCGCCTTCGCCAATTTGCTTATGGTCTTGCGCGGGCATGAGCGGCACAATGGTATCGCCATCGGTTACGGCCAACACGGAGGCCTCCTGCCCTGTCAAACAGGCTTCGATCACGACCTGATGACCGGCAGCGCCAAACTGCCCCTCAAATGCCGCCTCCACCGCGGCGACCGCCGCCGCCCGCGTCTGGGCGACCGTGACCCCTTTGCCAGCGGCCAGTCCGTCAGCTTTGACCACGATGGGCAGCGGCTGCGCTTGCAGATAGGCGATCGCCGCCGCCGCATCCGTAAACACCCGTGCCGCCGCCGTCGGAATCTGGGCTTCGGCCATCAACGCTTTGGCCCAGGCTTTGCTCGCCTCAATTTGCGCCCCCGCTTGGGTCGGGCCAAAGACCAACAGCCCCTGCTGGCTGAGGTAGTCAGCAATGCCATCCGCCAACGGCTGCTCCGGCCCCACGACAACGAGGCTCAAATTATTGACCAGGGCCACCCGAGCAATCCCCTCAAAATCGTCGAGCGCGAGCCCCAGGTTGCGGCAGCCCGGCAGGGTGGCCGTGCCCCCATTGCCGGGCACACACATGATCTCTTCTATCCCTGGCGATTCCAGAAGCTTCCAAGCGAGGGCATGTTCACGCCCCCCGTTGCCGACCACTAACGCTTTCACAGACGCGCGTCCTTGTTAAAGATCTCTTTTCACAGGGTGACATTTTCCCACGTCGCCGTCGCCCCAATTGGGCCTGAGGCGAATTACTCGCCATCGACGAGCCCACTGAGCCACAATGAAAATGACTCTTCCATCAGATTACACGCATCTCTCTGGTCTCAAAAATTCATAAAATCACCGGAATTTTCATCCGCGCCCTGGATTAATAATGGGGCCCTCTCGCTCACTTGACCACGGCTCGAAGCGTACGAGCTCTACATGTGGTCATGGGTCAGGCGAGGGCTTGTTGTTCAGCAGGCGCTGAGCAACGTTGACTTGAGACCTTGATTGGCTGTTCGCAGGACTTCATCCCACTATGACTGAGCGATCATCACTACCGCGATCGGAGGCGGAGGCGGGATCTCATCAGGCCATCCCAACCAGTGCCGGGGAAGATGCCCTGCGGCAAGAAATCATTAACCTTAAACGCGAAGCTGCCGACCTTAAGCAGCAGCTCTACGAACGCGACCAGCGGCTCCAGGCCACCACCACAGAAATTGGCGATCTTAATCAAAAGTTCATTGCCCAAACCGCCGCCCTCAGGGAATCAAACGACACCTTAGTGGCAGAGGTAGTCGAACGCAGCCAAGCCGAAACCAAGCTCAGGACGGCCCGTGACCAGCTGCAGGCCATCTTAGATGCGGTTCCTGGCATCGTGTCGTGGATTAGCGATGACCTGCGCTATCTCGGCGTTAACAATCACTTAGCCCAGACCTTTAACATGCCGGCAGAGGCTTTTACCGGTCAGGATATTGGCTTCCTGCATACCAGCAACCAGTTCAACACCTTTGTGCAGGACTTTTTTCAAAGTCAGCAGTCCGAT
Organism: uncultured Halomicronema sp.; assembly: GCA_937899725.1. Classification (GTDB taxonomy): domain Bacteria; phylum Cyanobacteriota; class Cyanobacteriia; order Phormidesmidales; family Phormidesmidaceae; genus Halomicronema. The sequence continues at coordinate 100,962 of CALCCA010000041.1, forward strand.
GCCTATCGCGAAGTCTCGGCTCAGGTCGCCGGCGACGAACGGCGCTTTTTGATCGTGGCGCAAAAATACAATCAGGGCCGGGCGGCCTTTACCGTGGGGATTGACATTAGCGAGCGGAATCGCGCTGAAAAGGCCCTGCGCGAAGCCGAAGCCAAATATCGCAATATCTTTGAGCACGCCGTTGAGGGGATTTTTCAAACCACCACCGATGGTCGCTACCTCAGCGCCAACCCAGCCCTGGCCCGCATTTATGGCTATCCGTCGGCCGATACCATGACGGTCGAGTTGACCAACATTCAGCAGCAGCTCTATGTCGATCCGGAGCGCCGTCAAGCGTTTGCCCAAACCCTACAGCGTGACGGCGCCGTCACCGGGTTTGAATCACAGGTTTACCGACAAGACGGTACGGTGATCTGGATCTCTGAAAATGCGCGCTCAGTCTACGACAGTACCGGTGACTTGATCTATTACGAAGGCACCGTTGAGGACATCACCCAGCGGAAAGAAGCCGAGGCCGCTCTGCAGCGAGCGAATGAGGAGCTAGAACAACGCGTCAACCTGCGCACCGCCGCCTTGACCCAGTCCAACCAACGCTTACTGGCAGAAGTGCGCGATCGCCATCGGGCCGAAGACGCACTGCGGGCTTCGGAGGCTGAGCTGCGGGCCTTGTTTGCCGCAATGACCGATGTGATCACCGTGTTTGATCGCGATGGCCGCTATCTGAATATGGTGACCAAGGCGCAACTGCTCTACAACCCAGGCACCGAACGCATTGGCCAAACGGTGTATGACATCTTGCCGCCCTATCAGGCAAGTTTGTTTATGCGCCACATTCAAACAGCGCTCAACTCCGGTCAGCCCGTGCGCGTCGAATACAGCCTGCCGATTGGCGATTGGCGGCAGGCGGGGGCAGAGTCCAGCGGCCAGGCGGAGCTCGATGATTTTGAGAACGCCGTTTGGTACGCGGCGATTATTTCGCCGATGCCCCAGAATCGAGTGATTTGGGTAGCGCGCGACATCTCAGAGAAACGGCGCGCCGATATGGCGCTGCAAAAGGCTGAGGAAAAATATCGCAGCATTTTTGAAAACAGTGCTGAGGGGATTTTCCAAGCCAGCCCCGATGCCCGGTATCTCAGTGTTAACCCAGCCCTGTCGAGAATGTATGGCTATCTCAGCCCAGCTGAAATGATGGCGCAGATTAACAACATCGATCGCCTCTACGTCAAAGAAGAGCACCGGCGCACCATGCTGCAGCGGTTACATTCTCAAGGGGCGGTGTTTGAGTTTGAGTCACAGGTTTATCGGGCCGATGGGCAGGTGATTTGGGTCTCAGAAAATGTGCGGGCCGTGACCAACGATCGCGGCGGGGTGCAGTATTACGAAGGTACCGTCGCCGACATTACCCAACGTCGTCAAGCGCAAGAGGCCCTTCGTGAAAGCCAGCGCACCTTGGCCACCCTGTTGGGCAACCTGGCGGGCATGGCCTATCGGCGTTACTGCGACGCCAATTGGACGCTAGAGTTTGTCAGCGACGGCTGCTACGAACTCACGGGCTATACTCCAGCGGATTTGCTCCGCCCCGAGGCCTTTCCCTTTGAGCAGCTGATTCACCCAGACGATCGCGACTACGTTAAAGGGGAGTTGCGGCGATCGCTCCCCAATGGCAGCCCGTTTCAGATGACCTATCGCATTCTGACCACGGGGGAACAAGAAAAGTGGGTACTCGAGAAAGGGGTGCCAGTTTCGGAACCGACGGCTCAGCCCGCCGTGGTGGAAGGCTTCTTAACGGACATCACCGATCGCAAAGAAATTGAAGAAGCCTTGCGAGTTGAGCAAGAGCGCTCCGAGCGACTACTGCTCAACATCTTGCCCGCCTCGATTGCCGACCAGCTCAAACGCAACACGCAATCAATCGCCTACCGGTTTGATGCGGTTACCATTCTCTTTGCCGACATTGTTAATTTCACCGAGTTGTCAGGGGCAATGCCCCCGACCGAACTGGTCGATTTGCTCAACGAAATCTTCTCCGCCTTTGATCACCTTGCCGAACGCCACCGGTTAGAAAAGATCAAAACCATTGGCGATGCCTACATGGTGGTGGGTGGGCTGCCCAGCGCACTGCCCCATCACACGCGGGCGATCGCCGAAATGGCCCTCGACATGCAGGCGGCGATCGCTCAGTTTCGTCGGCAAGATCATTCCACCTTTAGCCTCCGCATTGGCATCGACACTGGCCCGGTCGTCGCGGGAGTCATTGGCCTCAAAAAATTCTCCTACGACCTTTGGGGCGATGCGGTCAATGTGGCCAGCCGCATGGAATCTCAAGGGGTTGCCGACCACATTCAAGTCACCGAATCGGTCTATGAGCTGCTCAAAGACGAATACACCTTTGAGGCGCGAGGCATCATTGATGTCAAAGGTAAGGGGCCGATGATGACCCATTGGCTGCAGGGCCGCTAGAGGCTGTCATCATTTAGCAGCTGAGTCCTGATGCTGAAATCGGTTCAGCCTCTAGCTGTTTACGGAGCGGGCGCGGTAATGCCCCTAACGTCAGGCTTTCGAGTTTGATTGATGACACCCCCTAGGTCACAGGGCCGAAATCAGACCCGATTCCAGCCTTCAGTGGTCATTAGCAACGTGAGGACATAGAGGAAATAATTGTTGTGGAGGCGAGGCGTCATCCCGTTTCCCAGTTTTGCGCCCCTCATAACCTTTGCCAAGGCCGGGGAGCTGAGGGGCAGAGGAGCTAAATCTGTGGCGGTGTTTGGGAGAACTAGGATAAAGCGCTGAGATCATTCGGGCAGCCAAAAGTTCGTTCAAATATCTTTGCTGTGGTTAGCGCTGAACAGTCTGCCTTAAAGATGACCATAAAATGTGACACAAGGTCTCGATTTGAATAGGCTGTTGGCTGGTTTTAGTCGGCAAGTGTCGCGGCCTTGGCCGGGTTAGGGAAACCTATTTGAAATCTCACTATCGTCACTAGAAGCCCGTGAGTCGTATGTTTTTAGATTCACTTTCTCAATCGCTGGCAAGGCACAGGAGTTTCCTGTGCCTTTTTTGTCGGCGCTCATAGGCCGTCAGTTTTTTCGGGCTATGGCAGGTGTATTCAACCTTAGAAAACCGTTTGATCATCAGTTCTATGCAATACAACTTTGACATCATCGGCATCACCACAGTCTGGGATTTTTTCAGACATCAGCAGCACGTCGAACAGTCGCCCGATCGCAGCTGCGCCTACCTGGGCAGCTATCAGTGCACGCTAGATGGTTTCATCGCCGCCACCCAAACCATTCAACACAAACCGGCTTGGGATTGGGATGCGATCGCGGCCCAAATGGTCAATTTTTGGCTGCAGGATGGCGATCGAGTCTCACGCTGGAAAATCGAACTGCAAAAGGCCGAAGAAACGAGCCTCATCGTGGGTCGCGTCGCCAACTTCAGCAATTTGCGCAATGAGTTTGAGAATTTGCTGGGTGAATCGTAAGCTCCATCCAGTATCTCCCTGGTCAAACTAGAGGCTGAACCGCTTTCAGCATCAGAACTCAGCCGCTAAATGATGACAGCCTCTAGCAGCTGCGCAAAATTGGCTTGAGATTCTGCAATCTCCTCTGTAGACTCAACATGCAACTTTGATGATGAGGGTTATGGAAGACGCCACTGGGTTTTCTGAGTTGGGGACGCAAACGGCCGACTATCATCCTGACGAACTGCCGCCAGATGCTTACCTCACCGTCGATGACGTGCAAAAGCAGATCAAGCGATCGCGGGCCTCGGTCTACCGGTATGCCAACACCGATCTCGATATTCTCAACCCGCCCTATGACCCTGATCGGCTCAATCCCGAAGTGCGGCGCGATCGCGACGAGCCCTTGCAGTTTCACCCCCGCGAGGTGCGGCGATTCGCTCAAGACATTTTGGGGTTAAACCCGACGATTACCGTACAGCCCTCAGAAGAGACCACCACCCAAGAAATTTTAAAATCAATTTTGGCCGAGCTGAGAGCCATCCGCCAGCATCTAGAATCACAATGAGTCGCCGCTATGATGCCCCTCTACCGCCTAAGCTTCGGGGCGTGATGTCGGCTCACTACCGGCACTCCTCAGGGCCGCACCCCACATCACGGGCCAGCCAGCTCGCCCCCCTCTCTTCCGGAATGGCGATCGCCCTCATTGAAGAAAGAATAATGTTAAGTTGATGCAGGCATTTGTTTACACTTCTTGTGTGCATTGTGTGGCTTAGCTCACAACCGATATCCCAGACGTTCGTTACGGTAGGTTTTAGTTGATTACCAATAGGGAACTCTAAAGTTTCCCTAGGCTTCTTTGCAGATTTATTTCTTAAGTAAGCTACGCTGAAACTGCTAGGTGCGCGGGTCTGTCACTGCCGTTTTCAATTTAGGTATTGTTACCTCGCCTGTATGGAATCTGTTAGTCCTTCCGAGAACCCTCCGGAGCCTCCGAGTAGCCGCTTCTCTCATCTTGTTGGCGCAGTTGTTGCAGTTTTAACGTTGATGCTGCCGGTGCTGGCGATTGCCCATTATTCTTCGGCCAATGCGCCGCCCGCGACACTACCGGGCTATCCGTTTTCGCAAACTCGTGAATGATTGATGAGGATACTGAGCGGTTCTGCAGTCAAGTGAACGTCTTCGCCTAAAATGCAAAGCGAAGAGTTGCCCAGCTGCGTCAAGGGGATTACATCAGTTCGCCCAGATTTACTCCCAGGACACGGGTTCAGGGTGTATTTGATCTGAGTAGGCGGCGTTGGCGTCTTGCGCAGAGGCAGCTCCAGAGTGTTTTAGGCCCATATCTGGAGACGCATAGTGGATTTATCTCGTATTCCTGCCCAACCTGAACCGGGGTTGCTCAACGTCCTCGTCGAAATTCCTGCTGGTAGCAAGAACAAGTACGAGTTTGATAAGGACATGGGTGCCCTCATTCTTGACCGGGTGCTTTTTTCTTCAGTGCAATACCCTTACGACTATGGGTTTGTGCCCAATACCCTCGCTGATGATGGCGATCCGCTCGATGGCATGGTACTGATAGATCAGCCGACTTTTCCGGGCTGCGTCATCGCCTCTCGCCCCATTGGCATGCTGGAAATGATTGATGGCGGCGATCGCGACGAAAAAATCCTCTGCGTCCCGGCTGAAGATCCCCGCTTTGCCCAAGTCAATTCTTTAGACGACATTGCCGCCCATCGCCTAGATGAAATTGCTGAGTTCTTCCGTAGCTATAAGAACCTCGAGAACAAGGTCACGGAAATTCTCGGCTGGCAAAATGTCGACAAGGTGAAACCGCTCGTTCAGCAATGTATCGAAGCCGTGAAATAACCCTTGCCGCGTAGGTTCATTCAGGTAGTGGGGATGGGTACTGTAAGCAGGAGAGGTGCTTCTAGCGATTTTGCTCAGGTTCAGACATTGTCCTGCTCACACGCTACAGCCCCTGTGCCAACTACCTGATTGGCTGTCAGTCACTTTTTTAGAAGCGGGTTTGCCCTTAAGTTATAAAAACTACTAAAACTTCCTGAGGATATTTAAATCCATCAGAATATATAGCAATAGCTAATCGAATTCCACCGCTGGTGGGCCTTTACCATTTATTAAAATCGATAAGTACGATTGATGACCGCTAATCGTCCCATGCCAGATGCAGAAGCTTCTATGCTGACTCAACATCCCTCAAACCCTTCAATTCATGGAGGTCTTTCAGCGGTGTCATCGTCTGACTCATCCCAAGGGTTTACAGTGCAGTTCTGGGGGGTGCGGGGCAGTGTGCCCACCCCAGGTGCCGACACCGTGCGATATGGCGGCAATACCGCCTGTGTTGAAGTTTTGTTGGGTCAGGATCGCATCATTTTTGACGGTGGTACGGGGCTACGGGTTTTAGGCAAGCATTTGCTGCAGCAAGACCACCCCGTGACCGCCCAAATCCTCTTTACTCATACCCATTGGGACCGCATTCAGGGATTTCCCTTTTTTGGGCCGGCCTTCATTCCCGGCAATCAGTTCGATATTTATGGCGCAACGGCGGCGAACGGCGCTTCGATCAAACAGCGGCTAACCGACCAAATGCTGCGGCCCAACTTTTTTACGCCGTTGCAAAAAATGTCGGCGACGATGTCGTTTCATACGATGATCGCGGGCAATATTATTACGCTGGAAAATGGGGCCACCATTGAAACCGTCACGCTGAATTCGCGTACCAGTGCGTTGGGCTTCCGCATCACTTACCAGGGGAAGTCGTTGGTCTACGCCACCGATAGCAATACCACTGCTGCTGGCCCTGATCCCAACTTGCTCTATCTGTCTCAGGGGGCCGATTTGCTCATTTATGGCGGCGCTTATTCAGAAACGGTCGATCTAGATGTCGAACGCGATGCCGCGATGCCCTGTGACCAAAATATCGAGATCGCCGAAAAGACTCAAGTCAAAGAAATGGTGCTGTTTCACCATAATCCGCTCCATGATGACGACTATCTAGACCATGTTGAGATGGAAATTCATAATCGCTGCCCGCAGCTACGACTGGCCCGCGAAGGCATGATTATGCAGCTCGCAGCTCACCGGCTGCACTAGCTGGCATCAGCGGTTAATCAGCCCAGCCCTCACCCGCTGACCAATAAGCACTAGAGTGGCCATGAGCCTTGTTAAGGGTCAGTACACGACTTGACATGGCAGAATTCGGAATGCAGAAGCCCATCGGATGGGGATTTCAGCCATCTGAAGTGGCCCCATCAAACTGCGGCTGGCGACAGCAGTCGCCAGTCAGGTGAGGAAAAGACGACGGAGTCATCGCAGACGGCGGAATTCAGAGGGCGGCATTTGGCCGGTGTTCTATCCCAGTCAGCCCGACACCGCTGGCTGGCTGGGATAACGAAGTGGCATTGTCTGGGTAACGCTATCCACTGCTGGGAGGCAACTGGGGCAAGATCGCCTCGGTCGATTCAGACGCGTCTGAGGCCGTGGCAGCGATCGCTAAATTCCACCGTTCGTCGAGCACGGCCACCCCGGCGCCCAGCACCTCGGCCAGGGTACTGTTGAGCCGGTAAAGGGCCACAGCCCCCAGCACGATCGCCGCCGGAAACGTGGGGGTCAAGACCGTGAGCACAGTCGCTTCAAAAACGCCCAGACCACTGGGGGCACCGGGCACCACCAGACCGAGCAGCCAGGCTAGGCTAAACGCCCCCAAAATTCGCCAGATATCGGTCAGCCCCAGGGAACCGAGCGCTAAAAAACACAGTAGAAATCCCACCCCGCGAAAGACGACAAAGCCGATCTCACCCAAGAGCGGCCAGAGGGGATAGCGCTTGAGTTCAGGAATGTTAGTTTCCGCCTCGGCAGCGGTCGGCTGGATTGCGGTCGGCTGGATTTCTGTTTGCTTGATCTTGGCCTGCGCTAACCACTTCAGCACCGGGTTCAAAACACGGGGGTGAATGGCCACGAGGACACCCACCAAAATCAAACCCTGCAGCCAATTAGCGGGCAAGCTCACCATGGCGATCGCGAGCGCCGCCACGGCCATCAATAACGGTTCCAAAATTACGCCGGTAATCGCCGTACCCGTGGACGTATCAGCGGCCCTTAAAAATTGAATGCGCCCGACAAAATGCCAGACATTACCGGGCAGATATTTGCCGAGGTTGGTCTTCAAATAGGCAATGATCGCTCCCTCTCTGGGAATTGGTGCCGCCAATAGCCGCAAAATCCAATACCACACCCAACCCGACCAGATGTGGGCCAACAGCGTGACTCCCAAAGCCAACAACAGCTGGGCGATCGCATAGGGTGCCAACCGTAATGACAAGACCTGTTGCCAGTTCTGGCGCAGGGTATGCAGCACAAACCCCAGCGTCAACGCCAGCACGAACCAGCGCAGATAAGGCTTCGCACGCTTGAGCAGGGGTTTGAGCGACGATATATTCACAGACTGTTTCCTGAGGCGGTGACCGCTATTCTAGGGTGCGTCATCGGTAAATTGCCAGGCCCTAGTGAGACTAGCCTTACCAGCCCGCGCCACAAACTCAGCTCGGGGCGGAAGCCATTGTGGTACCGACATTGAGCCGCTAACTGATGATTTCTCAGCTTATGTTGCCCGACTCATGCGGAGCAATTGCGGCAGCAGCCAGCCCGGCCATCAGCGGCAAGGCATGGGCAGCCCAACAGGCTGATAACTGCGGGTGACCCGCCCGGCCCCGCGAAGCTGACGGTAATAAAAATAGCTAATCGGATCTTGCAAATTCACAATTGAGTCGATGCCGACGCCGTTTCTCCCGTGATCGCGGCCCGAACTGTGCAGATAGTTGCCCTGGCCGATGTAGAGCGCCACGTGAGTGGTGCGATCGCCCGCCCCAAAAAATAGCAAATCGCCTGGCTGTAGGGCTCCCCCAGCCACCGGCTCGGTGAAATCTTGCTGCTGATAGGAATCTCGCGGCAGCCTGATGCCCGCTGAGGCAAAGGCCGTCTGCACCAATCCAGAGCAGTCAAAGTCAGGCCCCACCGTGCCCCCCCATAGGTACGTATTCGGCGGGCTGGTAGCGTTGTAGGCAAACCGCATCACAGCCGGTAGAGCCGCCGCAATGGTTTGAGCGGTAGCGGTGGGGGGCTGATAGGGCTGTGGGGCCAACGCTAACGCCGCCACCGATGCAGCGGGTAACCAACCGGCATAATCGTCTTCACAGAGGCAGACCTGAATCGCCTTCGCCAGGGGCGACTCGGGCTGGTGAATCAGCCGCAATTGCCGACCGGCTCGCGCTTGAGTCACCAGCCCCTGACAGGCTTCAGAACCATATAAATTGAGGTTGGCAACGCAGCGGTATTCTGCGCCTATTTGAATCTCAGTAATACAAACCATCGGGATCCGGTTACTCTGGCAATCGTTACTTTAAGCAAACATCTGCCGGCCTCCTGCACGATCGCCCCAGTCCCAGCCGACAATAGAGAATTATAAAAGACCACTCTCAATTGTTGAAGGCCATGACATCGACCCGCCCCCTCCATCGCCCTACCGTGAGTCCGGCCCCGCCACCCTCGCTGGCTCCTCTAGCGGTGCCCGCTCGGTTACTGCTGGGGCCGGGGCCATCGAATGTCGAGCCCTCAGTGGTCGCCGCGATGAACTGCCAGCCCATCGGCCACCTCGACCCAGCTTATTTGCAAATGATGGATGAGGTGCAGACGCTCTTGCGCTACACCTGGCAAACCGAGAATGAGCTGACCTATGCCGTGGCCGGTACTGGTTCCGCTGCGATGGAGGCGACGCTAGCCAACGTGGTTGAACCCGGCGATCGCGTGCTGGTGGGCGTCATGGGCTATTTTGGGCATCGCTTGGTCGATATGGCCGGTCGCTATGGGGCCGACGTGCGCACCATGCAAAAACCCTGGGGTCAGGTTTTTGCCCTGGCAGAAGTGCGAGCCGCGCTAGAGCAGCAGCGGCCAGCGGTGCTCGCCCTCGTCCATGCGGAAACCTCGACCGGGGCGCGACAACCGCTTGAAGGCATCGGTGAGTTATGTCGAGAATTTGACTGTTTGCTGATTGCCGATACGGTCACCAGTTTGGGGGGCGTCCCCATTTGGCTCGACCAGTGGCAGGTGGATTTGGCCTATAGCTGCAGCCAAAAAGGATTGAGCTGCTCCCCCGGCATTTCGCCTTTCACCATGGGGCCGCGGGCGATCGCCAAAATGGAGCGGCGTCAAACCCCAGTCGCGAATTGGTACTTAGATGCGGGGCTGCTGCGCCGCTATTGGGGCAGCGATCGCGTCTACCACCACACGGCGCCAGTCAATCTGACGTTTGCCCTGCGGGAAGCGCTGCGTCTGCTGGCCGAAGAGGGGCTGGAGGCCCGCTGGCAACGGCACCAGACCACGGCAGAAGCCTTGTGGTCGGGACTCGAATCACTAGGCCTGGCCTGTCACGTTGAGCGCGACTATCGGCTCCCGACTCTGACCACCGTCAAGGTGCCAGCAGGCATTGATGCGAAAGCCGTGATCCGCACCTTATTGCACGATCACAACATCGAGATTGGCGGCGGCTTAGGGGAGCTCGCCGGCCAGGTCTGGCGCGTCGGCTTGATGGGGGCCAACAGCCACCCTGACCGGGTTGAAACCCTGCTGACAACCTTGGATCAAGTTCTGCATGAGCTGAAGTAACCGCCAGGAGGTGGCGATGTACGGCAAGATTCTAGTGGCCTTCGGCGAAGAAGACCCGCTTAATCAAAAGGTCCTATCAGAGGCCAGCGCGATCGCGGTGGCCGAGCATGGTGTCCTGAATTTGCTCCATGTTTTATTGCCGGCGGAGGCGGGACTGCCTGATACGGGCTATGTCACCGCCGACGGCATCAATGCTACGGCGAAGGTCGAAGCCTTTCGGCTTTATTTAGAGCAGTGGCAAGGGTGGCGGCAGCAAAATCAGCAATCGCTCAGGGAGCAGGTCAACCAGCTGCAAGCCCAGGGGGTGACCGCTGAGTGGTCGCAAGCCGTCGGAGATGCCGGACGACAAATTTGCCGCGTGGCTAAAGACTGGTCGGCCGATGTCATTGTGCTAGGTCGCCATCAACGCTCAGGTATTCAAGAGATCCTGCTGGGCAGCGTCAGCAACTATGTGATGCACCACGCCAGCTGTTCTGTGCTCATTGTGCAAAATGTCGAGGCCGCTGCTAGCGCTTAGGAACGACTCACTCAACGACTCGCGCAAAATCAGCAGGGGCGACCCACTTTGCCCTGACTAGGAACGGAGTGTAATAGCATAGACGAGCCCGGCAAAGGGCGATCGCGAGCGCTGATGCCTCCGTCATCGAGCCATTGTCAGACCTTAATTATTCTCTGCCCCTATGGATGAGCTACAGCAACAAATTCAGACACTGATTCAAGATGCCCCAAATGATGGCGTCACTGGCCCCACCGTAGAAGCGATTTCACCCGTATTAGTCGCGATCGCTGAGCGGCTCAAGCAGCCTCAATACTATATTTTGCAAACCCTGAGTCAAAGCTGGGTCATGACGACCCTCAGCAACCGACAACAGGCCAGCGTCCGGAAAAATGTGCTGTACGCCTTTCCGACCCTGCAGGATGCGGCGGCTGATCCGCAGACTTCAAAAAACCCGCAAATCATGGCATTGCCGACGCCAGTAACCCACATTCTGTTTCAGATGTTGGCGCTCAAAAGCCTTGATAGCATTATCTTCTTTGACATTCCTGGCAATCTCAAACAGGGCACGGAAGTCCAAAGACAAGAGTTTCAGGCGATGGTGCAAACGCATCTTCAAGAGTCGCAGGGGTATGTTGACCCGAATGCCAATATTGGCTAGAGATCGTAAACGCCCCCGTTTCAAATGAGCCCCAAAACGCCCCCAATCGGCAGATATGGTGGCAACGACTGGTGAGATTGCTGCCTTTTGAACCAGCGTCATCGCTTAATAACCGCTAATCATGGCTGGGGAGATCCTCACCTGCTAGTGACCATCAACCGGCTGCGCCTTTGCTAGGGTAGCGGTGAAGATACTGACTCAACGGCATCGCTGATCACCAGCGTTGGCCAGATGGCGTTTAAGGCGGCTGGCTAAACGTTGCCAGCTGCCCAAAAGCGACAGCCTGCCGACAACTGGGTCGGCCAGAAATTGCCGTTGTTTAGCCAACAGCTCAGAGATAGTTTAAGGAGTGGGTGGCGATTATGGCCTCTCGTAGCGATCGCGAATTGCAAGAAGAAATGCAGCGTCTGATGGCAGAAGTTGAAGCCGGTTCACCACCGGCATCCAGAGAGCAGCCAGCAACGTCGTCATCGGCCCCTCAACCGCAAAAGCCTCAGGGATTTTTGACCCAGGTAAAAGCTAATTTTTTCTTGCCGTTGTGGATTGTGGCCATTCCTTGGACCCAGGAAATTGTAGACCAGGTGTTCTTTAACGGCCAGTGGAATCTACCCTTACATCCCCGCAGCCTAGACGGCATTCCAGGAATTTTCTTGTCAGCGGTTTCCCACAGTGGCTTCGTCCACTTGATCAGCAACACCATCGGATTCGTTATTTTTAGCTGGTTGATTTTAGCGAAGAGCCGTCGCGATTACTGGATCACCCTGCTGATTGGCTGGCTGGGGGGGGGCATCGTAAGCTGGCTGCTAGGTCCGAGCAGCGTTCATGGACTCAGTGGCGTGGTGTATACCTTATTTGGCTACCTGTTGGTCATCGGTTGGCTAGAACGGCGCGTGGTCCCACTGCTGATTTCTGTCTTTGTGTTGATCAATTACAGCGCTACGCTTTGGGGCGTATTGCCCACACAGCCCATGGTCGCTTGGTGGGGACACCTGATTGGCCTGGTGCTCGGTATTATTGCTGCGTTTGGCGTGTATCAAGAACCGCAATCGAAGTCATAATTGCACTGATTAAACTCAGCCTCAGAAACTGTTCTCACTCCTTGGTTAGTCAACTTTAATCCTTGATAAGTTGACGATAACCTCTTCTTTAAGAAGCGATGGTAGCTTAAAGGGCGTGATGTGTTAAACGATACGAATCTCCTGTATTGATGCATCCTCAGGGCATCTGCGTTCATCGCATCATCAATTTTGAGAGCATCATGACCGGGCTGCAGATCCATTCCACACTGGCGGACTTAGAGCTCTACCAGTATGCGGTTAAGGCGCCTTGTCTTGGCCGGAGCGTTTATCAAGTTTTAGAGAATAACTCACTGCTGCCAGGCGTTATTTTACTGACGACCACCGGCGAATTTTGGGGCATGATTTCGCGGCGGCGATTTTTAGAAGCCATGAGTCGGGCCTACGGACGAGAGCTGTTTTTGAAGCGGCCGATCGCGGTGTTATCCCGTTTCGTGGTGCAGGACGCACTGAAACTGCCGGGTCACACGCCCATCACGGCGGCAGTTCAACAGGCGATCGCGCGCGCCCCTGAAATGCTGTATGAGCCCATCGTTGTGGAGTGTCATACCGCCGAGTCGTGCCACTACGCCATGATCGACATGCAGGATGTCTTGCAGGCTCAGTCAGTGATTCATCAAGTCACGGCGCAGCTATTGCAAGAAAAAACGCGCACCGAGATTATGCAGACAGAAAAAATGGCGAGTCTCGGCAAGATGATGGCCGGGGTGGCTCACGAAATTCGCAATCCGGTGAATTTTATTTGGGGCAACCTCAACTACGTCGCCGAGTACTTACAGGAGCTAGCGACCCTGGTCAGAGCATTTGATCAGGAAGTCGTCAAACCCAGTCAAGAACTCCGTCAGCTGAAGAAAAAAATTGATTTGGAGTTTGTCTTAACCGATCTGCCCCACGTGATCCAAAGCATGGAAACTGGGGCCGATCGCCTACGCAATTTAGTTACGAGCCTGCGGACGTTTTCGCGCATGGATGAGGTCAGACGTGAGCCTCTTGACCTGCATCACAGCCTCGATAGCACGCTACAAATTTTAAATAACCGCCTTAAAGAAGGCGTCATTGTGCAAAAGCACTATGCCGACAATCTGCCCAAAGTGGCCTGCTATGGCGGTCAAATTGGGCAGGTTTTTATGAACGTCATCAGCAATGCCATTGATGCCCTATTGGAACATGAAGCATCGCTGCCCCCCGAGGCGCGGCTCAACTTTATCGCCGCTGACGACTCAACCTTTGGCCCAGTCGCTATTTGGGAACCCTGTATCACCATCGTGACTGAGCGATGCGATCGCCTCCCCGCTGGGGTGCACCCGATGCCGGAGCGCCAGGTCGCCCCGGCAGAGCATTCTCCCTGGGTCTCGATTCGCATTCGAGACAACGGCCCAGGTATTCCCCCCGAGATTCAATCGCGGGTGTTTGAAGACTTCTTTACCACGAAGGCTGTGGGCGATGGTACCGGCTTAGGATTGCCCATTACTCAACAGATCGTGGTCGAAAAACATGGCGGCCATTTGATTTTGCGATCGCCCTGTGAGCCCAGCGCCCGATCCACCAACGCCGGTACAGAGTTTGAAATTTTGCTGCCGCTGATGCTGGCCGAAAGCCTCCCTCTGAGCAGGCCACCGGAATCCCTGGAGGCTCATCAACAGACCAGAAATTCGCCCTCAGCCATAGCGGCTACAGTTTCTCTATCACCAACGTGAGCGCTCTCACCCCTACTGCCGTTTAAGACATCCCAATAACTTTCTTAAGAAAGCCGAGCTTGTTGGCATAGGGCGCATAGCGCCAAGCGAGATCAAACCAAAAGGGCTTTTTAAGCACGCTCTTGCCGTGAGAGAACGTCTCGAAGCTGGCTTTGCCATGATAGGCTCCGATACCGCTGTCACCGACGCCCCCAAAGGGCAGCCCCCAAATTGCTACCTGCAGAAAAACATCATTTAGACAAACGCCCCCCGAAGAGGTTGCGCTCAGCACCCGCGCTTGGAGGGCCTGATTGCGAGTAAACAGATAGAGCGCCAGCGGTTTGGGACGGGCATTGATTTGGGCGATCGCCGTCTCAATATCGCGATAGCTCATGATCGGCAAGATCGGCCCAAAAATTTCCTCTTGCATAATTGGCGCTTCCCAACTGACCCCGTCGAGCAGGGTGGGGGCGATGTAGCGGCTCGCACGATCGGTGTCACCGCCGACCAACACCGACTCATTGGCCATCAGCGCTGTGAGTCGATCAAATTGGCGATCGCTAACGATTCGAGCTAAGTCGGGGCTCTGAGCGGGCTGATCGCCAAAAAACACCTGCAGTGCCGCTTGCAGCGCGACCAGAAATTTAGCCTTGATGTCTTCGTGCACCAGCAGATAGTCAGGCGCGACGCAGGTTTGCCCAGCATTGACAAACTTGCCCCAGACAATGCGCTTAGCAGCCACCTCAACGTTGACATCGAGGTCGACAATACAAGGACTTTTGCCACCCAGTTCTAACGTAACGGGGGTAAGCTGTTGCGCTGCCGCCGCCATCACGATCTGACCAATGCGGGTGCCGCCCGTAAAAAAGATGTGGTCAAACTTTTGCTTGAGTAGGGTTTGAGCCGTTTCTACACCGCCTTCTACCACGGCGACATAATGGGGCGAAAAGGTCGCACTCACGAGGTCAGCCACGACCTGAGAGGTCGCTGGGGCAATTTCAGACGGTTTGATGAGGGCGCAGTTACCCGCAGCGATCGCGCCAATCAGCGGCGACATCACCAGTTGAAAGGGATAGTTCCAAGGGCCGATGATCAGCACCACGCCGAGGGGGTCGGGCTGCACCCAGGCAGAGCCCGGTAGCTGCGCCAGCGGCAGGCTAACTCGTCGCGGCTGGGCCCAGCGGGCAAATCGTTTCAACACATACGTCAGCTCGTCTAGCACCCCGATCTCAAAGTATCCTTCATATTCGGGGCGGCCAAGATCCGCTTTAACCGCATCAACAATCTCAGTCTGACGCTCTAAAATGGCAGCTTTGAGACGGATTAACTGCTGCCGCCGAAACTCAATGGATTGGGTTTCGCCAGTCGCAAAAAAGTCTCGTTGCGATAGCAACAGCTGAGCGATGTTGGCATCTACAGGGACATCAGGGGGCGAGAGGGCAGTCATCACACTTCCACAGTTAGCGACTTCAATAATCATAGAAAAAGTTCGCTAGACCTGTCATTGCCTTCTAGGGGTGATGCCCATAGAGCATAGGGTGTAGGCGGCCCTGCACAGCACCTGTGGCCCATTCCAAGCCTCACTTGAGGACACTTAATCGGAGCGCACGAACTGGGAGAACAGTACGGGTCCCAGCAGATAGGCGTGCCGTTCGCACCGCAATCCAGCGGCTTGGCCCAGGGCCGCTCTCGCCTCAGCACTGTAGAACCGCACCCCACCGGGCATAACGTGAGTGACGACCGGCTCCACACTGGCCCAGCGCGGTGGCGTGAAGTCAGCCAAGAAAAACCGCCCCCCCGGCTTTAGCACCCGCCGGATGGAGCGCAGCGCTTGCTCGGGCTCGGCATAGTGCAGAAAACTGATAGCGCAAAAGACACCGTCGCAGGTGGCATCAGCCCACGGCAGCGAGACCACATCGCCTTTAAGAAATTGCAGGCGATCGCGATAGCGTGATTTTTGCTGAGCCTGGCGCAACATCGCCGCCGAGTAATCAACCCCAATCCCTCTAAGAGTCGGGAAGTTCACTGCTAGCCGTTGCAGGAGTTTACCGGTACCGCAGCCCACGTCTAACACCGTTGCGGGCACTGGCAACTGCACGGAGTCTAAGAG
Organism: uncultured Halomicronema sp.; assembly: GCA_937899725.1. Lineage (GTDB taxonomy): Bacteria > Cyanobacteriota > Cyanobacteriia > Phormidesmidales > Phormidesmidaceae > Halomicronema. The sequence goes on from CALCCA010000041.1 coordinate 117,122, forward strand.
GCGCACGTGCACGGCCTGATAAAACACCGACGGCAGCAGGATGTCGTAATGGGGAGCCCAGCGATCGAAAAAGGCTCTTTTTTCCGGAGTCGTCAACATCAGCTCTGCCCTCAGGAAACGTATGCGGCGGTGCTGCGATCAACTTCACCCTCAGGACTGGTCGCTCGCAACACCGTCTCAGACAGTCAGATTTTTGGCCGAGCTGGGCGATACTCACCCCAGCGATCGGCAGCTTTTTTTGGGCGCACTGGCCTAAGCGTGCACACTTCCATCGGGCATCGTCGTCCCCGTTAACACCGTGTCGATAAAGGTCGCACTGCTGATTTCGGCACGGGCCAAGACGGCGTTAGTCAAATCGGCCTGGCCGAGGTTAGCACGACCTAAGTAGGCTTCCACCAAGGTTGCCGCCGTGAGATCAGCGCGAGTGAGATTGGCACGGCTGAGGTCAGCCCGATTGAGATTAGCGCGGGTCAAGACCACATCTTGCATTGAGGTTTCGGCCAGCAACGCTTCCGCGAGCCGAATATCGTGCAGCAGCGCTTGATCAAGATGAGCCTGGGATAAATTCACTCGATTAGCGAGCACATTCGTCAGGTCAGCCTGCTCCAGATTCGCGTCTGCCATCAGCGCATCGCTCAGATTGGCACTCTGCAGATACGCCCCCTGCAGATTGGCGCCATGCAGATCCGCCCCCTGCAGGCTCACATTTGCCAAGTTAGCTTCGCTCAGATCGACATAGGCCAAATCGGCTCCGCGCAAATTGGCCCCTTCGAGGTCAGCCTGCCGCAGATTGGCGCCCCGTAGATTGGCGATGTACTTGCGGTCTTCTTGCCGAAAGTTGGCTCCGCGCAAACAGGCCCCCGTCAAGTTAGCACCACTCATGTCGGCATTTCTCAGATCCGCTTCGATCAGATTGGCATCCATGAGATCGGCCAGCGGTAGCTGCGCACTGCGCAGATCAGCCCCCTGCAGGCTAGCCCCATGCAGATTCGCGTCACTCAGATTGGCTTGGGTCAGATTGGCCTGGTTAAGATTGGCCCCAGCCAGCTGAGCCCGCGCTAAGTTAGCGCGCCGAAAGTTAACGCGGGTCAAATAAGCCAGCGTGAAGATAGCATTTTCTAAATTGGCCAACTGTAGATTGGAGCCAATAATGTCAGCTTTAGAAAGATCGATCCCGGCGAGGGAAAACCCTTTAAAGTTCCTCTTGCCTGAGGCGTAACATTCCAGAAAGTCTTGTGGGGTCATGAGGGGGAAAGTACTAAGGCCGCCGAGCGCTAAGCCGAGAGAGACTCACTGATTAATGGACACCTTCCCTAAGGATAGAACGGTTTCATCGCTTGCAAAATGGCCCCCGCTGCTTGAATATTCTCGCCGACGTTGCCAACACAGTGAGACATAATAGTGAGCTTACTTTCTAAATCAGAAAAGGTTTGGCAGTATTGAAAGGTCGTCTTAATCAAATCATCTAACGATTTTGACTTCAGCGTCAGCCAGTCTTGCGGCGTTGCCGTAAAAGGACTGCGCACCGTTGACAACAGCAAGATCTTCGCCCGTAGGGGATTGGTATATCGCATGATCTCCAATCGCAGCGCATAGAGATTAGCCCGATCATGGATTTTTGCATCCTGAGGCCCCTCAATCGGGCAGACGTTCGCGATCGCGAGCTGGCTGCTATGAACGCTCGTCTGTCCGTCTGAGAGGACAGAGCTTTGCCAGCCAGTGAGAGAAGTCAACCCTTCATCAATCACGGGCTTATCACTGCCAAACATCATCGTGTGGCCGTCTGCTAAGGGCTCTGCAGACAGTTCGGTCACCATGGGAGCCGCTTCAGCAGGGGAGCCGTAGAGCGGGTGAAACGCTTCGCTAATGATCAGGGCCAGCTGCGCATAGTGATTGTGGCGATTGAGCCGTTTAATAATGCGCTCAAGGTGATAGCTTAAGTCGGCCTCAGAAGGGGCAATTTGGTGCACATCTGTGACCAAATCGGCCAGCGTGTGCAGCGCCAAAACGGCCTGATCATTTTCCCAAGCCGTATGAATCACGGCATAAAGCAGCTTCTTGATGCGCAAACGGTCAGTCTGCTGGGCCAGGGTTTCGGCGATTTCGTTGTAGCGATCGCGCAGGCTCGATCGCGAAGCCACTTCCCCATCGGAGGCCGAATCTTCTGCTTCCGTATAAACGGGCTCGAGAGCCTGCAAAATGGTATCGGCCACAGCGAGATATGCCGATTTGTGATTGAGCCGCGCGGCCATCGTTTGCAGCGCCTTTTCCAGAGAAATCAGGGTGCGGTGGCGCTGATACAGCTGCTTTAATAGCGGCAGCAGATCAAATTGCATCAGCACCTTAGGGTCGTTTTCCCAGACGCCTTGATAGGTACCAAAAATCAACTTTTTGATGCGACGAATTTGCGGCGCTTGCTCTAGGGTCGCCGCCGCGATCGCTAACGGCGAGAGGTCAGTGACCACAGGTTGCCCCGCTAATTGCGGCACCACCATCGTCGCCGATTGCCCAAAAGGCGGAATTTGAAACGCCGCCACCGGTTCTTGAATGTTCTTCAGCTTCAGGGGACCGAGGAAGGTGGCATTAATATCGATGCGGGCCTTGACCACATCGTAGACCGTTTGTGAGATGCAGACGCCACCAGGGGCTGATTTGGCCTGTAGCCGAGCCGCAATATTGACGCCGTTACCGAGGACATCCTGGTGACGGAACAAGACATCCCCTAAGTGCACGCCAATCCGATGCTGCAAAGACTCGCCCGCAGCTGAACTTTCAGCCAGTTTGGCCAGCTGCTTTTGCACTTCTTGACTACACAGCACTGCCTGTACAGCACTGTAAAAAGACATCAGCAGCCCGTCACCGGTAGACTTTAAGACCTTGCCGCCGAAGCATTCACATTGTTCAGCAATCAGCTCTAAATCACGCTGAATGAGCATCAGCGTTCCCTCTTCATCGACTGACATCCGAGCGCTAAAGCTAACTGCATCGGTGAGCACGATGGCAGCTAAGGCTCTTTCAGTTGTCGATGATTGGGCGCTGCTTGGCTTCATGCTCATCAAGTAATGCGGTGATGCAAGGCAATGAGAAGGGTCCTTTCCATGGTGCCCGATTGCCCGGTTCATGATGCGGGCAATCCCACTGAACTCTAAAATAACGGCGGATACTTCCGCCTCAATCCTTTGGGAAAGATTACTGACTCAAGTTTAAGCAACTTGGCTCAGATGGCAAGTCGATCGCGGGGATTGCTCGTTCTTCCTAGAGCTCAACAGACATCTCATCCCCATAGTCGCAGCGACAGCGTGGCCGTTCCCGTTTCCGCTCCTTAGCCCGCGCCGTTGGTGAGCGCCACTGCGCCCCTACCCCTCCAGTACGGGGGCATCGCCAGGGCTCAACAAGGAGCTTGATTCAGGGGAGCATCCGGCATTTGCTTGTTGTATCGTTTCAGTCCGTGATCGTCGTACCGCTCAAATCGCACTCATCCCGTTGGGGCCATGAGGTCAGCGCTGGGGCAAGGAGCCTTCGTTCCATCAGCATCTGCGGCAATGCCGTAAGCCACCGTTTAGGCAATGCTTTGATCGCGTTAAAGAATCTCGCTGTAGGGTGACAGATCACCGTGGTCAGGTTGGTCTGATGTGAAGTTCTAGGATTTGAGGTCAGCAATGGCATTCCGGGCCATCGAAGCGATCGCCTGGTCGGTTGCCTTGGGTAACTGATAGTATTTCCCCCCGGCAGTCTTGGCGAGTTCTTTGCCAAAACCGGTCGAGACAAATTTACGTTCTGTATCAATTACCAGCAGTTGAAAACCGGTGGCGCGAATGCGGCTGGCAATGTCTAGCAGTTCTTGCTTAATATCCGGTTTCTCTTCACCCTCCAGGGGTTCGCCCAGCGATCGCGCCAGGGGAATGTTGCCGCGTCCGTCAGTAATCGCCACAATCACCACATTGCCAATGTCGCCCGACTGTTGGGCATTGGTGCCGACCCGCACGGCCTGCGTCAGGCCATGCGCTAGGGGCGAACCGCCGCCACAGGGCATGCGCTCTAAGCGCCGCCGCGCCATCGAAATCGAGCGCGTCGGCGGTAGCAACACCTCCGCCTGCTCCCCCCGAAAGGGGATCAGCGCCACCTCATCGCGATTTTGGTAAGCATCATTTAACAGCTGCATCACCGCCCCTTTCGCCGACTGCATCCGATTCAGAGCCATCGACCCCGAAGCATCGACCACAAATACAATGAGGGACCCCGCTTTGCGCGCCAGCTTTTTGGCTCTGATATCGCTTTGCTCCACAATGACTTTGCGGTGGGGCTGCCGCGCCCGCCGCGCTTTTTGATACGGCGCCGCGGCGCGCAGCGTCGCATCCACTGCAATCCGGCGTACCGGCCCTTGGGGCAGCATCGGTTTGATATAACGGCCCCGATCGTCCGAAATGACTGTGCTCTGGCTGCCCGATTTACCCTGCTGAGTCAGCGATTGCGCAAACAGTAGCAAGGACGGATCAAGCACAATCCCTTCTGGATCAAAGACAAACTCCTCAGGCACACTGGGGGGCGGCTCATCGGGCTGATCATCGTCATTGTCGTTCTCCGCGTCCTCATCTTGGTCATCTTCAGACTCATCGGTGGGCTCGTCGGGCTCTTGATTTTGCGGCGGCGGTGGGGGCGGCGGGGCCGATTCATCGTCGGGCGGCGGCAGAGGCACCGAGCGAGGCAAAATCACCAGCTCTACGGCCACTCGCAAATCGTCAGCACTCACGGTTGCCCGGCCATCCAGAGCGGCATGGGCCTTGGCCACCCGCACCGCAAACAACTCGGCGCGGTGCCCCTGCACCCCACCTCGCAGCGCTTCGGTAACCAGGTACTGCACCTGCTCACGAGTAATGGTGACGTCTTTGAGCCATTCTCGCGCCAGAATGATCTGGGTCTTGAGATCATCCAGCTCATCGGCATAGTCAGCCAAAAACGCCTGCGGCTCGTTCGCAAATCGCGTGGCTTGCTCAACGACGGCCACGCGACTCTCTAAGGTAAGGGCTTGATCCGCAGACAGGGCGATCGCAATGCGATCGAGCAGATGATCGCGTAGAGGCCCTTCGTCGGGGTTGTAGGTCGCGATCAGCAGCGGCGCACAGGGATGCTGAAAACTGATTCCTTCGCGCTCAATTTGATTACGTTGCTCAGTGAGGGCTGCCAGCAACAGGTTGCTGGTTTGCTCTTCCAGCAGGTTGATCTCATCAATGTAAAGGACGCCTTGGTTCGCCTCGGCCAGTAACCCCGGTTGAAACACCGTCGCCCCCGCTTGCACCGATTTGGCCACATCAACGGCACCGATCAGCCGATCTTCAGTCACCCCCAGCGGAATTTGCACAAACGGCGCGGGCTTGACCTGAGTCGGCAGCACCGTCAAATCTGGCGGCTCTGGCCCAAAGCGCGCCAGGGTCTCATCATCCCAAAGCTGGGGATTGGTCGGATCAGCATTGCAGCAAGAGCCGGTCATCACCTCGATCGGCGGCAGTAACTGGTGAATCGCCCTGGCCATAACCGATTTTGCCGTGCCGCGCCGTCCCGCAATGACCACCCCACCGACGCCCGGATCAACGGCCGCCAGCAGCAGCGCCAGCTTAATTGCAGCTTGATCAACAACCGCAGTGAGCGGATAAACCGTGGGCAATTCTGGGCGTTCCGCCGTTTTCATGACTCTATCTCCTGGTTCTACCAGGCGCTGGGTAATTCGGGTCAGTTTCACTCGTCAATCCCTTGAGGGGAAAAGCCTGAAGAGATGACTGCCGCCTTTCACATTATCAGGAATTCTTGAGCGCCAGGGCAGATATCGCAGTCGCCAATCCGGTGAGAACCAGACCGCGAAACCACTTTACTAATGTGCGAAGGATCAGCGTGCTCCCAGGTGTCCTCAGCACAGTGGCCAACGCCATAACAGGGACCCTTGGCAGCGCTGTGCTGCCAAGGGTCTCACCCACTTTTCTGCCCATCCTGATGGGAAATAGAGAGGACGTGCGTCAGACTAGTAGAGGCACTTTCGGCAACCCCTCCCTCACAATTAGGTAGCGACCCTCGCCACCTGCCTTGCCCGTCACCAGTGCAGCGATCGCGGGCAGGAGCGTGGGTGTGGCCAGCATGCCGCACCGGGGCATGATGGCAAGCGTGACGCCGCACCGCAAAACGGCGACACACTGCGCCGGAAACAACGTTACCAATTGTTACGGACTGGGTATTCTGGGTAAGTCGTTGGGCAGCAATTTTGGACATCGCTCCTTCAGCTGTTGACCCCGCTACGCCTCCTGTCGTTTTTCCTCACAATAATACTGGCCTGTGCTAACTTCACCCACCATGACTTTGACTGCTGCCGGCAACGACCAACTACCACAACCAACTAAGTTGTTAGCCCAGCGTGACGATTACACGACTTGCCACATTTATCTGCCTGACGAGCCGCAGCGACTTCCGGCGATCGCCTTGGATGGCAACTTTTATAGCTTCTTTCGATCGTTACAGGATGCCGCTAAAACCCTGAGCATTTTGCGCAAACTGTCGGCCAAAGGGGAGCAAACGGTCATGACCCCAACTAAGCGGGGCTACGCCATTTGGGTATATGAATCAGATGCCGTTTTGGCCACGGGTCGAGGTTCCAAGACTCGTAATTTACCGCCTTCTTTTGGGCCGGCCAACAGCTGGATTGTGAGCGATGATCAGGCAGGCTACAACACCTGTTCGCTCAAGGTGCCTGATCTGCCCGACGTGGTGCCCGGTCTCGCCAATGGCCAGCGACTATTTAGCCTTTACCGCCGAGAGAGTGATCCGAAGACGGCACTGTCGCTGGGCTCGCGGCTATCGCAACGAGGTGACGAGATTGTCATTTTGGTGGGCGATGCGGGCTATGCCATCTGTGTCTATGAACCCAGCGCGACCATCGTTCGCACTTAGACAACTGCCACGCTGCTCCCATTTGAGCCAGTTTCAATTGAGTGATCAAAGCAGCGCAAGCCCATCGATGGGCTTGCGCTGCTTTGATTAGTGCCCATGCGCGACAGTAAGGCGTTTGCAGCCAGTTGGAGAAGAGCGCTGGGTAAGCATCATCACCACCTGTCCCAGTTGCCGCTTGGCACAAATAAAAAAGGGGCTCAGGGCTAAATTCAGCTCAAGGCGGCGGCGTTATCGGCCGTTACTACCCGGCAGAATCGGCTGTTCTACGGCCTCGCGGAATCTCGTCACATCCTCACCAAACTCGATAGGGAGAACAGCAACCACGTTTTCGTGCGGCCGGGGAATGATCACCCACGTCTCTAAAACACCGCCAGGGGAATTTTCGGCGGCGGCCACACCCGCTTCCATCGCGGCTTTCACTTCAGAAATATCACCCCGAATGTTGATGCAAAACCGAGCACTGCCAGCTCGAATGTAGTTCACCAAGGTTACTCGCCCTGCTTTAACCATTGCATCTGCCGCCGCCAAAACAGGCGGAAAGCCTTTTGTCTCCAGCGAGCCAACTGCCTGAGGCATTGCCTTTCTCCTAAAAATTAAGCCTGTACTTAAAAATCATTGTACGAGGCTCGTGAACTCTAACGCGATCGCGAGGGAGGCTTTTTCCCGGACTGATGCATTCTTTACCTTTGTCAAAGTTCGGTTACAGAATTAGGGGCTGTCATCATTTAGCGGCTGAATCCTTTCGCTGCAAAGCAATCAGCCCCTAGCTAGTTAATTGGGTGCGGGCGCGGTAATGTCTATCGTCAAAGCGTTCTGGATTTAATTGATGACGCGCCCTAAAAACCTGGCATACGATTCCCCCGGATTTCTTCAATCCAAAACTCTTCAGACGCTTCAGTGAAGTCAATTGGCAATACCGTCTCCAGATTTTCCGGGGGGTTAGGCACAATGTAGTGTGTCGTGACGCACCCCTCATTGGGCAAATCGCTACCGACGATCAGTCCCGCTTCTACAGCGCGATTGACTTCAGACACGGGACCTCGGATGCAGACAAACTGGCGTCCACTATCGGCTTGTTCGTATTTCACAATTGTGACTCGGCCGGCCTTGACCATGGCATCGGCCACTGCCAACATGGCGGGAAATCCGTAAGTTTCGATCACACCAACAGCAAACGGCATAGACCTATCTGTCCACCAAAACGGTAATTAAGTAAATAGTCGCTCAGGCGCGTCATCAATTAAGCTCAGAAGTCTTGAGGCACCAGCACTCCTGCGCCCGCATCAACTGCACTCGCCAGGGGCTGGAACGGCTTGACAGAGAAACCTAGCAGCTAAAGGATGACAGTCCCCAATACAAAGACTGAAGTATTTCAGCTTTCGGATCATACCTTGATTGAGCTAGGCTCAGCGATCGCCGCAATGATTCGTTCACACCCCGAGTCTGGCCGCGCCCAATCGTAATGACACACTTTGGGATCCCCCCAACAGAGGCGCAAATACAGCTCTGAGCGCGTGGCATCTACCTCGGCCCATTCGACTTCAGCAATCCAACGGTTGATGGTAGTCAGCTCTAACGGCAGGGGCGGCGCGCCGGAATGCCAGAGCCGCAAATTGGCAATCGACGATCGCCAAAACGCGATCACCTCGGCTTTGGCCGCCGTCAGAACAGCCTTATCCTGCGCGGTAGCAATCAGCTGCGGATGCAGTTCTGGAAACCGGTGCGATCGCCCTTGAAAGCGACAGGTATGCCACACCAACCCGGACACCAGATGTTCGCGCTGATACTGGTGAATCTGGTCACGAAAATCTTGCACCGCAAAGACTTTGCTGAGCTTTTCAGTGCCAATCGCCTTCGCAATGACGGGGTCGAGCCGCTGACTCGACGATAAAACCACCCGCTCGCCGCGCCAGGCCGCCCGTAACTCTTGATCGAGAAAGTCAATCAGCTCTTCAGTGGTGTAGCTCATGGGCACTGAATATGAATTTGCTTCAATCTTATCAACCCCACTCGCCCTCAGACTTAAGAAGATTCTGGATCTTCTCAGAGCGGTCATCCTGATTGACTGGTGTATGGCGGGCAAAAGTTGCTTGACGGCCCCGAGTCAAAGGCGTGAGCGCGCCTCGCCTCATCCCCTGGGGGCATCAATTGCCGACGTGCCCTAGGCGGTTTGTCAGCAGTTCATAAACTCCAGCAGCATCAACGCTGCGCACAATATCTACGGGCAGCCGGTCAGGACTCGCGGGACTGACCACGGTTTGGCCCAGCGTCAGCGAACTATTGAGTTCAACCTGCACCTGTCCCGGTTCGGTGGTGAACAGATCTGGACGCAGCAGATAAGCGATGACGCAGGGGTCATGGAGGGGCGCGCCGACCGTGCCCAACAGGGCTTCGTCCGCTTTGCCATAGTGACTCAGCACAGCAGTCGCGAAGTCACTGACCGGATGGCCCACCGCGCGAATCGCCGCTAACCGGTCAGGCGTCGTCAGTACCTGATGCGTAATATCTAAACTCAGAAACGTGATGGGCATCCCTGCCGCAAACACGACCTGAGCCGCGTGGGGATCGACGTAGATATTGAACTCGGCGACGGGAGTGATATTGCCCTGGGTAATGCCGCCCCCCATCATGACAATGCGCTCAATTTTGGCGGCGATTGCGGGCACTTGAATCAGCGCGACGGCGATATTCGTCAACGGCCCCAAGGTCGCAAGCGTCAGCGGCGCTGGTGCCGACTGCAGGGTCTCAACCAGATAGCTAACCGCATGGCCTGAGGCCAGTGGTAGGGCCGGGTCGGGTAGCGTTGCCCCCTCTAGCCCCGTCTTGCCGTGGATGTCTTCAGCCGTGACCAACGATCGCACCAACGGGCGCGGGCAGCCAGCGTAAATCGGGATATCGCGGCGACCCAGCAGTTCACAAATCTGGCGGGCATTTCGTTGGGTCAGGGCCAGCGGCACGTTGCCGGCCACGACGGTGATGGCCTGTACGGCGAGTTCTGGTGAGCGCAGAGCCAGCAGGAGAGCGATAGCGTCATCGACACCGGGGTCACAGTCGATAATGATGGGGAGCGGGATCATCGCCTTCAAGTCCAGAAAAGGGCAAGCAGGCAGCCCCCAAGGGGGCCAATCCTGCGCTAGCGTCAGAGCTAGACCGACGGTGCTAGCATACCGATTTGATGGGCAGGCCGCACTGCCTGCCCCGTTGACGGAATTGGCAAAGGGCATGAAGAACAGCAGAACAGCACTTCGGGTGATCGCGGGCGCACTCACCTGCAGCTGGCTCATCAGCTGCGCTGGGAGCCTAGTGGGCGATAGCGTGCAGCAATCACTCGAAGCCGACCCCCAGCTTGAAGAATCGCCGCCCTTTAACGCTAATTCTGCCGATGAGCCAGCGGCAGAAGACGATGAAACCGCGGCAACGGAAGCCTCCGAGCCCACACCCCCAGCGGCCAATCGTGAGACGGCCGCATCCTCGACTAATACGACCCGCGCGCCTGAGCCCGGTGAACGCGGTTTTATTGGGCCGTTATGGTCGCAAGCTGAGCCCGCTGACTCCACAGCGCCGCAGAATGATCCCGATCCGGGGTCAGAAACGGCAGAATCAGTGGATCAGGCCATCAGTGATCTGACCGGAGTCCCAGCAGATTTGCAGTCGTACATCCGGGATCTGCAAACGCTAGACGTCATCGAGCCGGTGGCGACGGTGGCGGCTGAAGACAGCCCTCAGGCCACGACAACAGCTCCTTTCACCACTGCGATTACTCGGCGCGAATACGCCCAGTGGCTGTTTGACAGCCATAATGCCATCTATGCAGATGATCCCGGCGATCGCCTGCGGGCCGGCAATCCCAGTGACGAACCGGCTTTTCAGGATGTGGCGGCGACTGATCCCAACTTTGCGGCGATTCAAGGACTGGCGGAGGCGGGCCTGATCCCCAGTGCGTTTACTGGCAACAGTACCGCCGTGAACTTTCGCCCCGATGCGCCATTGGTTCGCGAAGACTTGATTTTGTGGAAGGTGCCCCTAGACAGTCGCACCGCCCTGCCCACCACCACGCCCGCAGCCGTGACCACCGCTTGGGGCTTTCAAGACGCTGCCACCATTGATCCCCTACCGTTAAGGGCGATCGCGGCGGACTTTCAGCTGGGTGATTTTGCCAATTTCCGGCGCGCCTTTGGCTATACCACGCTGTTTCGCCCAGACAAGGCCGTGACTCGGGCTGAGGCTGCCGCCGTGCTCTGGCGTTTTGGCTCTCAGACCGAAGGTCAAACCGCTGCAGACATCGCAGAAGCGCCCGATTAACCGGCCCTGGAAAAACGTCTGAGGTTAATCCTAAAGAGAATCTGTGTTCTTTTCTAACCGCTGCTCAGATGAGTTATCACAGAACCTGTACTGGAAAAACCTGGCTCACCGTTGAGCCATTCATGATCACTGTCAGTCTTAAACGACTCAAACGACTCATTCAAAGCCCCACAAAGCGAGTTCAAACTCCTGCCTTCAGGACGATCGCGACAATTCCTTGCCAGTTGTCATGCAATCTAGTCGGCGTATTCAGATATTTTGGGCTGAAAAGCTCTGTTTTCATTGTCAAAAAGCCAGCCAGATTAGCGCATTACACTGCCGTCAGAAAGTTGTTTTCAGTCCCTTCATAAAGTATTTCAAAGCTGCGTGATTACGCCCATTTTTCGATGAAGTTGATCGCAGTATTACGGCATTTGGGTAAGCTTTTTCACAGTCTCGATTAGGTTGAATCACACATCAATTACTGCTGAAAGCCGTTTGATGTATGCCTGCTTTTTCTCAATTTAGGAGAAGAACTCGATGAATTCATTTCGCAATCGAGGAACGTTAGTTTTACAAATGGTGCTGTTTTGGGTGATTGCCCCGGCGATTGCGCTGTCTTTGTTGCTCTGATGATTTTCAGACCGCTGTCATCCAGACTTAAGGTAAGCTCCAATCTCATGCCTAATCTTGGGTCTATGACGGCTTGATGGGGACTTTGACCGTAAACGTGCTGCCCTGCCCCACATCTGACTCTAGCGACAGCGTCCCTTGGTGAGCGGCCACAATCCGCTGGGACAAATGCAGTCCCAGACCACTGCCCGAGCGACGATGTTGCCCTGGACGAAACCAGGCGAAGATTTCTTTTTGGTTAGCTGCAGCAATGCCGGGGCCGGTGTCTTTAACCCGAATACACCAGTCAGTGGGTGCCTCGGCAGGCTCTTTGTGAAAGCTAATCGCGACAAACCCGACATCGGTGAACTTGAGGGCATTGCCCACCAGGTTGACCAAAATGCGACGGAACTCTAAGCGATCGCCGTGACAGGTATAGCGGCGATCGTCGCCGACTTCAGCCACACGATCTTCTAATTTAAGGTCGAGGTTTTTGGCGATCGCGAGGGGGCGCAGTTCCGCCGTGACGTCTTCGAGCAGGCGTTTGAGATTGAAGGGGGCGATCGCCATCTCTTTGCGACCGGCTTCGTAGCGATAGACCTCTAGCAAGGTATTGACCATCGCTAGCAAATGTTCATTGTTACGAATCGTTTGGGTGACCGCATCTTTAGCCTCCGTGGGCACCTGACCAAAGGTATCTTCTTTCACTAAGGTCAACATGCGGTTAGCCGCCACCAAGGGCGTTCTCAAGTCATGGGTCAGGCGAGAGACAAAATCATCCCGCTGCTGCGTGATTTCGCGTTCGGCATCGACGCTGCGTTTGAGTCGCAGCAGGGCGCGCACCCGCGCCAGTAACTCATTGGTATCAAAGGGTTTGCGAATAAAGTCATCGGCGCCCATGTCGAGCCCGGCCACCACGCTCGACCGTTCGTGGGCCGTGACCAGCAAAATGGGAATAAACGGCAGTGCTGCCATACTGCGGAGTTTTTGCGTGGCCTCATAGCCACTCATCCCCGGCATCATCACGTCGAGCAGCACCAGATCCGGCAGTTGCTCGACAATGCTACTGAGCATTTTTTGGCCACTCTCTAGAGGGGTCACCTGATACCCCTCGCCTTCTAACAGGGCCTGCAGCAAAAATCGGTTGTCGGCGGAGTCATCCACCACGTAAATGTGTGCGGGATTAGCAGCCATAAGTCGCCGATACTACACTCTGTTTCACTTATGCGGTGGGCCAGCTCGAAAAACCACTGTCAATCGATAGATTTGTGGTCGAAGCGCCACCGTTTCGGTCCAATATTTGAGGGACTTCAGCCCACTTTTGTCATCAAAATGTTGAGGAATCTGTCGGTGTGTAAATGCTGGGACAGAATTTGTCAGTTGGTCACACGGGCTAACTATAGTGAAGCTTACAGACAGCAGTCGTTAAAACTTCAGTCGCGTAGTCGTCGTCAGTGCCGTGAGGCCAAGACGACGAGCCCTTGGGTTCGGTTCTAGAGCGCAAGATGACACTAGGTGTCTTAACCTCAAGGGCTAAAACTATAAAAACTGTCGAGTTAGACCTGCGTTGAAGGATGGCGAGGGTTTTCGGCGAAACCTCGTTGGCAGTTTAAACCTCACGACAGGAGACTCTTCTATGAAACTGGCTTACTGGATGTATGCGGGTCCGGCACACATTGGCACGCTGAGAATTGCCAGCTCTTTTAAGAATGTGCACGCGATTATGCATGCGCCGCTGGGCGATGACTATTTCAACGTCATGCGTTCAATGTTAGAGCGCGAGCGCAACTTTACGCCGGTCACCACCAGCGTGGTCGATCGCAACGTGCTGGCTCAGGGCTCTCAAGAAAAGGTGGTCGATAACATCGTGCGCAAAGATCAGGAAGAATCGCCTGATCTCATTGTGTTGACCCCCACCTGCACCTCCAGCATTTTGCAAGAAGACCTGCAAAACTTTGTGCAGCGGGCCAGCTTAGATGCCCAGTGTGACGTGTTGCTGGCGGATGTCAACCACTACCGCGTCAACGAACTGCAGGCGGCCGATCGCACCCTGCAGCAAATCGTCAAGTTTTACCTCGATCGCGCAGAGAAAAAGGGCGAGCTGCCCACCGGTAGAACCGCCCAGCCCTCCGTCAACATCCTCGGGCTGACCACGCTCGGGTTTCACAACAATCACGATCGCACTGAGCTAGTGAAGCTGATGGGCGAGTTGGGCATTGCGGTCAACCTAGTGCTGCCCGATAAGGCCTCAGTAGCAGACATCAAAAAGCTGCCCCAGGCTTGGTTTAACCTGGTGCCCTATCGCGAAGTAGGCCCAGCAACGGCAGAGTATCTGCAAACGCAGTTCGATCAGCCCACAGTCGATATCACCCCGATGGGGATCGTCGAAACGGCCCGCTGCATTCGCGCGATTCAAAAAGTGCTAAACGACCAGGGAGCCCCCGTTGATTACGCCGAATTCATCGACAACCAAACGCGGTTTGTGTCGGATGCGGCTTGGTTTTCGCGCTCGATTGACTGTCAGAATTTGACGGGTAAAAAAGCCATCGTATTTGGCGATAGCACCCATGCGGCAGCGATGACCAAGATTTTGGCGCGGGAGATGGGCATTCGGGTCGTGCTCGCGGGCACCTACTGCAAATATGACGAAGAGTGGTTTACCCAACAGGTGGGAGACTACTGCGACGAAATCCTCATCAGTGAAGACCACGGGGCGATCGCCGATAAAATAGCCGCTCTGGAACCCGCAGCTATCTTTGGCACCCAGATGGAGCGCCATGTGGGTAAGCGTTTAGAGATTCCCTGTGGCGTCATTGCCGCGCCGATTCACATTCAAAACTTCCCCGTAGGCTATCGGCCCTTTTTGGGCTATGAAGGCTCTAATCAACTGGTCGATCTGATCTACAACTCCTTTACGTTGGGGATGGAAGATCACCTGCTGGAAATCTTTGGCGGCCATGACACAAAGGAGGTCGTGACCAAAACGATGTCGGCGGATGGGGGCCTCACCTGGACGACCGATGCCCTCACCGAGCTCAATCGCGTGCCAGGGTTTGTGCGCGGCAAGGTGAAGCGCAATACTGAGAACTTTGCCCGCGATCGCGGTCATGCCGAAATCGATGTGGAAGTCATGTATGCCGCGAAAGAGGCCGTTGGCGCTTAGTGAGTCCATCGGCAATTAATATGAGTGGCTTAAACGATTGGTCGGCGATCGCGATGGAGCGTTCCAGCCGGACGCCAGCGATCGTCTATCTGGGCGATGGGCGACATCGCTGAATTCGGAGTGCGGTAGCCAGCATGCGGCAGTCGGCGTCAAAAAGACCGTGCCCGTGGCCTCGCAACGGCACCGCATCGACCGATCAGGAGAACATATCTAACTGCTCGGCAGGATCTTCCTGAACACTACGCCGCTTGCGACGCTTGCCGTTGCCGTTGAACTGCGCCCCCTGACGCAAGCCGACAGCAATTTTGCTGTGCTTTTCAATTTGCGACATCACCTCCCGCGCCCGCTGAATCACGGTGGGGGGGAGTCCCGCTAACCGTCCCGCCTCGATGCCATAGGAGCGATCGGCCCCGCCCGGTCGCACCTGATGGAGAAACACAATTTGATCCGGCATTTCCTTCACCGTGACCTGGTAGTTGGCGATGTTATTCAAAATGCCTGCGAGTTCATTCAGCTCGTGATAGTGGGTGGCGAAGATAGTGCGCGCCTGAATTTCGCTGGCCAAATACTCGGCCACTGACCAGGCGATCGATAAGCCATCAAAAGTAGCGGTGCCACGACCAATCTCATCCAGCAGCACCAGGGAGCGATCGCTGGCGTGGTTCAAAATGTTGGCGGTTTCGTTCATTTCCACCATGAAGGTGGATTGTCCCGTCGCGAGGTCATCCACAGCGCCCACGCGGGTAAAGATGCGATCGCAAATGCCCAGCCGGGCCGTGCTCGCGGGGACAAAACTGCCCACCTGCGCCATTAGCTGAATCAAACCCACTTGCCGCAAATAGCAGCTTTTGCCGCTGGCGTTGGGGCCAGTGAGAATGATCAGATCGGGAGGGGAGTTAAGTGAGGAGTGGGGGGTGGAGAGTGGGGGGTGGAGAGTGGGAGAGTGAGAGTAGGGAGTTTTGAGTTGAAGATTGCTGGTTTCCGGCTGTCGATTAGCGACCGGCTCGTTTCCGCATTCCGCATTCCGAATTCCGCATTCCTCTTCTCCAACTGCCGACTGACGATCGCCCAACGTGCCGCCCAGGGTGGTGGAATTGGGGACAAAGAACCCGGCGGGCAGCAGTTGTTCCACCACAGGATGGCGCCCCTCGGCGATCGCCAGTTCGCGACTATCGACCATGTCAGGGCAGCAAAAGCCTTGATAGATGGCAACTTCGGCCAGCCCCGCCAACACGTCGGCGGCAGCGACGCCCCGCGCCACCTGACGAATCAGGTCGGCATGGTGGCCCACCAGTTCTCGCAGCTGCTGAAAGATTTCATATTCCAAACTGTGAATCTGGTCTTGGGTATTGAAGACCCGCGTTTCGCGCTCTTTGAGTTCGGGGGTGATGTAGCGTTCTTCGTTGGTCAGGGTTTGTTTGCGAATGTAGTCGTCGGGTGCCTGATCAGATTTGCTGCGCGAGATACTGATGTAGTAGCCAAACGCCTTATTGAAGCCCACCTTCAGCGTCGAGACCCCAGTGCGCTGGCGCTCCGAAGGTTCGAGTTTGGCAATCCAATCCTGATCGCCTTTGACCTGATCGCGCAGGGTATCGAGATCGGCATTGACGCCCGGTCGAATCAGGTTGCCCTCCGTGAGATATAGGGGCGGACTTTCCACCAGGTGCGATCGCAGGGTGTCGCCCAGCTGCTCTAAATCCGGCGGAACGTGTTGCAGGGCTTGCAGAAAGCTGGATTGGGTAGATTCCACCAGCGCTGCCAAAATCGGTAACCGCGCAAAGGAGTCCGCTAATGCGACCAAGTCGCGGCCATTCGCCGTACCCGAACCAGCCCGTCCGGCCAGCCGTTCGAGATCATAGATTTGTTTCAGCTGCTGCTGGAGCGCCGTCCGCAGAGACCCATCAGCCACCAGCTCTTGCAGGGTCTGTTGCCGCTCTTGAATCTGACTGACGGAGAGCAAGGGTTGCAGCAGCCAGCGCCGCAGCGCTCGCCCGCCCATCGCCGTCACGGTGCGATCAAGCGCCCAGAGCAAGGAACCGTTGTAGGTGCCATCGCGGGAGGTTTGGGTGATTTCTAAGTTGCGGCGGGTTTGATGGTCGAGCACTAAAAAGTCGCTGAGCACATAGGTGCTGAGTAGCTGCAGCGGCACCTGCGTCTCTTTTTGGGTGTCTTTGAGATATTCCAATAGGCCGCCCGCCGCCCGCACCGCCAGGGGCAAATGATCGCAGCCAATGCCTTCGAGCGATCGCAGCCGAAAGGTTTGCAGCAGTCGCTGTCGCGCTTCAGTTTGCGAAAATGCGCCCTGCGATCGCAGCGTGTAGCAAAACTGTCGCGGCAGACAGTCGGGCAGCTGATCGGTCGCTTCGCCAGGCCGCAGCATCGCCCGCAGATCCGGGGCGTCGGTGGGCAACAGCGTTTCCGAAGGCTGCAGGCGCATCAGCTCCTGTCCCACCTGCTCTAGATCGCTGTGCTGGGTGGTGAAAAATTCGCCAGTGGACACGTCGGCGTAGGCTAAACCCCAATGCTGTCCGGCAATTACGACTGCTGCCAAAAAGTTGTTGCGGCGGGCGCTGAGCATGCCCTCTTCTAACACCGTACCGGGGGTGATGACGCGGGTCACTTCGCGCTTCACCAAGCCCTGCGCCAAAGCCGGATCTTCCACCTGGTCGCAGATGGCGATCGCGTAGCCTTTTTCCACCAGTTGAATGCAGTAGCGATCGAGGGCATGGTGCGGAATGCCCGCCATCGGCACACGGCCCACCACTTTGCCACATTCTTTGCTGGTCAAGACCAGCTCTAACTCGCGGGCAATGGTGATGCCGTCTTCGAAAAACGTTTCAAAAAAGTCGCCGACCCGATACAGCAGCAGCGCGTGGGGATACTCCTGCTTGACCTGCACGTAGTGGCGCATCATCGGCGTCAGGTCGTCGGCGTTGACGTCCCGACAGTTGGCGTAGCGCACCGTATGTTTGGCCAGTCTTTCTGGAATGCCGTGGTTAGCGTCGTTGTCAGCAGGCGCGGCCATAACCCTCACGAGGATGCACAAATGTTCCTCCTGATTGTAAGACTGACCTCTGCTTGCTGAGCATTGAAGTGGCAGGAATTGGAGTGGAGGGAATTGGGTCGGGGGTGGAGCGTCGAGGGCATCGGGCGAAAGGAGCGACGGGGCTAGAGGGAGGGACTTGCAAGTTAAACAACGAGGGCGGTGAAGATTGAGGCGGGGGCGATGCGATCGCAGTGCTTGAGACAGGCGTACGGCAGCAGCAGCCCCATGGTCGTGGATACAGAGTGCTGGTTGGGCGCCGTGCTTCAGGCCGTCACAAACTTCATCAGCATCACCTCCCAGACGAGGCGGGGCTGGACGAAGCGCCGCAGCTGAAAGTGAGCCTGTTCTAGACCAGCCAGCAGGGCGGGCGATCGCTGGGTTTGCCAGAGTCTTTGCTGCAGGTATTCCACCAGCCAGAGCTGTGATTCGGTATCGAGTTCTTTGCTAACGCGGCGCGCGAGTTCTAAAGCAACCCGCCGGTTGGGGGGAGGCTGCTGCAGCGCGGCGACAAGATCCGCTGGCAGCGTTTGCAATTGCTGCAGCGCGGCGATCGCCTGCCCCGGACTGCCCTGGGCCATGGCCAAGACGTCTGGCTGCTGCAAGATTTCGGCATGGCCTGACTGGGTTAAGACCGTCGCCAGAGTGGTTTGTGACAGCCGCCGAAACGGAATACTTTGGCAGCGAGACACAATCGTGGGCAGCAGGTTGGCGCTGTCTGTGGCTAACAAGATCAGCGTGGCGTTACCCGGTTCTTCTAAGGTTTTGAGCAAGCCGTTCGCAGGCGACTCGGCCATGGTTTCCGCCCCTTCGATCACCACGACAGCCCGAGGCGCTTCGAGGGTCGGACGCGCCAAAAACCGGGTCACATCGCGAATTTGCTCCAGGCGAATTTGCGGCGGGCTTTTACGCTTCAGATCAAGTTCCTCGGCTTCAGCAGCAGTGACGGGCTTGCCCTTGTGCAGGTAGGTGGGCTCCACCCACATCAAATCAGGATGATTGCGATCTCGAATGCGTCGCCGCACCTGTCCAGCGGCCTGATTAGCGGTTTGCAACAGGCACTCAGCAAAGCGTAGCGCTCCCAAGCCCCGCCCCGTACCGGCTGGCCCAACCAAGAGATAGGCCGGAGCGACACGTTGCTGGGCGATCGCCTGACAGAGCAGATCAACCGCCGTCTCTTGGCCTAATAAATCTGAGAATATCGCCCGTACCATGTTTTTATGCGCTGCTCTAAAACGGTTTGAATTTGCTGCGCGACCCGCTCTTCTGACTGCGTGGCATTGATCGGCACGATCCGCTCGGGGTGCTGCTCTGCCAAGGTTTCAAAGCCCTGCTGCACCTGCTGGTGAAAGGTCAGGCCCGACTGTTCGAGGCGATCGAGCTGACCGCGACGGTGACTGCGGGCCAGTCCCTGCTCCGCGTCTAACTGCAGCCACAGGGTCAGATGACCTGACGTGCCTTGGGTCGCGATGGCGTTGAGTTGTTCAATCAGCGAAAGGCTCAGGCCCCGCCCATAGCCCTGATAAGCCACCGTTGAATCAATAAAGCGATCGCACAAGACCCAACTGCCCGCCTCAATGGCTGGAACAATCACCTCTTCAATATGTTGCGCCCGATCCGCCGCATACAACAACAGCTCTGCTTGTGCCCCCAGAGCCGCTGATTGGTTATCTAATAACAAGCTGCGCAACGCCTTACCCAGCTCGGTACCCCCCGGTTCACGGGTCGTGATCACTGACGGCACGACCCGGCAGGCCTGGAGCTTCTGCACGATCGGATGCACTGCCAACCACTGCTGCAGTCTCAACAGTTGAGTACTTTTGCCGCTGCCCTCTACCCCCTCAAAAACAATTAGTTTCCCCGACATAGCCCTGGTTTTAGACGACAACGCATTCAGCGTACAGCCTTAAAGAGGCATCAGGCCAACGGAGCCCCCGCAGGTCAGCACGAGCAGACACCCATTTCGAGACCGACTACAGCTGCTAAGCGGCTTAATCAGAAAGTCGGACAGGCGACTCAGCCGCACCGGGAATCGCGGGATCTTGTGTCTGAATTCAGCGTCATGGTTTTGAGCATGATTCATAGCGTGAATCACTCGGGTGCGTCAGGCTCAACCCTGCAGTGTGAGGCAGCGCTGGTAGTACCCCCTTCAATAGCTCGTTCCCGAGGCTTTAGGCACGCCATAGCCCGGCGATCGCCGCTCGTCAAAGCGGTGAGTACGACACCGCAGCAATCGACTAACAGGCAGGCCAGTCAAGCGATCTCCCCCTTTGAGACAGCCCCATTCGGGCCTTGTGTCGGATCTCGAGAATTACACCAGCCGGCCTCCGTCTGCTCGGCATTTGCTCCGCCAGTCACCACCTCAAATCGATCATGAGATTAATTCACACACGCTTGTGGCCATTGAAGCAAGAGAGAAAGATCTGAGAAGGAACGGAATCATGATGTCACTGCGACGGCGGGGATCAAGATTCAAACATCTCTTTCTTGGCAAACAGCCCATCTCCAAAATCGGGCGATCGACAAATTATTGATAAGGTCATCTTAATCTTTTCATTTAGAGAGTTGAGAGTTTCAGGACGCGTTACATCTCTAAGTACGATAATCACAGATCCTCATTGATTCCAACAGATTGAAACGTCGCTCAAAGCCAGCTTGCTCAGTGACAACAGATCCAGAACTGCTCCATATCGGTCAATTCAAGCCCTGTAGCAAACAGATATCCCAACGGTAGAAGGCAGCCACCCGTACTTTAAACCGGGTCAATTTAGCAAACCACTGCCTTTTTCTTAAAAACTTTATAAACAACAGGCACAATCAAGTGCATTAATAAGTCAACACTCAAACAAACCTGTTAGCAGTGAAACCGCTAGAGCAAAAAATCTTACAATTTGCTATTTATCGAAAATGAATCGTAGTCAGCAATGCAGATTTCCCTCAGGTTCCAGCTTATGCTAGCTGTGTAGTGTTCATGATTTGACTGGGGCTGCGGTTACTCAAAGCAATGTTTGGGCCTTATCATGGCACTACATGACGAGGCTAGAGCTTGGTTCAAGTGTTTTCCTTTCATTTGCTGTTCCCCTTTTGAGAAACTATGGCACGGTACACTACCTTATTTCGGGTTACAAGTTCCCCAACACAGATTCGGCAAAAAGTCGCCGATACCTTGGCTTCCTGTGACCTTAATCTAATTTATGAGAATGAGGAATATCTGGTTGCCAAAGAGAAGCCGGGTGGCGTCAAGCATGGTTTGCTCGCCACAGTGGAAGTATTGATTAATCCTCCCACTGTGTCTGAACCCTCTGCACGGGTCGATTTGATTGTGCAGAATCAAGAGCTGCCTTTGCGCAAAGATAACCACTGCCATCGAATTTTTGAAGTCGTGCACCAGGCCATCTCAAATACGCCTTTCTAACGTAAGTCACGGCTCATTTTTAGCGGCCTTGGCAGGCATCACTGGATGCTGATTGTGCACGATGGGGCATGAGGCCAAGCTGCCTACTTCACTAGCAGCGACATCAGCCGCAACCAGGTCTCGAGCACATTGCCCTGAGTTTTGCTCTCGATACTGCTACGGGAGATAGTTTGATAATTCAGAACGAGGACAAACCTGCCTCGTCTCAAAAAAGCGAAAAATCCTCAAGATGCCCCTCCTTTAAAGGCTCTCAACGATCTCACCTTCCCTGACCGACAAGAGCCGTCCACTGGACTGGTGAATGGCCTCAAGTAACGGTCAGTGCTGCGTTTTCAGCAGTCACAGGCCAGATCCTCTATGAATTCCGTCGGCGTGAACCCGATTACTTGTGCCCATCTGTCAGTGTCGAACAGAAATGGATAGGATCAGCTAATCACAGTCTCCTGGCAACCTATAGCGTTAGCGATTGCGGTTCATTTTCGATGAGGGATGCCAAATCCTTTAAGAACGCGGCGGCATCGGCACCATAGATGATGCGGTGATCGCAGGTGATATTGACCTGCATTTGCGGCTTCACGCCCATCAGACCGTCCGGCGTCGCGACGACCGTCGGTTTAGCACCGCCGATCGCTAAAATCGACCCCTGCCCTGGCGGCAGAATCGCATCGAATTTATCAACCCCAAACATGCCCAGGTTAGACAGGGTAAAGGTGCCCGAAGAGTATTCGTCGGGCTGCAGCTGTTTGGTGCGCGATCGCGCCACCAAATCTTTCCACGTCCGGGATAGCGAATAGATATCTAGCTGATCCGCACCCTGCAGGACTGGTGTAATGAGCCCGCCGCCTTCCATCGCCACGGCCACGGCAATATTAATGCTGCTGCTGTACTGAATGCCCTGTTCGCGATAACTGGCGTTGAGCAACGGATGCTTTTGCAAGGTCATCGCCACGGCCTTCGCCAGCAAGCCCGTCATGGTGACGCCCTTGGATTTGATCTGCTTATAAAGCTGATCGAGGGCTGCCGTCGTAATGGTGTAGCCGACCCGGAAGGTGGGCACCGCCAGACTCGCCACCATCGTGCGCACCACCGCTTGCTGCAGCGTGTTAAAGGGCACTAACTGACCAGGTGCTGCCGGGGCCGGGGTTGGCACGGGCGTTGCCGGGGCTGGAGTCGGAGCCGGTGAGGCCACGGGAGTAAGACTGGGAGCGCCAGGAGCCGCTTGAGGTGCAGGCGTTTTGCCTGCCGCCAACTCAATATCTTGAGTCACGATGCGGCCGTGGGGACCGCTGCCCGAGACGGTCGCCAAGTCAATCTTCAGTTCTTTGGCAAGTTTGCGAGCTCGGGGAGAAACGACAGCGCGACCGCTGCGAGCCGTGCTGCCATTGTGCGCCGCCTCGGCGGCTGCCGCCATGGGAGCCGGGGCTGGATTGCTGGGAGCGGGGGCCGGTGGGGGCGGAGCCGCGCTACTGCCATTATCACTGTTAGCGCTAGCCGCCTGGGCTTTGGCCTCTGCGATTTCGGCTTCCGTTTCGGCGAGGAGGGCGATCGCGTTGCCGACGGGGGCTTCTTCCCCCGCTTCAACGACAATGGCGGCCAAATAGCCCTCGTAGAACGATTCCACATCCATGTCCGCCTTGTCAGACTCGACGATGACAACGGTTTCGCCCTTTTCGACCTTGTCACCGGGAGCCTTTACCCAAGAGACAATCTTGCCTTCCGTCATTGTTGAGCTTAGGGCGGGCATGAAAACTTCGCGAATCATGGAGAACTTGCTTCCAAAACGACAGCCAAAAACGCGTCGGACAATGCTATCCAACAGTTGTCAATTCTATCCTGTTGAGATCCCCTACAGCGGTTTCCGACCCGCAAAAATGTCGGGATCTGTCATAAAAACAGCCCGCGTGACGCTCTACTGCACCAGCAATTCCATCCGCTCAGCGATGACCGCATAAAACGGATCGCCGCTAGCCAAGCCCAGCATTTGCATGATCGCCGGAACGGTCGAAGGGCGAACGACCGCCTCCGGCCTCCCAAATCCGGGAACTGATTGAAAGTACTGTTTCACCAACTCTACGCGCTGCGCCTCGGAGTCATCTCGCCAGGCCGCGATCGCCTTTTGATAAAACATGCGATTAGAGAAGCTGATAATCGCGATGCCACCCGGTTTGAGGATGCGATAAATCTCCGCAAATACGGCCTCAGGATATTGCAGATATTGCACTGAGACGGTGTTGAGCACGGCATCAAAGGTGTGATCGGCAAAAGGCAGCTGATCGATTTCGTTCAGATTCTGCACAAAGTAGTGGTCAAGGCAGGGATTCTTGGCCAGTTCTTCGGCATTCATGCCGTGACCTTCCACTCGCTCAAACGTCATTTCACTGGGCAAGTGAGAGACCCAACTGCTCATCATGTCAAAAATTTTCATCCCAGGCTGCAGCCGCTCGCGATAGAGCTCGGTCAGTTGCTGAATGAATCCCTCATCAACATGGGTAACAAAGCGGGGCGCTTCATAAAACAGCGTGTCGCTAGTGGGGTCAAGTTTGGTGCGCTGGGGCGATTGCAGAAGGGCTTTCATAGAAACTGGCAAGGGTGAACGGCAGGTTTCTTGATTTTCTCGAAATCCAAACATTTTTGCCACAGGCGACATCACCAGGGAAACTAGCTAGGCAGCAATATGACTCATCCCCGTTGCAGCGCCGAGGCGATGACGATAACAGTATGAGCATTTATGATTTAGCTCATCTGTGCAGCTTGTCTTTAGGGCAATCTTGGTAATGCCAAAAGCTCGGCAATCGGAAGCGACCTCTGGAGGTAGAATCCGAGGCTGCTAGGGTTAGGCAGGCCAAGCCGCCCAATAGCCACTGACATCCGGAACTGTCACAGTGAATCGTTAGAAATATCCGCAGCGGCTCAACCTGAGCCCACACACTCATCGCCAAGATGCGTTTAGAGGCAGGGATATCGCTGGCCGAGAGGCCATATTATGCGCAAACCAATGCTCATTTTGTCAGGTGATTGCCTTGCCAGCATCGGCATCCCATAATTTTTGGGCAGCTTTAAAGGGCTCGAAAACCCGATGACAGCGATTGCCGAGCAACCACAGAAAACCGATACCTTGATCCCGACATTATCAATACATTTGCCTTTAAAAGTCATAAAGTGAGCGCCCCTCGATGAGCGATCGCCCATCGGAGGGCGCTCAAAAAAGGGAGTCTAGGAAGGCGATGACAGCCCGGACAAAAAGGGAGCGAAAGGCCGACAAAAATGTATCGACAGCAGCGGGAGACCCCGCAAACCAGAAAAGCTTGCAAGCACAAACCAAGAAAGTTCATCAGACATTTTTAGACATCTCGAACATTTATAGTTTTTTAACTGAATCGCACAACTTCTAATACAATTAAGATACTCAGGCTATCAATAAATGCATATAATGCAACCTGTAGTCCATAGAGCATGAGAGTGAGTTCTAGGTTAGGTGCTTTAAAGACATCTCCCTAGAATCGATTAGTAGTTTCTTGCACTCAACAATTGGCAAGCATCCCTGCTTTTCTCATATTCTTGGTAACAACTGTAACGGAGAGGTTCCCTGACTGATGGCAAGTGCGAAAACAGAAGCATTAACAGGTAAGGCGTTATTGCAAAAAGTTAAAGATTTATCTCATCTCACAAAACGTGAGAAGGCTCGGGAGTGCGGCTACTACACTACGACCAAAGATGGCCAGATCCGGGTAGACGTGACGGGTTTTTATGACGCGCTGTTAGAAGCTCGCGGCATTCAATTAGATCCAGAGAAAGGTAAAGATGGTAGAGGTCGCGAACCGACCTACCGGGTCAGTGTCCATAAAAATGGTCAGATTGTGATCGGCTCAACCTACACCGATGAAATGGGTCTGAAGCCGGGGGATGAGTTTGAAATCAAGCTGGGCTATAAGCACATTCACCTGATTCAGCTAGATGGTGAAAACGAAGACGAGTAATGTTGAGAGCTGAGTAAATCTCAGTTTTGCGATTACATCGGTCAATGGTTGTCGTGATTCTAAACAAGCACGATGATTGTTGGCCGTTTTTTTTCGTCTATCGGCTCTGTCAGGTATTACCCCCATAATTACTTTGCAACAATTGTGGGGGGATTGATAAGTCACTCCTTTCCTACGAGATTCTTTCTCCACTAGGAAGAGGTTTTTATTGGCTTTAGTCATCGCGATCGCCCGTCTTGATCAGAATTTTCACCGCGATTCATCGCCTCTCTCTAGGCGCTAGCTGCTTGATACACTGCAAGGTATCTCACCGCTCCAGACCGCTCAAAAGGTACCGCACTTGGATGACTGAGCAAATTACCACGCTGGCCACAGTATTAGGATTTTTCACTATTTGGATTGGCACTTGGCTATTGCTGGCGCTACCGCTATTAAAAAAGTTGCAGTGGCGCCCCTTTCGCGCGACCGCCCCCGAGCAAAAGCTGCTCTTATTGATGCCGCTTTATTTACTCGCGCCAGCGGTAATTTGGGGCGCCAACCAGCTGTTAGATCAGCGCTGGCAAACTCAGGGCGTCAGTTTAGGGCTCACCAGTTTACGGCCCTTTGCCATCGGTTGGGGGGTCGCGATCGCCGGATTGGGGCTACTCCTCTGGTTCAAAAAAAGTATTGGACTCGTCACCTGGGGAGCCCCACCGTCGCCCGACGAATCCACTGCAGCCATGGCCCCCCAGCTCTTCGCCATCCTGGGCCTGCTGGTGTTAGGCATCTGGATCGGCGGCATCGAAGAGCTGGTCTTTCGCGGCTGGCTGCAGACCCAATTGGCAGCCACCTTTGCCCCCTGGCTAGCGGCCACATTAGGCAGTTTGGTATTTGCTGGGGCTCACCTCGTATGGGATGGGCGCGCCGGCTTGTGGCAGCAGCCGGGCTTGTTTTTGTTGGGCTGGGTGTTGGTGATTGCTCGCTGGGCGACCGGCGGCGACCTGGCCTTAGCCTGGGGGCTCCATGCGGGGTGGGTCTGGGCCTTGGCTTGCCTGGGTGAATTTGTGCAGCCTCAGCCCGTGGCCGCGAAGCCGATTTGGCTGACGGGTCGCAGCGCCCAGCCGCTCACCGATGTTTTAGATTTGGGCCTGATGGTGATCACCGCCGGATTCGTGTGGCAGCTGTTCCGGGTGATCGCCTGAGGTGACGGGTCTCAGACAGGCCAACGTAACGGGATTCAGCGGCATCCAGCGGGTGAATGGTCCCACGGCGGCGGAGCGCGACAGGGCAATCTGCTGATAATGGCCCTGCCAGGCGGGCTGGCCCTGCAGCCACTGAGTCATCTCTGCCAGGTTTTCGAGGGTGGCGATCGCCGCGACGATCCGGCCACCGGGCCGCAGCCGCGCGGCACAGGCGTTGAGAATCGCCGTTAACTGCTGACCGCTGCCGCCGATAAAAATGCGGTGGGGCGCGGGCAGCTCACTCAGCGCGGCTGGGGCCGCGCCCTGTCGGGCAGTGACATTGCGAACGCTGAACCGCTGCCTGTTTTGCTGAATTAAGTCGTAGCCCATCGCCGTCTTTTCGATCGCCCACACCGCTGACTCGGGCACTAAACGGGCGATTTCGATGCTGACGCTGCCCGTACCGGCCCCAATGTCCCAAATCACCTGATGGGGCTGCAACGCTAGCTCTGCCAAAATCTGCACTCGCACTTCGCGTTTCGTCATCAAGCCAGGGCGATCGCGAAAGCTCAAAAACGCCTGATCGGGAATGCCCAAACGCGGCAGATCGGCCGGTATCGGAGCCGCTTCCAGCCGCTGCAGAATAACGACATTCAGCGGCGAGACCGTCACCTGCTGGGCCGCTGTGAGAGACAGACAGTGAACCTGCTCATCTACCCCGCCGAGGTTTTCGCAAATCCAGAGCTGATAGACCGTTGGCAAAGCTAAGGACACTATAAATCGGGCGATCGCCGCGGGCGTATTAACGCCGTCGGTAAGCACCGCAATAAGCGTTTCACCTTGTTTTAACGGCAGCGCCAACGGCGTGAGCGATCGCCCGTGGGCGCTCACCCAGGTGGCGGCTTGCCAGGGCAATTTCACCCGACTAAAGGCAAGCTGCATCGAGCTGACATGGGGATGAAACGTCAGCGCCGTCGCCGGTAGCGCCTGCAGCAGCTGACGGCCCAGCCCAAAAAAGAGGGGATCGCCTGACGTCAGCACCACCACCAAACCCGAATGCGCCTGCGCCAAATGCTGCTGCAGACGTTGGGTCAAGTGCGTTAACGGCCAGCGCTCCCCCGGATGATCGGCAAAATAAGCCAGATGGCGATCGCCCCCAGCCAATATAGTCGCCTGATCGATCAGCGCTAGCGTGGCCATTGGTAGGCTGGCCGCCCCGGCCAACCCAATGCCCACCACTTGAATAGGCGTCATGACGCTTCCCAAGCCAGCACCAGCAGCGCATTGAGGATGGCTGCCGCCACGGGCGAGCCCCCCTTGCGCCCCGCCACTCGAATTTGAGGCACTGGCAGGGTCGCCACCCGCTGCTTCGCTGCCACCACACCGACAAATCCCACCGGCACGGCAATAATCAGCGGGGGCTGGTGCTCAGCAGCAGCCATCTCGTCACACAGGGCCTGCAAGGCCGTCGGCGCATTGCCCACCACGTAGACGGCTTCGGGATATTGTCTCCAGGCGCGCACCATGCCCGTGGCCGTGCGCGTCATTTGCGGGTCGGCAGTTGTGGCCAAATCCACCGCTGCGTATAAGGGATTGTTGAACGTGCGCTGCACCATCCCCTGACAGCCCTGACGCACCATGCCCACATCGACCACAATCGGTGCGCCAGCTCGCAGCGCGGTCAGACCTTGCTCAATGGCACTGGGAGAAATCGTTAATAACTCAGCAAATTCAAAATCGGCAGTGCTGTGAATGATGCGGCGCAGGATGGCGTATTCATCAGGGGAAAAGGAATGTGGCCCGATCGCTTGATCAATCAGGGCAAAGCTCTGGTGCAAAATCGGATGCTGAGTCAGGGGAGGCATTGCCACAGGTGAAGCAGGCCTTAGAATTCTAGAACGCCTCCGGCACTTTGAAGGGGAACTCAACGCAGATGGCGGTCTATTACTTTTGGGGTGAAGACGATTATCAAATGTCTCAGGCGATCGCCCAGCTGCGCGATCAGGCTTTAGATGCCGCTTGGGCCAGCTTTAACTACGACAAAATCACCCCAGACGTCGCCGAAGGCCCCATCATGGCCCTTAATCAGGCCATGACGCCGCCCTTTGGTACCGGCCAGCGGTTTGTTTGGCTGGCCGATACGGCGATCGGTCAACGCTGTAGCGAAGCAATTTTGGCAGAGTTCGCCCGCACGCTGCCAAAACTGCCCGAGACCGTCATCCTACTCATGAGCAGCCGCCCCAAGCCCGATGGCCGCTCGAAATTCACCAAGCTGCTGCAAAAACACGGGGAGATTCGCGAGTTCGGCACTATTCCCCCATGGAAGAGTGATCAAATTGCCCGACAGATTGAAACCATCGCTCGCGATCGCCAATTGACCCTCACGTCAGACGCGATTGAGCTGCTCGTCTCAGCCGTCGGCAACCAAACGCGGCAGCTGATGCTCGAGCTAGAAAAACTCTCCCTTTATTGGGGCGATCGCCCAGAACCCATTGATGCCGAAACGGTGGCTCGCTTAGTCACGGTGAGCACCCAAAGTAGCTTGAAATTAGCAGCGGCCCTGCGAGAAGGCGAGGTTGAACAAGCATTGGGACTGCTCGCCGATCTGCTGAATCGGAACGAACCAGCCCTCCGTATCGTCTCAACACTGGTGGGTCAATTTCGGACTTGGTTATGGGTCAAGGTCATGGTCGAGAGCGGTGAGCGGAATCCTCAAGCCGTGGCCAAAGCCGCTGAAATCAACAATCCTAAACGCATCTATTTTTTACAGAAAGAAGTGGCAGGGCTCTCGTTGTCGAGCCTGCAGAAGGTGCTCGAACATCTACTGGAGCTGGAGTCTGGCCTCAAATTGGGTCGTGATCCGACAGCTCTCTTGCAGACCAAAGTGGTCGAAATTGCTCAAGCTTGTCACAATTCTCATCCAATCTACACTCGTTCAGCGTAAACTCCCGATTACAATTAAAAGCTGCACGAGTCACTATTGCTGGTAACTAGTTTCTTTGTGGGTCTCAGGTTTATGAAAAACACGTTAATCAAACCTAATTTTTTATCGCGGCAAGGCACCTGTCGCTGGCTGGCCACCGGGGTCGTGGCCAGCTGGCTGGGCGTCGTTGGGCTGCCCGCCGTCCCCTCACTTTCAGGGCTGCCGTTCACAACCCCAGCGGCGATCGCGCAATCTGATATCACCAATGCTGAAATCACTCAGTATGCGCAAGCCGTCTTGACAATTGATGGATACCGCAATGCTGCTTACACCGAAATCAAAGATATTTTGTTGACAGTCGAAATGGACATCAACGACGTCAACGTGAGCTGTTCGAATACGCAAAATATCTCAGAGGTACCGCGTTCGGTGCGCCGTGATGTTCGCGAAATTTTGACGGCCTATTGCAATCAGTCACAAAATGCGGTGGAAGCCAACGATCTGACGTCGCGACGCTTCAATGAAATTACGGATGCTCACGAAGCAGATGCCACTGTCTATGAACGAATTCAACAAGAACTGATTCGCCTACAGCAGAACCAGTAAAGCAGCTGGTGGGCGGTGATGAGTCGCCCCCATTCACCAACCGCCAGCTCATGGCATTTACCTGGCCTGATGGTCATATCGCTGCAGGCAATTTTTGAGAAAGCAGATATCAGCACCACAGCCAGGACGGGTTTAGCGAAAGTCTCGATTTCATCGCAACCCGTCACCAGCCATTCGGCACCGGCAAAAATGGCTGATGGGAAACATTGCCTTAAACAATGCTGGCTTCAAGCCAATCATAGATTTGGTCGAGCTGATGGGTGGTCACGAGACCATACTGCCAGAGGACGATCGGCAACAAGTTAGGAGACGCTGCTGACCGACGTAACCCCAGCGCGATCGCATCTGCCGGCAGGGACAATTCTTGGCGTAAAAATTCGACCAGTTGGCTTTGTTGACTCATGGGAGGGTCTTGCCGTGAGAGAACATCATGTCCGTTTGCAATAGCTTACCGACGAATCCTAAATGTGGGTGATGTCCTTATTGAGATGCAACAGAAAGTTCATGGATTGATGAACTCATTCCACCCACTCGCTCCTGCCAAATCATCAAATTTGACGCGCAGTCACCCACGACAAACGTCTTGGGCTCAAGCTTACCCGACCACGGCGACGTCAGGATCTGGTTGAAACTGCTGAACTCAATCGGGTCGGGTCGGGACAAGACCGTGTATTTTCGTAACAGCGGCGGCGATCACCCGATACCGCTCAGCCAACCGCTGGCCCAACGACAAAGATAGGCGACGAATTATGCGGTCGGCGGTACGGTCGGCTCCAGTTCCGCATCTTCGTAGAGCGCCTCGAAAGTCTCGGTGAACTGCAGGCTTTTCAGCTCAAAGCAGGTATTTTCAGGGGTGTAGGTTTGCAGCAACCAAAGGTCATCGGCAGTGCGGCGAAAGCATTCGACCCGTTGGTGACGGGTATTGATAATGACATATTCCGCCAGCGTGTCGAGGGTTTGGTAATCAGTAAATTTATCGCCGCGATCGAACGCTTCGGTCGATTCAGACAGGACTTCAACGATCAGTTTCGGAAACCGCTTGTAGGTAGCGGTTTCGGCGTCGCGGGGGTCGCCGGTCACGAGCACATCGGGATAGTAGAAACAGTTGAGGGCCTCAAGGCGAGCTTTCATATCAGCAATATAGACCCGGCAAAGAGTGCCGCGAACATGGTTACGTAGTAAGGCGAAGAGATTCCCGGCAATAGTGACGTGAATATCACTCGCCCCGGCCATCGCGTAGGCGTCGCCGTTAATGTATTCATGTTTGACGGGACTATCGGCTTCGAGGTGCAGATAGTCGTCGGGGGTGAGGGGGGCTTGAGGGGAGGCAATCATAGGCGACGCCGACAGCGGATGGCTTTATTGTATCGATGCCAGCAGGACTCGTCCCTAGCGCCTCCCCAAATCAGGAACCGGAGGCTCTATGCCTGATTCCCCTTAGATGAGTAGTCTGTGGTGATTTGAAGCGAGTTGCCCGAGCATAGCGTTCCAGACAAACCGGATTGGGTAGTGCCAAGCGCTTACAGAAAACGTCTCTATCGTAGAGAGGTTTTCTGAGGCCAAAGCCCTAATCGGGCAGCACCTGAGGCGGAATTTCAGGCGAGTCTTCTCCCGCGGCGGCCTTGAGGTTACGCACCCACAGTTCGCTATAAAGCTCTTCTTGTGAAAGCTCCACCTTGGATTGGGCCGATAGATAGAGCAAGCCCCAAAAGACGCCCACCCGTTCGTGACGATCAGCGGCTTCGGGCGAGTCGGGCACGTGGTTATCGATTTCAGCAGGGCGATGCTGCGGCCATTCGACCAGCAGTTCTTCAAAGTTCAGCCAGCTAAAGTCTTCAGCCAGCTGATCCCAATACTGGTTTAAGAAAGCTTCGAGCGCTCCGGCAATTTCGGACAGATTTTCTTGGTGGGCCAGCTGCGTAATGGCGCGCACGGCGTGGCGCTTAGGCACAGGCTGAGCACGGCGCGTGCGAGAGCGGGGCGGCTGATCAGAAATGACTGCGGCAATGGTTTCTAACTGTTCAATCAGCTCATTCAGCGTGACCTGCCGCCGTTCGGGGGGCGGCGCGATCGCCCGCCGGTGTAGGTGCTGTTCTAAATTGCGGGGCAGCGGCATCTCGACTAAATCGTCGGCATCGTCAAAAAAAGCTTCGGCTTCGAGCGCCGCTTGAGCTTCATCGATTTCCGCTCGCACCAGGGTATCGGCCTTGAGCAAGACCAGCATCGAGGCGTACAAAAAGGCCTTGCCCGACTCAGACAGGCTGGCCTCATAGGGCGATCGCCCCGGGTCGGGCAACGCCGCCGGTTCAGTTTTGAGCGTTTTGAGAAATCGATCAATCACATCGATGACCTTGACATCCCAGGGGTCAATTTCACCCTGTTCGGCCAGATCAATTAAAAATGCGATCGCGCTTTGAGCCAGAGATACGGTCATACCAGCAGCTAGTTCGCAAACGCTTCGCTAGACTCTGAATCGCCGTCTGTATTGGCAGAGGCGGGCAGCATCGGCTGCTGCTCTTCTAACTCCACGCGATAACGCTCAACGTCTCGTTCGAGTTCTTGAATGCGAACTTCGCTCTGCTCCATTTGTTTGCCAGGGCCGAGGTATCCCTGCACCTGCACCCACACGCTAAACACCCAGGCTAAAACCGCACCGATACCCATCGCTACGATCAGCTCGACACAGAGCGGGGCCTCTAAATCAATCCCCTGCACAATGTGAATCGTAGTGGGATCGGTGTTCTCAATCCCAAATAAGACCAATGCCAGTGAAATCACAAAGATCACGACAAAGTTGATCTGCCGCATAGTTGCTGACTCCTAACGTCGTCGAAAAACGGGACTCGACCTTCAGCGATCCGGGGCCTCACAAAAATGCTTGAGCGCGTCGCCAAAGTTTCCACCCTACTATAAGCCGCTAATGCGATCGCAGTCATAAAGAGATGTTAGAAGAATGGCGCAGTCCGCAGATTGAGGATTGAGAGAACCGATACTCAATTGCATCACGCCTGCAGCCAGGAGGCCAGAAGCACCAGAAACAGGGGCTGGGAGTATGCCAGTGACGGCGGGATTGGCCACATCAACCAGTGTTCTCAAGAATGTCTCTGCTGGCGATCGCTCAGACATTGGGCTCAGCCTTAGGCATAATCAAAACAACAGATCTGGGGGGGGGCAATCATGAGCAAAAGCCAACAGGTCGGGCCCAAACTTTCTCAGATCCGGGCCTTGGTGGCCGTTGCTGATTTTGGCAGCTTTGGCGAAGCGGCCCTAGAGCTGGGGTTAACCCAGCCCACCGTCAGCCACGCGATCGCCACCTTAGAAGACGAACTCGGCGTGATTTTGCTGGCGCGGGGCCGTCACGGGGCACAGCTTACGCCAGCGGGCAAGGCCGTCACCCAGCAGGCCCGCGACGTCTTGCAGTTGTTAGAGCAAATGCAGCAAACCGCTAACCTGCATAAGGGGTTGCAGGGTGGCGAGGTGCGCATTGCCACTTTTAGAGGCGCTGCCGCCAACCTGTTACCGCAGATTGTGGCGCAGTTTCGCAAAGCCCATCCGGCGATCGCAGTGACCCTGACTGAGCATTATGATTTCACCTATGTCGAACAGCAAATTCGCTGTGGCAAGGCCGATATTGGCCTGACGTGTTTGCCGACGGGGCCAGATTTCGACACCTATGACCTGATGCGTGACCCCTTTTGGGTACTGTTGCCACCCGACAGCAAGCGGCCCGGCTCGTCTTTAACCTGGGAGCAGTTGGTGGCCCTACCGCTGATTGTGTATCCCGAAGACAACAGCTGTTTCGAGACCGTGCAGGCATACTTTCACCAAGCAGGATTTGCCCTAGAGCCGCGCTATCAGTTTCGGGAAACGAGCACCATTCTCAGCATGGTGGCTCAGGGCTTAGGGGCGGCCATTGTCCCCTCGTTGTCGGCGCATCCGATTCCGGCTGGGGTGCAGGTGGCGCATTTGCCCGCCCCCCTAGAACGTCAGGTGGGTGCAGTCGTTCTCACCGCAGCACTGCATCCGCCTGGAGTATATGCCTTTTTGCAAACCCTCAAGGAACATGCGCTATTGCCCCCTGAGAATCAGAGCGGAGTTGGCTGAATTCACAAACATGGCTGTCCGTCTGGATATCAAGGTTTCACCGGCGGCTGGATCTTGCCACCGGCAGCACTTCTCTGGAACAAGCAGAGGTTGGAACAACCGCCCAATTTCTCTCCTCAGTCAATGGCCTGAAGTTTACAGCGATCGCTGCCAGGTGACCGTGGGCGCCGTGGTGCTGACCAGTCGCGTGCCCTGAGCAATCACATGACGGATGGTGGCGCGGTCGCGGATCGCGGCGATCGCATCGTCGGCCTCTAGGGCAATGAGGTTAGCCGGTTTACCCACCTCTAACCCGTACTGTTCAGTCAGCCCCAGGGTTTTTGCCCCACAGCGCGTAATCATGTCGTAGCAGGCAGCTAACTCATCGCGTCCGGTCATCTGGCAAGCATGTACGGCCATCGCTGCGACTTCTAGCAGGCTGCCAGTGCCCAGGTTGTACCAGGGGTCTTGAATGCAGTCGTGGCCCAGGCTCAGGTTTAGGCCGTTTTGCCACAGCTCTTTAACACGGGTGAGGCCCCGCCGCTTGGGGTAGGTATCGGTGCGGCCCTGCAGCGTCAAATTAATCAGGGGATTGGCAATAAAGCTGAGATTCGCTCGCTTGAGAAACCCCATTAGCTTAAAGGCGTAGGCATTGTTATAGGAGCCAAAGGCGGTGGTGTGACTGGCGGTGACGCGGCCGCCCAACTGGCGACGAATGGCTTCGGCTGCGACCACCTCTAAAAAACGGGACTGATCGTCGTCAATTTCATCACAGTGAATATCGATGGCGCGATCGTACTTTTCCGCCAAATCAAAAACGTATTGAATTGACTTCACCCCATCTTCCCGAGTGAGTTCGTAATGGGGAATGCCGCCCACCACATCGGCCCCGAGTTTCATCGCTTCTTCCAGACGTTCGGCATTATGAGGGGCGCTAAAGACCCCATCTTGGGGAAAGGCCACGACCTGTAGCGTCAGCCAATCTTTTACCCGGTCGCGGACGGCTAACAGGGCTCTCAGCGGGATTTGATTCGGTTCGCTGACATCAGCGTGACTCCGCACAAATAAGACGCCTTGGCTCGCTTGCAGTTTAAGGGTCGCGATCGCCCGTTCCTGAACATCTTCGAGGGTGAGGGCCTGCTTCCGCTCGCGCCAAATTTCAATGCCTTCAAAGAGGGTACCGCTCTGATTCCAGCGGGGCTGGCCCGCCGTCAGGGCCGAATCTAGGTGCAGGTGCGATTCGACCAAAGGCGGGCTCACCAACAAATTTTCGAGATCTAGCACCGAGTCCGCTGGCTCGTTGAGGTGGGGGGCGATCGCCGCAATTTTGCCATCTTGAATAGCGATGTCAACGGTGATCTCAGGTGCCGTCACTAAGCGGCCCTGGCGTAGCAGCAGAGAAGTCATGCGGCACTCTGGTCATCAGCTTCCCTAGAATACCGGCTGGCAGGTGCCTACACCGTTCTTTAGTCAGACTTGGCGCTCTCTAAGGCAAAGTTGCCAGCGCCTGCCCCCTCAACCCTTGCGTCCTCACCCTCTTCCCCTGCAGTCCATGGCATCGACCACCGCCAGCCAGATGAGGAGACGGTTAGACAGCGATCACAAAGATGCACTAAGATCGGATGATCCTGTGTTGAGCAGGGGGATCATCTACAGTGTTTTGGGATTATGGACGTCCTCATTCAGCGGCAACGACTGCAGCATATTGTGGACAGCTACGCTTTAGCGGGCAGAGATGACGCTCTGTTTGATCGGCGACTCGCGGCTTTGGTGCAGCAATACTCCTACAACGCCGTCGAGTTAGCGTTGGTCGAAGGGCTAGTCCAAAACTGGCTGCGCTATCCGTTGCCTCGGGGGCTGGCGTTCTTAGAACAAATTCAAACCCGTCTACAGGCTTGGCGCGAAGCCACCATGATCTCTACTGGTTTAACCCCAACGCAGTTTGAGCAAGTGACTGGGTTACCGCCCCACAGTTTTGAAAATATGGCCGCCTCGCCGATCGATTTGGCCGCTATTGAGCGACGATCGCCCACTTCACCCGCCTCTCAAGCCGCAGAGCGACCGCCTCCCTTTTCCTCAGACTTCCCGGCGTAGTCCACGAGCAGGCGCTGAGGCGGCAAAGGCTGATACTGGTGTGACTTCCTTTTTTCGCGTCGGAGA
Source organism: uncultured Halomicronema sp. (assembly GCA_937899725.1). Lineage (GTDB taxonomy): Bacteria > Cyanobacteriota > Cyanobacteriia > Phormidesmidales > Phormidesmidaceae > Halomicronema. The sequence continues at coordinate 153,478 of CALCCA010000041.1, forward strand.
ACTAACTTAGGAGATTTCTGAGAAAGAATATACCGTTATGGTACGGGCGGGTTTAGCTAGAACCCTTGTGGCATCGCGACCAGGCATCCACAAAACCCGCCCCTGCGGGTATCGTTTTTGGTAGAACTCTCCTTAGGACACACCCATTACCAACTAGACGCTAGGAAAAACCGATTTAGGACGATCACGATGCAGTGGCATCGCATCGCGATCGCGACTGAGGTCAGAGACTCTGTCGAGCTTTGAGATAAATTCGAGAACCGGCATCCCTGCAGCGATCCGTGCACAAGCGATCGCGATGCCCAATAAAATAAGGGGGTAAGCGTGTGCTTACCCCCTTTTCAAGATCCTTGAACTTTCGAAAAAGACTGCTGAATTCAAGAATCGAATAGACTTTATCGAAATTCGATAAACCCCATGCAGTCAAATCAAACCAGAATTACATCAGACCCAGTTGAGCCAAGATACCCTGGCCGGTCACGAATTCGGTAGTCAGACCAATCACAAAACCCAGCATTGCCAAGCGGCCATTCCAGTTCTCGGCGAATGCGGTGAAACCGAACTTTTGTTCTTCAGTCATGTTGAAAACCTCTGTTGGTTCAAGGGCAATAACAGCGGGTTCGCTGCTTCATGTTTAGATATTAACCATTCTCGAAATAAATCGCAATATTTCTTTAGGCAGATTGTCGACGGCAGCGCAATCCCCCTAGGGCAGGGCGATCGCGCTGCCGCCACCCCGCCGAGCCGGCTCGGCCACGGCCAAAATTGCCCCATCTGGCTTGACAAGAATCCCAGTGGCAGCGCCAATCTCTGCTGTTGGTTGCAGCTGGTGGCCAGTCGCTAACAAGGCTGCACCCATGGTCGTCGTTTCAAAGCCCTGATCGACGGTAGTCAGGCCACTATTGCGCTGAGATAGTCGCGGGGCCGCGATCGCGGCCTCTAAATCAAGCCCGAAATCGATCACATTGACGGCAATGCCCAACACCGTGGTGATAATCGTAGAGCCACCGGGCGAACCAAACGCCAGCACGCTGCCGTCCGGCGCGATAGCGATAGTGGGCGACATGCTGCTGCGGGGGCGTTTGCCGGGCTCTGGCACGTTGGGATGAGGCAGCTCTAGGGTGAAATCCGTCAGCTCATTATTGAGAATAAAGCCATAGCCGGGCACCACGATGCCCGAGCCGCCAGTGGATTCTAACGTCAGAGTGTAGGACACCGTGAGGCCGTCAGCATCCACTACCGTGATGTGAGACGTGGAGACGCCACCCCCATCGTCAACGGGTTGTAAGGCTTGGGGGGCCGTCAAGCTGGGACTGGGGTCTTGCTGATAGGGCAGCGGATTGCCCGCGATCGCCCGATAGTTCGTTTCATCAGGCGGCGCTTGCAATGGGAGGGCGGCGCGGCGCTGGTCAGCGTAGTCTGGATTCAATAGTCCGGCGACGGGCACATCGACGTATGCCGCATCGCCCAGGTAGGCATTGCGATCGCTAAAGGCCAGCCGTTCCGCCTCGATGAGCCAGTGCAGCGCAGCGGGTCGTTCCAGCTGCCCCAGCTCATAGCCCGCCAGCAGGTTCAGCGTCTGCGCCACAGTGAGGCCGCCGCTGCTGGGCAACCCCATGCCATAGAGCCGGTAGCCCCGATAGTGACTCTCGACCGGTGGTCGCACTCGCACTTCGTAGCGATCAAGGTCGGTTTCGGTGAGGCCGCCCGGCCACACGGTGAACGGGGGGGCTGCCACTACGGGCGGCACTTGCACCGTGTGGGCGATCGCGCGACCAATTTCGCCACGATAAAAGGCATTCACCCCCTGCTCTGCCAGCAATTCATACGTACGGGCCATATCGGGATTGCGAAACTGGCTGCCGACCGGCGGCACCTGCCCCTGCGGCAGATAAAGCTGCTGCGTGCTGGTAAAGGCCGCAAAGCGGTCTTGATTGCGCTCAATCTGCTCAGCAAAGGTGGCGTCTACGGTGAAGCCCGTTTGCGCCAAGGCGATCGCGGGCTGCAGCACCTCTGCCAGTGATTGCGTGCCATAGCGTGATAGCGCCGTTTGCCAGTTCAGCGGCGTGCCGGGAACACCCACCGCCAGGCCGCTGCTCATGCGGTTGGGAAAAAACGGCAGCGGCTCACCGGTGGCACTGTCGGGATCAACAAACAGATCAGGGGTGGTGGCGGCAGGGGCCGTTTCTCGACCATCTAAAGTGACGGCAAACTCCCGCGCCGGGTCGTAAATCACCATAAAGCCGCCGCCACCAATCCCCGCCGAAAAGGGATCGGTAACGCCCAGCGCCGCTGCCGTCGCCACCGCCGCATCCACGGCATTCCCCCCCGCTTTGAGCACATCAATGCCCACCTGGGTGGCGCGGTGATCGACGCTGGCTACCGCGCCGCCGGTGCCTGTGGCCCTGTGACTGACCTGCGATCGCCCCGCCATTGGCCAAATCAAACTCAGAAGAATTAAGAGACCGGTGCTGAAACCGGCGATCGCCCACGGTAAGCCACGACGTCTAATCATCAAACGGTTGGTTATCCTGCCGAAGAAAATGGGGTGCCTGTCAATCAACGGGAAACCGGTGGTGGCTCCCGACCGAGACAGATGGGTGCTACTTTACCGTCGATTGCGGGTGCCGTCAGCCGCCGCCCCCAACCCTGACGAAGATTAACGGCTCAGAGCCGTTAATCTTCGTCAGGGTTGGGGGGTGCCAAATCCCGGCGATGGGGCGGAAAAATTGCCCCGCTGGGGCGCGATCGCCATCGTTAAGCACACCGCATTGGCCATCGCGGATGACCGATAGCTTAATGCTTCTTCATGGGGTGGGCCCGGTGGGACTCCAAAATTGATGCGACCATGAAGAAAGCGCTGGTCAGGCGTTGAGCCCCGTATCCCCGCAAGTTAGCTGGGTGATCTTGCTTGATAAATTTTATTTTGACATCGGTTGTTATCACGCTCTATGACAGTCGCACCCTCACGGTCGAATACCCTTCCGCAATATTCCCCCATTCTTCGTGCCCTCAAAACCGGCCAGCGCCTGGCTCGCCAGACCAATGCTGAGCGCATTGCTAGCCTGTCGTTTCCCCTGCCACAGCTCGATCCGCTTGCCGTCTTGTTGACCTTACCCACAGCGGGTCAGCGGCAGTGCTATTTTGAATCGCCGTCGCGGGGGCAAGCGATCGCCGCTTGGGATGCCTTAATTGACGAAAGCTTTAGTGGCCGCGATCGCTTCCAGGCGGCTCGGCATTCGTTAGAAACCTGGCAGGCGCGGGTCAAGTCTTTGCCGGACCGGCGCGAAGGACCTTATTTTTTCTGCAGTTTTTCGTTTTTTGACACCCTAACGCCAGCGCTGGCAGGGTTTGCCCCTGCCACACTGTTGCTAACCCGCTGGCAAGTCGTGCGCTACCGGCACCGCTGCACGCTGATCGCTAATGTGCGACTCAGCCCCCAGACGCGGCTCGCGCCCCTCGCCCGCACCATCGCGGAGCAGGTGGGCAAACTTCAGGCGTTTACCCCAGCGCAGCGGCCCGTTGAGTTAGCGGGCTGGGGTGAGTCTGACCGGCAGCCCCAGCTGTCTGACCCAGTGCGGCTGGCCCTGCAGCAAAAGGTGCGTCAAACGTTGGGAGCCATTGAGGCCCAGCAGTTGCAAAAACAGGTCATTGCCCATGCCTTGGATGTAACGCGGCGTGATGCCTTTCGGCGTGAGGTTGCGCTGCCGCGGCTGCGATCGCGCTATCCCGACTGCTACATCTTCTCTCTCTCTGGTGCCCAGGACAGTCACTTTATCGGGGCCAGCCCCGAACGGCTGCTCAGCATTCGTCAGGGTCGGTTAGTCACCGATGCGCTGGCGGGGTCAGCCCCGCGCGGCCAGACCGCCGCTGCTGATTTTGCCCTGGGTCAGCAGTTGCTCAATACCCCCAAAGAGCAGCGGGAGCATCAGCTGGTTTTAGATTTCATCGTGCGACAGCTAGAAGCCGCCGGACTGACGCCCTGCTACAGCACCCCGCCTGGCCTGTTGCGCCTTTCCAACATTCAGCATCTGCATACGCCGATTGGCGCGGATTTGCCCCATCAACTCTCACCGCTCGCCCTGGTGGAATCTTTGCACCCGACCCCAGCGGTGGCAGGGGTACCGACCCGCGCTGCCTGTGAGCTCATTCGTCAGAGTGAAACCTGCGATCGCGGGTTGTATGCCGCCCCGCTAGGCTGGGTTGATCCCTACGGCAACAGCGAGTTTATCGTCGGTATTCGCTCGGCGCTCATTCAAAACCAGCGGGCGCGACTCTATGCGGGGGCAGGCATTGTCGCTGGCTCTGATCCGGAAAAAGAGCTGGCGGAAATTCAGCTGAAGCTGCAGGCGCTAGCAAACGCCTTGGGGTAGTGCCTGCCGTGGAGAATCCTGGTGGATCAAAGCGGCGAGCAATCGGTGATCGCTATACGTCAGTCTCAACCCATTGCCAAACCTTGGATCAGTCAGAAATGCAAAAAGGTTTGCCCGTCTATCAGGCTCGCCGGGTGGTCTCGTCTCAGCGACGAGGTAGCTCGCGGCCCGTGGTGGTGGAAACGGCAGCGGGTTATTTTTTCACCAAGCTCCGGGGCGCAGCGCAGGGGCCCGCCGCTTTGGTGGCCGAGATTGTGGTGGCCGCGCTGGCCGAAGCCTTAGATTTGTGGGTGCCCGCTCAGGCGCTCATCGTGCTCGACGCGGCCACCCCCAGTGATGATCAAGAGGATGAATTGCTCGATCTCCTCCACGCCAGCAGCGGCCTCAACTTAGGATTTCAATACCTACCAGGAGCCCGCGATCTTCGGCCCAATGAGATTAAGGCGATTGACGAGGCGCTGGCCTGCCAGGTGCTCTGGCTCGATAGCTTGGTGATGAATGTCGATCGCCGCCGCCACAATCCCAACCTCATGTGGTGCCAAGATCAGCTCTGGCTGATTGACCATGGGGCGGCGCTGCCCTTTCAGTACAACTGGACAGCCGTGAGGGAACATTCGCCTCGGCAGGCGCAATATGCGATGGCCCAACATCTCTTTTGGCCCCGCGCCCAGACGCTAGATCAGTGGGATGAGCCCCTGGCAGCAAAACTTTCTGCCCCCGTCCTGCAAGCGGCGATCGCGAAAATTCCTGATTGTTTTTTAGCACCGCTACTCGCATCGCCTCATCCGGTGTCTGCCGACCAACTTGAACGACGCCGGCAAGCCTATGCGGCGTTTTTATGGAAGCGGCTGAAGTCGCCCCGACCGTTTATGAATACGTGGCTAGCCCACCATTCTCAGGCGCCCGAATCGGCACCGGGCGATCGCGGATCAGACTGATAGCGGTTTATCGACCAGGTGAAACGAGAAAACAGCACTGAAGCGGGACTGTAGCTGACCAAATCGGAACAGCTATAGCAATCCGCATAAAGGTCTAATCGGTTAAAGTGGTCGAAAGTTTAGAG
>CALCCA010000042.1 GCA_937899725.1 uncultured Halomicronema sp.
GTGGTCTCATTTGAGACTCAAACCAGCCCAGAAGCTAATTTATAGAGGTGCCCTATATTTCTCCTCTTTTAGGAGGTAACCAAGCAGTCCTCAAGCAACTATTGACAGAGACTTACAGCGTTCCTCGGACTGCTGCGAACCAGAAGTCTTGGTCGTCACAAATACTTGCAAAGTTCAACAGAGAGCCCCTGAACCTCCATCCGAGTTCACTGCCTTGGTTTGTCAACTTCAAAAGTTTTGAGGTAAGGAGCCACACCACTCCGGCTCCCTAATAAGTAGGTGTAGACGTAGGTTAGTTCACATCCCAGAAAGAAAACCTGACAGCTCAAAAAGATCCACAGCAGCAAAATCATGACGCTGCCGACCGCCCCGTAGGATAAAAACTGTTCGCCGACCCGAATGATGCTGTTGCTCGCAACGTGCTGGAGCAGCATAAAAAGGCCAGAAGTGGCTAACCCCCCGAAAAAGACATCACTCCAATAAATGCGTGTGTGCGGCAAAACCCGAAACAACAGCATGATGATGGCTGAGATGCCTAAATAAGACGTACTGGTTTGCAGGGTTTCCAGCACTAAAAGATCATCGATTTGAAACAGTCCAACCGCGTTTTCTAAGTTTTCGACGACCTGAATGACGATATCGATCAGAATTTTGGACACCAAGGATACAAAAATCAGCGCGGCTGTACTAAAAACCAACATGAACGCTAAGAAACGATTGCGCACGAAGGTTTTGGCAGCAGACTTCATACCGGTTTGATGTTTTCTTTCGCGATCAACTTGCCAAATTTTGTTCATCGATCGCGTCAACGCCCCAAACACCCCGCTTGCGGTGAAACACAAAATCAAGAAACTGATGATTCCCGCTTCTAGGCTGTTGCGATTGAGCTGGCTTAATGTATTGTCAACAACTGAATAAGCTTCAGGGGGCAGGCTATTACGAGCAAAGAGCAGAATTTGTTCAGCAGCTCCGCTTTCTGGGCCAATGAAAGCACCCACAATACTCAACACAATCAGCACGGTCGGAAACAAGGAGAAGAGAGCGTAATAAGATAGCGCCGCGCCCATTTCCAAACAGTCGTCTCGCTGCCATTTCATGGCGGTTTGAATGATGAGGACTGCCGGTCGAGACCTCAGTAGCTGCACGCCTGGTACCTTATCCAATTTTTTGAACACAAGTACAAAGCGCCTGAAAGGTTTACTGGTTCTGATGATACCCATACTTTTCCACTTTTTCCCGCAGTCAACCCACCGGTAAAGGGATAGTCGCCTTAGAGTATCAGCGATGCAACTGGTATTGACCGCTGACAGATCGAAGGGAGGAACCGATGATTGCTCGCCGGCCTTAACCCACAACACTCAGCAGCCAATCATGCTGTTGAGGCGATCGCGGTGTAGCACCTGACAATCATTATGAAGGCAACGCCCTGACCGCATAGCTAGTACGACAACTTTTGTCTAACTGAGTCGACAATGGCAACACTTGTTTACAGAGTGCCAGATAGCGATCGTTCTGACGCCAGAGCACCGACAACGGGTTGCAGAGAGTTCACCAACAAGCGCAACTTCGTCTCAACCGACTGCTTCGCCAAACCTGGCATCAAGACACCTCCAGTGGCGCAGGCGATCCACCGCCGCCCGTTTCCAGCACCCTGGACAGCGTCATCAGTCATATAGAGATGGGCGAAAACGCTAGATGTAGGTTAACTTTAGTCAAGATCATCGATCTACAGTCTTGAGTATGCGCTATTAAATTGAGCGGACTCCCATAGGGGTTGGGGTTAAAGCGATGAGCAATCGTCAACGGCTTTCAGCAATTTTGTGTTTCAGTGGTTTACTCGTCCTCGGAGAAGGCCGAGCCTCAGTCATGGCGACACCGATTGAGACGAGTGCGGCGACCACGGCTGAGGCGATCGCTCAAGCTAACGAGACGACCTCTGGCTACACCGTGATTCATGTCAATGCCCAAGCAGGGAACGATCAGCAAGGTGACGGCAGTCAGCTACGTCCCTACCAGACCATCACCCAAGCCCTCGCCAGCGCAGAAGCGGATACGCTCATTTTGTTGTCAGGCGGTGTTTACAGTGCTGACAGCGGCGAAATATTTCCCATTGCTTTGCAACCCCGAGTCACCATTCAGGCATTGGCTGGCCCCAACACGGCCGCAGTCGTCATTCAAGGCAATGGACAATACTACAGTGCCTCTAGCGGCCTGCGGAATGTGGCGATCCTGGGAGCCGACAATGCCGGGCTGGCAAACGTCACAGTATCGAATCCACATCCTGAAGGCACGGGACTTTGGGTTGAGTCCGGCAACCCGATTATTTTGGACAATGCCTTTTTTCAAAACGGTGCCCATGGCATTTATCTCGCGGGTTCCGGCGCGCCTGTGATTCGAGGCAACTATTTTGCAGAAAATGGTCAGGCTGGATTGGTCATTGCTGGCCCCTCATCAGCCCAGGTCCAAGCCAACGTGTTTGAGAATACGGGAGCTGGCATTGTGGTAGCTCCTGAAGCCTCTCCCCAAATCTCAGATAACCGCATCTCGCAAAACTTAGAGGGGTTGGTAATGCACGCTGATGCCCGCCCGACCCTCAGCAACAATGACATCACTCGCAATCGACGCAACAGCATTTTAGATTACGCGCCCTGGGCGAATATCCCCGTCGTCTCAACGCCAGCCGCTTCGCAACCGTCGCCGCCCACAATCGCGAGCGCTGAGGTTTCTACGTCAGCTGACTCAACGGAGCTATCCCCAGCAGTCACGCCAACATCGGTAGAGGAAATCGCGCCTTCAGCGACCGCTTCCCCCTCAATTGACCCCGTGCCAAATCTGACAGAGCCGCTGCAAGTTTCAGAGCCGGCAGATCTGGCCTCTGCCCCAGAGGCCGCTAGCCTGCCAGCCCCCTCCGCTGAAGCAACTGCAACAGCATCCTCAATTCAAGAGTTTGCCCCAGCCGTCCCTACGGATTTATCTCCAGCAGCAGCGCTACCGTCCCTTGAGACAATCGCGCCCCCATCAACCAACCCTCCGGCTTTGGAACCGCCCCCTGACAGAAATCGATTGGCCGTTACCACGCCGGAGCTAACGACACCAGAGCTTATCGTTCCTAACGTTCCAGATGCTGTGCCCATCAGCGCTGAGTCAGTCCTGGGCAGCACTCTGACGAGCGACCTGGATGCAGCCACCCTCGCTCTAGCCTCAGCAGATATTGCCTTCCCGACAGCAGTACCCGTCAGTTCAGCCCTCGGGAATCTGAACCTAACGCCCATCAGCACCGCCGTTGGCACAGCGGAACAGCTGGCCCTCTCGAGCGATGACTCTTCGGCGCCATCGACCGCGCCCTCGGGCGCTGAGCCCTCCTCCACAGAAATCTTTACCCCCTTACCGACTGCGGAGCCAACGGCGGAAGGTGGCCCTCAGTCATCAAATCCGCTAGATCAGTCCGCAGCGATCGCACTGCCCGTCATTCCCGCACCAGAGGCGGCGATTGCCAAGCCCCTTGAACCTCAACCGGTCGTCTCAGCGACTAACGAGATCGAAGATATGATCCACCCGCTCGACAATTTGCCGGAACTGCCCGCCAACACTGCGGCCTCGACGACAACAGTCACGACGCCGTTGCGAGTTCCCGGTGCCAACATTCCCTTAGGGTCAGGGGGGGAGTTGCCAGACCTATTGACAACCGGAGTTGCAGCTGCCATCCCTAACGAAGGTCCACCGCCCCCACCTTCACTCGCCTCATCCCTCGGGCTGCACTTTAAAGTCTTGGTTGCGGGGAGCGATCGCACGATTCAAGATGCAGTTCGAGCCAGAGTACCAGACGCCTTTCGGACCCAAGTGAATGGCCGTCAATATATGCAGGTGGGTGCATATCCTTCCTTCGAAGAAGCCCAGGCACTGGTTGACCAACTCAGTCAAGCCGGCCTACAGGCTCAGGTCGAAGAAATCCCTTAATCTTTAGCCTTCAGGCTTTATTTATAGCAGAAGTCGGAATGCAGAAGTCGGAAGTCGGAGTTAAAAGGCTCGTCAGATGGTGATTTCAGCTATCTAGAGTGACCGGATCAAATTGCGGCTTGCTATAGTAACAATCATTCCGCAAGCAAACGAAGAGTTTACTCTGCAGGATTCGTTGGTGCCTTAGAAAATTGAATGTACCAAGGCGGCACAGTTTCAGTCAGCCACACCCCCTGATCAGACCGATAAAACGGATGACCAGCTCGAAACATCTCTGCCGCTTTAATCGTCAGCACAATTGACTGGCCATAGCGCTGTCCCCGCTGGATGGCGACTAGCTCATCCGGCGATAACTGAACGTGCGATTGATTACCTGGCATCAATCCCTGCGATCTCATCGTCGCTAGGAAACGCGTTGTGGCGCAATAGAACAAATACTGCGGGGGTTGTTCCGAAATAAGCGCTAGATCAGCCTTTGATGATTGTTCTTGATAAGAGCGAATTCTGGATTTATCGGCATTAAAAATAAACGATTTCTCTTCACTATTGCCAACAATTTCCTCTAACAGTTCCCTAGAAATATGGATTCCCTGCTGACTCACTAAATCTATCAGTTCGCCGACATCAGCCCAACCTGTTTCATCCAGACGGAGTCCCACAGTCTGAGGCTTATGACGCAAGATCAGACTCAAAAACTTACTTAATTTAACTAAATTTCTATCCATCTGCAGAGATTACGAATCCATCTCGCCCAGGTAACCGATGAAACACTTATAGAGCTTTTTAAGCGTCTTACCACTCAGACAACGTTTGGCCATCATTGTATCTTCAGTTCCTCTTATTTCCTTGAAACCAGCAACAAGATTTGAATTAGCCTCGCTGTTTGCTTGCTCTCAGCATCTCATTGCGATTGCCAACACTGCCAGCAGGCTCACAAAACAGTCATCACCTATTTGATATCCAGTGCTATAAACCGATCGACCGCCTGATACATCCACTGAATGGGTAACTTCGGATCAGCACCAGTTTTTTGAAACCCTAGCGATCTTGCTAATTCAGCATAACTAGGATGAATGATGAGGGTATACATATCCATCAGATTAGGAAAGTCTTGCTGCATCTTGGCCAACGTTACCTGGGCATCTTGCAAAAAGGCCACTTGACAAGAGGGTTGGTAAAGTTTCTCCACCATAAAGCTTCGGGCAAAAACTGCGCGGCAGTGAGGATCACCGGATAATGCAACTTTAAACGGGTCTATATCAGCGACTTGGCTCAGGTGCAGACCTCGGCTAGGCGGTGCAAAGAAATTGATTTCCGAGTCGCGCTGCGTCGGATACAGCGCATAGAATCCGACTGGATTTTGATTGTCATGACGACGCAACACCCGCATTCCCGTGCCATACTGCGCGGCCCAGTCTCGTAAGATATTAGCAATCCGATAGGGCACAGCCTCGGTATTACGGTTCAGCCAGTTGTAATTATTCGACAGCAGATTGGCGATCGGAATGGCATCACAACGCGGATCAAAATCATCGGGCGTCGCTACCGGAACGCTCGTCGGCTTTTTTTTAGGATCCAACAGTTCCGGGATGGGTGATAGTTCAATTTGAGTACAGTTACCGTCAAACTGTTTACGGATAAGACCCAGGGCAACTAATTTATCGAGCATCATGCCCGCAGAGCGATCGCTACCTCGCTCTTGATCACCATAAAAAATATTGGCAGCTTCACGACAGCTACACTCCACCCAGTCGCCAGGAAAAGTCAACGATGTTAGCGGCGGCTTTAGGGGCGATTGTCGTTGACAATTTTTTTTCAGCAATAAATATAGCCATAGACGCAAAAAACATTCTGCCCGCCGCTTTGTCATTCCAACTCTTGCCATTACCAAGCTTAAATATTGTTGATAAAGGTGAGGCGGTAGCCATTGATTCAACGCTTCAAGATCAAAATAGGCTGGCATGAGAACCGTAAGGCAAACTTTTTGAGTAAATATCAATCAACATCAATCAACGTTAATTCGATAACAGTTTCAAATAAAAATCTATGAAGATCCTTGAACTTGACAATAAAATAGACAAAAGATTTTCGTCCTTGAGAGTGTTGATTGAGAAAGGCATATAAAATTCTCAATAGCCTCTTTTTATTGAGAAAAATCGTCGCATAAAATTGTCAGCAGACCTGGATTTATAGCGATTTCAGCAAGCAAATCTACCAATCTGGCATTGACAAAAGCAGAAATCTTTCACCTTTTAATGCCAGCGGAGTTCCCAGGTTTCCTCTAATGGTGTCTTTCCCATCATAAACATTTTAAAAACTTATGCCCTTTCAAGCGTGCATCTTCCGATTCTGGCACTCTGCAGGCTAGTTAAGTAGCACTATTGAAATCTAGACAAAGTGTCATTTTCATAGGGTACCTAATTGAACCGACTCGACCCTATACAGTGCTTGCTGCTGTCCAGGGAAGAAAGATAACTATACCGAACTTAAGACGTAGAAATATAATCAGTTAAGCCTATTGGAAAACACGAACCTTCGTGAATTGGGCTGTCTCAAAATCACGTTAGAGAATAATCAATAGTTTTTAAAGCAATCCCCCCTCACGCCTTGTTAGATGAAGACGA
>CALCCA010000043.1 GCA_937899725.1 uncultured Halomicronema sp.
TCTCAACCAGCAACTTGATTATTTTTCATCCCCCAGCGGATGACGTGCTCCCTATTGATATTGCCCCATCCGGTCTGTCGGGGGCTTTGTGCGGTTCTAGAGCAAAACTCTCCTCATGAATCATGGTGTTCAGAAGCGGCTGACTGCAGCGGCAATGGCGTTTTCGTCCATCCCGACTGAGCCAGCACGGCGAGACTTCCGGCATTGTCAGCGACCAAGCTCTGTAGCAGAAGTCGGAATTCGGAGTTAAAACCAGTTCTACCAATTACAGCTACACAGACCAGTCGGCTTTCTCCCAGTCGGAGATACTGCGGGTTGGCCTGGCCTGCCCGTCGGGCTGACGCCGCCGCTCAGCCGACGTTCCTTGAACGGCGTCGTTGGCGTAGCCTTCCCGTAGGGAATAAGGCAGATCTGTAGTCCAGTTTCAGAGGATTGATATCAAAGCCGGTCAGATGATGGTTTCAGGCCTCTGGAGTGACCGGGTCAAACTGTGGCGTGCTATTCATCGTGATATGCGGCTAGTGACGAGGCCATGGGCCTGATTTGCCCGCCGCAGCCATGCTTTAACTTGCCTCTAATCAGGAATCACATTGGCCAGCTCAATCAGATTACCGTCGGGATCACGAATATAAATAGACTGCAGCTTTGACTGCGCCCCTGTGCGTTCCACCGGGCCTATCAGAATGGGCACCTGGTGAGCTTGCAGTTCGTCTATCACTGTGGTCAGGGGCCGCTCTGTAATCAGGCATAAATCAGCAGAACCCGGCTGCGGATGCTGCGCGTGGGGCCGGATTGGGGCCTGAGCAGGGTGCAAATTGATTTTCTGATGGCCAAGCTGCAGTGCTTTACGTGCCTCATCAAAGGTGATGACAGAAATCTGCAGAACTTGGGAGTAAAACCGACAAGTGGCTTCGATGTCTGTCACAGTCAAAACCACGTGATCAAGCTGATAAAAAACCATGTTTTGTGGAATCTGGCGATCGCAATCTCAAGAATCATTAGATAATCTCGTAAGTCGCTGCATCGCGGAGTGTGCTCGTGAAGTATTTTTTCCTCTCAGAGGGCTGGACCACAGGTAGAGTTTGGGAGTTTGGCGGACTTTGGGATGAGTTTGCCTGGCAACGGAAACCCCATCTCAAAAAGATGCCGCTCAGTATTGTTGAAAATGGTGAATCGCTCTGGCTCTATCAAGTTGAAGATGCGGTGTTAATGGTGGAGGTGCGTCCCCTCGCGCAGTCGGCGAAGGCGATCGGTCAGGTGGTGCTCAAACGCCTGATGGCTGCTGAACAAGTATTAGAGCGGCTCTGCTGCGTGGAGACGGTGATGACGACCGCTGAGCAAAATGGCTTCGCCGTCGCAGCGGCGTTAGAAGGGACCGGCAAAGACGCCGAGTAAGGTGAGTGCAGACTCGGAGTGGAGAGGGCGATCGCCCTCAAAATTCGGGCTGCCGCAATCGTCTCTTGCATCCCGCCAACTTGGAGAATGGTGAACCCGACCAGCCCCAGGCTGAGGGACTAGGAAACGAACGCGGAAGCAACTGCGTAAATCCAGAGGATGATACCAGTTCTACAAATTACAGCTGCACAGACCAGTCGGCTTTCTCCCAGTCGGAGACCCTGCGTGTTGGCCTGGCCTGCCCGTCGGGCTGCCGCCGCCGCTCAGCCGACGTTCCTGGAGCGGCGGCGTTGGCGTAGCCTGCCCGTAGGGAATAAGGAAGATCTATAGCCCAGTTGCAGAGAATTGGTATAACGGATGGTGGCAAGTTGATGCCGCTCATAGGGGCTTTACGCCACTCCCTTAGCTGTCGTCGTCCTGCATGGCTTGCGCGATGCGCGATAGCTCACTCTTTTCATCCACGGCAATGCGTGTCGGTGAGCCGCTAATCACCCGCTCTAAATTGCGGAACGAGTCTTTAATGTCAGGCCCGTCGCCAGTGATGGTGTACTCGCGAATGCCTTTGTCATGCCAGGAACCGCGCATTTTGAAGACGTTCAGCGCCCGCGACATTTCCCCGCGCACCTCAACATATTGCAGCATTAAAATGGTGTCGGTAATCGTTGAGATGTGCGACTCCGTAATGGAATGCAGCCCCATGAACTGCTCTGTCGTATTGGTGAAAAAGCCGGTGATTTCTTCTTGCTTGGCATAGCCTGTCACGCCGATGACAAACTGCCGGAAGGAACTATTGCTGACGCCGCGATCGAGCGCTGAGAGCGAATCGATCGCAATCCGCGCCGGTTTGAATTCTGAAATTTGCGACTTGATGATTTGCAGATGATCTTCCAGACCAGCAGATTCGGGGTAGGCACAGAGAATTTTGAGCAGCCCTTTTTGTTCGAGGTCTTCAAAGTCAATACCCCAAGAGGTCGCATTGCGCAGTAGCTGGGCGCGCGACTCTTCATAGGCAAAGAGAATGACCTTTTCGCCACTGGAGCAGCCGTTTTCGAGAAACTTGCTAACCAACAGCGTCTTACCCGTACCCGTGGCCCCGGTCGCCAAAATGATCGAATCGCGGAAAAAGCCGCCGCCACACATTTCATCCAGAGTCTTCACTCCAGAGGAGACTCGCACATTAGACGATCGCTGGGTCAAGCGCATGGCGCCCAGTGGGAAGATATTGATGCCATTATCCACAATCGTGAACGGATATTCGCCCTTCATGTGGGTGGTGCCGCGCAGTTTGAGAATCTCCAGGGTGCGCCGCCGCCGTTCGCCTTCCAACACGTTGCGCACGATGACCACGTTATCGGACACGAATTCTTCGACCCCGTAGCGGGCCACTGGGCCGTATTCATCGACCCGCTCAGTCGTCATGATTGTGGTGACGCCCATCAGCTTGAGACGAGCCGCCAACCGAAAAATCTCGCGCCGCACCACCGAGGCCGCATCATACTGCTGAAACACGGCGGTCACCGAGTCGATCGACACCCGTTGCGCCTTGTATTTGCGGATGGCGTATTGAATGCGCTCGATCAGCGCGGACAGATCAAAGTTGCCCACGACATCTTGCCCTTCTGGATCGGGTGACGCATCCAAAATAAAGAGCTTGCCTTCGTCAATCAGTTTTTGCAGATCCCAGCCAAAGCTTTGGGCGTTTTTGACAATATCGGCGGGTGATTCTTCAAAGGTGACGAACACGCCGGGCTCGTCGAAATGGATAATGCCCAGATACAAAAACTGTACGGCCATCAACGTTTTGCCCGTACCTGAGGTGCCGCTCACCAGGGTCGTCCGGCCAATCGGCAGGCCCCCGTGGCTGATATCGTCAAACCCTTCAATCAGAGTGCGAATTTTGGCAATGCTGTGGGAACGGTTGATCGAATAAATATCGGTGGGAGGAGATTGGCTCATAGAACTCTTTAAAACAGCCTGATATTAAATCTCTAAGCGATTGTGGCTGGCTCAACCGGGCACCTAAGAGTAACGCGATCGCGACCAATTAGGAAAATCTCCGCCCTGCCCCACAATCAATACCTCTAAAACCTTACCAGGCTAGTTGTACAGGTCATCTTCGCGCAGCTCTTCATAGAGTAAATCGAGCCCAATCAGCACGCGCTCGCGATCGGACAAATCGCCAATAATTTTACGCACGGGTGGGGGCAAAATCTTGGCCAAGGTTGGGGTCGCCAGGATCTTGTCTTCCTCGGCGAGCTGCGGATTTTTGAGGACGTCAATCACTTTCAGGGCATAAACCCCCTGAAATTCTTGCTCTAAGATTTGGTTGAGCGTCTTCAACGCGCGAACGGAGTTTGGCGTATTGCCAGCGACATATAACTTCAAAACATAGGTCTTTTTGGATGTGTTCATAGTTCCAGAATCGACGACAAAAAACTCATGAGATGACGTTAGCCTCGCCTCTACCCTGTCAAAGCATAGGGGCAAATTTACGATTCTCAGGCTGATTACAGAAATTCCTTGGGAAGCAGGGGCTTCAACCTGCCTCTGATCAGGCCGGTTGAAGCTAGAGTTCGTCATCGTTCATCGTGTGAATGATTTACCCTCCCCCTTTTCTAGCGCCTAATGAATTGGGGGCAATCGTGACGAGGCCTAACACTTTTGACCGTCGATAGATGCCTGTGCCCCCAGCCAGTGAGGACTTTGCATTCACTCTAGCGCTGTGGGTTCCATCCAACATCGAACTTTGGCCTGATGACACTTGAGGTCCACCCGACGTCTTTGGCACCAGGCTTCACTTGCTACCCGAGTTTTTGTGAGGAATCGAGCGCCGATACATCTCGCAGAGGTGGGCGATCACATCAATGAGAGTGAGCCGATAGTCGAGCAAGATTTCTTCGCTGCGGCCTTCGAGCTTGAGTTGGGTCGAAAAATCATCCATCAGCCCCATGTGCACCTCGACAATTTTGGACACTGAGACATCGGCAAAGAAAGCTGTATTGACAAAATCATCGATCTTTTGATTGAGCGCCTCATTTTGCACAAAATAGCTCAGCACAATTTGGCGATAGTCTTTGCGCAGTTGGGTAAAGACGACTTCGCGCTCCTCTGGCTCGAGGTTGCGAATGAAATTGTCGGGATTGCGCTTGTAAAAAACTCCCATGTAGCCGAGGCGCTCGCGGAGTTTTTCGGTCAGGCGCTGCTGCTGCAGGCTCAACAGAAAGTGACGTGTGTCTTCTAATGACGGCATCGTCAGGCCTTCTGGAGCCTGGTGATGTAAATGCAAGAAATGTTGAATGGCCTGGTGAATATGATCTTCCAGCTGCGAGAGTTCCGAGAGCGTGATCTGCATCGTCTCTTCGTGATAGCTCTCGGCCAGCACTTGGCGATCAACGGTTATTGCACGAGCGGACGCTGGCTGATCGTCTGCTTCGATTACCAGCACGGGCAATAAAACATCCCTTTTCTTGAGGGCCGCTAATAGCTCAGCCAGCTGGGGAGACAGCTCTAGCACCAAGCAGTCGATACGGTGTCGGTTTTGCCCAATCCACGTCAAGAACGATTCCAACGCTTCGCTAGTGTGGACTCGATAGGAGCCTGCATCTAGCGTCAACTCTAGGGCTTGGCCGAGCTGACGAGATTGCACAAAACCTCCGATCAGAAATTGTGAATACAAGGGTTCAGGCTCTCTGGAAAATCATAAGTACGTTACGGTCTGACTAGCCCAGGTCGGGAAACGGCAGGGATTGAGAGTAAAGGGAAACTCAACAAACGTCAAAAAATTAAACCTTCATTAATTTAATCGTATTGTATGAGGTATCAGCAGCAATGCCGCCAGCAACCTAAAACCAGAAGTTGATGTGAAGCCGTCAGCCGTGGGTGCTCGATCAGGGTGGCTGATGAAGTTTCTGATAATGACCATAAACCGGGATGTGAGGGATTTTGGCCGATCGCTCGCGATACAGTCTGTTAGGCTGCTCGTGGGCGATCGCCCCGCCCCCCGGCTGAAGCGGTATTAAACATGGTGTGGTTACCACTCTCAGAATTTATCCGCGCTGCTCCCACTGGCTCTACGACCGGTGATCCCAGCCGTTGGCTCGACGCCTGTCTGGCTAACGATGCCGATTGTGTGGTGCTGCTAGAGCATCAGATGCCCATTCAGGTGTTAACCCTGCGTCACCTGATGCAGCTGGTTCGAACCCCAGCGACGGCGGCTCCCCGTCATCATTTCGGCGGCCATAGCCACCCGACCTGCCCTTTGCCAGGCACCGGTGACACGCCCTCGCCCCCCTTGAGAATGATGCCCCTGACGGTCAGTGCGGCGGCAGCGGCCCAGCAGGTGGCTGCTGATTTAGACTGCTGCTGGCTCGTCATTGATGAACAGCAGCACTATCAGGGCGTGCTGGACACGGCGCGGCTGTTAGCGACGGCGGTCACTATCCTCACGTCTCAGGAGGTCAGTGCGGCCCAGCAGGAGACCGTTGCCGAGACTCAAACCTCAAAAAGCAATACGGCGTTGCTGACCTATTTAGGGCATGAGCTCAAGACACCCTTAACTTCTTTATTGGGGTTATCGAGCCTGCTCAAAATTGGCCGATTAGGCGATCTTACACCGCGCCAAGAACGCTACATTGGCCTGATTCAGCAACATTGTCGGCGACTGGCCGCCTGGGTTAATACGCTGATTGATTTGGGTCGTATCGACAGCGGGACGCTCAATCTCATTCCGCAAATGGTGAATGTGGGCGACCTGTGGTCTGAGGCCTATCATCAGGCGATGCTGCGGGTGGGCCACGAGCCGACTGCCGCCTATCCTCGGCCAGCCATTCTCGACGATGAGGCCCACCCCATCACTCTGGTCGCTGATCAAACGCGGCTACAACAGATGCTGAGCTGTCTGATTCAGACGGCGTTGGCAGCGCAAGGCGCCGGTGGCGCTGACCCGCGATCGCCCCTCGGGATCACCCTGTGGGATGACTGGGTGGCATTTACCGTTGAGCGGTTAGATGAGACCCTCCCTCTAGAGCAGTTGGCGCAAACCGTCCTGACCTTTCCGTTCCCCGAAAGCTCGGTGCCCTCGACCCCGATTTCTGCCGAAATGGGCCATTGGCTAGAGTGGCTGCTCGTGCGCAAGCTGGCTCAACAGCATCAGGGTGAACTGGTGTTAATGGTGCGCGCCGCGCGCCAAATTTGTCCGACGCTACTCATGCCTGTTACACCCGCGTCAGCGGCGCGGGGCAGCCGTCGATTTTTGCTGGTTGTCGCGCCGTTAGATCACCATTCACTGCCCACCCTATGGCAACAGGCGAATCAGCTGAGTTATCACCTGCTGATTACCGCCAATCTCAAAGATGCGGTTGAGGTGGCGACCCACTTACCCCTGCAGGCCGTGTTGGTGTTGATGCAGTCGCCCTCACAGCTGGCTGAGCTGCCACCGTGGCAACTGGCCTTAGCCAACACCGACAGTTTGACGATCGCCCTCGTGCCACCGCAGCTGTCGGCTTTGTTGGGCGAGTTGCCCCTTGATCGCGAATTGCTGTGGCCAACCGAGCGGTTAGGCAGCGTGCTACTTCAGCCGCCGGCCTCGTTGCCCGCCCCCAATCGGCTCACTATTTTATATCTGCGATCGCCGGAACCCTCATCCACCCATGATTCCAAGTTTCCCCATATCTTTCACGATTTTGGCTGTCGCGTGCTAGAGGTCGATGATGTCGAGCAGGCCAGTTTGCTCAACCGGGTTTGGCAGCCAGATGTCGCTGTCTTAGACCCCGCGATCGCCTCGCCGACCGCCTATTTGCAAAATCTGAGCCGATTTCCCCAGCTGACCTCACTACCGCTGATCACCTTGACCATGACCGCCACGCAAGCGGCCCACGCGATCGCTGCATTATCGGTTTTCCCCTGTTTAGTCGAAGAATCAGCCTGGAACATGCCAGATACCAATGATCGTCTAACCACCTGGCTGATTCAGGTGCTCCAGGTTGCGGCAACATCGTCCTCACAGACGCAAGATTAACGGGCTGTCGCAGCGCTCACCTTCTCTGAAATTGGACTACAGATCTTCCTTATTCCCTCCGGGAAGGCTACGCCAACGATGCCGCTCAAGGAACGTCGGCTGAGCGGCGTCATAAGCCCTACGGGCAGGCTAGGCCAACCCGCAGTGTCTCCTACTGGGAGAAAGCCGACTGGTCTGTGTAGCTGTAATTTGTAGAACTGGTACAAGCCGGTAGCCATCAATAAACATGGCGGGAGGGGGTGTTGTGGCATTGGCGCAGCTATGCCTGGCGGGCGATTCGCCCAACACACCGCTAGAGCTGGCTTTGGACTAGCGACTGCTATAGCGGGTTAAGCAGTCGAGCCGACTCTTTGGTAGGTCATTCTGACTGCTCGGCCTTCTTCACCCCAGGGGGCAATATTGGTCATTTGAAGGACCAAGCTACCGTCTGGTCTTTGTGACAGCTGACTTCGCCAACCCCAGTTAGGACTTGAGGGCACGGCATAGGCATGTTCGACCGTGAAGAGCCCCCGAGCCCCTTTGAGATCGTCACAGTGTGCTGGTTCTGGCTGATGCCAGCTATCGATCCAGGTTGCACCACCGTCATGCAAGGTAAAAGACCCCGTTTGGGTTTCACCCTCGTAAACCCAGGTGTAGGCAAGCACGTCTGACTTGATGACTAGAGTGCAGTTGCCGATATCAACTTCATTTCCTAAGGGATCAAGCCACAGCTCAGCCTGACCGTTCCATACACTTTCCTGAAACTCATGTATCCAAGCTTGAGACATTGTGATTTTCCTCGATCATGACTTCGATGATTTCTTTGTCCCTTCTACACCCAACGAATTAGCTGACTAGTGATCACCCCTGTGACACAACTCCAGCTCGGATGATGCGTCTGCTTCTACCGCCCTGCAGGGCTAGTTGACCAATAAAAAAAACTTGCCTTTAGCCCTCGCACTTGCGCTTCAGACCGGCGGCATAAGCCTCGAATGATTCGGTCAGGTCAGGAATCATGCGGCCCATAATCGGTTCGAGCCAGCCGCTAAACACTTCCCGCATGCTAAATTCTGTCGTGCCGTCGGGTTGCGGGGTCAGGGTAACGGTGCGATCGCCCCGGAATAGATTGAGCGGCAAGCCCCCACTGAGCGTAAACGTTTTCGGGCTCTCCACAGCACTCACCCTCAGACTCATCGGCCGTTCCGGTTTGGAAACCGTGAACAGTTTCAGTAAGGCGCCATTCTCAATTTGCCCTTCAAGGCGATGAACCCCAGCCGCCCAGTCTGAGTAGGTGGTGGCATCCGTCAGCACGGCCCAAATCGCTTCTGGTGGACAGGCAATCTTAGTCGTTACAGCGAAAGATTTCATGACCCCAGCCACTAGCAAGCCAACACGTTTCAAGAGAATATCACTTTCACTCCAGCGGGCTGATGGACAGAACCACACTCAAGTGGGCAAAACTGCTTCCCAGATACCCTTTAGTCTCAGAGCACCCAGGGGAATGTAATCTGCTTTTATCGCCAATGCCAACACCATGTTTTGCCAAATGCGATAGTTAAATGTGATCGCCCCTGCAAACGCGATCGCCTGTCGATTTCTGAGAAGAGTCACTACTCCTCCTCGCGAAGTCCCTGTCGAAACGCTTTCGCCGCTGCTAACGGATTCGGATTTTGCAGACAGCGGGTCAACAGATCCAGATCGAGGTTGGGTAGCACTTCGCTACGTTGAATCAGCTCATAGCCTGCGGTCTCAGCGAACTCAGCCACGCTCTTTACTCGTTGGTGATAAAGCGCCAAGCGATTTTTTTGCCAAAACCAAACTTCTCGCACACCCAATCGTCGGTACAGCTCCAAGCGGTTGATGCTGCCGCTGGTAACAATGACCTCGATCGCCAAGTCAGGAAATTCTTTGTTTGTACCAATGCAGTAGCTTTCATCCGGTTCGCCCCCTGCCTGTTGTTCAGGCTTTTTGAGTGTGGTAGAACCCATGGGAAAATATTCGGTTTCCGTTTCGAGGAAATAGAGCAAGAGTAAATCGCCAATACGAGTTTTGTTGCTTTCGTGATTAAGACTCGGAGCCAAGATTTCTAAAACTCCATTTAAAAAATGCACCCGGCAAGCAGATGCGTCTCCCAAATCTGCCAGCAGTTCCTCATACTGCGCCCACGATACGCGACTCAAGATCCGTCGTTCTTCGGGGTCATCCAGGGTCATTCGGTTGACTAACTCGTTTAGGAGAACCACGGTAACTCCCCCCTTACTTTCGCTTATTCTAAGACGGCTGTAGAACAGTGTTCGCTATCGTACGGTCAAGCTGGTTAGAGATGATCTATCCCGACGGCGATCTGCGTATCGGGCGCGGCAACCGGGGCAGCTCGTTGGTGTTGCGCAAAGTGAAGGGATAAATATGTGAAATATGGCAAGAGGCTGATGCATCAAGGACATCCCCAAGAGGTGACGGCCAGAAGACCTGTACCTGCGCTTCTGGCTTCTTCGAGGGCGTTGGGAAGGGCCTCAAGAATTTCTCTGACATCCGCTGTTTCCTGTTCACCATCGCTGCTAGAGTAGGCCAAAGCGCAGATTGCTCTCTCACGGTACTCGTTCCAGTCAACAGCGAGGAGATGGAAGACTCGCTCAAGAGTTGGGTCAATCGCGGTTGGATGGATTAACAAGTTGCCGAAGTATCCAGGCAATTGAGAAAATCGCTCTCGACCAATTCCCATCAGCAAGATGATGGGCGGCATCATTCGATTCTGCGCCACCGCCCCCACAAGATCTTCGTCATTAAACGTGAAAACGCTCTCTTCTTCAGGAATCTGATAAGCCTTTCGAAAATAATCATCTTCGTCGAACATGGAAGAGTTGGGCATGAGAGAGCGGTACTGAGACGACTGATAGTAAATAATGTGAAAGGCGATCGCCTCAAATGGCTGGTGGTAAGTTTGCTTACCTAAATCATCACCGCTTAAAACGCCTGCCAGGAACGATTTGGCGTATGTTTTGAGGCCGAAAGAAAGGGGTAGGCGCAGAGGGAACTCTGGCACCTCTGGAAGAGTGGGACAGCCCACAGAGGCCCGTTCAAACTCTGATTGAACGGCGTCGAACTTTGCTGCCTCAACTTTGTAGAAATACCAAAAACCATCAATGCTCATAGCAATATGCTTCTCTTCCGTTGAAATTACACAGGGCGATTTCAACATTTAAAGTCTAACCGCTCAACTTGCTAAGATGAAGTCATCCAACCACGAAACTATCGGCAATGAAAAGTTGCATGGCGGAAATCAATACCTTGTCAAACTTTTATGCCGACACTTGGGTGATCGCAACTTGGCCATAATTTCTTGCTACTGCCAACAGTGAGACCTCTCAATCTGGACGGGCCTAAGGGGTAAGTGATCGAGCATACTTTGATCAACTATCAACTTCGTTAATATTCAAGGCTTAGCGACTTTCAATGAATAGATGACTGACTCTTTTGGTGTGAGCTGAAAGAGTCATGCCCTATCGTTTTGTCGCAACGGCCTTAAAGAAGCTATAGCAAAAGACCCCATCTGTTTCTGTGGTTCTGTATAGCCCCTTAATGCCTTGATCAAAGGTGGCCTCATCAATCAAAGCAGCTTTCAGCGAGGCCTCGCGAATCCCCTCAATCATGGCGGTAAAGGTATTTTTGATGAAGCCTTCGACCAGCTGAGGTTTACTCGCATCAACATAAACCATTCGTGGAGAGACTTGAACCGAGCTCAAATCAGCTGCATTTAAAAGGGGATAAAGTTCTCTGCCGATATTGGCATTACCCCCCGCTCTTTTTTGCAGTTCAACCTGGCATTGAATCGCTTGATGCGCGGCTTCATTATCAGGATAGAAATAAGTCGAGCCGTGGTCACCCTCAATCACCGTCATGGTGCCACCTGGTTTGAGCACATCGCTAAGACACTTGAGGGCCGCGATCGGATTGGCTAGATGCTCCAGCACAAAATAAACAAAGACGTGATCAAAGGAAGCTGTTTCAAAGGTCAGATTAAAAATATCTCCCTGTTGAAAACTGACATTGGTGAACCCTGCCGCTTCAATTCTATTTTGAGCTTCGGCAACTGAGTGCTCAGAGATATCGACTGAAGTGATTAACGCCTGCGGACTATTGTGAGCCAGCGTAATAGTTTGAGCGCCGACGCCGCATCCTGATTCCAGCACTCGACTCCCAGGAGGATACGCTGTGTCAGCATGCAACAGTTCAACTAGGGTTGATGCTTGATCTTGTAGGCGAATATTTTCTCGTGGGTCATACCCGTGCACATATTGCTGGTTCATTAACGTTGCCCATCGGAACTTAGCGCATTAAATACCCAAAACAATCTTGGAATTTATTCAGAGCGATCGCGGTTTGCCAGACATCGCTATCAGCAATGACTGATTGCGATGTCATGATTTTATCCCTTGCGGCTGTTAAGGTCTGACAAAATCGCCTCGATCATTCGGACTATCTCTTGATTTTTCGATTCATCAAGTGCATCGGGGTGAGGCGGAGCAAATTGACCTTTGTCGTTGTCGAAATACTGGCCGGAAGCCGCCGCGAATTCATCGGTTAACGCTGCACGCATCAAGATTTCTGCGCCGATACGGATATCGCCACCAGCGATGCCAAAGGCCTCTTTCACCATCTTGCTGCCCAGCAGTGAGCCCGGATTAACCGCGATGATGGCTGGGCCATTCTCCTTGAGCGCGAGCGCT
The DNA here is from genome assembly GCA_937899725.1 of uncultured Halomicronema sp. GTDB lineage: Bacteria > Cyanobacteriota > Cyanobacteriia > Phormidesmidales > Phormidesmidaceae > Halomicronema. The sequence goes on from CALCCA010000043.1 coordinate 12,118, forward strand.
AAACTGCGAGACCACATGGTCAATGCCAACTTGCTTTGGGCATACGCCGCCCCGTCAGACAGGCTAACCGGCCCAACTAAGGCTTGCGGATTGACTGGGGATTGAGCCGCAGAGGACAGGTTGATGACCCGGCCAGATGTGCCCAGCAGTGGCAAAAGCCGTTTTGTCAGCAGATAGGGGGCGATCGCATTCACCGCAAAGCGGATATCTAGCCCGTCCGGCGTGACCGAATCGGATGCGTTATACACGCCTGCATTGTTGATCAGGACATCCAGTCTCGTGTGCTTTTCAGACACTGCCTGGGCCATTGACTCCACATCGGCTAGGCGCGACAGATCAGCGACATAGCTTTCAATACCGCCCTCTCCCGACAAAGCTGAAAGCGATTGTTCTGCAGCTTCTAGTTTCTGGGGATTACGTCCATGCAGCAGCACCCTATACCCCTGCGAGACCAGCATCTTGGCGGTTTCTAACCCGATGCCGTCAGTAGAACCCGTTATCAGAATCGTTTTTGACATCGTTTTAGCGTCCTTAATTGGCGAAGTCTGGCAGAATGTCATCGGCCAGACGTTGCAAAGTTGTCTCAGTGTCTGCCTGGTTAAAGCGCAGGTTCAGCGCCACATGATTGATGCCGATTTGTTCCAGCGATTTCAGATAGGCTCGCAGCGGGTTTAGCCCTAATCGAAATCCCAGATGGATCGGTTGCGGTTGGGTATCAGGATCTTCGGTTAAATCGACATAAAGCGGCTGCATCACTGGCTTGTCAGGGCTGTCGACAGCTTCCACCCGCGATCGCCAATCATGAATGATGCGCGCTTGCACCGCCGTATTGCGGGGATAGGTCATCCAGCCGTCGCCGTTCCGGGCGATCCACTCGGGATCTTGCTGGCTGCTCCCGGTAATCAACAGCGGTAGTTGGCCAGAGGTCGGTTTGGGCAGCATATCTATTCCACCCTGGGGGCGACCAAACGCATTTTTAAACGTGGGTGAGGGTTTCCCCATCTGTCTGATGTATTCAAAACTCTCTCGAAATGCAGCTCCGCGATCGCTAAAGGATCGATTAAGTGCCGGATATTCCTCGGGGCGATCGCCCGAAGCCACTCCTAACAACAACCGCCCTCCACTGAGCACATCAGCAGTCGCAGCAGCCTTAGCTACATGGGCGGGATGCCGCAGCGGCAGAATGATGCTGGCAACACCGAGGGCGATCCGCTCAGTCTGGCCTGCCAACAGGCCCAAGTAGACGAAAGGGTCGTAGGTCTGACCGGCATCCCCAAAGGTTGGCACGTTGAACGGCACGTCTCGCAACCAAACGGCAGAAAACCCCAGTTCTTCAGCCAGTTGCACCCGTTCAATATGGCTTTTCATTGTGGGTACCGGCCCACTGGCATAGGTCTCGATCGGGACGACCAAGCCGAGGCTTAATCGATTCGGACGGAATACGGAGTTGTATCCCCGATTAATGGGCTGAAACCCGATATCCGCTAGATTCTTGAGCATATTCTTGTTTCCTTAGCGCGTCCTGGGCGCTCGCTGCATACGCCCGGTAGAGCGTTAATCAGTTAACTTCCTGAACACTCACGACCATGTCGGGCCACCCCCGTTGATTGTCCATATCGAACTGAGCTCCGTTATCATCAGCCCAGGCAAAGCGCTTCAATGCCGGGGTTTGACTGGTGGCCTGATAAAGCCAATAGGCCTCTTCCTGCAGGGCTTCATCGATGGGTTTGTCAATCGACGCATAGACCGTCTGTTTGCACGCATTGATCGACTCAGCCGGCCAGAGCGCGATCCGGTTGGCTAACGCTTCGACAAACGGGCCAATTTCTTCTGGGTCGAGGGCCTTGTTGATCGTGCCATAGGCTTCTGCTTGATCCGCATCAAAATCTTGAGCCCCGAGAATAATTTCTAATGCCCGACCCAGACCAGCCTGACGCGCCATCCGGGAGGCGCCGCCACCACAGGGCAGAATCCCCATACCGACTTCCATCTGCATAAATTTTGCCTTGCCACGAGCGGCAAAGCGCATATCGCAGGCCAGCGCAAATTCGTGACCGCCGCCACGGGCAAAGCCTTCAATCTTAGCGATAGTGGCCTGGGGCAGCTGACTAATGCGCTCTAATACCACCTGCAAATCGAGCAGTTTTACCTCATCACGGGAGACGGCGATCGCCGACATATCTTTGAGAAAATTCGTGTCGGCATGAGCCACGAAAATCTCAGGATGGGCGGATTGAAATACCACAACCTTGATGGTGCGATCCGTTTCCAGCTTTTGAGCCAGCATATTCAGGTCGGCGAGCATCGGCAGTCCCTGAACATTGACGGGTGGATAGTCAAAGGTGACCCAAGCGATAGCGGTTTCAACCTTGACGTTGAACGTGGTGAAGTTGTTGTAGTTCATTGGAAATCTCCTACAGTTCTACTAATGGCTCGCAACTTGAAGCGATAAATTGAGGGCACCAAAGCATTCAGGCACCCAAAGCTAGGCGTCCAGAAATTGCTGGATTCTGGCTCTCTACTGAGCTGGAGCTGCCCGGCTTAACTGAGTGCCCCTTCGTCATCAAGCAATGTGTGTCATCTCATGGAGCCAAAAATTTTCAACGGCCCCTTCTGTGGTCGTCATATAGGCTGCCATGTGGGGCGCGTTCATGTGAGTTTGCCAGAGTTCACGGGACTCCCAATTTTCATAGAACATGAAGTAGGCCGGATTTTCGTTGTCCTGATGCAAGTCATATTGCAGGCAGCCTGCTTCGGCACGGGTAATCGGGATGAGCTTTTCCAGCTCGGCTTTAACCAGGTCAATCTGGTTAGGGTTAGCAAGGATGTTACCGGTAATGGTGAGTTTAGACACTGGTCGCCTCCTAGGTTTGATTGGCCCATCAATAGGCCATAAATTGTGAAATACGTTCGATTGTTCGGCGCGATCGCGCCAGAGACTGTCATCATTTAGCGGTCAAATCCTCTCAGCAAAAGAACGACAGCCCCTAGCCAGTGGAGTAAATGCGGGCTCGAGAATGCTGAGTTTCAAAGGTTTCTGGAATTAATTGATGACGTGCGCTAGCTGAGACCGTCCAAGACGGTCTTGCCGATCGCCTTGCCACTTTCCTGAAGTTCGTGGGCAGCTCGCAGGTTTGCGACATTTAGAACGCCGCCATGGTGGTTGACCGTTGACCGCAAAGTGCCATCGTCTAACAGCGCTGAGACCCGGTTGAGCAACTGGTGCTGCGCCTCCATATCGTCGGTTTGAAACATCGACCGGGCAAACATAAACTCCCAACTAAAAGAAAGCGCCTTGGGCTTGATTGCGGCGATATCGAGAGAGCCCGGATCGTCGATGAGGGCAATATGACCACGTGGTTTGATGAGCTTGACGGTGGAGGCGAAATGCTGCTGAGTGTGGGTGAGTGAGGCTACATAGCGGGGTGAAATGCCCAGAGCTTTCATCTCTTCGTCCAGGGGATTGCGGTGGTTGACCACATGATCAGCGCCCATCTTTTTGACCCAAGCGCGTGTATCATCCCGCGAGGCGGTGGCAATCACGGTGAGCCCCGTGAGCTGCTTCGCAAGTTGAATCAGAATCGAACCGACACCGCCCGCACCGCCGATGACCAGCAGCGATTCACCGGTGCCTTCGCCGGCTTTCAGGCCTAGACTGTCGAATAAGATTTCCCAGGCCGTAATACTAGTCAGCGGCATACCAGCCGCTGCAGCAAACCCTAGCGACGCGGGCTTGCGACCCACAAGGCGTTCATCCACCACGTGCAACTCTGCATTAGTACCGGGCCGGGTAATATCGCCCGCATAAAACACTTCGTCACCGGGACGAAATCGCGTCACGGCTGAGCCCACAGCTTGCACGACCCCAGCGGCATCGAAACCCAAAATGCGCGGCCCGTTATCCGGCTGGGCGCTAGCCCGCACTTTGACATCGACCGGATTGACCGAAACTCCCCGAACGTCTACTAACAAGTCGTTTGGCCCCGGCTGCGGCGTCTCCGTGGCAAATTCGATCAGGACATCTGCCGCTGAAATTGGCCCCGCATTCTGATACCCAATCGCTTTCATCATGCCGTCTCCCTTCGAGTGAGTGAACCGTTACTCGCATAATAAGCATTCGGGCAAAAAAGATAATCAGGCTGATCACGAAATGATAATTCGGATATTTTTGATAAATGGATACTTTGTCGCTCCGCTTGTTTTTGCGAATTGCTGAACTTGGCAGCGTCTCGGCTGCCGCTTCTGACCTGTTACTGTCGCCTGCCAGTGCCAGCGCCCGCTTGGTCAAACTCGAAGAAACCGTGGGGTTTCGCCTGTTCAACCGCACCACGCGCGCCGTGTCATTGACAACCGATGGCGAAGCATTTTTGCCCTACGCGCAACAGATGATCGAAACGCTAGAAACCGGACTCAGTGCAGTCAAGGGGCCGGGGGCAGTAGCTGAGGGGTTACTGCGCATCACCATGCCGGGTTCCTTTGGGCGGATGTATATCATTCCAGCCTTGGCCGAATTTCACGCCCGCCATCCCCTCGTCAGCCTTGATTTACGCCTGTCGGATGAAGTCTTGGATGTGGTCGAAGGGGCGTATGACCTGATTATCCGCAATGCCCCGTTAGCTGATAGTCGTCTGATTTTGCGCCAGTTAGCCGCTGATCGACGACTGCTCGTAGCCTCGCCCACCTATCTCGAACGGCATGGCATTCCGGCAACCCCGGATGATCTCACAGCGCATCAATGCGTGATCCTTGCCGAAAACAATCGGTGGCAGTTTGCCAACGGGCATACCATTAGTGCGCCGCGATCGTTTGTGGTCAATGATGGTGAGGCCATGCGTAAAATGCTTGAGCAGGGTATGGGGATTGGCATCAAGTCAGTCTGGAATGCCAGCGCCAGTTTGAAATCTGGTTTGCTGGTTGAGGTGCTACCGGAATTTCCGCTGATCACAGAAGCCGCTATCTGGCTGCTCTATCCCAGCCGCCGGATCATTGCCCCGAAAGTTCATGCCATGATTGATTTCTTGCTCGAACGATTTCAGCCGGTGCCGCCCTGGGAGCAGTCGCAAGACCACACAAATCACGGTCAAATTGACTACTACTATCAATAAACCCTTCGTCTATGGCAAACGTTCGCAGCGGATCGAAGGTCGGGGTTGTCAGTCTTTGACGTTTGATTCGTGAACGATGTTTACGCGCTGCCTAACGGCAATGCTCAGCGGCAACAAGCAACCTTTATGCCACCCCAAAATTTCCATATTGTCCGGCAATACGGTTGTTGTCTGACTGTTAGAGGGCCTCAGTTGATTGCTGTTGTCTACGCAATAGCAGGAGATGATTCATCTTGGCAATTTATAGCAGTTCACCTCGCTCGAGCATTAATCCCAACCAAATAAACTGTGGAACCCAATGGGAGATAAGCTCGAAACTACCTTTCCATTGGTCAAGTTGTGACAAGATTCTTTCCAAACCCTTGAAAAATCTACTGCCGCCAACATTAACTGGCTTCTCAAGAGCATAAGGCCACAATCGAACGACATTCATTCCTGCCTGGTGACAGTTCTTAAAACTAAGGTTCTGGTTGAATTTTGGTGTTATATCATCGCAATAGCAAAAACCTTTTTCCTTCAGTTCCTTCGTTTGATCAATTAAATATAAAATCGCTGGAAGATAAAAGAAGTCGAATTTTTCTGGTTGGGTGGTCGTGATAGTTTTCCTGGTATTTTCAATCTGGGAGCGTAAAGCCTCAAGCCTGTGGAGAATTTCGAGGTTAGGCTGACTGAATTGGAGTAAAAGAAAAATAAAAAGCCAAGGTTGATAGCCTCCATTCAAAACAACTTCATTCGATGCACTATTTTGCTCCAGCCAAAGTATCAGTTGCCGCTCTAATTCTTTTCGAAAAGAATTTATGAGTAAGTCATTATTCTCTTCATGTTTAGACAGCTCAGTAAGCATAAGCAACAACCAGGCTCTGCCGTAAGGCATCTCAAATTCAACATTTTCTGCGTTGTTGAGAAATGTGCACTCCGCTTCAAGATTTTCGCGTGTCAAGCGAGACAAAAGTTTATTTTGAAGCAGCGCATCATCAGTGAGACGAGCCATCGACAAAAGTGCCCAGTGCGCGTGAACACTCGAATGCCAATCAAAGCTTCCTGTAAAAACCGCTCCTGCTCCTACGCCAGTAAAACAGTGAGGTTCCACACGTACTAAATCAGCGTAAATGATGCGTTTTAGTTCATCAACAACCCTATTTCTATCCATGAGTGCGAGTATTACGAAAATTTACCTGTGTGCAGCAAGATAACTATATAGGGCTTGCTGAAAAAGTATAAATTTCACTAGCGGCAAGGGTTTGAGCC
>CALCCA010000044.1 GCA_937899725.1 uncultured Halomicronema sp.
GCGCTCATTTCTGGACGGCTATTATTAAGCGCAGTGTTACAGAGCATTGGTATTACCAGCTTTAACGTAATAAATCTCTTGAACTAACTCTTCTATCTTCCAATGTCGAGCGCGACTTGAGGAGAGCACAGAGATTACGGCTTCACCTAATGACATTCCTTTAAATCGAGTCAGCCTAAAATTGTCCGCACTGACATCAGCCTTGTTGGAATCGCTCAAGCCGAGTTCAGGCGGCAATCCTAGAAGACCAAAGTCCTCTCTGTCAATTTCATCAATGGTTCGGATTGCTGTTTCAAGATCTTCAATTTTCGCGGCAATAAGTTGCTGCTGTTGCCTTAAAACAACAATCTGATTACGAAGAAAGTCAACAGCGAACTGCTTGCTCACAAGAACCCGCATATCAGTAGCGACGAGCCAAGTGTAGCCCAAGTGTTATTCAATTAAAAGTCCCAGCAACAACGTGAATCAGCCGTGAAAAATAAAAGCAAATAACAAAATGTACTTGAATCAATATCATAATCATCATAAAAACAAACAAACTAACAAATCAATTCCTTTCAGAGAAGCATTTTCAGTAGTTTTCCACAGATGAATAACATTTTTCAAAAAACACTAATCTTCTTGAAAATTCTGTGGAAAACTCTTGGGTTTTATAATTTTTAAATATAATTTAAAATAACAAAATAAGATTTACTAATCTAGGTTTCTGGTTGGTTTAAGTATATAAATGCTTTTCCAAGAGGGTTTGGGGAATCGCCACAGCAATTCTATGTATAGTCAAACTCAGAAAATTGGTATGGCTCGATAAACTTAGACGAATCCTCAATCGATTGGCAACGTCATCGGCAGTGAACCCTCAACCGCTGATTTCTCAAATGTTCTACAGACCCGTCAGCGCCTTCATCAACTGATGAGAGTCCGTGACCCAACCGAAGATCTTCTGGGTCATCTCGACAGTTACCCGATGGAAGTCCGGCACAAACGACGCACAGCAATCCTCTAGCAACACACACTCATACCCCAGATCATTCGCAGTCCGCAGGGTGGTGTGCACACAACACTCCGTCGTCACCCCGGCCAGCAACAGCTGGCGAATCCCTCGTTGGCGCAAAATCAAATCCAAATCCGTCGCCACGAAAGCCCCTTTTCCTGGCTTATCCAGCACAATTTCTCCCGCCAGCGGTTGCAGCGCCTCGACAAAATCGTGACTCTTAGAACCGCGAGTCAACAACCGTCCCAGGACTCCCTCGCTACCAATCTCAGCGTTCTGGTGCTGTGAGCGGGCCAACTTGTGGGGGGGACAATCGCTTAAGTCAGGCCGATGCCCCTCACGGGTATGGATGATAGTAACGGGGGTTGATCGGAGCGCGGTCAACACGGTTTGGAGGGGTTGAATCGGCCTCTGAGTTTGGCTAATGTCAGAGCCCTTGCGATCGGCCCACCCACCGGGCGTGCAGAAATCGTTCTGCATGTCGATCACCAAGAGCGCCGTCTGCGTCAACGTCAGGGTTAAGGGATACGGTCGGCTCGGAACGGTGATTTGAGCAGGGGTAGGGTGGGCACTGTCTAGCATGGTTAAACCTCATCCCGATTCAGAACTGGAGTTTTGACAGCCGCCTGAACCTCACCGCCTGCGGCACCTCTCCTTCTCAAGCAAGCACAACTCCAGTTTTCAACTTAGACGTGGTTTATAAGCAGTAGCCTTAAGTAAGGAGAGGTTGAAAACATTCCGGTTCCTCTTCTTTCTTTTGGCGGAGCCTACCCGGAGGGTTGAGGAAAGGCTAGATGAGATTCTAAAACTACGATTTCCTTCTTGGTCTTGGTTGATTGCGCACTTACCCTTTCTCAGCCTTGAAAAAATCCAGCAAGAACAACGCATAAATTTTGGTGGCGGCGACGACCTTGTCCATGTCAATAAACTCATTCACCGGTGGCCACCCGTCTTCGCCGGGGCCAAAGGTAATCGAGGGAATGCCGCTGTGGGAAAAGCGCAGGGTATCGCAATAGGCATTCTTACGGTACAGCACGGGCTCTTTGCCTAAGATGGTCTGATACGCCCGTGACAACGCTTGCACATGGGCGGCATCGTCCGCCACCTCAATAGATGCGGGGACAAACGTTTCGCCCTCGACTTGAGTAATGGTGGCCTGGAATGAGGGATCGGCGGCCTGCAGCTCAACGATAACTTTTTCCATATCTTGCACAATCGACTCGTAGGTCATGCCAGGCACCAGACCAATCACCCAGACTCTGGCCTTGCAGGCGGGGGGGGTAAATTGCCCTTCGCCAATTTGGCCAGCCTCAATTTTGACGGGGCAAATACTGGGCTGAGTGGGGCCATAAATTTGCGGAGGTTCGTGAGTAAAGGTAGTCTGTCGCAGGGCTTCAATCAGCTGAGCCATGTGCAATACCGGGTTAACGCCTTCATCCGGTCGCCAGATGTGCGATCGCACACCAGTGGTTTCAATATCTACCAAACACAGGCCAGAGTGGGCTAAGGCAATGCCAATGCCCCATTCATTCTCCTCAGTCCAGGAGGTGGGTTCCGCCGTAATCTCATAATCGGCGGTGAGGCCATACTCATTGAGTAAGTGCAAAGCTCCGGCGCGGCCATGGCGCTCTTCATCAACCGTGTAGGCACAAATCAGTTCGCCATTGATTTTGACCCCGGCCTGGCGCAGCATCTCAATGGCAATGAGTTGGCAGGTCATATTGCCTCGGGTGTCCGAGGTGCCCCGACCGTAGAGATATTTGCCGTGCAGGGTCGCGTTGTAGGGATTGTGTCCCGACATGTGCCATTCTTTCGGATCACAGGACGGATAGGTGTCCAAATGATCGTTGAAAATCAGTGAGGGGCCGGGGAGTCCGTCATTCCACCGACCGACGACATTGGGCCGCCCTGCGATCGCCGCCACCCATTCCACATCCAACCCCAACGACTGCAGATGTTGCCCCACCTGTTTGGAGATATCTTCCTCGTGCGCCATCGGCGCTTCTGGATCGATGGAATTACCACAGCCGGGTTGTCCGGTGGGCACCAATGATTGGATCAACTGGACGCATTTTTCCTGGGTAATGCCCGCGATGACCTCCTGTTGCAGAGCGGTGAGTTCGGATGGGGTAGAGAGGGTTTCTAGCATGCTTCAGCTCCTAATAGTTGGGTTTTCTGATTTCTAAAGTCTTTGGGTTCCGGGTCTCCGGCTAGGAATTGGGTAGAGAGCCTCTGGGCTCAGCGTTAGCAGAGGCAGCGCCTCTAGGGACATTCCCTGCTGCTTACACACATCTCTAGACCTCAGCAAAAACGGCAGAGCCCCCGCTGTCGCCGCCCCCTTACAAAGGGGGCTCTATCCGCTTCAAACTTGGATGTCCCCCTTTGTAAGGGGGATCTAGCCTAATGCGTGTTCTCAAGAATGACCTATACATAAGCCGTAGATGGGCATTCCAGGAGAACTCTGGCAACAAAACGGGTCAAGCAACCGGCCAGGCAGCGACTGGTTAGCGTTGCCAATGGACAATACGCCGGGAAAGGAATCGGAGGACGACATCCGAAATCACCCCAAAAAAGCCAATCATCAAAATGGCCACAAACAATCCTTCCACATTAAAAAAGGTGCTGGCATCTTGAATGATGTAGCCAATACCCTGATTACCGGCGAGCAATTCGGCAGCGACCAAAATACCAAAATCAACGGAGAGGGCCACCCGCATCCCCGTAAAAATGTTGGGTAAGGCGGCGGGCAAAATAACATACAGAAAAATGGCCAAGTCATTCGCACCCAAGGTTTGCGCTGCGAGGATTTTATCTTTTGGGCAAGACTGCACCCCAGAGATGGTGTTCAACATCACAATGAGTGACCCGGCATAGAGAATGATCAAGATTTTGGAGACTTCGCCAATGCCAAACCAAAGAATAAATAAGGTGATGAAGGCCAGAGGCGGAATGGGGCGCAGCAGCTCGGTGACGACATAGAAGGCGGCCCGCACATACTTGTAGTAGCCCATGAACAGCCCGAGGAGTAGGCCGACCACAGTGCCAATGCCAAAGGCGATAAACACGCGTTTCAAGCTAGCGAGGATATGCACGATGAGCGGCGTGCCCGCATACCCCTTTCGCACCATAGCCAAAAACTCGTTCACAATGCCCGACAAGCTGGGCAAAAACAGTTCATCTACCCAGCCTTGGCGAGTGGTCAGTTCCCACAGACTCAAAACGAGGATGGGAATGGCGATCGCCACCCCAAACAAGAGGGCTTTTTCCCGCAATGCCTGAGTTTGCAAATCTGGCCCGGTAAAAGCGAGCGTTTCTGCTTTTTTTGACGCCTTTAGCTGCATAGTTTTGAAGGGCCTATTACCTGCGAATTCATATCGTACCGGTATGCGTTTTTGAACATCCCAACCCCGGCATCGCCAGGGACTAACTAATCGCTTTCATCTTTAGATACAAGTCTGTCCGATAGTGATTAAACTCCTCCGATACTCGGTTCATCGCCACATAACGGGGCGTCGGTAGATGAATCGAGATGTCATGGGCAATCCCACCAAAATTGCGATCAAGAATAATAATGCGATCGCTCAAAAAGACGGCCTCCTCGATGCTATGGGTGACGAATAAAATTGCCCCCGCCACCTGCTCATGGAGCTTGAGTAACTCCTCTTGTAAGCCTTCACGAGTTTGCACATCCACCGCGGCAAAGGGTTCATCCATCAATAAAATTTCCGGTTGCACCACCATCGACCGAGCGACCGCAACCCGCTGCCGCATGCCGCCCGATAATTCGTAAGGATATTTGCGTTCACTGCCCCGCAACCCCACCAACTCAATGATGGTTTTCACCCGTTGTCGGCTCTCATATTTTGAAGTGGATTGGAAACGGAAACCAAAGGCAATATTTTGTTCAACCGTCATCCAATCAAACAAGGCATTACTTTGAAAGACCACCCCGCGCCGCGCGGATGGGCCTTTGATTGGCTCACCACCGTGGGTCACCCGACCCGCCAATGGCGCATAAAATCCCGCGATTAAATTGAGGATCGTAGATTTTCCACACCCAGACGGCCCTAATAACGTCAAAAATTCGCCTCGACAAATGCTCAAGTTGAGATCCTGCAGCACCAACCGTTTACGACTGTAGCCAAAGGCCACATTTGCCAGAGAAATTACCTCCGCTGGCGTCGCACCAGTCTGCACCTCATCTCGATCCGATTCAGACTCCAGCGCCTGAGTCGACGTTTTAGGGGGAAAGTAAGACATGCGGATAATGCGTTCACTCACATCAGGGGTTGCTGGCTGAATGCTCTCGATGAGGTTGCCAGGATTCCGGCAAGAAATCCTGGCGGGTAATTAGGGAATGCGGCCAAACATTACTTCGATTCCAGATAGTCGGCGATGTAGGTCGAATTAATCAACGGCGCTAAATCCTCCGGCGCATCATCCAGACGGCCTTGGTCAACCAAGAACACCGCATATTCGTCATAGGCTTTGTACAAGTCGGTTGATTCGGGTTCCCCAGGCGTGCCTAACCAGTCGTCGGAAAGCTGATCCTCTAGTTTCACCACAGTTGAGCCTTGGCGACCCACCATGGCTCCAAATTCATCGGCGGTCAAATTCAACCGCTCAGCCTCCCACTGTTGCCCAGCAGCCGGATCGGCCAAATAGTCTTGTTGAGCCATATCCCAGGCTTCCATGAACTTCTGCATGACCTCTGGGTTAGCCTCAGCAAACTCGGTCCTGACCGCCCACAACGCGACCGCGTAAGCCCCCACAGATTTGGCGGTCGCAATATCGGTACCGCCCAGCTCATTGAGTTTCCCTGCCGCGGGCTCCCAGGTCCAGGCGGCATCAATCTGTCCCGCCGAGAAAGCCGCCGCCATTTCCGAGGGCTTTAAATTCACTAAGGTGACTTCATCTTGGGCAATCTCGGCCTGGTCCAAGGCCGCTAACAGAGAATGGTGACCCGAGGTGCCGATGGTGACACCGATCGTCTTGCCCTTGAGACTGGCCGTATCGGCAATGCCTTCCCCGGCAATCAAGCGCTCAGCCGTTAAAGGGGCGTGGTCGAGGAGCACTACTTCAATATCCACGCCGGTGGCATAGGCCGTGAGGGAAGGAAAGGGGAAAAACCAAGTAATGTCCACTTCGCCAGCCGCCAGCGCGGGCACCATTGACCCGCCGGAGGAATAGGGGCTTAATTCAACGTCCAAGCCAACTTGCTCAAAGTAACCTTCGTTGTAGGCCACCATGGTGATGTTGTTGATATCCCCAGTTTGGAAACCAACGCGAACCTTGGGCATATCTGCCGACGGTTCACTGGCGACTTCGGTGGTTTCTTCTGACTCGGGGGCCGTTTCTTCGACCGCAGTAGGGGCATCAGAGGAGCCACAGGCAATGGCTAGAGTCAGTGAACAGACAGCCAAACCGGTAACAGAAAAAAGCTTACGTCGACCGAGGATAGGTAGGTCGAGAAAACGTCCAAGAGCTTGTCGCATTCCTGTCTCCAATTAAAAAATATGATTTCGGAACAATAGATTCAACTTGGTTGAGACCCATTTCCAATGCGGCAATCTCATTCTTTTAGGCTTTGCAGAGATTGAAACATAGGCTCATTTTGCAAGAACTCAACGGCTGAATTGTATTGAATCCCACAAAGCAGCTGGCGCCATAGATTGTTTGGAATCAAGAAATTTATTGACCGATAAATTATTTTTATATCGAGATCATGAGATTGACTGATGGAACAAAAAAAGCCCTCAGTGTGGCAAAATCTTTGCTAAGCCCTTGCATCAAAATCGACAAAAATTAGCCCATGAATTTGAGTCGAAAAATCGGGATACAGCATTATTTTTGAACGACACATTTACCGCCATCATTCATGAATCAGCAGCCTGAATCACTGCCCTTGCTTACTCGGCCCCATCTTCAGCATCTTTATGCCACCGGGCAGTTGACACCCTCTCAGCTGGTGAAAACCATTGCGGTCAATTTGGCGAGCCGGGGCGATGATGGCATTTGGATTACGACCCTGGCGATCGCGGCACTGCTGGCGCGGGCCACCGAGCTGGAAAGCATCGACCCCGTGCAGCGTCAGCATTATCCTCTGTGGGGCATCCCCTTTAGTGTCAAAGATTGCATTGATGTGGCCGGATGGCCGACCTCGGCAGCCTGTCCGGCCTTTGCCTATGAGGCGACGCAAACGAATCCCGTCATCCAAGCCCTCATAGAGGCTGGCGCTATCCTCGTTGGCAAAACCAATTTAGACCAGTTTGCCACTGGGTTAGTCGGCATCCGCACGGGCTATCCGGTGCCCCATAGCGCTTTTTCCGCCGACTACATGCCAGGTGGTTCCAGTTCGGGAGCGGCATTGTCGGTGGCCGTGGGGCTAGTATCCTTCGCCATTGGCACAGATACCGGGGGCTCGGGTCGGGTACCGGCGGCGATGAACAATATTGTGGGGCTGAAACCCACGCGGGGGCTGCTCAGCACTCGGCATACGGTAGAAGCCTGTAAGACGTTGGATTGTCTGTCGATTTTTGCCTTGACCGCAACGGATGCCGACACCGTTTTCCAGCTGACGCAGGGGTTAGATCCAAACCATCCTTTTTCCCGTGATCCGGCCTTGCGCCCAGAGCCGCTCCCGGTCTATGACGCCCCGCAATCCTTCCGCTTTGGGGTGCCCCAGCCTGAGCAACGGGAGTTTTTTGGCAATGAGGAGGTGAAAACCCGGTATGAGGCGGCGATCGCGGCGCTCACCGCCCTCGGCGGCACGGGCATCGAAATCGATTACTCCCCTTTTTTGCACGCCAATGAACTGCTGTTTAACGGCGCTTGGGTGGCGGAGCGCTATGCTTCGGTCGGTCGCTTCGTTGAGGCTAATCCAGCAGCGGCGTTTCCCATTACTCAGCAGATTCTGATGAAGGCCAAAACCCTGACAGCGGTGGACGCGTTCGAAGGGTTGTATGCGGTGGAAGCATTAAAGAAAACGGTGCAACCCTTGTGGGAGGCGATCGATTGTTTGGTGGTGCCGACGACGGGCACCGCCTATCGCATTGATGAAATCGAGGCCGAACCCCTGCAGCTCAATGCAAACTTGGGCTACTACACCAATTTTGTGAACCTGCTAGATTTGGCCGCGATCGCCCTGCCCAACGGCTTTCAAGCCAACGGCATTCCCACTGGCATCACGCTGATTGCGCCCCCCTGGCACGAAGCCTATTTGGTAGCTCTGGGGACGGCATTCCAGCAGCAGCAGGATATCCAACTGGGCGCGACAGCCTTTACCGTGAAGCACCTTGCTCCGCTGACTGACTGATTTTGATGCCCTCAGGAAACATGGCAACCCCAAAAGAAAAATCCCCTCACACTGGCAACGGTTTCGTGGGGTCGCGCTAGCTCTTGCGCAGTTATGCCCGGCGGGTTTGATAATGATGGTAGTTCTCTATGTTCAGCTAATGGCTAATGCCTTTATCTCGCTCAAACGACTGCCCTACGATGATTTAGCTTGGCATGTTGAAATTAGTGCTAGCAATGGCTATTTTGCTGGGGTTCAAGACTTCTACACTTATCCAGAGGATTTAGATGTTCTTGGAGCCGATTTTTACAAGTTTCCGCAAAGCATTCAAGACGAGGTGCGGTTTGAGTTAGGTGATCGAACTGGCAAATGGGCTCACTTCGTGCTTGTTCGAGCTTTTATATTCGATTTAGTTGGTCATGCTGCCATTGAATTTGCTGTTGGTAACAATGCAACGTCACCTAATCATGCTCAAACAAGTTTCTTTATTCGGACTGAGGTTGCCGCCATCAATAATCTTGGACAACAACTTCGAGCATGGGTTGTTGCACATGATGCGCTGCTGATTTGGTCGCCTCCCGCTGTCTAACCTTTCATCGCACGGCACGATCAAGCCAGCATGAGGAGGTTGCTGGCATCCCATAAATATCGCCATCCAAGACCGTGAGTGAGACGCCCACTCTCCGTTACCGACGAGATATCCGCTGGTGTCATCCACTTGCCTAAAGTTCAATTCATACCCAAAATCAGCAACGCCTGGGGTTTGAAGCGTTTTGTCAGTCAACTGGCAGGTGAGCTAGAACGCCGGAGATAAAAGGTTAATCAGGCATAAACTCGTCACAGCTAGAAATAACCAAGATAGACCCGCCAGATACATGGGTTTTGCGCCCAGCTGCGTCAGCCGCACAAGGTTCGTCGCTAGCCCCATCGCCGCTAGCGACATACACAGCAAAACTTGGTTTATGCCGATCACCGAAGTTTTAAGCGGCGCGGGCACAACACCCAGGCTATTGATGATGACGAGGAGGCTAAAAAACAAGACAAACCAAGGCATGGGAAAGGTGCTGTTAGCCTGCTGCTTGAGACCAGTACGTTGTTTTTGCCAGCTCAAACTCAGCATAATCGGAATAATCAGCAACACCCGCGAGAGCTTGGTCACGGTTGCCAGCTCGCCGCTGACGTTGCCCTGTTGAAAGCTCGTCGCAATGACCTGGGCCACCTCATGCACCGAGGCCCCACACCAGAGCCCAAACACAGTCGGCGTCAGCCCAAACAGATTGGCCATCAGCGGGTAGGTCAGCATCGCCAAGGTGCCGAAGCTCGTGATCGTTGAGATGGCATAGGTCATCTCTTCTTCAGAGCCATCGATGACGGCATTTGTGGCAATCACGGCTGACGCTCCACAAACGGAAGTCCCTGCCGCAATCAGCTGAGTCAGTCGTCGCCCGACTTGCAGGTATCGCCCCAGCCAACTGGTCAAATAAAAGGTGCTCAAGGTGCTAGTAGCCACGATCACTAAGACCGCTGGCCCCACCGCGATGACTTCCGTGAGGCTGAGGCGCAGACCGAGCAAAATGACGGCTAGCCGCAAAACTCGCTTCATCGCAAATTGCACACCGGGTCGGACGAAATCCGGCAACCCCCAGACATACCGCCAGCCGATGCCCAGCAGCACCGCAATCAGCAGTGGATTCAGGCTATCAATGCCAATCCATTGTCCTAATCCTACGGCCGCGATCGCGATGCCGCCAGCCAGCAGGAGCCCTGGCCAGAGCGCCGTACCGTAAGTTTTCCAAGCGCTGACCGTCGTGGCGGCAGCAGAGTTAGCGAGCGATTTTGAGGATAATTTCATGGCAATCGTTCTTCTGGTATGGGTTTTGGGCTCCGTCGCCGTCTAGGACTTGGGAGCAACCGAGCTCCGTGCGGAAAAGGCGGCTCTCCGGCCCCTTAGGTGGCAGGCATGACTAACGCCAGTCCGCCAGCGACAAGCAACAGGCCATAGACAAACCGCCGAAACAGCCGCTCATCGACCCGGTTGAAGCTCGAACGGCCCAGCAGGAGGCAGCCCACAAAAACCGGCACAAAGGCGGCAAAGCGTTGGAAAACGGTGATCGAGAGCAAGCCACTAGCCCCGTAAAGGCCCAGCGCGATGCTTTGAGTGAGGGCGAAAAAAACAATCAAATTGGCCCGGTTGGTAACGGCAGAGTTGTCCCCCGACATTTCGTAGAGCACCACGGGCGGGCCACCGATACCCGCTAGGCCCATGAGGAAACCGCTCAGCCCCCCCACCGCCAAGGTCAGCCCAAGATAAGACTGGTGATAATGAAGCTTGCCGCTGTTCAGCAACAGCGCCATGATCAAAATCAATCCCCCGATAATGCGGCGAATCAAATTGGGTTCTGCCAACACCAGGCTGTAGGCCCCGAGAGGCACCATGACGATCGCCCCCAAGACAAGCGGCAACACCTCTGGCCACTGAATTTTGGCGATCGCTTCTGGGACGAGCCCGATCCCAGCGGTAATTTCCAACAAAATCACCGTCGCGACGACCTGTTGCGGGTTAAACAATAGACTCAGCGACGGTGCGAGAATCATGGCTGACCCAAACCCTGAGAACCCGCGGGTAAAACCAGCGATCGCGACCATTCCCAGGCCGATCAACCACATCTCAAGCCCCATGGGCATCTCCTCGCAATCAGCAAATAGAAAAGGATCCCTAACAGTGGCGATCCGTCAGGAGCAACGTACTAGCGCATAGAGATCCAGAAGCCTATCAGTCCTCAGCGGTGTCGGTACTGTGCAGCCGCCATCCACCCACGAGGATTCGCAGCGGGTCAGCCCCTCGCACCGGCCATCGCCAAACATCCATGGCGGGCTGATCACAAAGACTGCAGTGCCGGTTTAGGCGGCACTGCAGTCAGGTCAAACGTGGCGTTGAGGCCCTCGGCAATTTGCCCAAACACCTGACTCAGCGGCGCATCAGGGACTTTAAGCGGCAGGGGCTCGCCCGCATCGCCTTGAGCACAAATCCGAGGATCAATGGGCACTTGACCCCACAGGGGCACAGAGAGTTCGGTGGCAATTTGAGCCCCCCCACCTTCCCCAAAAATTGGCGTGGGCTCGCCACAGTGACCACAGAGTAAATAGCTCATATTCTCCACCAGCCCTAGCACCGGCACCCCGACTTGGCGGAACATATGGACACTCCGACGGACATCCGCGATCGCCACCTGCTGCGGCGTCGTCACCATCACCACGCCACAAATAGGGCTCTCCTGCACAATGGTGATTTGCGCATCGCCGGTGCCGGGGGGCAGATCAATCAGCAGGTAATCTAGCTCGCCCCACGCCACCTCTTGCAGGAACTGGGTGATGATTTTATGCATCACGGGGCCGCGCCAGGCCAAAGGATGGTCCCGTTCTGCCAGCAAGCCCACCGACATCACCTTGATGCCGTGGGCCTCTAACGGCACAAACTTTTCCCCATCAGGCGTCTCGATCACTTGCACCGAGGACTGACCTAATCCCAACATCTGCGGCACATTAGGCCCATAAATATCAGCATCCAGAAGACCAACTTTTGCTCCAGTACAGGCCAAGGCCGCAGCCAAATTCACCGCCGTCGTCGACTTGCCCACGCCCCCCTTGCCACTAGAAACCGCCAGCGTGGTGCGCACACCGGGAATCGTGCACAGCTGCACGTAAGCCTTTTTGCACCAGGGCAGTTGGGCCAGCGTTTGTTGCACCTGCGCCTGCAGATGGAGCTGATGACAGCCGACATAGAGCCGAAGGTAGACATGCTCACCGACGACCTGCAGATTACGGATCATCCCGAGACTCACCAAGTCATTCTGCAAGGTGGGCTCTTGCAAGGTTTTGAGCTGCTGAATCACGGCCGCTTTGCGGTTCAGCGCTTCAGCACTGGGCACGGGGTCGTTAGTTGACGGGGCTGCATTAGCCCGCTGGAATGGCGAAGAATGACTAGGCATGGGAGGCTTCCGGCATAGACTTCTGAATTTTGTCGATCGCCCGCTGGGAGAAAATCCGCACGTCCATATCGGGGTCATGGAGCGTTTGCTGCAAAGCCGGTAGCGCATTGGCATCGGCCAAATTTCCCAGTGCGGTGGCGGCATCGCGCCGGACGTCAGAATAGTCATCGGTCAGGGACTTGATGAGCACCGGCAGGGCTCGCTCATCCGCCGTTTTTTGCAGCGCCCGAGCGGTAAACTTACGCACCTGCCACTCGGTATCTTCCATCGCCGTGATCAGCGCCGCGATCGCGTCGGCACTGGCTAACAGATCCAGAGATTGAGCGGCATTGCGGCGCACTTGCCAGTCACTGTCTGTCGTGAGCAGTTCGCACAACAGGGGAATCACCCCCTCATCACTCAGGTGCCCCAAGGTCAGCGTAGCGGCCCGTCGCACCGATTCCACCGGGTCTTGCGCCAAGGCCAAGGCTGGTTCACACCGCACCACTTGATTGAGGTAGCGCAGGGTGGTCACCGCGGCTTCTCGCAATTCCGGATTCTCTGACTCAAAGAACGGCAGAATAAACGGCAACGCTTGCGCATCATGGATTTTTCGCAGCAGCACTAAGGTGTTCAACTGCGCATCGGTGTTCCCTACCTGCAGCACGTCCAGCAGCTTCATCAGATCGTTGGTCGAAACGAGTTCCTTCAGCGCCGAGAGCGCTTCTGCCCGCACGTTTTCATGGGGTGATCCGATGCAGTCCATCAAGGGAGTAATCGCCACCGGGGTGGCAAATTCCCACAGCGTCGTGATCGCAATTTCCTGCACCGTAGGGTTTTCGTCGCTCAGCGCCACAATCAAGGCTTCGATCGCATCTTCATCGCCCAAGTGCTGCAGCGTTTTAACAGCAACCAGCCGCTCTTCGAGCTGGGGCGATCGCAACATTTCGACCCATTGAACAACTTCGGGATCCATATCAGCGGTGTACATGATTGAGGATTTCCTTATGACGGCAAGGTGGGGGAGCGGGAGCGGCGCAGAGGGGACAGGTGGGGCGAAGGGGCAGGGGAGCGGAGGAGAGGGGGAGCCGGAAGGGCAGAGCGGCAGGGGCGGGGGAGCAGGGGAGTGGAGGGGCAAGGGAGCAGGGGAGCCAGATTTAGAAAGGACTCTAGGTGCTGCTATCAATGCCTGGCATCAAACCGATCACTTAGCCCCCTAGCACCCCTGCCCCCTATAGCCCCTTAGCCTATCCCTACCGCAGCAAGAACGGAATCTGTACCGTAATCGCGTTGGTGGGGCATTCCTTTTCGCAAGGCAGGCAAAACCAGCATTCGTCGTATTTCATATAGGCTTTGCCGGTTTCAGGGTTTTTCACCAGCACGTCGAGGGGGCAAACCTCAATGCAGGCTACGCATTTTTCTAGACATTTCGATTCGTCCACAATTACCGGGACATCTACACGCTGATTAGTAAGTGCCATTGGGTTTTCTTTCAGTAGTGGGTCAGGGTCAGAGAGAGTGGTTGCAGCCCGCTCGCCTACCGGCAAAGGGGGCATGGCCGAGTCCAACAGGGCAGGACTGAGGCTCTAGTGCTAGACAAGAAACCGTGGGCGGCGGCTTTACCGCCATGGCGGGCGCGATTGTCATGCCGGCGCAACGACGGCCTAGCGCACCGCCACATCGTAAACTTCGTTTTCTAGATTCACATCGACGATGTAGGGTTCGACCGCCCGCTTAAATAGCTCCATGTGGCCGCTTTCACTCTTTTTCAAATTGACATGGCAAAACCATTCGTCGTTGTTCTTTTCGGGATGGTCGAGGCGGTAATGGTACAGGCCCCAGCGACTCTCCTTGCGGTAGAGCGAGGCCCGAGCCGCCATCTCAGCGCAGTCCCGAATAAAGTGCACTTCCATACAGCGCATCAGTTCGTGGGGGTCGCTGGCTCCCATGATGTCGAGGGTGTCTTCGTAGGCGACAAACTTTTGCAAGCCGATGTCCATCTTGGTGGGCGATTTGGGCGGCTGCAGGTAGTCGTTGACTAGGCGACGGAGCTTGTATTCCACCTGAGTGTGGGGCACGCCATTGGCCTGATTTAACGGCTGATAAATCCGTTCCTGCTCAGCCTTGAGGAAGTCGGCGTCGGGTTCGATATGCTCTAAATCCTGCAGGTAGTCCATGGCGTTTTCGCCCGCGATGCGGCCATAGACAAAAGCCCCAATCATATAGTTGTGGGGCACGCTGGCCATATCACCGGCGGCATAAAGACCCGGCACGGTGGTTTCGGCGCGCTCGTTGACCCACACCCCAGAGGCACTGTGGCCGCTGCAGAGGCCGATTTCCGAGATATTCATCTCGACGCCATGGGTACGGTAGTCTTCGCCCCGCCCCTCATGGAAACGACCTCGACTGGGCCGCTCGTTAGCCCAGAGGATCGTCTCAATCTCATTGATGGTGTCGTCATCTAGGTGGTACATCTTGAGATGCACGGGGCCTTTGCCAGAGTTCAGCTCTTTGTAAACCTCTAGCATCATCTGACCGCTCCAATAGTCGCAGCTGATGAAGCGGTGGCCCTCGGCATTGGCCGTATAAGCCCCAAAAGGACTGGCCACATAGGCGCAAGCCGGGCCGTTGTAGTCTTTAATCAGGGGATTAATCTGGAAGCACTCGATGTTGGTCAGCTCCGCCCCCGCGTGGTAAGCCATGGAGTAGCCATCGCCAGCGTTGGTGGGATTCTCGTAGGTGCCGTATAGGTAACCAGAAGCCGGTAGACCGAGGCGACCACAGGCGCCGGTGCAGAGCACGACAGCTTTAGCTTGAATCACGACAAAGTCGCCGCTGCGCACGTCCAGCCCCACGGCACCGATAACCCGACCGTCTTGCACCATCACGCGGGTCGCCATCACCCGGTTCGTGACTCTCACCTTATGACGCTTGACCTGACGGGCCAGAATTTTCTTCAGGTCTTTGCCTTCGGGCATAGGCAACACGTACTTGCCCACCCGATGCACCTGCTTCAGGTCGTAGTTACCTTCGTGGTCTTTCTGAAACTTAACGCCCCAGCTCTCCAGCTCCTGAATTACCTCAAAGCCGAGCCGCCCGGTTTCGTAGACCGCTTTCTGATTGAGGATGCCGTCGTTGGCGATGGTGATTTCGCGGGTATATTGCTCCGGCGTGGAGTTACCGGGGATGACGGCGGTGTTGACTCCATCCATCCCCATGGCGATCGCGCCACTGCGGCGGATGTTAGCCTTTTCGAGAATCAAGATATCGCTCTCGGGGCTGACCTGCTTGGCCTTAATGGCCGCCATCGTACCGGCAGTACCACCCCCCACCACCAAAAAATCAGTCTGCAAATACTGAATATTCACCTAATCACGTCCTCAACTTAAACGGCAGTGAGATTGCTGCCCCAGCTCAGCACAGGTTCCTAGCTTCTCCTTAGAGCAAGAAGCCGTTTCTGAGCTGGGGCAGAATTGTGTTGAAACGACTGTCAAGAGTCAAAAAGAATGGCTAAAAATCTAGCTGATTCCTAATACCTTGGCAGCATCTTAAGGGAACTTCAGAGCCCCCATCAACGTAGTTTGTAACACTGGTTACGGTTCATCAATCAAAGGTTTCTATACACTCATAAATAATTCATATGGCAAAAACAATTGTGCGAAGATGGTATTTGATATACGCACAAATCAGGCAATCATTCTGGCTTAACCAGTAGAGTCAACAGGTAAAAGAGTCTCAGCCCCTCAGGCATTCATCAATAGGCCAGCTTTGTTTTTCCCACAAACGCCGACTTATGATTATTTTTTCGCCTCCAAATCCAGATGAAATAGGCTCACTATTTTGAATGCTACCTGCAGTCTCATGAGGCTTTTTCAGAGTGGAAATTTATCAACTCAAAGTTTTTTTAGAGGTTGCTCGCTGTCTCAGCTTTACGGAAGCTGCCGATACCCTGAGCCTGACTCAACCGGCCGTTAGCGCTAAAATCAAGTCCCTCGAAACGGCATTGGGAACGTCCCTCTTTCAACGGTTAGGACGCCGGATCGAGCTGACACAGGCGGGCGCATATTTACTAGAAGAAGGATCTCAGCTAGTTGAGCTAGAAGCTCGACTCGTTGCCGAGATCGAAGATATCAAACAGGGTAAATTCAGCAGCTTAACCGTAGGCTGCATGGCGAATGTTGCTAATGATTGGCTGCCTGGCAAACTGTATGACTATCGTCGCCTTTGTCCCGATATAAAAACGAGCTGTCAGCAGTTCAATACGATCGAAGCGCTCTATCGAGCCATCAAGAGTGGCGACGCCGATCTCGGGCTTTCCGATCTCGATTTTTCGGCATTTGACGAAATTTCAGCCACCGCGATTAATACTATTTATTATGGGCTGGCGGTCTCTCAAAGCCATCGTTTAGCCCAGCAGTCTTGGCTGAGTTTGCAAGCGCTGACTGACCAGCCCTGGGTGTTATTACCAGAAGGATTTCCCAGCCGGATTATTCTGCAAAAACGACTGCAAGAATTAGGGCTGAGTCTATTAGATTTGGCCCATGTCGAAATTGTTGATACCCCAAGTTTAATCCGCACCTATTTACTGCAGGGGCACTACGTCACCTTTGCCTCTGACCTCGACTTTCAGATGGAGCAACAGGCCGGTCTGATCCGAATGGTGCCCCTTGAGGAGTTTGCCTTGGGCACACCGTTATTTCTGCTCATGTCGAAGCGGCTGAATCGCGCCCTGTGCGCCGCCGACCAGCAACCCTTTCGGGGAAAGCAAGCCCTAGAGCCGATTCAGCAGTTCATTACGCTGCTGCAGCGATCGCGATCGGAAACGGCCCTGCCAGCGCCGAGACACTCTACGGTCACGGCCAGTCACCAGCCTCCAGGGCCACGATTTCAAGCGCCCAACTTCATGGTGCGACCCAGTGCGGTCAAGCCGGCTGAAACTCTCCGGATCACTATCGGCACGCAAAACCAGACGATTCAGACCATTACCGCTGGGCTGATCATTCAACGGTTAGGCTTGCTAGAACATTTTCTGCCCCGTGAGGGACGCTACAGCGGCACCCAGTATCAGATCAGCTGGTCAAACTACAGTTCTGGCGCGCCCATTGTGGCCGGGCTCGAAACGAAACAGATCGACATTGGTATCTTGGGCGATTACCCCCTCTTACTGAGTGCCCTCTCTAGCCGCAGTAAAACGACGGCCAATACCCGCCTGATCAGCTTTGTGGCGAGCAGCCCGGATGGCACTGGCAATGACATTATTGTGCCGCGACAATCGCAGCTGCACTGTATGGAAGATCTCGATGGTCGCAAGATCGCCGTGCCCTTTGGTTCGGCGGCCCATGGCATGGTGATGCGATCGCTGCACCATCGGCAGCTCCTGCAAAGCGTCCAGCTGATCTCGATCGACAACTTCAACACGCAGCGGCTCACCAAAGCATCCTCCCTGGTGGATGGCTATGCCTACTTTGCGCCCTTTCATGAAATCGCTCGCCATAAAGGGCATTTCCGCCGCTTACTGCCGGAAAATCTAGACGGCTTGCCCACGTTCCACGGCGTCGTGATTCGGGACGATTTTGCTGAGCAATACCCAGAGATTGCGGTCGCCTATCTAAAAGCGCTCCTCGCGGCCCAGTATTGGTACACTCACCACGCCATCGCGACTGACTTGGTGAGCCGCTGGGTCAAGATGGATGCCGCCATTGTCACCAAGACCTTGAAATCCAGCGCCAGCGATCAGGCTGACGTGATTTACCATCCCGAAACGCAGCTGCGAGCCGATTGGCTGCAGTCTCACATTGACCACCTGAGCCAAATTACCGGCCAAGAACACCTCGGCAACATTAATCTTGACCGCTGGATGCAGCCCGAATTTTTGGAAAAGGCGATCGCGTCGATCTAGTTCGGTAGTTAACGCGATCGCCTGTTCCAATTCTTAATCAGTGGACTCCCGATACAGCCTGGAAAATGCAAGGGGAGCGTGGGAGCAAGGGGGCAGGGAAACTGAAATGGTCGTCTTATACCAATTCTCTGAAACTGGGCTACAGATCTTCCTTTCGACTCCGCTCAAGGAACGTCGGCTGAGCGGAGTCGTTCGCATCGCGTCTCCCCGAGGGAGAAAGCCGACTTGTATAGCAATCCGCATAAAGGTCTAATCGGTTAAAGTGGTCGAAAGTTTAGAGCA
>CALCCA010000045.1 GCA_937899725.1 uncultured Halomicronema sp.
CCGGCACCTACTATGCGGGCATTAGCAACCTGGGCAACAACTTCTACGACCCCAACGTCGCGGGCAGCGGCAGCGGTTGGACCTTTAACGATCGCTTTGAGCCTGGCCCTTACCGTCTAGAAGCGACCCTGGCAACCACGCCAACGCTACCCACGGTGAGCGTATCGTTGCCTGAGGTGGTTAGTGAAGCGGATGATGCCCCCATCCTGACGGCGGTCTTTACGGTGGCGGGCGCAATTCCCGCAGATGGGTTGGTAGTGGCGATCGGCGGCGATGCGGGTTTCTTATTAGACCCCGCCAATCGGATTGCGGACAATAATCGCCTCTTTGAGATTGTTCCAGAGGGGGGTATCACCGCCGATGGCTTTGGCCCCAATGGCGAGCTTCTGGTGCGGCTGTTTGCCTCAGAGGTAAGCTTTGGGTTGCCGATCTTTGATGACATTCTGGAAGAACCCGATACCGACTATACCTTCACCTTGTTAGAGGGCGACGGCTATTTAGTTGAGCCAGACAGTGCCCTGCAAACGGTGACGTTTACCGACGGGGTGCCTGGCGGAGTCGGGCCGACGGTAAGCCTATCGGTTGACCAGACTGACCTGGGTGAGGGGGATGAATTCACCGTGAACTTTGAGGTCGAGGGCGATATCCCCGACGAGGGACTCACCGTTTTTGTGGATGGCCCTGCCGCTGGTCTCAGTGAGTTCAATATCTTTGGCGATGATGGAATTGACCCAGACACCGATATTGTGGGACTAGCTGGCTTGCCTGAACCCGACAACGATGCGGGAGGATTCTTTGCCACCATCACCGAAAATCAGGCATCCATCACGCTATCGGTCTTTGATGATGGTCCTACGGAGGGGGGCGAGTCGTTAACGTTTGAACTTGCCGATGGCGAGGCATATGAGGTGAATCCAGATGCCAGCAGCGTCGAACTGACCATTAATGATGGTGGTGAAGACACAGTCTTTGGCGTGGAGTCAGGCGTCACCAGCGTCTTCCTGGATCTGCCACTGCTAGAGTCCGCTGCTGGTTTGACCTTGGTGGGGGCCGACAGCGATGCCATGCCCTTCTCCGATGACTTCCAGGTGGGCTTTGCTATCACCGACGACACGGACTTTACCTTCGCCCCCGCGCCTTTTGCGCCACTGGGTGGCACCATTGAGCACTCCGGCACGATCACCCTCGGCCTCGGCGATGCCGAGTTAACCATCGGTGAATTCTCCATCGGCTTTGATCCCACTCGGGTTTCCGAGACGACCAGCGGCTTCGTGGTTGCCGACACCCTGGGGCTGGACGTGCTGTTTGACCTGAGCGCTCCGAGTACGGCGGCAGTCTCCGGCGAGGAACTGGAAATCAGCGGCACCGATCTGCTGCTGTCTCCGGAATTGGCGGGGGCGCTGGGCTTAGCTGAGCTGGTTGGGGCTGACGTTGGCGATGCTCGCGTGGATGCGTTGGTCTCGCTGACGGCGGGCGGGCCGCCTAACCCCGGCACGAGCACCGATGGTGACGATGAACTGGTGGGCACCGACGGCAATGACTTTTTAGATGGTCTGAGAGGTGATGACATCTACACCGGCGGGGCCGGGGCCGATCAGTTTGTCTTTGACCTCACCCAGGGCGTTGACACCATTACCGATTTTGAGTTTGGCGTTGACCAGATTAGTCTCGGCGGCCTGACGCCCGACGGCGTCAAGTTTTTTGAGCTAGGTAACGACACGCTGGTGCTGACTAACAGCAACGAGCTGCTGGGGGTTGTCCAGGGTGTCACCAGTCTTGATAACACCGTCTTTGCTTAGCGCAGGCGGTTTATTAGAGCCTGCAGAGGGGCCATAGATTGGCCTCTCTGCAGTAGGGAAGCGGGTTCTACGAGCAAAGTTTTCGTTCGTAGGGTTTTAGCCATTTCCCGAACCAACTAAAAAGCCAATGCTCTGTCAGGAGCATTGGCTGCCCGATGAATTCCTGGTGCCGAGTTTGCAGCAAAGCAGCCAGGAAACATTTCACCGTTGTCTATAAGGTATCAAAATCATGACGACTCCAGTCGTATCATTCCAGACCGTTGCCGGTACGTTTGACGGTCGACGGGATGAAAATCGCGATCGCATTCTCGCGCCTGAACTGGTGGAATTTCTGGGCGATCAGCCTGGGGCCAGCGTCCTTAACTTAGCGTTCACTGTGGCTGGCGAGATGCCCGCTGGCGGCGTCGAAGTTGTGCTCAATGTGGCTAGCAACTTTGCCGACTACTTTACGCGGTTGGGGCGATCTCCCTTTGGCGGCGGCGGCGAAGTACTGGGGGCCGTGTATGCCGAAGATGGCGTCACTCCTACCGGTATTAAGGTTTTGCTGACCAGCCCCAATGCCCTCTTTTCGCTGAACGTGGCGGAAACCGATGAGGCGGAAACCGATGGGCCAGAGACCCTAGAATTTTCTCTAGCCGAGGGCGATGGCTACAGCCTTGACCCAGCCGCTACTGCCTCCACGGTTACCTTGTATGACACCCTGGCCGATGTGCCTGATTTAGGCACCGGGCCGCAGGTCGGATTAAGCATTGATCAAACGGCACTAGTAGAAACTGACGGGACCGAACTGACTCTCACCTTTGACGTCGAGGGTGACATTCCCGAGGACGGCGTGTTGGTCTATGTCGATAGCGGCGTCCGCGCAGCCGTTGGTGAGTTCAACATTTTTGGGGCCGAGGTGAACGGGGGGATTTTGCCCCCGCCTAACTTTGCCGCCAGTGGCTTCTATTTCACCGTTTTAGAAGCTGGGGCCAGCATTAAGCTGACGGTGCTTGATGAAACCACCAATCCTCAAATTGATCCGGCAGACGCCGTTGAGGGGATCGAAAGCTTTACCTTCTCAATTGTGGAAGGCCCTGGCTATACCATTGATGCCGCTGCCGCGGCGGTCAGCTATACCATTGCGGACGATGCCGATGCTGTGCCGTTGGTTAGCCTCAGCACCTCCCCGGACGTTCTGGTCGAAGCGGAAGGCACTGTTTCGGTGCATACCTTCGAGGTCAGCACGGCCCCCCCGGCTGATGGAATCACCGTCACCGTGGACGCTCCCAACTTGAGCGAATTTGACCTCTCGCAGATTGCGGTCACTGGTGGTGCGATCGCCGGCGTCAATGCCGACGGCACCGGGTTCGATTTCACCATTACCGAGCCGATGGCCACCATTGAGCTGCCGATCGCGGCTGACGGCGTGGAAGAAGGCATGGAAACAGCCTCGTTTACGCTGCAGCCGGGTACGGGCTATCTGGTCAGCTCCAACGACGACGGCGGCGAATTCACGCTGAGCGATACGCCCATTGCGTCACCTCCGAGTGACTCCGAAAGCAATGACACGATTGCGACGGCAGTAGCCACGGGCTTAACCGCTGACAACAGTTCGGTGTCAATTGCAGGCGAGCTGGCCCAGCAGCGCAACCCGGCCATTGATCGCACCGAAGATGTCGACATGTACTCGGTGGATCTCGCCGCCGGGGATGTGCTGCGTATCGACACCGACGCGCGGGCCATCTTTGACAGTTCCGAAAGTCCCGACACGATTTTGCGCGTGTTTGACGCCGACGGTAATCAACTCGCCCAGAGCGACGACAACTTTGCCCCGGATGAGCTATTTGGCTCGGGTCGTCAAGATTCTTACGTCGAGTTCACATCAGAAGCTGACGGCACCTACTATGTCGGCGTTAGCAGCTTTGGTAACGGTGAGTTTGGGTTTGACAACAATCCCTACGACCCGAATGTCGCTGGCAGCGGTACCGGACGCAGCTTTGGTGACTATATTTTGAACCTCAAGCTCAATGAGGGCTTCATAGCAGGAGCCACTGAGATTCCGGCTAGCACAGGGGACGGCCCCACCGTTTCGCTGTCGGCCACACCCGCCACCTACGACAGCAGCGACAATCTGATTTCCAACGCGCTGGTGCAGTATACGCCCGAGCGCCGCACCGCCTCGATTCTGACCCTAGGTCTCGACGTCGAGGGGGCGATTCCAGAGGACGGTATCGAAGTCTTCCTGACCAGTGACATTGACCTCTCTACCGTCTTTAGCACGGGTGCGCCCTTTAGCTCTGAGGGGGTAGAAGTGCTAGGGGCCGTCTTTAACAATGCCGGTGAGCCCGTGGGGCTCAAGGTCAACCTGACCGCCAGCAGCGGCTTTATCAACCTCAACCTGGCAGATCCGGAAGAAGCCCCCACCGATGGCGAGGAAACCATTGCCTTTACCCTAGAGGCGGCGGCGGGCTATGTTGTGGGGGACGACACCTTCTCCACCCCCATTTATGACACGCTGGATGATGTGCCAGCCTTGCCCACGGTGCCCACCGTCGGCATTTCCATCAGCGAAACCGCGCTGGTTGAGTCTGAGGGCAACACCACGACGCTCACCTTTACGCTGGATTCGCCCCCACCGGCTGAGGGCGTCACCGTCAATCTCGATAGCGGCGTGCGGGCAGCGCTGGGGGAATTCAATGTGTTTGACGCTGAAATCATCGGCGGCAACTTCCCCTCCCCCAACTTCCGGGCGAGCGGTTTCTTCTTCACCATCACCGAGCAAACGGCGACCATTACGCTTTCGGCCTTTGATGAGACCACGAATCCAGCGATCGCCCCAGAAGACGCGCTAGAAGGCATTGACGAGCTGACCTTTACGCTCAATCCGGGGGTGGGCTATGCGATCGCGCCCGACGCTGATGCCGTCACCGTCACCATTGCGGATAATCCTGATTCCGTCGTGATTCCTGACGGGGGGGATAACACCGGCGGCGACAGTGACGACTCCAGCATTCCCTTTGAAACGGAATTCAACGATACGATCGCGGACGCGACCGACACCGGTCTCGGCACCGATCAGCTCTCCTTCGTCATGCAGGCCGAGATTGATTCAACCCGGCAGACCCGCAATCTGATCGACGCCACCGAAGATGTGGATATGTATGCCTTTGACCTAGTGGCAGGTGATACGATCGCGATCGATATCGACTCGATTCCTTACATGATCGACGGAGTTGATCGCGAGCAGCGGGTCGATACCGAATTGCGTCTCTTTAACGAGGCGGGTGAAGAACTCCTGCTCAATACCGAAGCACCCGCACCCGGAGAACTGTTTGAGTCGGGCCGTGATGCGTATGTCGAGTTCACCGCGACCGAGACCGGGACCTACTATGCTGGGGTGGCGCTGCTGAGCAACCGAGCCTATGACCCGATGGTGGCAGGCAGCGGCAGCGGTCGCGTCTTTCCTAACTTTGGTATCAATACCGGTGAGTATACGATCGAGGCGACACTGACCGTCGGCGATCCGGGTACCGATGACCTCATAGAAGGCACTGACGAAAACGACATCCTGGAAGGGTTCCGGGGCAACGACATCATCTCGGGGGGCGCCGGTCGCGATATTGTCTTCGGCGGTGAAGGCAGCGATCGCGTGCGCGGTGACGCCGGTGACGATATTGTTAGCGGGGCCCCGGGCAACGACCTCGTGGTTGGTGGCCCGGGCAATGACATTCTCATGGGGGTCACCGGCAACGATGTGTTGGTGGGTGACATGTTCTTCCCCAGTGACGGTCGCGACATCTTTGTCTTTGGCAACGGCGACGGCACCGATACGGTGATCGACTTTACTCCTGGGGTCGATCAAATTGGGCTTGTTGACGGCGAACTCACCTTTGAAGGTGTGACCCTGACCCAAGATGGCACCAGCACCCTGCTGGGCGTTGCCGACAGTGGCGAAATCCTCGCCATCCTCAATGGCGTCGAGGCGACTGACCTGGATGCCAGTAGCTTTGTCATTGTGCCTGATGTCTCTAACATTGAGGAAGCGCAAGCCTTGCTCAATCCAGAAATTAACGGTACCGATGGGGATGATGACCTGATCGGGAATTTTGGTGACAACATCCTCGATGGGGGACTCGGCGACGATACCTACACAGGTGGGGGCGGCGCTGACCAGTTTGTCTTTGCGATCGCCCAAGGCGTTGACACCATTACTGATTTTGAGCTGGGGATTGACCAGATCAGCCTCGGTGGCCTCACGCCCAATGGGGTCAGAACCTTTGAGGTGGGAGATGATACGTTGGTGCTGACGACTAGCAATGAGCTAGTGGGTGTTGTCCAGGGGGTAACCGGGTTAGATAACACCGTGTTTGCTTAACGCAGCTTAGGGCGGGAGAGTTTTGAATTCTCAAATTTTGAATTGTCTACTCTCCCAGTCCCTAATCTCTTGAACCTCTCCTTTCTCTATCCAGGCTGGCAAATTTGCTAGCTCATCGAAATCTAATCGGGTCAGGACTTACGCAGTTGAATCCGATTTTGGCCCCTGAGTCCCCAAGGCTAGGGAAATCGGATTCAACATCCCCCAGATGGGGGAGACCGAGGGGCCTTTTGCGTGAGTCCTAAGCGTTTCACCCGGACTCTCGAATACTTCCAGAGGAAAAGCTCAATGTAATTCTCTTTCAGAAAGACTTGGCCAACGCGCACCGCCTCCTCACTCACCAAACTGGCAAGTGAGAAGGCGCAGAATCCTGGATCTCTACCCTTCTTTTTTGCTCTCACGGTATACCCGTGTTTTCTGCCATGAGTTTCCTTACATCTGAGCCAGCTTGAATTCCCTGTGTAATGAGAACCCAAAAATCTGTCTTAGCCAGATGTTTAGGGTGTGATGATGAGAGAACAAACAGCATGAAGACGAAGCTTTCGTTCACAGAGATTCAACAGGTGATCGCAGATTTACAAGATGATCTTTATAGTCAATTAAAGCTTGAAGCAAATGAAGCCCTCCTAAAGTTTCCTGCTTTTTTAGGGCGTGGATACCTGCGAGGTATTCGGTTTCGAGAAGGGTTGGATTTGCATGTACAGGAGTATGTCCTTAAAACCGATTTACTTTTACATGCTCAGAACTTTTCCTTGGAAACCACCTGTGCGTCCTTAACCTTCTGTCTTTCAGGAAGATTTAGAAGTACCTTTCCTAGCGTTTCGTCTGAAATCACCATGCAATCCCGAGGTGCGGCTTTTTATACGAGCCCTTATGCGGCAGGGACGCTTGAATTTAAGGCTGGCGAACATATTCACTTTGTGGAGATTACGATTAAGCCCACTCTGATACTGAGTTTAATTGGGCAGGAGTTGGCTGAACTGCCGCAAAATTTACAGCAGGCAATTCAGTCGGGCGCTTCCGAGCATGCGATTCATTTGTGTGATACTTCGGCTGAAATGACCCATGTTTTACATAAAATTATTCATTGTCCTTACCATGGACAGATTCGTGATGTCTATTTAGAAGGCAAGGTTCTAGAGCTAATAGCTCTTTACTTTAGCCAATTTTGCCCATTTTCTAGTCCACTCAGTGTGCAGTCATCAGCCTTATTGAAACCCAAAGAACATCAGGAAATTGAACGACTCTATGAAAGTCGAGAAATTCTGAAAGAGAACCTGATGACACCGCCTACTCTGGCGGAACTCTCTAAACGAGTAGGACTCAGCGAACGCCAGCTCCAAAAAGGATTTCAAGAATTATTTGGCACGACGGTATTTGCAGTCCTGCATCACGATCGCATGGAATATGCTCGCCAGCTTTTAGAAACTGGACAGATCAGTGTTGGTGCGATCGCCGATATGGTGGGTATTTCTCATCGGGGCTATTTTGCCCAGGCCTTTAAGCGCAAGTTTGGTCGTACGCCAAAAGAGTATATGAAGCAATTTGGCAAGACATAACCTCCGTTCAGCTCTCACACTGGCATCGTTACTAACGCAGCGATCGCAGCGAAACCAGCACCAATCCATAAACCGGAAACAAATCCGTCAATATGCGGGCGCATGCCTTCCAGCTTCTCGATGCCCTCTAAGCGCATCCATGTCGGATAAATTTTGACGTAGATCAGCCAGTCGATGATGACTAAATCGACGACGTTAATAAAGAGGGTCACGCCCCAAGCCACCAGGAATCGTTGAAAAAAGCTCACCTCGTCTACCGCCGCCAGATACCATGCGGGGGCAATCGCACCACCCAGCATCACTGCCGCTATGGCAACCGTCACCGGAATCGCAATTTTTAGCGGCGGTTTGAGCCTGCCTTCGGTTATGTCTGCCAACCAGACCTGTGGCGTAAAGCGCCAGGCAAGAAAAACCAAGAACATCACAACTAACGAAGCAATTGCACCCGCTACCAGTGTGATTGCGACCATGACGGCTCCATCCTGTTTTTTGAGATGACCTGTTGCTGTTGCGGCGAATATGAGCACCGCCAGTAATCTTCAGCGATGGGCGAAAACAATATAACGATTCATACCAACCTGATAGAAACGCGACTTAGCCTTCAAACACGGTAATCAATCTAATTTCGAATTAGGCGCGTATATAAATTTGTTTACTCAGCGTTTTAGCTACCCTCAGCTCTGAACACCAAAAATCTAGAAATTTAGCTGTTTAAGCAGAATCAAAACTAGCAATAATTACCCGCGCCCTGTAGCTTGAGTGATCAAAATTGGTTGCTCCAGTGATCACGCGGATGGGGCAATCACGATAGAGTTCAGCATGTTTCAGCCACTTAGGTCTCGACTTATACCGCATTGAAGCGGATAGACCGAAGTAAGAACAAGGCTTTCAATCCATTCAACCTTACAATTCAGGATCATGAATAGTAGCTATTTGCAGCTCATTGAAGCAGAGTCTAACGATACTCTCAGCACTGCCAACCTGGTTGCCCTCTCGGTCGATGCGCCTAAGGCGATCGCCACTGGCAGCATTAACTTTGACTTTGACAACAACCGCGATGTCGATGCCACCGAAGATGTCGACCTCTACAGGTTTGAGCTAGCGGCAGGCGACACCATAATCTTGGACCTCGATCCATTTGGTGATATTAAACCTATCGACGCCGCTGAGCTGATCTTATTTGACAGTGAGGGCAACAACATTGCCCAAGGGAGCTTTACTAACCCTGGGCCTGAGGATGCATTTACGTCTTTGCTTCCCTACATTGAATACACGGTTGCTGAGACCGGCACCTACTATGCGGGGGTGAGCGCCTATTTAAATGCGGACACCTTTTTCGCGAGCAATGCCTACGATCCGTTTATCGCCGGATCAAGCAGCGGCGTCACCTTTGAGCAATTTGGCTTAAACAGCTTTGGCGACTACGCATTGAACTTAGAGCTGGTGAACGATGCCACTCCGATTGTCGAGCCGCCTGAACCGCCTACCGTGGGCACTCCATCCGCTGATGCATCCACCGTTTCTCTGCAAGCTATCACGGGTACCTACAACGTAGACGGCAGTATTATCGCTCCAGTCTTGGTGGAAACTGTCAGCGATCAGGGGTTAGATCCCTTGTTTGGTGTAGGCGGAGCTGCTCTGACCTTTGCCTTAGCCATCGAAGGAGACATTCCAGCCGAGGGGGTTGAGGTCGTTATCAACTCGGACGTAAATTTGGTGGACTATCTGTTTACCTTCGATCCCTTCGTGCGGGGAGCAGAAACCCTAGGGCCAGTGTTGGACGCCGATGGGAATCCCTCCGGTATTCGCCTCAACGTAACTGAAAATACGGCGCTGTTTAATATCAATCTGTTTGACAAGCCCGTTCCAGAGACCGATGGCCCTGAGCAAATCACCTTTACCTTAGAAAGCGGTGATGCTAACATCAGCTCCACTGCTGGCACATCCACGATTACGGTTTACGACACGGTCGCAGATGTCCCTACCACCACCGCAGAGGGGCTAACGGTAGGGCTATCGGTGGAAAATGGGGCATTGGTTGAAGCCGACGGCAATCAGGCCACCCTGACCTTCACGCTGAGTGAACCGCTGCCCTCCGATGGTGTGTTGGTTTACGTGAATCTGGCGGCGCAAACGGCGGGTATAACTGACGGATTCGGACAAACCTTTGGGCTATTGGGCCAGTTTGATGTGTTTAACGCCGACATCACCGGCGGCGCATTTCCCATTCCTGATTTTGCCTCCAGCGGCTTCTACTTCAACATCACTGAACAAACCGCCACCATTAGCATTGCTGCGTTTCCCGATGCGGTAGTGGAAGGGGTACAGGCCTTCCAGGTGAGCCTGGCAGGCAGCGCAGCCTACCAGGTGGCCCCCGCTGCTAGCGTCGTGACCGTAACGCTAGCCGATACCGCTGACTCGTTGCCCCAAATCAGTCTAAGTACCGAACCGACGGTTTTGGTAGAGTCAGAGCAAACCGCTTCGGTTCACACCTTTACTTTGAGCGCACCCCCGCCCCCAGAAGGGTTACGGGTGTCGGTGACGGCAGAAGGCCTGGATGAATTTGATTTAAGCGGTATTGAAACCACAGGCATTACCGGTGACATTAGCGTGGCTGAAAGTTTCCCCCCTCAGCTAGTCTTTACTGTTACCGAAGACGTTGCTACTATTCGTTTGCCAGTTGCGGACGATGGTGAGGCTGAGGGGATAGCAACGGCCACCTTTACCCTCAATCCTAGTGATGATTATCAAATCGACCAGATGGCGGCGTCTGGCAGCTTCCAAATTGTCGATACCCCTGCTGAGGTTCCTCCGTCGCCGTTTGAAATCGAGGTGAATGATTCGCTCGAAACTGCGATCGCCATTGCTCCATCGCCAGAGAATCCGATTGTCATTGCCGGTACCGCCAACTATGTCTATGATTTCTCTGGCGTCACTCCCATCCTCGACTTTTCTGAAGATGTGGACCTCTATTCCTTTGAGCTAGCAGCAGGAGAGTCCATTGCTATTGACGTAGATGCGATCGCCCCCGATGGTTCTGAGTCTTTGCTACAGCCCGTGCTGCGGATTTTCGACGCTGAGGGCACCGAACTTGATGCTGTGGGTCAGGTGGAGACCTTGGACGAGATTACCCCCGGTGAAGGAGAAGCCATCCTCAGCTTTACGGCCCCATCATCCGGCACCTATTACGCCGGCATCAGCGTGTTAGGCAACGACGACTATGACCCAACTGTGTTCGGCAGCGGCAGCGGCTGGACGATTGAGGGGGTCGCTGAACCCGGTGCCTATGAGGCGACCTTTACCACCGCTCCACCCGTCCCCAACACCTACGTCGTCACCAATCTGGTCGCCAATGAGGCCCAATATAATCCTCACATGCTTGACCCTTATATCAGTCTGGGCTGGGCTATTGACATTCGTCCGGCAGGGGCGGGTGGTCACTTCTGGATCACCAACAATGGTACCGGCACCGTCACTGAATACGTTGGCGATGTGGGCGGTGTCCCTATCCATCAGGACGATCTCAAAGTCGTTGAGGTGACACCCGGTGCTTCGAATCCCTTTGGGGTTTCGGGGCCAACAGGACAGGTCTTCAATGCCTCAGACGATTTTGTAATTACGCAGGATCATCCCAACGGAGAGATTACCGCACCCAGTAAGTTCATCTTTGTTTCGAATGATGGCAACATTTCCGCCTGGAACGAACGGCAAAATGAAGATGGCTCCTTTGATCGATCGCTGGTATCAGAAGTGGTGGTCGATAAGTCCTTTGACTCGAACCCTGATGATCCGTTTTACATCTCTGATTCGATTTACTACGGGGCCGCGATTACTGAGTTTGAATCCGATAATCGCCTCTATGTGGCGGATTTTGGGCCAGCCCCCGAAATTGAAGTCTACGATGCCAACTTCAATGAGATAACTGATGACTTTGACTTTACAAACCCCTTTGCGGATGAAGGCTATGCGCCTTATGACATTCAGCTGATTGAGGATGCGTTACTGGTAGGCTATGCCGTCCCAAACCCAGATTTGCCGGGAGATGAAATTGTCGAAGAGGGGCTGGGTCGCATTGCCGAGTTTGACCTGGACGGCAATCTAATCGCTACCTGGGACGATGGCGGGCTACTGGATGCCCCTTGGGGATTTGTCGTTGCCCCCGATGATTTTGGTGAATTTAGCAATGCGCTGCTGGTCGCCAACTTTGGCGATGGCACCATCGTGGCCTATGACCGCGAGACCCGACAACCCATTGACTATCTGCGTGGCACCGATGGTGAACCAATCTTCATTGATGGGATATGGGGACTAACCTTTGGCAATGGAGAAAGCCTAGGCGAAAGCAACGATCTCTATTTCGCCGCCGGCAACGACCTGGGAGACAATGCCGGAGACGGCGTGTTTGGCAAAGTTGAGTTTGCAGGCGATGTGGAGCCGATTCTTGCTGGTGGTGACGAGACAATTTTGGGTACACCCGATGCGGACTTAATGGTGATTGGTGGCAACAACAACCTCATCCTTACAGAGGCCGGGGACGACACGATTACGGCTCGCGGTACCAATCAAACCGTCACGACCGGAGACGGCAATGATATTGTTAGCATTGGCAGTGGCACCGTTGACGCTGGCGACGGCGATAACTTTATCTCGGCGAGTGACGGGGCTCTAGTCGTCACGGCAGGTGACGGCAATGATTCGGTGAATCTGGTACAGGGGAATCTGGTGGCCAACCTCGGCGAGGGCGACAACCACGTCTACTCTGGTACCGGGGACGACACCATCATTGCCGGTGCCGGAGATGACATTGTCCACGCTGGCGATGGCAACAACACCCTGATCTTGGGTGAGGGCGACAATACCGTTAACTCGATTGTTCTGGGTGTGGGATTAAGCTCTATTGGGCAAAACACGATCTATACGGGCAGCGGTGCAGATACCTTTATTCTGGCTCCGGGGTCAGGCGTTGCGACCATTGTTAACTTTGACAGCAGCGATCGCTTCAAATTGGCAGGTTTAACGCCCGACTTTTTGAGGGGCATTGGTTTCAGCGACTTGACCATTGCCCAAGACGGTGACGATACTGCTATCTCCCTCACGGGCACTGAGGATGTGCTAGCGGTCTTGCAAAACGTCCAAGCTGACACCGTGACTAGCCGCAATTTTGGTGAGGGTCAGACTCTCACGGGTACTGATGAGGACGACATCTTGATCGGCAGTGATGCTGATGACCTTCTCGACGGACTGCTGGGCAACGACACCTATACCGGCGGCACAGGGGCCGACCAGTTCGTCTTGGCCATCGCCCAAGGCGTTGACACCATTACTGATTTTGAGCTGGGTATCGACCAAATCAGCCTCGGTGGCCTCACCCCAGAAGGTGTCAGAACCCTTGAAGTGGGGGATGATACGTTGGTGCTGACCAACAGTCGGGAGCTCATCGGCGTTGTGCAAGGTGTGACGGGGCTGGATAGCAGCGTGTTTGCGTAGTTAGAGAAGAGCGGATAGGGAACAGGGAATAGTCTCGCCTGTTCCCTGTTCCTCGTCACCTAAGACTAGCTTGAACCATGAGATCCGGCTGCCTTCCTTTGAGGCGGTCGGATTTTTGGATGCCAATACACCGAGGCGACATGGGGGGAGGGAACTATCGCGATCGCACCTTCCACCCCAACCGCATTGGCATAACTGCTCCGGCAGAGCATTGTCAGCGATGCTCCTGAGTACAAACTATTATTGAGGGCATTACTAAACTTTGCAGATTTTGCAAATCTCTGGGGCACTGCCTCAAGTACTCTCAATTGCCCCCTTGCCATTTGTGACTTGTTACCTGATGACTCGCCATGACCATCGAATTAACTCAAGATGAATTCTGGGAGCAATTACAAGAAGCAAATGAGGAGGAACTACAGTGGTATCCCTCCGATGAACTCGATATTACCTGCAAATTTGATACTCATATTTCCCAAGGCTGGTGGCGAGAAGTCGAGCTACGAGAGGGGCTCTGGTTAACGATAGATCGACACCAGCCGACTGACCGCTTGGTAATAACTGAACCTGAGCAACGAATAGAGGCTATTTACTGCATATTTATGCTGTCGGGCAAAGGACGGACGTTCTCTGTCTCTACATCTTCTGAGGTTCCACAGACTGTCGGGCAATACCATGTGGGCAGCAATGGCGTATGGGGCGGTGCAATTGGCGATTATTCAGAAATAGAACCCTGCTCTTTTGTTGAAATTGGCATACAGCCATCCATACTTCGTTCTTTTTCGGCTTCCCCAACAGGTGAGCTGCCTGATACACTGCAGCATTTGATCAAATCTCCTGACGAAGTGATGTATGAACGACATGGAGAAACCCAACCAAGGATGACCACCGTACTGCAGGAGATTGTGCACTGTCCCTACCTGGGCCTGGTCAAGCGAGCTTACCTGGAAAGCAAGGTGATCGAACTAACGGCACTGGTGTTGAACCATGAGGTGGCAATTCAGCAAGGAAAAATCAAAAAAGGGGCGCTTAAACCCGAGCAGCTGGAGCGAGTTTACTATGCCAGAGAGATTCTGCTGCGCGATATCGGTAATCCACCCTCTTTGGAGGAGTTAGCCCGTCAGGTCGGTTTGAACGATTTTCTCCTGAAGCAAGGCTTCCACCAGGTATTTGGCACAACAGTATTTGGCGAATTGCGATCGCACCGTTTAGAAATGGCTCAGCAGCTTTTAGCCGAGCAGGATAAGAGTATTGTCGAGGTTGCCCATTGTATTGGCTATGCTAGTTTAAGTGCTTTCTACAGAGCTTTCAAAAGCAAGTTCGGTGTCTCCCCTAAGGCATATCAGAAGGCTCAACGTTAAGAATCTAGCCGAATTTAGACAAGCGCAGGCAGGTAGAAAATCCGGCTCGGGCAATAAAAAATCCGGCTCGGGCAACAAAAGCCAAAATGAAATCCGTAAGATTGCTGAGAACTGATCTCATTAGCGATGCCAAAGATGCTCGACTGGGGAGATGAGAGGAACGTGAAAGAGATAGAAATTCTCTAGTCCCCTCGAACTCCTTGTCTCTTAGTCCCATCGCTCCTATTGACACCCTTTCACATCGCTATGGGGTAACTGCCAACTATGGAGTTTCCAAGGAGTTTCCAATATGCTGCAAGTCAGTCTTTTTGCCGGACCCGACTATCTGATCGAGGCCGAAGGCACCGTCAGCGCCCATGCCTTTCTGGCAACGGGTGGCATGATCCCCGAAGGTGGTCTGGTGGTCTCAGTCGATGCGCCCAACCTGAGCGAGTTTGACCTGGCAGGCGTCTCAGTAGAAGGGGGCGAGATTGCAGCGGTGCGCGACGGCGGGTTTGACCTGCGGATGACCGAGTACACCACTTTAGTCAATCTGCCCATTGCCGCTGATGGGGAGACTGAAACGGGAGAAACGGCAACCTTCCGCTTGGCTGCGGGAGACGGGTACGAGATTCTTGAGGCATACAGTAGCGGGACGTTTAACCTGGTAGA
This sequence comes from uncultured Halomicronema sp., assembly GCA_937899725.1. Lineage (GTDB taxonomy): Bacteria > Cyanobacteriota > Cyanobacteriia > Phormidesmidales > Phormidesmidaceae > Halomicronema. The sequence goes on from CALCCA010000045.1 coordinate 15,212, forward strand.
TACGGCGGTAGACATGCCGCAGGGGGCGACCACTGAACCGAACAACACCATTCCGACAGCATTAGATACGCAAATCAGTCCTGAAAATCCATCGTTTTCTGGCAGCGATTCGATCTACTTCAACATTGGCAACCGCTATCTCCAGGAAGACGGCACTTACCAATACATTGACTACAGTGAGGACGTTAATGTCTACAAGGTAGAGCTGAGCGCCGGAGACACCATTGCGTTCGAAACCTTTGAGGTTGAAGGCAATCCTAATGCTTTTGGGTTTGGCCTTGATACGACCTTGATGGTATTTGATGCTGAAGGCAATCGGGCTCGCGATTACGCAGTTGCTGGAGAAACAGCAGCACCCGATAAGCTGTTTGGTGGTTTGGGTCCATTTAATGAAAATCAAACCGATACCTACTCAGAATTTACCGCCCTTGAAGACGGCACCTACTACGTAGCGATTGGTTCATACAGTAATGTTTTAGACTTTCCTAACAATCAAGAATTTAATCAACCAGTCTATGATCCTCTCATGCCAGGGACTGGGAATGGAGATGCCCCATTCTTTGGTAACTATGGGATTGACATCGATTTACTGACGGCAGAGAATCCTCGTAAAACAGGCACGCCGACTCCGCCCGTAACTAATCCAGGCATCACTGAATCACCAACTCTTTCTTTGACCGCTAACCCCGCCACCACAGACAGTGAGGGCAACTTTACCAATGCCGTTGTGGAACATGTCGAACCTGGGGGGCTTTCCAACGTTACCTTTACTGTTCGCGCTGAAGGGGAAATCCCTGAAGAGGGCCTTGAATTTGTGCTCAATAGCAATGGCAATTTATTTGATTACGTTTCAATCTTTCAAAGTAACAGCCTTCCTAACACAATTGGTGGACAGTCGTTGGGCGCTTTCTACAACGAAGAGGGCATTCCTACAGGCATTCGTCTCCGCATTGAAGAACCGACGATGACGGTCACCTTGGAAACAGCCAACCATCAAACTTGGTTCCCAGATTATTACGGCAATATTATCGATGAGTATGAGCCGCTAGAAACTGATGGAGCCGAAGATGTCACCTTTTTCTTAGAGCCAGGAGAAGGTTTCGAGGTTGCCCCTACTGCTGGAACAGCAAACGTTACCTACTACGATTCTGTGGCAGATGTGCCACCTCCCACAGGTGGAGAAGATACGCTTCCTGAAGTCGGCGTCACCATTAGCGAGACAGTGCTGATAGAAACGGAAGGGACCGAAACGACTATGACCTTCACGTTATCCGAATCACCCCCACCAGAAGGGGTAGTGGTGTATTTGACCAGTGAGCAAGACCCCTTGGTAGGTAGTGTCCTGGGGCAGTTTGATGTTTTAGCAGCGGAAATCACCGGGGGTAACTTCCCAGTGCCCGATGGCAATGAAGCGGGCTTTTTCTTCACGATTACCGAACAAACCGCCACCATTACTGTTTCGGTTTTCGATGAATTGACCGTGCCAGGCATTGATCCCTTTGCAGTACAGGAAGGGATACTCGCTCTAGACTTTGCCCTCCAGCCTCAAACAGGCTACACGATTGATCCAGACACCAGTGACATTAGCCTCACCATCGCCGACAACTTAGATTCTAAAATTCAGGTCACTTTGACGGGTGAACCAGAAACTTTGATTGAGTCAGAAGGCACGGTGAGTATTCACACCTTCAACGTCAGTGCAGAAATACCTTCAGAAGGCATCACGGTCAGTGTCAGTGCTCCTGATTTGAGTGAGTTTGATCTGGATGCCATTAATGTTACTGGCGGTAGCATTGCTGCGGTCCGTAACGATGGCTTTGACTTTACCATTACTGAGCAAACTGCCACCATTAGCCTGCCGGTTCTCAATGATGGAGTCGCAGAAGGCAGCGAAACCGCGACCTTTACTCTAGAGCCGGGAGACGCCTACGAAATCAACCAGCAAGCTACTGAAGCCACCTTTATCCTCGCAGATACGGTCGATGAAGTCAGTGTGCCGGAGGAAATTGAAGGTAATGACACTATTGCTGAAGCCAATGCCCTGGGGTTGAGTGCCGAGAATCCCACTGCTGCCTTGGCGGGTTCGATTGCCGGCGACTTTTACTTCGATCCGTCTGAGGATGTGGATTTCTACACATTTAGTCTGGAAGCAGGACAGACTGTCAGTCTAGACATTGATGCGAGTGAGTGGAACACGTTGGAGACATTTGGGTATCCCATCGTCTATCCAGCCCTGGATGAGGTGCAACTGACCGACACCGAACTGCGACTATTTGATGCACAGGGAAATGAGGTTGCAGCTAACAATGATGGTGCGGCCCCCGATGAAGAGTTTTCTCGCGATCCCTATCTGGAGTTCACTGCCGAAACTGCGGGCACCTACTACGTGGGCGTGAGTCAACTGGGCAATCGCAACTACGACCCCAACGTAGCCCGCAGCGGCAGCGGCTGGACGTTCCCAGAGGTGGGCGTTTTCTTTGGTCCTTACGAGCTAACAGCGACCCTCACCGAGGGGGATACCTCGCCTATCACAGGTGACCTCATGGGCACCGATACCGCCGACACGCTGATTGGCGATGCCAGCGAAAATATTCTCGATGGTCTCCTTGGCGATGACACCTACACCGGCGGCGCGGGTGCCGACCAGTTCGTCTTTGCCATGGCTCAAGGCGTCGATACCATTACTGATTTCGAGGTTGGCGTTGACCAAATTAAGCTCGGCGGCCTCACACCCGAAGGCCTCAAGTTCTTTGAGCTGAACAGCGACACCCTGGTGCTGACTGCTAGCAATGAGCTGATCGGCGTCGTGCAGGGGGTGACGGGGCTGGACAATAGCGTTTTTGCGTGATTAGGGAATAGAGGATGGGGAATAGAAAAAAGCGCTATCTGTTCCCTAATACCCGTTACCTGTTCCCTAGCCTTTTCCAGGGAGGGCGGGGGAAGGTCGAGATGGGATACCGCATCAGACTAACTTGAACCATTCATCCGGCTGTGCTCATTTGAGGCAGTCGGATTTTTTGTGCGGTTGAAATGTAGGGGGATGGCGCGATACAAAATTTGAATATAACACCCAACCACAAAAAAAAAAAAAAAAAAAAACAAAATTAAATAATAAAAAAAAAAAAACTTTTTTAAAAAAAAAAAAAAAAAAAAACAAAAAAAAAACAAGCATCCAGGAAGAAACAAAGAGACACTGAAATTAGATAAAGCTTCTGACCAATCGTATCGTATTGCTTTGGTCTACA
>CALCCA010000046.1 GCA_937899725.1 uncultured Halomicronema sp.
GATGCTCAAGCGCCTAGCCGCCACTGCTTAGAGATCTCAAATAGGTTCTATAGCATTTGCATCCAGCTCAAGCAGAAGCTCTCCGGCGAGTCGCGGGCACAATAGTTGAGCTGTTAGCTTTCCTGAGTGCCGATGCAGCGGCTGACAATGCGGGTTGCTGGGCGATCGCGACTGTTTTTAGCGCCCCAGGCCATGCGATGTCGAAAGCTGATTATTTAGATCGGCTCAAAGTTGAATGTCCTGTGCAAATTAAGTCGTCAAGTTGTGACACCCAGGAAATTGCCGCTAATATTGATGGCCTAGCGACTCAATATGTTGATAGGTTCTTTAATATTAAGTTCTCATTATGTTTAGGGCAGTGATGCTCTGGATAGCGCAAACGTGTAAATTACGCTGTGTAGGAACCTTAAGGTTGTAAGCGATATGGTTGATGAATCTCGGCCAATAGATTCTTCTCAAGAAACCCCAGATGTGGCTGAGGAGAATGCGGCTAGTGAAGTTGAAGAGCTTCGGATCGAAGATGCGATCGCCGACATTGATGTTGAAGCGACCGCCGCATCGGTTGAAAGCTTGATCGGTGAGACAGCCGCCGAAGCCGGCTCAGGAGACGCGAGCGGGATTCCCAGCCCGGCTGTGGCTGATTTGGAAAATCAGATTGTCAGCTTAAAGGCGCAGGTTGACGATCGCACCAGTCAATATATGCGGATTGCGGCCGACTTTGAGAATTATCGTCGCCGCAACAGCAAAGAGCGCGAAGATCAGGAAGTTCAGATCAAGCGCAACACCATCACTGAATTGCTGCCGGTGATCGACAACTTCGAGCGGGCCCGCTCGCACATTAAGCCTCAAACTGAGGCTGAAATGACCATTCACAAGAGCTATCAGAGCGTTTACAAACAACTGGTGGATTGTCTTAAGCGACTTGGCGTTTCGGCCATGCGGGTGGAAGAACAAGAATTTGATCCCAATCTGCACGAAGCGGTGATGCGCGAGCCTACCGATCAACATCCTGAGGGCACCGTCATTGAAGAACTCGTGCGAGGCTACATGATTGGCGATCGCGTTCTCAGACATGCCATGGTCAAAGTCGCTGCAGAACCAGAACCGGGCAGTGCTCCGACCGCTGACGAAGCGGCCTCTGGATAGTAAGCGGAGCCATTTTGTCTGCATGAATCGTATTCAGATATGGCAAGTCAAAGGGCGCAGTCAGTCGCCTTGGGTCATGTAATTAGATGTCTAGCAGCGGCAGCAAGGCGGCAAAAGCTACTCAAGCGGCTCCAAAGGTCGGACTCCAGTACTCGCGCCAACCGTTTCGTAGCCAGTTCAGATTTTTTTGGGGTGAGTTAATGGCATCGACCTTAAGTTGGGAATCCTGAAAATCGAAGGAGCCATTTTCAACCGGATGCCTGAGATATTAGGTGATTTCCCGGAAGATAAGCTAACGTTTGAGTGGCGCAAGTGCTCCTGCATATTCATCCGAATCGTTAATAGCTGCGAGAATAGCTGCGAGTTATGGGCAAAGTAATCGGAATCGACTTAGGGACTACCAATAGCTGTGTTGCCGTTTTAGAAGGTGGTCAGCCGATTGTGATTACCAACATCGAAGGGGGACGCACAACCCCGAGTATTGTTGGTTTTGGCAAAAACGGAGAGCGCTTAGTTGGCCAACTGGCCAAGCGGCAGGCAGTCACCAACGCGGAAAACACGGTTTACAGCATTAAACGGTTTATTGGTCGCCGTTGGGATGATACCGAGTCTGAGCGGTCCCGCGTTCCCTATGTCTGCGTTTCAGGGCGAGACAGCACGGTAGATGTCGAGGTGCGTGGCACAACTTACACGCCCCAAGAAGTATCTGCCATGATCTTGCAAAAGCTGAAGCAAGACGCCGAGGCTTATCTGGGGGAAGAAGTCACCCAGGCCGTGATTACGGTACCGGCCTATTTTACGGATGCCCAGCGCCAAGCGACTAAGGATGCTGGCACGATTGCCGGCCTTGAAGTCTTACGCATTATTAACGAGCCCACAGCGGCGGCCCTCGCCTACGGTCTAGATAAGCAAGAACAAGAGCAAACCATTTTGGTGTTTGACTTGGGCGGCGGTACCTTTGACGTTTCGGTGCTGCAGCTGGGTGATGGCGTTTTTGAAGTGAAGGCGACCTCCGGCAACAACCACTTGGGCGGCGATGATTTTGATAACAGCATTGCGGAATGGATGATTGAAGCCTTTCGTGAGCAAGAGGGCGTTGATCTCTCGGCTGATCGCATGGCCCTTCAGCGCATCCGTGAAGCGGCCGAAAAGGCCAAAATTGAACTGTCGTCGATGCAAACGACTTCGATCAACCTGCCATTTATTACCGCCGATGAAACCGGGCCGAAGCATTTGGAGATGAGCCTGAGTCGCGCGCAGTTTGAGCAGCAGGCAAAAGCGCTCATTGAGGGCACATTGGAGCCGGTCAAGCAAGCCATTAAAGATTCTGAACTATCCCCAGAAGAAATTGACAAGATCTTGCTGGTGGGGGGATCAACCCGGATTCCGTCAGTGCAATCGGCCATTGCCGAATTTTTTGGGGGTAAATCGCCAGATCGTTCCGTCAATCCCGATGAAGCCGTGGCCTTGGGTGCCTCGATTCAGGCCGGTGTCTTGGGCGGCGAGGTCAAGGATCTGCTACTGCTAGATGTCACTCCCCTGTCGTTAGGGATTGAGACCTTAGGCGAAGTCTTTACCAAGGTCATTGAGCGCAACACGACGATTCCGACCAGCAAGACGCAAATCTTCTCGACCGCGACCGATGGTCAAACTTCGGTTGAGGTGCATGCCCTTCAGGGCGAACGAGCGATGGCCAAAGACAACAAGAGCTTAGGCAAATTCCAGCTGGCAGGAATTCCACCGGCCCCTCGAGGAGTCCCTCAGATTGAAGTTTCCTTTGAAATTGATGCTGACGGTATTTTGCAGGTGGCGGCCCGCGACAAGGGCACTGGTCGCGCTCAGAGTATTCGCATTACCAACACCGGCGGTCTCAGCACCGACGAAGTGGAAAAGATGCGCTCAGATGCCGAGAGCTTTGCGGACGAAGATGAGCGGCGGCGGCAGGTCGCCGACTTGGTTAACCAAGCCGATAGCCTGCTATATAGCTACGAAGCGACGCTGCGTGACAACAGCGATTTGATGGATGCCACGCTCAGAGCTTCGGCAGAAGAGAAGGCCGCTGAGCTGAGGGCAGCGATGCAAGATAAAGCGATCGCGCCGGAAGACTTGCGCAGTGCCATGGAGGGACTGCAACATTCACTCTTCACTGTTGGTGCCACCTTATACCAGCAATCTGAAGAGGGTGACGACTTGGTCGACTTTAATGTCGATGTCCCCCCCGATGAGGACAATGAAACTATTGCCCAACCCCCAGAATTTGCTGAATCAGAAGTGCCTGATCTCAATGATCACGGTGATAGCGTCGATCTAGATGCCACGATTACAGCTGACTATGAGGCGATTGACTAAGCTACTCTGGTTGGAGGGACAGGTTATCGGTTCAACTGAGGCGACGTCCCATAGAATAGATAAACGTATCGTAATGTTAATTCAGCGTTGGCAATAGACGTCTATGGCCCGTGACTACTATGAACTGCTGGGTGTTTCTCGTGGCTCAGACCAGGAAGAAATCAAGCGAGCCTACCGCCGCCTCGCCCGCAAATATCATCCTGACGTCAATAAAGAGGATGGGGCTGAGGAAGTTTTCAAGGAAATCAACCGCGCCTATGAAGTGCTTTCTGAGCCCGAAGTGCGAGCTCGGTATGATCGTTTTGGCGAGGCTGGTGTCGGCAGTGCAGCGACTGGAGCAGGAGGCTTTCAAGATTTTTCGGATATGGGCTTTGCTGACATATTCGAGAGTTTCTTTGGGGGCTTTGGGGGCACCGCTCAAGCGGGCGGGCGGCGACGGGGTCCAACCCGTGGCGATGACCTGCGACTTGACCTGAAGCTGGGCTTTAAGGAAGCAGTTTTTGGTGGCGAAAAGGAAATCAAGATCGGCCATTTAGAGACCTGCAATACCTGTAATGGTTCTGGCGCTAAGCCTGGCACCCGCCCCGTCACCTGCAGTACCTGTAATGGCACCGGCCAAGTTCGACGGACGACGCGAACGCCGTTTGGGAGTTTTGCCCAGGTATCGGCCTGTCCGACCTGTAATGGCACCGGCGAAATGGTTGAAGAGCGCTGTGAGACCTGTGGTGGCAGCGGTCATCGGCAAGAAAGTAAAAAACTCAAGATCACGATTCCCGCCGGGGTTGATAATGGCACGCGGCTGCGCGTATCAGGGGAAGGGGATGCGGGTCAAAAGGGCGGCACGGCTGGCGATCTTTATGTGTATCTCTTTGTGGAGGAAGATGCCAACTTCCGCCGCGATGGGGTCAATGTGCTGTCAGATTTGAAGATTACCTATCTGCAGGCAATTTTGGGTGCCAAGATCGAGGTTGACACCGTTGATGGCGCAGTCGATCTGGAGATTCCTGCGGGTACTCAACCTAATACTGTCTTGACGTTGGAAAATCATGGTGTGCCGAAGCTAGGCAATCCGGTCAGTCGGGGCGATCACTTAATTGCTGTGCAGGTGCAAATCCCGACCCGGTTAAAGCCTGAAGAACGGGAAATGGTCGAAAAGCTCGCCGAAATGCGCGGCGATCGCGTCAGTAAGGGCGGCGGCATTGAAGGATTTTTAGGAGGGCTGTTTCGCGGATGAGTGACGTTCTCCCTACCCCAATTAATGACTCTGTGGCACCCGCCCCATCGCCCGATATGGTGTTGGATCTTCGCAATACACCTTGTCCCATCAATTTTGTTCGCACCAAGCTGCAGCTGCAGCAAATGGCGGTTGACACCCTACTAGAAGTCTGGATTGATGCGGGTGAACCAGTGGCTCAGGTGCCCGATAGCCTCAAGATGGAAGGCTATGGCATCGAAAAATTGCTGGAGAAAGACGATTACTACGCGCTACAGGTGCGTAATTCTCTGGCATGACCCGATGACGCCTCCTTCCTTTGCGGGTCAACCAGCCGCGCCGGGAGCGCTCTGGGGCACGGTGACGGCAGTGCAAGCTAACTATTACTCAGTCCGCCTAGAAAGGGCAGCGCCCTTAGACAAAGCGGCGGCTGGCATGGCGGATAGGCCAAAAGCTTTGCTCTGTACACGCCGCGCTCGGCTCAAAAAAGTGGGCCAGCAGGTCATGGTGGGCGATCGCGTCCAAGTGGAAGACCCGGATTGGGCAGGGCACCGAGGGGCGATCGCGGCCGTTTCACCTCGGCAAACCCAGTTAGATCGACCGCCAGTTGCCAATGCCAATCAAATCTTACTGGTCTTTGCCCTCGCTGAGCCGGACTTAGACGTACACCAGCTCACTCGGTTTTTGGTGAAGGCCGAGCTGACTGGGCTAGATATTTGTCTGTGTCTTAACAAATGTGACCTTCTAGAGGCCGACGCTCAAGCTGCTTGGCAGGCACGTTTGCGCAGTTGGGGCTATGCGCCGGTGATGATCAGCGTGAAACAAAGTCTCGGTCTATCGACTCTGGCAGACGCCTTACACAGTCGCATTACGGTCGTATCCGGCCCTTCTGGCGTGGGCAAGTCAAGTTTGATCAACCGGCTCATTCCAGCCGCTGACCTCCGGGTTAGTGCCGTCTCTGGCAAATTGGGGCGAGGCCGCCATACGACCCGACATGTCGAGCTGTTTGAACTCCTAACCGGTGGGCTCCTGGCCGATACGCCAGGCTTTAATCAGCCTGACATCGCCTGTACGCCGCAAGCGCTCGGGGAGTGTTTTCCAGAAATTCGCGATCGCCTCCAAAATCACCGCTGCCAGTTTACCGACTGCCTACATCGAGCCGAACCTGGATGTGCCGTGCTCTCCAACTGGGAGCGCTACCCAGACTATTTACAGTTATTGGATAGCTGTGTCATGCAAACTCAATTGGCCCATGATTCGGCTGACCCAGAAGCCGCCTTCAAAATCAAAATCACGGATGATGGCCAAATTCAGCACGAGCCACGCCTATCGCCTAAAAAGTATCGCCGAGTTTCTCGCCGGAGCCGCAAGCAGTCGTTAGAAGACCTGAGATACGAGCTAACGGATAGTCTCGACCACTTAGAGGCTCTCGAAGAAGAGGACATTGACGTCGATTTCTAAAAACATCCCTGGGCAGGACTTGACGTGTCAAACGAGCCAGTAGTCCTGCCAGCTCTTCCGGCGTAAACCATTCTAAAAAAACAGATACCAGCATTATGAAACATGGGATCAGCCGTTTTTTGCTTATCGGTGCGTTACTAACAACTGCCTGTCATGGTGCATCGATTCAAGGAGCAGCCTTTTCTTCAGAGACTGGGGAGTTTAGAGTCGAAACCCCGGCACCATTTGAAGAAACTCAGCAAGCCATCCAAACCCCCGTCGGCCCCGTCGAAATTCATACCTTCACGGCAGAGGCCGAAGATTCAGCCTACGTGATCGCCTATTCTGACTATCCCTCAGCCATTGTCGATGAGACCGACCCGCAAGCTCTATTAGACAGTAGCCGCGACGGCGCTGTGACCAATCTGGGAGGTACGTTGATCAGCGAAGAAGCGGTGGAAATCGACGGTTATCCGGGGCGATCGCTCGTCATTAGCACAGGTGCAGAAACCGATGAACCCGCCACCATCAGTTCGCGCATCTATCTGGTAGATAATCGCCTCTACCAAGTTTTAGTCGTCATTCCTGAAGGCAAAAACGTCGAAAAGGCCGCTGCAGGGTTCTTGGAATCCTTTGCGCTGGAATAATGCTGACTCGACTAGTGTTGCCGATATTCAAACAGCGCTGGTTGATGTCATTCCAATGTTGTCTTATACCAGTTCTACAAATTGCCGCTACACATACCAGTCGGCTTTCTCCCAGTAGGAGCACTGCGTGTTGGCCTGGCCTACCCATCGGGCTGACGACTCCGCTCAGCCGACGTTCCTTGAGCGGCGTCGAAAGGCAGATCTGTAGTCCAGTTTCAGAGAATTGGTATTACCGACAGCGCCGTGCGCCCGGCCCCGATGAATAAAGCGCTCTGAAGCCCTAGAGCATCGCCCTAGGGAGAGGGCCAAAATCATGATCAGCAAAGTGGTACGTTTTTTGGGGTCCGTACCACTCACTCGCCAAACGATGCATGAGCCAGTCTCTTAAGACGGATCTTGCAGGCGCGGATTATGGGGCGGTGGCGGCGGCGTCTGCCCAGGATTTGGAGTTGCCGGCAGATCGAAACTGTCTGGAGAATCCTCGGGAATCCCCTTGAGCGCTTCGAGCACCTCTGGCGGCAATCCGGCCAAAGCAGCCGCATCACTGTCACCCAAATCATCCGGCTGCTCAGGCACCGCAGACGCCAGACTCTCAGGGGGCGACACGGGCGACACCTCAGCGACCGATGGCGGGGATGTCTGAGCGGTCGGTCGCATCGACATCGTTGGATCATCACCAAAAAAGGCCGACATGGGATCGGTAATAGAAGCCGCATCAGCAGCCTCTTCCGCACTCGGAATATCAGAATCCCCCGCCAAGATAGCCCTCACTTCGGGAGGAACGTCAATCGGGGCCGTCACTGGAGCACTCGGATCGGGGGACTCAGCTTCGGCAGGCAAATATTCCACCGATTGCCAAACGTCTGGCGGCACTGAATCATCGCTGGGCGCGATCGCGGGCTCTGTGACCTCACTCATCGGTGTAATGGGGGCGCGGGGCGGTGATTGCGCTGGCGAGACGGGGGGAGCGACGGGGGGCAGGCGATCGATCGCAGCCAACAAATCGGCCGGCAAGTCGTCATCCGTCCCAGGGGTGGGCGCTGGCTCAGCCGGAATGATGCCAATGGGACCGATGGGGCCATTGGGCATGGGCGGGGTTGGCAATGGACTGGGTTCGACCGGGGCGGGCGTGATGAGGGTCGGTTGGGGCTGGGGTTGAACGGTGGGCGGCGGTGCCGCTGGCCGGATTGAGCCGACGCCCGGTGATGCCGAGCTGGGCGTTACAGGGGGGACGGCAAAATCACTGTCATTGAAGTCATCACTGCTAAAGTCGCTGCCGCTGAAGTCCGTTTGGGGATAGTCCGACGGCGGCATCTCGTCCACGGGCGTGCCCAACTCAATCGGGATATCTTCGCTAACGCCACCGAGAGCACCGGCCTGCGCAAAGGCGTTACGAGCTTCGGCATCGCGTCCCATCTTTTGCAGGGCTTTGCCTTTGCCTTGCCAGGCAGCCGCCAGGTTAGGGTTGAGTTCGATCGCTTTATCAAAGCAAAAAAGCGCTTCATCTAGTTGGCCTTTTTGCACCAAAACGTTCCCCTTGCCAATCCACGCAGCGGCCTCATTGGGATCCATTTCTAAAGCTCGATTGATACTCTGCAAGGCCTCCTCAGTGCGGCCTAAGTTAGCAAACGCGGTACCTCGGCGGGCAAGCCCGCGAGCAATTACCGCACTGGCGCCCACCAGGGTCGTACCCGCGGCAGCGGCTTTTAAGCGTTCAATATCAGCCAGTTCGATCGATTTATTGAAGCGATCTAGAGCTTCCTGGTAACGCCCCGCATTACCAAGACTGACCCCTTCTGCCAGGGTTTGCTTAGATCGCGCTAACGACGCATCGAGGGAGCTGGTAGCCTCTTGCGGACTGATGCCAGAGACCTCGCTGCGAGACGAGTCGGGACTCGTAAAGTCGGTGCTGGTGAAGTCGTTGCCGGCCAAGTCGTGACCAGCTAAGTCAGTATTGGTGAAATCAGTGTCAACCTCGGCAACGTCGCCGGGCACCAGGTTCACCGGTTCCTCGTCAAAATCATCATCTTCATCTTGGCGGAAGCTGCGGAGTAGCCCCAAGAGCAGTAAGCCCAGCACCGCAACGGGAATAATCCACAGCACTTGGGGCGGCAGCTGCTGTAAACGTTGCCACAGGTCTAACAGCTCAGGTGGTAGGCCAGCCGCCTCCGAGTCCGCTGTCTCGGCTTCTGCAGTGGGAATGGGAACGGGTTGGCCGGTGCTATCGCGCAGTTGGGGCACGTCTCCGGCACTCACCACCAAGCGCTGACCATCGGGAGTGAACGCCAAATCATCAATCGGGGCACCCACATCGGTGATCGCGGGGCCGGCGGGCCCGCCGGCCCCAGATAGATATTGCAGGGCCCCCGTATCATCGCCAACGGCTACACTAGTGCCGCTGGCATTGGCAGCGATCGCCGTGACGGGGCCAGAGACGGGTAAGGGCTCGCCGACGGGCGCACCGTTAGCATCCCACTGACGCACGGTGCCATCGGCACCGCCAGAAAAGAACGTGCCGTCGGGTTTAGCCGCTAGCGCCTGAACCGCCCCCTGATGCCCCGTCCAAGGTTCTCCTTGGGGCGTGCCATCGGCGGTATTCCACTGACGGATAGTACCATCCTTGGATGCCGTCGTGAGCTGGGTGCCATCGGGGTTTAACACCATGTCGCGCACAGCATCTTCATGACCAGTGATGGGGGCACCAATCGGGTTACCCGTATCGTCCCAAAGCTGTAGAGTGCCATCGGCGCTGGCGCTAATGAAGCGACCATCAGGCTGGATCGTCAGGCTAGTAACCGGTCCATTACCCGCATTAATCGGGTCGCCGATGGGCGTGCCCACCGCATCCCACAGGCGAATAGTGCCATCGGCACCGCCGCTAATCAGCCGTTGACCATCAGCGCTAAAGGCGAGCGCGGTCACGGGGCCGGTATGAGCCGCGACCGGGTCACCCGCCGGGATGCCGTCAGCGTTCCAAAAGTTGAGATTCCCAGCGCGATCGCCGGTCACAAAGCCTTGACCATTGGGGCGCATGGCGGAGACCTTATCAGGCAGCTCCGCCGCCGCCACATCCGCCGCCTCAGCCGCCTTGGCTTGAGCCACCGTCTCTTGCCCTTGGGCATTAGTAGCGAGAGCGAGAAAGGCTTCGACCTCAATCGGCAGCGTGTCAGTACCGCGATACACATAGTTGCGCGGCTGCGAGTAGGGATAGCGAGGATCATCGGGCAGCGTGCCGTGCATCGACAGCACCCGCACATTATCTTGACCAATCACCTGGCTGGCAATGGCATAGCCAATACCGTTATCTCCCAGAGCCTCCACCACTTCGGCGGTGCTATCGTTGGGCACCTGCGTGATGTTATCACCCGTGGTGAGATCCCCGTCAAAAATCTCGTAATTGCCCAAGGCGGCGCGGGTATCACTGGGGGCTGGGCGATCGACGAGGCGAATGGGCAAGTCAGGCCCCCCTAGCTCGGCCCAGTTGGTGATTTCACCTCGAAAGATGCGGACAAAATCAGCGGCTTCTAGCTGATCGTCAAAGGGATTGTCGGCGCTGACAATGACGGCGACCTTCTCACGACTGATCGAGACTTCTCGCAGATTCTGAGCCAGCTGTTCCTCCGTCAGGGGACGGCCGATCGCGGCGAGATCAGCCGTGGCCGTTTGCAGATTGGTCAAGGCCACATCCGCTGGCTGCTCAGTCAGGGTGACGCTGGCATTAGGATAGGCGGCTTGGAACTGTTGGATCAAAGCCTGAGTAATCACCGCCATGCTAGAGGAGCCTTCGATGGTGAGATTAGTGCCTTCTGGCAACTGTTCAGGCGGCACAAACCCGGCTGGGGCAGCCGGCGCGGTGTCGGCGGGCGGTTCAGGCGTCGCTTCTAGCGGCGCGTCAGGGGCGTCAACCGGGGCAGCGGGCGCGGTGTCGGCGGGCGGTTCAGGCACAGCCTCCAACGGGGCATCAGGATCATCGGGGACGGCGTCAGGATCATCGACCGCATCCGGATTGTCAATATCCGCTTGGGCCAGCCAGCTGCTAGCCGAACGAGAGCTCGCCATCACTGGCGGGGCCAGACAAGCCACCACTAACAGCCAGACAAATAATGAGCGATTTCGCACCATGACCATTCCCCCATACTCCTCACCAGTGATCGGATGAAGATCATCTGGCTATCGTGCCAACGTCCTGTAACAGGATTTTCCGATAAGGATACTAAGGATATGAGATTTCGAGCGCGAGAAATTGCAATCTTTCGTTGCGAATTGCGGCCATCGCGATAGGTTAGGGTCGCAGTTAGTGGTTGAGTTGCGCGCTAGGAGGCATTAAACAGGTGATTAGCCACAAGCTCACAAGCAAAATTGGGCTGGCGATCGGGGGCCTGTTGGGGGCGGTGATGACGGTGCCGCTAATCGCGATCGCCGACACCCCGAAACCGGTGCCGGAACCCGTAACTGACGCCGAAGGGGGCGAGGACGCGGCCCCCTTTCTGCGGCCCCCGATGGCCTGCCCAGAGGATATGGAGACGCTGGTGACGGGACTGCTGCGGGATTTGCCCAGCTATACGAACCGGGTAGCAGCTCGGAGTTTGCCCAGCGACGCCGACCGGAGCGGCTATGGCACCATGCTCTTGGCGGGGCGGGCCGAATTAGAACCGCTGGAAATTTCGCCTCAAAGCTTCAGCGACACCCCGCTCACCTCTGCCGAAACGGTGCAGCAAGTTTTCTTTACCACCCTAGAGCGGCAGTACACGGCCACGGCGGTCGTCAATCTAGAGCAATACCACTGGTTGTTTCTCACCCCTGTCGAAAACGGCTGGCGGCTGGTGTTAATTTTTTCGCGCGTGGCCCCAGCGACCACCGATCGCCCCCCCAGCCCGCCCCAGGAAAGTAGCGAAGGGTTTGTGGGTCAGGCGGTCAAGTTGTGGCTACGAGACTGCCGCGCGGGGGCGCTTTATCCGATTGATGGGGCCCGCCCAACAGGCACTGTCTCTGACGACGCGTCAGCCACCGAACTCGATGGCGACTCCGCCGGGGCAAGCGGCCGATAAACGGTATCGCGCTGTTGGGCGGGCCGGTTGATCGCCGCGATCGCCCCCGTCAGCTCGCTGACCGTCATGGCAGTGCCGCCCTGGGCGCCAGCCATGGTGGTGATATGTTCTTCCATCAGGGTGCCGCCAATATCGTTGCAACCCCAGCGCAGGGCCGTAGTCGCACCGTTGAGGCCCAATTTGACCCAGCTGGGCTGGTGATTGGGAATCCAATTGCCCAGGTAAAGTCGAGCCACCGCCGTCAGCTGCAACGCGGCGGCCAGATCCGGCTGGTCGCGACCGACACGACGACGCAGAGAGGGCGGGGCGTCTTGGCCCACAAAGGGCAGCAACACAAATTCGGTAATGCGGGCGGGCAACTGCTGGGCGATCGCCCGCTGCTGCAGTTGCCGCAGGTGTTCTAGATGCGTAATTTGCTGCTCTGGCGTTTCGATATGGCCGCACAGTAGTGTGCTAGTGGTCGGCACCCCCAACTGGTGAGCCAACCCGACAATTTCTAGCCAGGTCGCCGTGTTGATTTTTTCTGGACACAGCACCCGCCGCACCGGATCATCTAGCACTTCAGCGGCGGTCCCTGGCAATGACCCCACGCCTGCAGCTTGCAAGGCGATAATCACGTCGGCGTAGCTCAGACCCTCTTCCCGCGCAATAAACTGCACCTCTTGGGGCGAAAAAGCATGGAGATGAAGCTGAGGGAACTCGGTTTTGAGATTGCTGAGCAGCTGCTGATAATACTTCAGGCTACTGCCCGCGACCTTAGCGGCAGGATTCAAGCCGCCCTGCATACAAATTTCTGTCGCGCCTAGGGCCACGGCTTCAGTCGCTTTGGCGCGCATGGTCTCCCAATCAAGCCAAAAGGCTCCATCGGTATCCGCATCACGGCGAAAGGCACAGAAACTACAGTGCTGTTCACAAATATTGGTGAAGTTAAGGTTGCGGTTGACGACATAGGTGACGGTATCGCCCACCTGCTGTTGGCGTAACTGATCGGCCACCCCCTGAATCGCCGCGATCGCCGCTGGGTCACGCGGCAGAAGGAGTTGTACTCCCTCGGTTGGGGTCAGGTCGGCACCGGCGAGAGCCCGCTCAAGAATGCGATCGAGGGAATGAGTCATAGCCAATTCAAATGGGGATTCAGTAGGTCTATTGTGAAGCAGGAGGTTCCCCGACTGGCAAAACTCACTCAGTTAGGAGATTTCTGAGAAAGAATATACCGTTATGGTACGGGCGGGTTTAGCTAGAACCCTTGTGGCATCGCGACCAGGCATCCACAAAACCCGCCCCTGCGGGTATCGTTTTTGGTAGAACTCTCCTTAGGACTCCATGAGGCAACGGCGGTGCGATTGGCCACGGTCACGGCGTCAATCGCTGGCGATCGTCGCGAGCTAAACCAGCCCCGGTTATGGTTTGGCCCGCGAATCTCTATTCAACGGTCGACCGCTCTCCCCTTACAATGGCAGTAGGTTTTGCGGACTATCCACTGAGTACAAGGGCAATGCTGAAATCGACCACTCGCCACGTTTTGATTTATGCCGCCGAAGTCGTCAATGATGAGCTGGTTCCCAGTGAGTCAATGTTAACCCTTGACATTGACCCGGATAACGAATTCACCTGGAGTGATGAAGCCCTCAAACAGGTCAACGAGGAGTTTGATCGGCTCGTTGCTGCTTCTGCCGGAGCCGACCTAACGGATTATAATTTGCGCCGCATTGGCTCCGACCTCGAACACTTCATCAAACAGCAACTGCAAGCAGGCGACATCAGCTACAACCTCAAAAGTCGCGTACTGAACTACAGCATGGGTCTACCGCAGGTGGTGGCCGACACTCAGGCTGAGGCTTGAGCCAGTCAGGCCATCAGGCAGGAACTGTGTCACAATTGCTTAGCTTTGACCGGTGCCGCCGTCGCTGAGTTGCTGATGATAAGTACGATCGCTAAGTATGCCTAGTCCGCAACTGCCGCCAGTGCGCCGATTTTTGTGGGCCCAGGGGCCAGCCTCATCGGCGTCTGTGCCCGCTGGCACGGTGCTAGCCGGGCGCTATCAGGTGATTGACTTTCCGCTAGTGCAAGACCAGCAGCCCCAATCGCCGCCCCCCCCCTTAGCCAGTGTGCCGCCCCTAGCGGTGCCTTATCTCGCCCTCTCGCCTTTTTCGGTCAATATTCCCCGACCGTTTACTCAGGTTTTGCACCCTGACGGCCAGAGTGCCCTATTGCTGCTCGAAGAAATTCCGCTACAGGCAGCCGCGCCGCCCCCTCAAGCCCCCACCCTATTACCAACGCTGACTCAGAGTTGGCCGGGAGCCACCGCTCTGCACCAATTGGCCTGGCTGCGGCAGATCGCGAAGCTGTGGCAGCCCTGCGTTAATCAGCAGTTAGCCCATATCTTATTGGACTGGCAGCACCTGCGAGTCGAGGGCGAAGACCTTCGCCTGCTCTGCCTGGAAGCTCAAGCCACCGCCATCACCTTAGTGGACTTGGGTCAACAGTGGCAGCCGTGGATTGCCACTGCAGCGCCAGCCATTCGCGACTACCTCACTCGCTTAACCAATCATTTGATAGCGGATCAGGGCAGTGCCGCCGGCTTAGTCTATTCGCTGGTGCAGGCGATCGCCGCAATTTCTAGCCAGCAAGCTCTCACTGTCCAGCTAGCGACGGCCTCTGATCAGGGGCCCACTCGCCAGCGCAACGAAGATGCCTGCTATCCCGAGAGCGGGGCCGTGCGCCAGGCAGCGATGGGTGGCCGCAGGCCAAACCCAGCGCTGGTCGTCGTCTGTGATGGCGTTGGGGGACACCAAGGGGGCGATGTGGCCTCGCACTTGGCGATCGCGGAGGTCAGCCAGCGACTCAACCCGTTGCTCAAGGGACCGGCGGTTGACCATCGCCAGGTGGTGGCGGCTTTAAAGGAAGCCATCATCGCTGCGAACCAAGCAATTACCATCCGCAATGATGCCGATCAGCGCCAGGAGCGCGATCGCATGGGCACGACCATCGTGGTGGGGCTGGTGTATGGCGGCCGCCTCTACGTCGCCCACCTGGGCGATAGCCGCGCCTATCGCGTGCGATCGCATAGCTGTCGGCAAATCACCCTGGATGACGACGTGGCGGCCCGCGAGATGCGGTTAGGGCTAGGGCTCTATCAAGATGCCCTGCAACAGCCGGGAGCCGGAGCCCTAGTGCAAGCATTGGGAATGGCTGACGCCAGCCATCTGCATCCCACCGTTAAGCTGTATCCGCTAGCGACGGATAGTGTGCTGCTGTTGTGCTCGGATGGGCTTAGCGACAATGACCTGATCGCTCACCTGTGGTCAGCAGAACTCGTGCCCGTATTGACCGGTGAGATTGATGTAGGTAGCGCCACGCAACGGTTAATCGGTCTAGCAAACACTCATAATGGCCATGACAATGTCACGGTGGGCCTCCTGCGCCTCAAAGTCGAGCCCGCAAATCGTCCGACAGCGGTGCCAGCCGCTTTCGCAGATCAACCGTTACTGGCCCCGCCGCCCCTCCAGGTGGTGGCCCCGCCGCCCGGTCTGGCGGCTCCGGCCACCGCCCTACCCCCAGCGCCCAGGCACCGGTCACCCCGCGCTGGGCGGCGCTGGCTCACGGGAGTCGTGATGGTGGCGCTGGTGGGTCTCGGCAGCGCCCTCGGGTGGCAGTGGCTAAGTCGCCGCGACGGCGCGATCGCCCCCCTTGAGCCCACAGCCGAGTCGGGGGAAACCCTCTCCCCCTCAGCAGTGCCTCCCACAATCGATGAAGCTGATACAGCGGCCGAGCTGGCCGTGGGCGATTATTTGCAAATTCAACAGCTGCCTGACCCCTCTGCTGCCGCGACGCTCCTGACCACCCAGACGCCCCCGACAGGTCCCCCCCCCGCCGCAGTCGATTTACCCGAGCGCTTGCTGTCGATTGGTAGTATCGTGCAAGTTAACAGTCGACAAAGGACTCCTGATGGTCGACTTTGGGTGCGTCTTAAAGTGTGTTCTACCGCCTCAGAAACGGCGGAGACAGTACCGCCACCCGCGGCAACTGAATCTGCTGAACTGCCTCCTGAACCGCGCGATCGCCCGCTTCCCCTAGCGCAAGCGGGCGATCAGGGCTGGCTACTGCAGGCTGACTTACCCGTTTTTGCTGAGCAATTGCTTGACACATCCGTTCCTCAGCAGGGATTGTGTATTGACTAACGAGATTCGGTAAAGACTCACATCTCGGAGTCTGGCTAGAATTTTTGCCAGGCCCAGGTCTGCCAGTCCGCGTTTACTATCCTGTGACACAGCGTTTTTCGATGTCAGAGCCAACTCACCTGCGGATCGCCATCGAGCGGCTATCAACGGCTGACACCCCCCACTATGCCATTTGGGTCGTTGACGCGCCGTATCCTGGCGGCTATGTGCATCACGATCGCCCCTGGACGGATGAGCTTGAACAAATTTGGGCTACCTGGCTCGATCTGTTCTCCCTACGGGGATTGCCGCAGGTGCCCCACGTGCCGTCTGCCTATGTGCCCCAGTTTGTCGCGGCTGACCCCACGCCTGCGGAACCCGGCACAAAACGAGGCTACACCGGGCGCTTGATGCAGACGCTAGGGGTGCGCCTCTGGCAGTGGCTGTTCGATGGCGTCATCAAACGGAGCCTCGATCAAAGCTTAGGCATCGCGATGGGGCAGGGCAATCCACTTTCCCTCTGTTTAGACATTCGCGACCCTGATTTGATCAGGTTGCCATGGGAAATTATGCAGCCCCAAACTGGGCGGCAGGCCATGTCGCTGAACGAACATATTCGCTTTAGCCGTACCACCAGCGATGTCGATCCCCTGGCTGACGTCGGGTTAGATCCGGGCCTCAAAATTCTTCTCGTGCTTGGCGAACCTGATGTTCCCGGCCAGGAGACGAACGCTCGCGGCATCCCGGATACGTTGCAGCTCGAGACCGAAGCCCAGTTGCTCAAACGCGTTTTGCTCGGTGAAAGCACCTCGGGGCTCACGCAGCGGCGAGCCGCCGCCCCCTGTCAGGTCGATGTATTAGTACGACCGCGCGCCGCCGGCTTAGTCAAAACCCTCGAACAAGGGGCCTATAACGTCTTCTTTTACGCCGGGCATGGGGTTCCGGCGCCCGATGGTGGACTGATTTTTTTGCAGGCTGAGTCAACGCTCAATGGTACCGAACTCGCTCAAGTGCTCACGCGCAATCGAGTCAAATTAGCGGTATTTAATACCTGTTGGGGTGCGCAGCCCGATCAGCAACAGCAAAGCGCCATGCCGCGCAGTAGCCTAGCGGAAGTCTTGCTCCATCACGGAGTCCCTGCAGTCATTGCGATGCGCGACTCAATCTCCGATGACGAAGCCCTCAGTTTTATTCAAATCTTTGCGCAAGCCTTAGCCGAGCGCCAACCGGTTGATCGCGCCGTGGCGATCGCCCGCCAACATCTGCTCACCGTCTATAAATTCAATCAGCCCGCTTGGACCCTCCCAGTCCTCTATCGCCACCCGGATTTCGATAGCCAATTTTTGGCCAAGGAAGATACTGATATCACGCGCCTACCGGGAGAATTGTCTCCCAGCCCCATCGCGGCGATCAGGGCGGTGGGCGAGCCGCACCTGGTTTGGTATCTCTATGGGGGCACCCTCAAAGTCGGCCGCCGCCCTGAAAATGATGTCGTCATTCCAGAGCCCTGGGTTTCGGGTAGCCATGCCGAGATCTTTTACCGACAATCGAGTCATGATGAAGACCCAAGTACCGAAACTGTGGCCTATTACCTCAAAGACAACTCGCGCTACGGCACGTTTTGCTTTTTAGAAGACGAATGGCGGCATGTGCATCGCCGAGAAATCGGCTTAGAGATGGGTACTCAGCTACGGTTTGGGAGCCCTCAAGGCCGATTAATGGAATTTGTCATTGAAGGCCAATCTTAAATTCCATGCAGATTCATCCAGAGGCCGAACTGGAGCTTATGCCGCTACCTGCACCATGCCATCTGCAGCATTTCTCCATCAGTCACGAGAGACTCAGGCGCAACCTTGCCCAAGTAACTCTCCCCAGTAGCCACCCAGCCTGCTAAGTCTGGACGCCTGGCAAAGGGCAAGGAAGTAAGACCAAACCGGAGTTGACATGGTTCTTCCCTGGGAGACGAGGGGTGACGAGAGCCCCCCCACTTGTGAAACTGAGGGGCCAACATAGTCCAGTTCCGCGTCTGGCTCAGGCGCAGTGAGAGGAGGAGCGATCGCCAGCATCAACCGACAGATTTCGGGGTGGTGCTGATTTGATTCCGTAAATGTACGGACGGCAATGGCCGTTGGCAACTGACGAGGACAAATCAATACTGAACTTGGTCACAATGCCACAGCCAGACACAATCTTCACTCTCGGAATTTGTTACAGTTGCCAGAGCAATCGTCGGTTGAGGTGAATCCCTTTTTTGCCTACGCTCAGGGGCTGATGGGCCACACAAACTTGTCTCTTTGACTGTGCCAATCAACAATGAGGCCTATCGTTTTCTGGAATTCTCAGTTCCTGACCAATTGCCTTTGGTTTTATGCGGAACTACCTCCAGCAGTTTTGTAGCTAAGACCAGCCAAAGAGACTGGCTACTTGCTCTAGCCGCGCCAATGACTGCTTATCGGTGCATCCCTAACGAGAACCATACCCATGAATGAGTCAACCAATCCCGTTTCTAACCTGACCCCTCAGCAGCAGATTGAACAAGAGTTACTACACTCGCTGCTCAATCAAGAGGAGGCCTATCCGTGGAATCTTTATGATCCGGCAACCCCTCAATATTTAGAGGGACTAGAGCAGGCCTCAGAGGCGGCTCTGTTAGACGAAGCGCTGGACTCAAAATGGCAGCAAGTCTCACAGCTAGCCGCTCAGCTGTGGGAAAGTCCGACCCAGTCATTGCTGGCAACGCTGACTCAGAAATTTGGAGCCCGGATGCCAGCCCACTTGCTGCAAACTCTCGCGGCGAGCACTCAAGTCGTGGCGAGCGACAGCGGCGCACTCATTGACCAACTCGTCACGGCGGCGCAGTCAGTGTTAACCGGTTGGGATGCGGATGATTTGAACGTAATGGCGCGGCCCTTAGCGATGGCCATGCGGAGCGGTCAAGAGGAGATTTTAGAAGCGACTCTGCGCTCGGTGCGTCAAACTGATTGGGCTGCTCTCTCTGAGGTTGAGCAAGCCCGCTTGAGTCTGGCGATCGCCCGTTATGCCCTCAAGGAGTTGTCGACCTAACGCTTTTATGGCCTATTCCCTTGCCAATAATCGGGATCTCGCAATGCTCTCCTCGGGTTAGCGAGATGCTGCTCTAAAGTCGGTACGGTTAACCGCTCTTCGGCCAGCAGAAGCTGCAGCAGCTTTAGCTTAAAATAAGCGTCGCGGTAATTGAGATGTTCTGCCACAATCAGGGCTTCTTTGTAAGCTGAGATGGCGGCACTGGGCTCATCTTGCGCTTCATACAGCTGGCCAATTTGGTCGAACGTATCCATCAGACCATAGCCGTTGTAAGAGAGGCGTTCGACCGCTAGGCGCTGCTGATACAGGTAAAATACGTCTTCGGGTTGGTCTTGTTCGAGATAAATTTCTGCCAGATCTTGCAGGGCATCGCTGGCCACATCGGTTTGGCGTTGGCTGAGGGCGATTGAATAGGTCGTGGTGTAAAAGTTCTGGGCTTGGGCCAAGTTGTCGAGATTGCGATAGTTTCGAGCGATCGCCAACAGCAAGGGCGGAATTGGTAGCGGCTGCGCCGTCTGCTCATATTTGCGCGCCAGTCGCCGCTGGTAGGTAATGGCAGTGCGCACCTCTCCAGCCGCCTGATAGTTTTGAATGGCTCCCTTCAAATACTCAACTTCTTTAACGTCGTCACCATTACTACCGAGGGAACTCAATAGAGTTTGATAGCTCTCAGCGGCCACCGCAAAGCGAAACCAGGTTGCTTGCAGACGCGCTAGATTTTCCAGCAGGCGCTGTCGCTCCTCTCGATCGCCGGCTTGGGTGGCTCGCACAATTAGTGTTTCATACACGGCGATCGCCGCATCAATGTCGCGTAACACTTCAAAGGCGACAGCAACTTCCTCTAGCAGTTCAATGTTCAGCGGTTCGTCGTCGAGCAAGTCTGTCTGAATCTGCCGTAATCGAATTGCTAACAGCTGCGTTTCCTCGCCTCGAGAGTTTTCCCAGGCCCGCAGGCCCACCCACTGAATCGCTGCAATCTCTTCCTCATAGCCTAAAATCCGCCGCAGCCGCACTTCCCGCATCCATTCCACAAATGCCAGCTCGGTTTGCCCCTCGAAAAACAGCTGCTCTGCTTCGATGGCGAGCCGGTCGAGTTCCGCTTCCAGCGCCAACTTTTCTAAGGGGCTAAGGGGGCGCACAATCGGCAGCTCGGGCAATAGGGGATCGCGGGGCTCGGTCAGCTCCGGGTCCGAGAGAAACAGATCAAGCAACACTGGCGACAGTTGAGCCCAGGCAACGATCGGCAATGACGCCCAACCGACTAAGGCAATTGCGATCGCGCCCGGCCAGTGACGCCAAGCGGTGGAAAAAATGGGGAGCATAGCAGCTGACAGAATTATCCTTTCGTTAACAGTGCCCGGATACCCCACAGAAACGGTAAACAATTGGGGTAACCTTAAGATCTTGCAGTTTTTCTGCGCAATATCAACTCCTAGACGACTTTAATAAGCTAAGTTTCCATGACTTCAATGGCTTCTACTTCAACGGCTGCTCCCACTCGCACGGTGCGCATCGGCTCGCGCAAGAGTCAGCTCGCGCTGGTGCAAACTCATTGGGTCCGCGACGAATTACAAAAGCAGTTTCCTGAGTTGGCCTTTGAAATCAGCACGATGGAAACGCATGGTGACAAGGTGTTGGACGTGTCTTTGTCGAAAATTGGCGACAAGGGGCTCTTTACCCAAGAACTCGAAGATGGCATGCTGCAGGGCGATATTGACTTTGCCGTGCATTCTCTCAAAGACTTGCCGACTCGCCTGCCCGACGGGTTGATGCTGGGTTGTGTCACCCAGCGCGAGAATCCGGCTGACGCGCTCGTCGTCCACGCCCAACACCAAGACAAACAAATTGACACCCTGCCCGCTGGGGCAGTCGTCGGCACGTCTTCGCTGCGGCGCTTAGCCCAGTTACGTCATCACTTTCCGCATCTCACCTTCAAAGATATTCGCGGCAACCTCAACACTCGCCTGCGCAAACTCGATGAAGGTCAGTACGACGCGATCATATTGGCCGTGGCTGGTTTAGAGCGGTTGGGTATGGGCGATCGCGTTCATCAGCATTTACCCGCCGAGGTTTCACTCCATGCCGTGGGCCAAGGGGCCTTAGGCATTGAGTGTCGTGCCGACGATGCGGAAATCTTAGCGCTGATCAAAACCTTAGAAAACCGCGCTAGCACCGATCGCTGCTTGGCCGAACGCGCCTTTTTGCGAGAACTCGAAGGCGGCTGTCAGGTTCCCATTGGCGTCAATACGGTGTGGGCTAACGACACCCTGACCCTCACTGGCCTCGTTGCCAGCCTAGACGGTCAAACCCTGATTAAAGAAGAAATTCAGGGGACACCGGCTGAAGCCGAACAGATAGGCACCACGCTGGCTCAGCGTGTACGAGGCCGTGGTGCTCAGGCAATTTTGGACGAAATCAACGCCGAGAATCGTTCATAGCCCTAATTTCAGGCATGATGAGCGTTCTTGTTCGCTGCCGCTCCACTCATGATAAGAGTGGCCATTTACCCTTTACTTACAACATCAAAGGTGCCGAAATACTCTGATGCTCCTGTAGCCATCCTGGACTCGTCTCGACATCAAAGGACAGGCATTCATCGATTTTCCTGGGTGAGTGAAGGCTGCAACTTCACGTCAGGAACCGTTAGTTAGATGCACTGAGAACCGACTTAGCGACTTTTTTAGCAGGACTCATAGTCTAAAGGTTTGAACGATTTATAAAAAAAATGTTGTTCGTGATATGAAACTGAAACGTCGCGGGTAGTCTAAGCTGCATGGAGCTAGACGCAGTCCATTATTCACCGGCTTCTCAAGGAGAGACCTCAACCAATGAAAACTAGCCTGAAATTCAACTTATTACAGCATCTGCGCCGCAAGCAAGCCGAGGGTGGCTTCACCCTGATTGAGCTGCTAGTGGTCATTATCATTATCGGCATCTTGGCCGCGATCGCTCTGCCGTCCTTCCTCAACCAGGCCAACCGCGCCCGTGAAACTGAAGCTTCTCAAGCGATCGGTGCCCTCAACCGGGGTCAGCAGGCTTACTACCTAGAGGCTGTTGATTTTGCCCCCAACATTTCGAACCTTGATGTGGGTGTTGAGCAAGACACTGACAACTTTGCTTACACTAATGGTGTTGGGACTGCTGGTGTTGATACGGGTGATGGTGTCTTTAACGTCGCTGCATCAATCAACGATGGCGCTATCATTTATGCCGTACCCAAGAATGAACTGAGAGGCTTTGCTGGCGTCACTTACGTCACCACGACCGGTGCTGGCAAGCAGGCCACTGTTTCTAACCTCTGTCGCGAGAAGGCTTCAGTTGCCAATGACCTAGTAGTAGCTAACGTTATTACATCTGCTAATTGTGGGGCTGATCTAGAACCGATCAAGTAGCGTTGTATGACGGCTGAAACATGCTGTCCGTAGCGGTTAGCATCTTTGGCAAATGGCTCATCTCCAAAATACAGTCAAGACAGTCGACGTAGTTGTCTGTTTTGGCCCTAAACCTGGAGCTAGAGTTCGATTCACATACTTTAGGTAACGCGAAAGCGCTTCACTGTTCTGGTGGAGCGCTTTTAGTTTAGATTGAGAGCTTGGACTAACCGTTGATAGTTATAGACATGCGCAAAGAGTTTTTGGGTCAAAAATCGCCAGCAACAGATGAGGTTGAAACGATGACGCGAACACAATCTTGGGCCATCAAAGGGGGCATTTTTGGACTGATCATGGCTGGCATCGTGACGATGCAGGTAAGTCGGCTGCGTTCGGCGCTGAGGCCTCAAGCATCAGCCCTGCCCGAACAAGCTGAATTGCAAACGCAAGAAGCGCAGTTGCAATTATCTTTGCTCAAAACGCTGCCTAATTTTGGGTATCGAAATCTGATCGCTGATTGGACATTTCTCAATTTTCTACAATATTTTGGCAGCAACGAATATCGACAGATTAATGGATATGGCCTCAGCGCCAACTATTTTGACGTAATTTTAGAGCGCGATCCCTATTTTTATTTGGCTTACGTGTACTTATCCAGTAGCGTTTCAATCTTTGCCGGTCAGGCTGAAAAAGCAGTTGAGCTCCAGGAGCGAGGTCTCCAGTATTTATCGCCAGAGTTTCCACCCGAGGGATACTTTATCTGGCGTCATAAGGGCATCGACGAAATTCTATTTCTTGACGATGTTGAAGCGGCAAGTCGCTCTCATCAAATCGCTGCCGAATGGGCAGCTCAATCATCCGACCCCAGAGCGCAAGAAGACCAGGTTTCTCTACAACAAACGGCTGAGTTTTTAGCCAGCAATCCTGATAGAACTCAGGCTCAGATCGGGGCATGGGCTCAGGTTTTAGGCTCTGTACCCGATGACAAAAGTCGAGCTGAGGTGATTGAAAATATCGAAGCCCTCGGATATAAAGTCGTCCCCAACGAACAAGGCAGTTACTCTATTCGCCCGCAAGCGTCGACACCTAAAGAATAAACTTGACAATCATGTCTTAAGCCTTGTGTTGCGATATTGTTTATGGGAGTTTGATAGCTGACATATCCCTCTTCCTACACCTCTCTTCTGAAGGGAGAAAGGCTTCAAGCCAAAGTTCTGACAAGAACACAATCTCCTTGATAAGAATAAGGTTGCTTAGTAAGAATGAGGTAGTGAGGACGAGGATGACAGGTTCTTAACCGAGTTCACAATATTTCGCCCAGATTATCATCTGATAGATTTTCTATGACTGAGTCATCCTCTCATTGGAACAAAATTCGACCTCAGTTCGATGCGCTGCCCTATCCCAATCAGCCCCTCGAAAAGCATCCGGGTCAAGACCCTAATTATTTAGCTAAGCATAACTCTGCGATTCCCTACTATTTGAGAAATCACCAGGTTACCGATAGCCAAGACAAGTGGATTTTAGATGCGGGCTGTGGGTCTGGATTTAAGCTGATGGCATTGGCGATCGCCAATCCGAGGGCCACCTTAGTCGGAGTCGACATTTCGCCCAAATCGGTGAACATGGCTCAGCAACGTCTGGAATATCACAAGATCAAAAATCCTTTTTATTTTCACTGTCTGCCGATCGAAGCGTTGCCGACTCTGCCTTACACCTTTGACTACATCAATTGCGACGACGTCCTTTATTTGCTGGAAGATCCGGCTGCTGGTCTAACGGCGATGAAATCGGTGCTCAAGGTAGACGGTATTATTCGGGCGAATATGCACAGCGCCCTGCAGCGAGCAGATTACTATCGTATGCAAAAATTTTGGGCCAAAGTAGGCTGTTTAGAAGGGTCTTCGACCCCCGAAGAAATGGCTGTGGTGCGTCAAACCATGTCAGTGCTCGAAGATTGGGTGTTAGCAAAAAAACGAACCTGGAAATCTGCTTTTGAAACCGATGATGAGCGTTTGCTGGCCAATCACTTATTACGAGGCGATACGGGCATCACGATGGCTGATTTCTCAGCCCTGATACAGCGAGCAGGTCTAGAGTTTATCAGCATGCTCAACTGGCGTCAGTGGAACCTGGAAGAGTTGTTCAAAAACATTGAAGACCTGCCCATTGCTGTGGCACTGAATATTGCTTCCATGACCTTGGAGGAGCAGCTTTACCTATTTGAGTTGCTGAATCCGATTCATCGACTGCTCGATCTCTATTGTGGGCATCCGGGGCAGGGGCGCGATCGCCCACCGGTAGAGGATTGGCCTGATGAGCTGTGGCCCAATACGATGGTTCACCTACATCCCCAGCTCAACACCGCAGGCTTTCGAGCCGGTTTAGAAGCCAGTGCTGAAAACTTAGGGTTGCTGCCCCTGGATCAGTATTTAAAAGTTGATGGCCAGCCAATTGGTGTGGACAGCTCGTTTTCAAGTTGCTTGTATATTTTGCTCAGCGGCCCCCAATCAGTAGCGACCCTAGTACAACGGTGGCAGCAGGCACGACCCTTAGATCTGATCACCCTACAACCTATACCGGTGGAGAGGGCTTTTCAAACGATACAGGACTTTTTGATGGGCCTTGAAGCAGCTGGATACATCATGCTGGAGACACCGTGATTTTAAGCCATCGGAGTTTACTCTAAAACTGCTCCTGAGAAATATTGCTATTGGGCCTCAATCGGGAGTGCAACACTGCTCAACAGCCCTCTATCGCATTAAAAAAATCAATGCTTGCCGATCAGTCTCTTTTAGAGTTGACAGTAACCGTCTCCCGGTTCAAGCTTGCGCGGATTTAGCGGCAGGGCGGCAAATGCCAAATACTGATGTATAGCCGTGTAAAAAAGTGGTGCCCCCCACTGGGCCAATTTCGCCACCACAAAAGAAGCCGCTGAGCGGTACCCCCTCTAGATATTGATTAAACAGGTGCGAATCAAAGTTGGGCTTTTGATAGAGTCCTTCACCCCGCCCCATACAAGAGAACAGCAAGGCCCCAATCTCGGTTAGGGGCTCCAGCTGCGTCTGGTGTTGGTAACTTGACAGCAAAGTTTCTAGATCATCAGCAGAAGTGCGAGCATCGCGGAGATGAAACTGCACCCGTTGACCCACTCGGATGCGGTCGGCGATCGCCATCGCCCCGACCTTGGGATCAACTCCCAGCAAATTGCGAATGAGAAAGTCGCCCGGGTTCAAGTTTTCCTTAAAGCCATCTTGAGCAATGCCAATGTGAAGTGAGTTTTGTGCTAGAGCGCGATCGCCTTCATCCAGTTCTTTCAAAATATTCTGGAGCACGACCAAAGGGGTTTGGGGTGCAGCACTCAAATCGCCAACAGCCTCAAGTTCTAGAACAATATTGCGCTCTCCTGCCACTACCCGAAACGTTTGCCCAATTGGACGACAGCCTTGAGCCACAATGGCATCTAGAACGATATTGCCCGATAGAGCTACCCCAACAATGCCCTCAGTTTGCAGCGTGTCATCAAAAAAGAGACCGCTGCTGCGTTGAAAACTGCTTACACTTGCCAGCCCCCCTACCTTGACGGCATCAGGATAGGCAAAATCGAGCCCCTGTAAAAGTTCATTGATGCCCGAAGTTAGTGGATCAGCCATCAAAATAAAACTCGGGGAATCGGCTGGCGATACCCCAACCTGCTCAATCCAGTCATTGGGTGAGCTATCTAAATCTGGTAAATCATCCTCTCGCAGATAAAAGCTTTTGACCACTACATCAGGCAGGGTGGCAGCACACACACTCAACGCAGGTTTTTGCTCGACTTCTAGAGTACTGCCTCTGACCGGCGTGCCGACCACGCCACCGCCGCTACAGCCAATCAAGCAGGGGACAGATATCACCTCATTCAGCAGCGGCAATAGGCGGGCATATTCACTCGCAAACGCCGAAGAGATGAACACCATTGCCAAATCGGGGGTCGCAGGCAGTTGCTGCCGTAGCTGATCAGTCACCTCGCGAACTGCGGCCTCTAGAGAAGCTCGGGTTGAGAGTGCACTAACCCATTGCATGGACTGAGCAGTTGCAGACATGAAACCAAATCTCCTGCGACGAGCCGAGCCTAAAAACATGCTTGAGTGACTTCCACAGATGGCAGATGGCAAGACGTTACGCTGTGAGCGCCTCACCTAGCACCAATAGCCACCGCTCAAACACCATTAGGTAAAACTTGCCATAAGCCTAAGACAAATTCAGCAACATGCGTAAAGGAACCCATTTATTCCCTCATTCCTGCCCTTAGATTTGTGACAGATTATTTCCTTTGGCCGATACGTAACATATTCTGATTACCTCCGCTAAGGTGCCTTACGTTGGGTGCTGCAGAAGCCAAGCTAAAGCTTGGTATGGCCCTTGAAAAACGGATTAATATGAGCCACTCCTGGATGCTCATCCCCAATTCTCTAGGCGAGTGCCACCTATTTCTTCATCAAGGAATATTACAACCCACCCACCGAAAGAAGCGCCATGTAAACGTTTGCCATAATTTACACCGTTCTCACTGGAGCAAAGCGTTAAACTAAGCCGAGAACATTGTCGCCATCGCCCATCATGTGCAAATGGCGACATTTTAGACAAGTGTTCAATACGAGCTAGCAAGGTCTTTATGAGCAATAACATTCAAGACAAAATTCAAGAAGAGCTAAAAGAAGCACGGGATGCCTGCGACACTGCTGGCGCAGGCTCCGCTGAATGTGCCGCTGCCTGGGATGCAGTAGAAGAACTGCAGGCTGAAGCCTCCCACCAGCGCCAAGGTGAGCAAAAAAAATCTTCACTTGAAGAATACTGTGATGCTAACCCCGATGCCGATGAGTGCCGCGTCTACGAAGATTAAACTCCCTGCTTCCTTGAATTCGACAATTTAATTTGCCCCTAAAGGCTGTCCTACCAAGTCGGGGCAGCCTTTTTGATCGCACGAGTGGGGTTGGCCAAAAGTCTATTTAGGGCTTGCTGAAAAAGTCATGCCGCCAAGAGAGCGTTAATATTGGCAGCAC
>CALCCA010000047.1 GCA_937899725.1 uncultured Halomicronema sp.
ATGCCACATCCGAGGGTAAGTACTATGACTCATTGCATAACTGGGCTGCACTCGCCGTCAAGTTGGTTTTTGCGAATTACTGAAACCCCTATGGATGGAGATTTTAGGCGTGGCTGAAATGAAGGATGAACAGATTGGAGGCACCCTAACGTTGCCAGGGCTGGCAACAACTGATTTATCCCAGACATCAGCAACATCAGATTCTATCCCTACCTGTCGCCTGCTGTACTCGGTCACAGACGGCAGACAAGGTGACACGCCTTCGTTGCGAAGACAGGCTTATACCAATTCTCTGAAACTGGACTACAGATCTTCCTTATTCCCTACGGGAAGGCTACGCCAACGGCTCCGCTCAAGGAACGTCGGCTGAGCGGAGTCGTCAACCCGGCGGGCAGGCCAGGCCCACACGCCGTGTCTCTTACTGGGAAAAAGTCGACTTGTATATGCAGCTGTAATTTGTAGAACCGTTATTAGAGAGGCGATCTGCGGCAGCATCGACGCCTAAAACTTCGCACCGCTTCGGCATACTTCTATCAACTTCGATAACCTACCCTACCCTTCTAGATAACTCTGCGTGCTCATTTTCAGTACTGGGGTGGTTTCGTCATGATGGGGCCATGGGTTTCGGTCTGATCGATCGGGCTGGAACTCATGCCAGGACCGGTAGAGAAGTTCGCACAAACCGGCAGAGAAGTGCTCATAAAACTGCTCCCTGTCGGCAGTCGTGATCCCTTAAAACCGGAGGGTTATCGGCGTAGAGATAGGATGAGCTTGCCAAGGTTTTATCAGTGCTCGGTTTGAAGACACATGCGCCATTTTCAGGGTTTAAAGACTTCAAATGGGTTCTGCAAGCAAGAAAATTTGCCCCCCAATCGGCGTTGAGGCCAGCCTATGACAGACAATCCAGCAGCGATGATTCGTCTCGATCTGGAGTTATCGGCCCACCAGCCCGAACTTCTGGAGGGGCTAGAGCAGTGGCTCCGGCTCGGCCTGATCTCAGATGCTCAAGTGCGCGGTCTGGCCCAAACCCAATTAACCTGTGCCCTGCCGCCCGATCGCGTGGCTGCCCCCTCGCTTGAGATCAATCCGACCGCGCTGAGCGAGCCGACCGCAGAGTCCTTACCCGCACCGACAGCGCCGTTAGCGACCTCTGACAGGGATGAACCAGAACCGATCGAGTCGGAGCCTGCAGCCACTACCAGCACCTATAGTTTCAGCCCTGAGTTCGAAGACTTTGATGATCCTCGCCGCCTGACCCGCCAGGTAAGAGCAGCGGCCGCATCACAGCGATCGCGGACAGCAGCCGATGCCGCCAAACCGACCATTACCCCGATCGCCCCCGTCAGCCAGTGGCTTGGCCGCTTGATGAATGAGCTGAGCGTGGTTTGGCTGTTGGGGTTAGGGGTCTTTTTGGTGGTGCTGTCGTCGGCGGTATTGGCAGCGACTCAGTGGGCCCAGTTCAGCTCAGTGGGCCAGTATCTGGTATTGCTCACCTACACGTTGGTTTTTTGGGGCATTGGGGCCTTCAGCCGTCGTAATGACCAGCTACAGCTCACCTCCAAAACGTTACGGGTGATGACCCTGCTCTTGGTGCCGCTCAACTTTTGGGCGATGGATGCCCTGCGCGTGTGGGGCAGCAGTGTAGGACTTGTGGTGACCGCGATCTCGATGATTTGCTTAACGCTGATTGTCTTGCAGGTGATGCAAGAGCAGCATCCCTGGGTTGAGCGCATCAACGCGATTGGTCTGGCCTATCTGCATCTGGGTTGGGGTCTGGCCTTGATGCCGCCGTTGGCCATTTATGGCGGCGTCCTGTTTAGTGCAGCGGTCCTAGTCATCGC
Source organism: uncultured Halomicronema sp. (assembly GCA_937899725.1). Taxonomy (GTDB): domain Bacteria; phylum Cyanobacteriota; class Cyanobacteriia; order Phormidesmidales; family Phormidesmidaceae; genus Halomicronema. Next base: position 1,842 of record CALCCA010000047.1, read on the forward strand.
CCATCGGGGAGACGGTGCGCCAGTCGGGGCAACCGCTTTGGCAGCAGACCGCCCCAGTTCCTCCACCAGCTCGGTAGCGGCTCGCCCGGTTTCTGCAGCAGCAGCGGCTCGCAACCCGGGCCTGGTCTTTGTCAACCGCTGGTCTGACGTGGGCATTTTCTTTGCTTTGGGGTTGTTGTGCCTGCGGGGACTGATGATTTTGCCGAGTAGTCAGTGGGGGCAGCTCAGCTTCGCCGTGGGTGTTTACGGAGCCGTTTGGGTTTGGCTCGGCCAGCGACGTTTGATCGCTGCTGAGGCCTCGCCCGCTGCGACGGAGCAGTCCTCCGCTTCTGCCGAGGCATCCCGCGCTTCGATCAAAATGACGTCTAGGGGAACGACAGGATTTGGCCGCGCCCTGATGTGGTGGGGTTGGCTGACAGCCAGTAGTCGCTATCTCTGGCAGGCGGGCGGTATTAGTGTTTTAGGGTTGGCCCTGCGGGTTGCCGCGCTGCAGCGTCTCAGACGGCGGCGAGATCTGCTGATCGCCTATGTGATCGCCGTTCAGTTGGCGTTGATCGGTTGGGAGCTGGTGCCGTTCCCGTTGCGTCAAAGCATTACGGAGCCTTTCTCGGTTTGGGCCAGGGCGGATGGTGGCAGCGCCAGCGCGCTGTGGGGGCTATCGCTCTTTCCCTTTGTGATGGGTATGGGGATGGTGGCTGATCGCTATTGGCAGCGACAACAGGTGCCGTTGGCTCAGATGGGGGAGGTGATCGCAATCGGTACGGGCGCTATGTTAGCCACCATTAGCGCTTGGAGTCCGGCGGTGTTGGTGATCAACTTGGGAGTGGCGACCGTTACGGCAGTCACTGCCACCCTACGGCGCTCACCGCCGCTGCAGTGGCGTATCTCAGTTAGCCAGGGGGTGGGTTTAGCCGCGATCGCTGCCGCGATCAATTATGTGTGGTCTAATCTATCGCTCTCGGGCTGGGCGATCGCGATGACCAGCTTGGCGGTGCTCTGGCTGCTGCTCAGTAAAGCCTTGCCCAACCTCTGGGGAGAAAGCAGCTATCTCTATGGGTTAGGCCTATCCGGCAGCGCCTTTATCTTGCTATTCAGCCATCTGTGGGAGACCGATTGGCAGTCACCGCTAGGGGCGATCGGCCTGGTGATACCCCTGACGTTATGCCTGACGGGGCGACAGCAAGCGAGCCTAGTTGCCACGAGTGGAGCCTTATTGATAACCGTGGGCCTCCCCTGGCCGCGGCTAGTGGGCTTGGGCACCGCGACGACGCTCACCCTGGTCAACAATCGCTCAGAGCGCTGGCGGGGACTGCCGTTCATCACGGTGGGGCTGGGGTTGAGCTTTATCGTCTTTGCGTTATTCGATGGGGTACCGATCTATCCCCGCATAGTCGCCGATTGGTCTGTGGTCATCGCTGGGCTCGCCGGGGCAGTGTGGCTACTCTGGCGCAGCCTGTCGGCGATCGCCAACGACGATGAGGAGAGTCTGGCAACGTTCTATCGAGCGGCGCTGGATCTTTGGGGGCACCTGCTGACGGTGGGTCTACTCCTGTTTATGTCCTTAGCTGTCGGGTTTATTTATGAGGGCGCCGCCCCCCCGGCGATCGCCTACAGTGTGGCCCAAGTGGCCCTGCTGGCCGTTTTGGCTTGGCGCTACTGGCGGGCTGCAGACCCCGTCAGCATTTATCTGGCTGGGTGGGGTGTCGAATTGCTCGTGGCTCAGGCGCTAACTTGGCAGCCCCTCACCCCGCTGACTTTAGCCCTCCCGACGTTAGGCTTGGGGGCGATCGCCGGGGTTATCGCGACGCGCCTGCCCCAGGCTCAGGCGGCGCTGCAACGTCCCCTCTGTCATCTCACCCTGGCCTACACCGTCCTCGCCTTGGGTCTCCGCAGTGACACCTGGACGGCCTGGACCGGTGGACTCATCATTGGCGCAGCCCTCCTCTTAATCGCGGTTAGTGGCCGCCTGCAGCTACCTCAGTTGCGGTGGCTGGCGCTGTTCGGGCTCTCTGCTGGTAGTTATGAGTTAGTGCTGTATCAGCTCTCGCAAGCATCTGGGGGCAACCCGGTTGATGGGGTAATCGTGCTGGCGGCGGTGAGCGTCGTCATCATGGCGGCCTATCAGCAACTCGCCGTCCGGTTCGAGCGATCTTTACCTTTCTCAGAAACGGAAAGCCGCTGGGCGGCCCATGCTCACTGGCTAATTGGTAGTCTATTGATGCTCTGGGTGGTGATCGGTCTGTCGGTCTCCCCAATGCCGTCAGCCCTAGCCGGAGTGGGTCTGTTGATTGCTGCAGTCCTCATTGGCTATGCCCTGCACCAAGGCCGCCGCGACCCCAAGGCTAAGCTAAAAGCCGCGTGGATTTATCTGGGACTGACGGAACTGATCGGCTGGTTTGTGCTGCTGCGATTGACCGTCCCAGCTCTCCAGATTTTGGATAATTGGTGGGGCGTAGTGGCCTGCATTATCGCCGTGCCGATTTACTCAGCGCCTCAGATTGAACCTCGATGGCCGCAAAGACCTTGGCGGGTGATGGCGATCGCTGTCCCCCTGGCCACGACTCTCGCCACGGCAGCCACTGCTCATATTCCGACTCTGTGGGTGCTGGCAGGCTTTTATGCTTGGCTCGCCTGGCATCACCGCCAAGTGCGACTGTCTTACCTTTCGGTTAGCTGCATTATCTGGGCCGTTTGGGCCTGGCTGGATCAATTTAATGTGCAAGATGCGGTCATTACCGTCTTGCCCGTGGGTCTGGCTCTACTTTACGGGGTTCAGGTGGACCCGTTTATCCGTCAGCCTGAACAGAAAAATGCCCGCCATTGGCTACGGCTCATCGCCACCGGTCTGATTCTCCTCACGGCTCTGGTGACGGATGGATGGACAGGACTGCCAGTAGGCATCATGGCACTGGGGGCGATCGCCGCTGGCCTAGTGCTACGCGTCCGCGCTTTTCTGTATGCCGGCACGATCGTGTTTGTCGTGAATGCGATCAATCAATTGGTCTTACTCAACCCGACTTATCCCTTTATGAAATGGATTGTGGGGATTCTCGTCGGCACGGTGCTGATCTGGATTGCCGCTGACTTTGAACGCCGTCGCGAGCAGTGGGTCGCCTTCGCCCAAACCTGGCTGCAAAACCTCAGCACTTGGGAATAGCGATCGCGAACAACAAAATTCTGAGAGCCAGATGCCGCCGCAAAATCCTGGCGGCAGCAGTGGCTCAAGACTCTGAATGGTTCTAATACCGATTCTCTAAAAGCAGGCTACAGATCTGGCTCCCCCTGCCCCTCGCCCCCCTGCGTTGCCAAGATTACATCAGGAGACCGATCACTGAGAACGGGTGTAACCCAACTGCGGCCTGCCCTAGCGGAAAAAGCCACCCTGCAGGATGCGCTCGCACAGCAATAGGCTTTATCTAACCCTTAAGTATTTCTCATGCTGATTATCCCTCCCCCCCGGATTGTTTGACAAAAAAGGGAGGTGATAGCCTCCAAACAGTTAGCCGGACAGTGCTGCTGTTTCTTGCTAACTCAGTGTTTCAGCCATGATCTACAACCGAATTAATGAATGAAAGTCTCTATTGGGTCCTTAGGGGTGCTGCTGATCGGATCGCTCCTCGTGGGGTGCGGCTCTGGCCCAGATGCCGCCCTAGAATCAACGCCTGATTCAGCACCAGAATCAGCTGCTGAAACGTCACCTCAGACGGGGTCTGCCGAGCAGATCGTGCTGGCTATTGGCGGTGAGAGTGAAGAAGGCTATGATCCGACCTTGGGGTGGGGGCGCTACGGTTCACCGCTATTTCAAAGCACTCTGCTCAGACGAGATGCCGACCTCAACATTGTCAATGACCTGGCGACGGACTATACGGTCAGCGCCGATGGACTAATTTGGACCGTGACCATCCGCGATGATGTCGTCTTTGCGGACGGCGAACCGCTGACCGCTGCCGATGTGGCTTACACCTTTAATCAAGCGGCAGAGAGCGGCGGTCTGACGGATGTGACTGTCCTGGCAGAAGCGATCGCCCTAGACGATACCACCGTCGAACTCCGACTAGAGGAACCCCAGAGCACCTTTGTCAATCGCCTGATCACCCTGGGCATTGTGCCCGAACACGCCCACGGCCCTGACTATGCCCGTAATCCAGTGGGGTCAGGGCCATATCGCCTGGTGCAGTGGGATGAGGGACAACAGCTGATTGTCGAGGCCAACCCCAACTACTACGGTGCCGCCCCTGGCATTCAGCAACTGGTGTTTTTGTTTGTGGAAGAGGACGCCGCCTTTGCTGCGGCCAAGGCCGGCCAGGCCCAAGTTGCCAGCGTGCCCCAAGCGCTGGCGGTACAGAGTGTTGCGGGCATGACGCTGTATGACGTTACCAGCGTCGATAACCGGGGGCTGATGTTTCCCTATGTGCCAGCCACGGGGGAGACTACCCCCAATGGCGACCCGATTGGCAACGATGTGACCGCAGATTTAGCGATTCGGCAGGCGGTGAACTACGCGATCGATCGCCAAGCGCTGGTGGATGGCGTGCTAGAAGGGTATGGGTCGGTGGCCTATGGCCCGGTTAGCGGCCTCGCCTGGGAGGCGCCGGGGGCGGAAATTCAAGATGCCCAGCCAGAAGAGGCCCAGGCTCTCCTGGCGGCTGGGGGCTGGGCCGATGGTGATGACGACGGCATTTTGGAAAAAGATGGGGTCAAGGCCGAGTTCACGATTCTCTATCCGGCTAGCGACAGCACCCGCCAAGCCCTGGCTCTGGCCACCGCGGCCATGCTCCAGCCCATTGGCATTCAGGCCAACGTTGAGGGCAAAAGCTGGGACGAGATTACCCCGGCGATGCATAGCAATGTAGTGGTTTTTGGCTGGGGCAGCCACGACCAGACCGAGATGTATAACCTCTATCACAGCCAAGCGGCCCAAGGCGATTTCTATAACGCCGGATACTACGCCAATCAGGCCATTGATGACACCCTCGATCTGGCGATGGGGGCACCGTCAGAAGCAGAAGCGATCGCCTTTTGGCAAGCGGCCCAATGGGATGGCAGCACGGGGTTTACGACTCAGGGAGACGCCGCTTGGGCCTGGCTGGTCAATCTCGATCACACCTACTTTGTGAGCGACTGTTTAGATATTGGCCAACCTCAGGTCGAACCCCACGGCCATGGCTGGCCCATCACCGCCAACATCGCTGAGTGGGCGTGGACATGCAGCTAAGGCGCATTCTCGTGTTTACGACCCAAAAGCTATTGCGGTTAGGACTCTTGCTGCTGGCAGTGGCGATCTTTACCTTCGTGCTCTTGAGCCTTTCTCCCATTGACCCGGTGCAGGCTTACATTGGGGCCGACATGATGCAGATTAGCCCCGAGCAGCGGCAGTTAATCGCCGAACGCTGGGGACTCGATCAGCCGATGCTGCTGCGGTTTGGCGACTGGCTCGGGCAGTTAGCCCAGGGCAATTGGGGGACTTCAATGGTGTTTAACCAGCCCGTGGGGGCGGTGATTGCCAGTCGCTTTAGCCTCTCGGTGCAGATGTTAGCGATCGCCTGGTTGCTTTCCGGCCTGCTCGGTCTGGGGCTCGGGATCGTGGCCGGGGCCCTTGCCGGCACCTGGATCGATCGCGCCATTCGTCTCTATGCCTACACCTTGGCCTCGTCACCCACCTTTTGGGTGGCGTTACTCCTGCTGATTGTCTTCTCCGTCTCCCTCAAGGTGACGCCCATCTGCTGTGCCGCGCCCCCCGGTCAGCTCGCGGCAGATGTCACCTTCTGGCAGCATCTCCATCACCTACTGCTACCCGCCCTGACCCTCAGCATCATCGGGGTGGCCAGTATTACCCTGCACACCCGCCAAAAGCTGATTGATGTGCTGCACAGCGACTATGTTTTGTTTGCTCGCGCCCAGGGAGAAAGTTTGTGGGGCGTGATTCACCATCACGGCTTGCGCAATCTGATTTTGCCCGCGCTGACCCTGCAGTTTGCCTCGCTGAGTGAGTTGTTTGGCGGAGCCGTCTTGGTCGAGCAAGTCTTTGCCTATCCCGGCCTGGGTGAAGCCACGGTGCAGGCGGCTCTGCGCAGCGATATTCCGCTGCTAGTGGGCATCGTGTTTTTCAGCGCCCTGTTTGTTTACACCGGCAACACTCTAGCTGATTTGGCCTATCCCCTGATTGATCCACGTATTCGATTAGGGGGATAGTTCGGGGCGGCGGGCCGGGTTTGTGGTGTGGGGTCTAAGGTTCGGCCCGGTCTCCGGCCTGCCAAAAGCTTAAGGAGTAGCGCCCAAGAGCATCTCACTGACTCACCCACCCTCACACCCAAGCCCTCCGGGCAGGCTTCGCCAACACGCCGCCATCGATGATTACTTGATTGACCCGCCAGTTCCTCGGCTGACCTAAAAATTCCCACTGCCAACGGCAGATGAGTTATGACCACCACCTTGGTATCCTCTCCTATTTCTCAGTTCGCAGGCAATCGGCGGCGACGAACGCTGTGGGGGATTGCCCTCGGGGCGCTGTGTCTGCTGGCGATTATCTTGAGCCCCTGGGTCATCGGCGAGGGGGGCCTCAGCCCGATGCTGACCCAGCGCAATCAGCCCCCCTCATGGGCTCATGCCTTTGGCACTGATTGGCTGGGACGCGATATGCTCAGCCGATCGCTCCATGGCATGTCTTTGAGTTTGCGGATCGGCCTGCTGGCAGCGAGCCTGAGCGCGCTCATTGGCACGGGTTTAGGGTTGGCTGCGGGCACCTTGGGCGGTTGGGTCGATGCCGTCATCACCTGGATTGTTGATGTGTTCTTCAGCTTGCCCCACTTGGTATTGCTGATTTTGATTGCCTTTGCCGTGGGCGGGGGGACGAAGGGCGTCGTGATTGCCGTGGCACTGACCCACTGGACGAGTTTGGCTCGGGTCATTCGAGCGGAGGTGCTCCAGGTCAACAGTTCTGACTATGTGCAGCTGTCTCACCGCTTGGGGCGATCGCCGCTCTGGATTGCTCGCCATCACATGGTGCCTCACGTTATTCCGCAACTGCTGGTGGGGCTGATTCTGCTCTTTCCCCACGCCATTCTGCATGAAGCTGCCCTGTCGTTTATTGGCATTGGGTTATCGCCCCACATTCCCGCGATCGGCATTATTTTGGCGGAATCGATGCGCCACCTCTCCACGGGCTACTGGTGGCTGGGCGTCATGCCGGGGGTGCTGTTGCTGCTCTCGGTCAAAGCGTTTGACTGGCTGGGGGAAAATGTGCGCACGTTGCTTGATCCGAAGACGAGTCAGGGGTGAGGAGGGAACAGGGAACAGGGAATAGATTTTTGTATACTGCCTGGTTTTGAGCATGAGGAATCTGGGGTTTCAGTCTACTTGGGCAAGGTTTTCTGAACACTCCTGGAGAGAATCCTAATCTCTCGCCCTGGCATACCCATCTACCCTGCCACCTCTCCACCGAATCATGCTCTGCAGCATCCCTGAATTTGCCAACCTCCCTTACGGGCGAGGCATTCCCCCGATTTTCACCACCCCGTACGGGCGAGGCATTCTCGCGATAACAATTCAGGTTTAACCGATATGTAACTTCGAGAATGCCTCGCCCCTACCCATCCACCCATCTACCCTCACACCCTCTGCCCCACCTTATGCTCACGATCGCTAACCTCAGCATCACCTTCACCCAATACGATCAGGGACTGCGCCGCAAGCAATTAGCCGTGATCAGTGATCTCGACTTGAGCGTACAGGCGGGGGAGCTGGTGGCCGTCGTTGGGGCTAGCGGCTCTGGCAAAAGCCTGTTAGCCCACGCCCTGTTGGGAATTTTGCCTGCCAACGCCCAGCTCACGGGAACGATGGAGTTTCAGGGCGCGCCGTTGACTCCCGAGCGGTGTCAGGCGCTGCGGGGCAGTGCGATCGCCCTGGTGCCCCAGTCCGTCGGCTACCTCGATCCCTTGATGACGGTGGGGCGACAGGTACAGCGGGTGGGGCAACTGAACGGCTTACCGGCGGGACCGGCCAAAACCTTGATGAAGCGCACTTTTAACCGCTATGACTTGCCCGCTCAGACGCCTCGCCGCTATCCCTTTCAGCTGTCGGGGGGGATGGCGCGACGGGTGCTAGTATCGACGGCGGTCGTCACCCAAGCCGACCTTGTAATTGCCGATGAGCCGACGCCAGGGCTGCATCCGGATGTAGTGACCGAGACCCTCAACCATCTGCGGGAACTGGCCCAGGCAGGGCGGGGCGTGATCCTGATTACCCATGACATTGACGCGGCGCTGCAAGTGGCCGATCGCGTGGCGGTGTTCTACGCCGGAACAACGGTGGAAATTGCGGCGGCTCAGGATTTTGGGACGGGCAATCTGCGTCATCCTTACACTCAAGCCCTGTGGCGATCGCTGCCCCAAAACGAATTTGTGGCGGTATCCGGCAACCAGCCCAGCCCGGAAAATTTGCCGCCCGGCTGCCTATTTAGCGATCGCTGTCCCCAGGTGACGACCGAATGCCACCAGGCACGTCCAGAGTTCCGATTCGTTCGTCAAGGTTGGGTGAGGTGTATTCATGCTGAAAGCTGAAGGACTCTGGTTTCGCTATGGGACTCACTTGCCCTGGGTCGTGCGCGAGCAGACCCTGGCCACCGCGCCTGGCGACGTGCTGGGACTGATGGCCCCCTCGGGCTATGGCAAAACCACCCTGGGCAAACTGTTGGCCGGATATCTCATCCCCTCTCAGGGGCGCATCACCCTGGACGCGCAACCCCTGCCCTCACGCGGCTACTGTCCAGTGCAGATCGTCTTTCAAAACCCCGAACTGGCGGTGAATCCTCGCTGGCGCATCGATCGCATTCTGCGAGAAGGGCATCCCCCGCAACTGCAATACCTGGATGCCCTCGGCATTCATTCGAGCTGGATGAGCCGTTATCCTCACGAGCTGAGCGGGGGGGAATTGCAGCGGATCGCGATCGCGCGAGTGCTGAATCGGCATACCCGTTATCTGATTGCGGATGAGATGACCGCTATGCTGGATGCCAATACTCAGGCCTTAATCTGGCAGGTGGTTTCAGCCTTTGCTCAGCAGTCTGGAGTGGGCATCATTGCCATCAGCCATGACCAACCCTTGCTGAATCGCATTTGTCAGCCCCAAGCGATGATCCGCTTAAATCGAGATCAGTCGCTCAAATACGCCCCCAAACCCACAGTCTGAGCGCTTAGCTGGCGGCATCAATTCGAGGAAAAATGATGGCCCCGGCGAGCCGTTCACCTGACTGATCGATGACGGCAAACGCCTTCCCCGTCAGGAACATGCTGGCTAGCCTCCAGGCTGACCTTGAACTATCGCTATCGCTAATCGGCAGCTACAACGCATAACTGATCAGAGTCTGGCGATCGCTGCCGACCCATTCATAGCAGACTAAATCGTGGTGGTCGCAAGCGGTGGAGCCAGAGCACTTAGCGGGGGTGGGCAGTTGGCGAATCCGCTCTTTACGGCTGAGTTTATTCCGCATGGGCTGGAGCGCGTCAATGCTGGTGTGAAAGTGTAGGGATAGATCGCTAACAGAGACGGTGCCGTGGTCGGCAATGTAGGTTTGAACGTCGCGGAGCATGGTTTGGATCTACGGGTGGATGGGTATGCCGGGGCGAGGCAGGCTCGCAATAGCGGTGTCAAGCATGAGGTGAAGGGTAAACGGCGACCCGGTGGGCCATCCCCGCTCCCAGGCCAATGCGGCACCCTGACAGGGCCACAATCACCGAGCCGCTTGCCGTTCGGCTGACCACGGTGATTTCGACCCCCCGCACAATGCCGACATCCATTAAGCGCCGAGCCATACGACGTCCGCCCCTGATCTGCGCGACCCAGACGCGATCGCCCACCGAGGTCATCGCTAGCGGTAGCTGGACGCCCGCGGAGGTAGGCGAAGCCGACACCGGCGGCGGGGCGATCGCCTCACCTTCTAGATCAGCGGTGCCGCCGAGGAAGGTCACAGCCCCGATAGGGAAGGCTAGCGCCGGGGCAGAATTTGAATTCATCGCATCTGTCATGAAAAAGCCTGCAGCTTAATAAAAAAGTTTCTCAGCTACCCCTCAGGACTGGGTGGTGACCCGAGCCATGTCAATGCCAACCTAAACGCTTTCAGCGGTAATATCGCCGAGCTTTTTTGAGAATACTTCCTGAGATAGCCGTCTATTCAAAAGCAAATAAATTCAATTCAAAAGCTGACATATCTTAAACTATCGAGCCTAAGTAAACCCTTAAAACACTTTCCTCAAAAACAGTTTTACCTTTCCCAACAAGCACAAGACGTATGGAAATATTTTTTAAATGACGCAGCTCAAGAAGAGCTTTAATGCAAACGATCGTCATCAAACTGGTGATTTATCTCTACCGCGATTTTTGAGGTTGCTGTTAGCCTTTAATTCAAAGTTAAGAATTTGCCTGATCGGATTTTTTTTCAATAGTGACGACATTGACGATAAGCATCCCTGAAAGCCTTGAGACGTCAGGGATTTAGGCTGATCAGCCAGCAATCATGAGCTCCTTAAGTGTTAACGAAAGTTGCCTCTGCCCTCGATTTCATTTCCTTGAGGAATCCGCGCGTCAAAGGGTTTTATGAACTAGATTTATTGATATTTTTCAATGCACTGCATTAGATTCTTCAGCATTTATGAGACAGGCTAGAGAGAGGCGGCAGACAGAAGTTTTTCCTCTCCCCAGAAAAATAATGCCGACATTTTTAGACTCAGAGTCTTTTCTCAAAAAACATCCTGTCTCTGCTGGTACTAACTCAGCGAGGAGCTTGAGCAGGGTGTCCCCCGCTCAAGTTTTTGCATTGGGAATTAGCGAACACTCGCTACATTCAGCTGAGACTTGATCGCAACGTGGTGTTAAAGACAAGTGCCTCTCTTTGAGCGCAGCAGTCTTTTGGGATTGGCGGCGCGAAGTTGAGCCTATGTCGCCTTGCCAGCAAATGCATGAAATCGCGATCAGCGGCAGCCTTGAGAAATGAAATCGGGCATACTAGGCGAACTGTAGCGCCCACGATCTATGAGTACCCACGATTCTGCGTCAATTGCCCCGCCTGTATCACCGGCGGCACTGACCACCGCGCTGAACGAACACTCTGGGACAAAGCGCTTTCGAATGATTGTGTGCCAAGGCAATGGCGAATTGCGCATCTTTGTAGAAGGCGCGACGCTGCCCAACAAAGCGCAATGGCTCCCGAAAGTGTGTCAATTGCTGCGCCAGGTTGGCTTGAAGACGACTGCCCCAATCTATCTCTACGGACGACAAGTGGGTGATATTTTGCCTCGCTGGCAACAGCGTTTGGCCTTAAACTCGGCCTCCGGCAACCAGGCCACCGCGCGCATTAAGGCAACTTTGCCGTGCTGAGTCAACCTCATTTGGAGCCTGCTGTACCGGCACTCCCGGCACCGGGTACCGCTACCACTGCCCAACCGGCCCGGAGGGCTGACCACAGCGGGGCGGCGACGAGAAGGGCGCAGCGAGTTGACTCATTGGCGTCAGGACCGCTGAACTGACCCCGATGCGCCCCCATCGGAAACCAAAACATCATTTCATCAGCCAACATCGCCAGGTATGGAGCAAAGTCGCCGGTAGCCCACCCCTGAGCGCACAGGTCAAAGGCTTTACGAGCCATTCCATAATCGGTCATGACAATTATCTTTATCCGTGACTACCCAAGGGTAAAATTCTCAACCGATCCTTTGGCACATCTACGGCAGCGATCGCGACCAAGCTTTTCACCCACTAGAGAAAGTTCCTGCAAGCTTTTAGACACGGGACTGAGAGCATGGTCTTGACTCTGACAAAACCTTCAAGGTGAGCCCCGGTGTTCAACGCTCACACTGGGGGACAATATTCAGGCATTGGCTGGTCGCCCGGTTGTGCAAAACCTTCACGATTAGAGGCCTACCGTGATGCTTACGGATCTAGGACACCCCGTTGCGATGCCGATCTTTGAGGGGACTGACTGATTCGTCGCTAGTCTCATCAACACTGATATCTGACCGGTATAATGAGCCCGACATTACCCCTCAGCCTGAATTTCGCGCATCCAAAACGTCCTACACAGCTTCGTTATGAAAACTGATTTGCTGCACGATCGCAATCACCGAGGCCAGACTCAACTCGGTTGGCTCAATAGTTATCACACCTTTTCCTTTGGTGGGTTTCACGACCCTGAGCGTATGGGCTTTCGGTCATTGCGAGTGATCAATGAAGACCGGGTGGTGCCGGGGGCCGGTTTTCCCACCCATAGCCACCGCGACATGGAAATCTTCACCTATGTTTTAGAGGGCGCTCTAGAGCACCAAGATAGTCTGGGCAATGGCACGGTGATTCGTCCGGGCGAAGCGCAGATCATGAGCGCTGGCACGGGCATCACCCATAGCGAATTCAATGCCTCGGGCGACCACCCAGTACACTTTTTACAAATTTGGATCTTACCTAACCAACAACAGCTCTCCCCCCGTTATGAACAGCGCGAATTTTCGTTAGAGGAGAGACAAGGACACCTGAGACTGCTGGCCGCTCAGGATGGTCGCGAAGGCGCAGTCAAAATTTTTCAGGATGTAGATCTATACACGGCGATTGTGGAGCCAGAGCATCCTCTTCGCTATGAGCTTGCGGTGAACCGTTACGGCTGGCTGCAGGTGGCCAGAGGAATCGTTCTGCTGAATGGTGAAGAGTTGCGTGAGGGTGACGGCCTGCAGCTTGGGGGCAATCGCACACTGGAAATAGCAACCGATGTGGGCGGCGAGATTTTACTCTTTGATTTAGCCTAAGTGCCCATTGGCCAGAACCAGAAATCCCCTGGTATTCACTCACTTCTGAGCTATTTTTTATCAACTGACTGACACCACCCATGGGGGACGCGATTATCACAATTATGGTGCTACAGTGCCGGGTTCCTGAAAGCCCTGAACTCTCAGCGCTGCTGCCCCTCATTCCCCAGTTTCTGGCTGACGTCCTCAGCGTCATCTTTTTGACGATTGATTGGAACAATCACCCTCATTTGTTCCATGCCGTCGAGCCAGTCAACGGCGCTGTGCTGTGGGCTAATCTGCAGCTCATGTTTTGGCTATCGCTGGTGCTGTTCACCACTGCTGGGCTCAGTGAAGCGGGGCGGCGTCCGACCCCGGTGACCCTCGATGGTTGGGTGTTGCGCTTGGCAGGGGTGGCCCATTTTCCCTGGGTGCGTACGCTCGTAAGCTGGCACGGCAGACAGTCTCGATTCGCGATCGCCACCGGCCTGCCCCTAAACGAGTGGAATCATGTCTCAGGCACCGACGACGGCGAGTCAATTCGCATGTATATCAACGGAGAACTCGGGGCCGAGACCCTCTACGAGGATGCCCTCCTGAAGCTGACCAAATCTGACTTTTGGCTGGGGAACAATCGCCAAAATACGCGCCCCTACGCGGGCGATCTCAAAGACATTCAGCTCTGGCAACGGGCGCTCACGTCTACCGAGATTCAGCAGGCGCTAGCGCAAACGCCGTCGGCTGAGGCGGCGGGGCTCTTGGCCGCTTGGCCCTTTGCCGAGGCGACCTCAGACGCGGCGATCGCCGATCAAGTGCAGGCAATTCCCGTCACACTGCAAAACGCGACGGCCCCTCAAACCGCAGCGGGAGGTCCGCAAGTGGTGCCAAGTCCTTAGATCACTTGTCCTCACAGGCTGCCTCACCCGGTCAAGTCCTATTGCTGAGTTTCCAACCCGTTCACGCTGTCGAAAGGCTTCCCGATACCGACCATGACTGATACCCCCCTGAGGGCACGAGCCGCACAAGGTGATCCGGCCGCCATTGCCGCCCTGCTCAATCGCTCACTACAAGCCCAAAACCTGCGGGCACAGGTGCGCCGTCAACAGGATCAGCTGCTGGTGAGTCTCAGCGGCTCCGATGGACCGCCCCAGCAGAACACCATCGTCCCCAGAATTGTGCAAGGTTTGCAGCGATTAGGGGTGCAAGGGATTCGCCTAGTTCATATTCGCGCCGTTGACGCGGGGGACTCGATAGTTCTGTGGCAAACTCGCACGCGGCTCCGCCCTGAGTCCGCCACGACGACCCCGGCAACAACACCGCTGGCCGCCTCTGCCGCCCATGAGGGGGCCACGGAGCCCAAAAGTCCGCCGCGATCGCCCACCCCCACCCCGGAGAACATTGACCCAGCCTCTCCAGCGGCTGATCGCGGCGATGCTCAGCCCCCTGCCGGGGCGGGCCGGTCGATTGCCCCCGTTGAACCGTCGTCGCATTTAATTTTGCCTGGGTGGAGCTTTTGGTTCGGCTGGGGAGTGATGGTGTTTTTAGGCCATTCTTTAGGCAGTGGTTTTGGCACCAGGCTGTTTTACACCATCCACTCGAGTGGGTATTTCACCACGTTTGGCGAGGAGGCGTTGATCTACAGCCTGATGGGGGTGGGGCAGTGGTTCGTGCTACGGCAAGACGTGAGTTGGGCCAAGCAGTGGCTGCAGGCGACGGTCATCGGGGCGATCGCCACCAGCCTATTGCAATTGCTCTGGCTCGTGCTGAGGCGTTGGGAGTGGAGCCTGCCTTTCCCCTCGGTGATAGTTCTGGTCATCGAGGTGGCACTCATGGCGCCGCTCTTCTGGCTGCAGTGGCGCGTTTTGCGCCGTCAGTTGGGGGAAGAGTCAGCCAGCCTTTGGGTGCGCTCAGTGGCAGTCATGACGGTTTTAGCCCTCTTTCTTCAGGACTTGACGCCAGCAACGCTGACGCCGCTGCGGCTCGATCTGCGGCGGCTCTGGTCACTGGGCCTATGGTTGGGCAGCGGGGGTGTCATGGTTTATTTACTCCGCCAGTCGCGCCTGGAATTGCTCAAGCTCAATCGCTTTACGGATGCCAACACTCGGCGTCGCCTGTTGCAACAGCGGGCTAGCATCAATGGCCGCTTTTTCTTGGCGTGGGTGGGGCTCACCCTGGCTGGTTGGACCGTCAGTGCTATCGCATCAGGACTGTTGGCGATGGCCACCTTCGGCCTCAGTGGCCTGTTTTCGGTGGCGGTCTTAATGGGCATTGGGGCGGCTTTTCAGTCGATTGCCCTGCAAAACCGGATAAATCAGCCCGGACTTTGGCTCAAGACGACCCTCAGCAGCGCCGTTGGAATGACTCTGATCGGCTTGGTTTTATCCCTATTTTTTGGTGGCTTGGCCTTGCGGTCAATTGCCATGAGCAGCGCTCCGGGGGCGGGCTATTGGGTCTATTTAAGTACTTTGGGCATCGGGGTGCTGTCGATGGCGTTAATCTGGGTGGCAGTCATCGCTGCTCAAAGTCGAGTGTTGTTTACCCAGGGCTATCGCCCCACCTGGTGGCTACTCGTCCATTTAGGGGGATTGTTGACCCTCGGGTCTGACGTGTTTTTGCAACAGGCGTTTGCGATTTGGGGGCTTGTCTTGATCTGGGTGTTCGTGCCAGCAGCGACAATGGTTTGGCTCATGGGCTATCCCAGAACTCTGCATCCTCAGCCAGGCATCTGGACGCATCATTAAGACCATGGCTGGCTCAGCAGCTTCAGCACCCTGCTACGTCAGTCCCATGGCCAAGTCCCGTTCTACCGAGCCTCAGCCCAAGCAAACCCCGGCTGTGCCATAGACTGATGCGCCAGGTTGTGAGGTGCCTTTAGTAGATTTAGACGATGTACGTCAGGTGCAACCTGAAGTGTGGGCGATCGCGATCGCCCACTGTACGCGTCGCATCGTTTGGCAAAACATTGTGCGGGCGTTAGGGGTTAAAGCGATTTTTATCACCTTAGAGGCTCTGGGGTTGACGAGTCTCTGGGGAGCGGTCTTTGCTGATGATAGGTGTGGCTCTGCTGACGATTCTCAATGCTAGCCGCATTCTACAAATACCCCAGCCTTAGCCTGAAACACGCGATTTTTGGAGAAGCTGCATTGTTTTTTGACATCTTCGTGTCTGACCAGTTGAAAGACTGAGATGCGTTAGACGAGCGATTTTCCTCACCTGATCGAGGAGGTCTAAGGGTTTTGATGAGGCGATCGCACAAGTCACATAACTCCCTGATAAGGGTACTTATCTGTCAAAGGTGACGCATAAGCACTCCATTCACCATACTTAACTGTCAAATATGACGTATAACATCCCGATTCGCCGGATTTATTCGTCAAATATTGTCTGTAAGTTCTGTAAATGAGGACGTTATCACCCAAAAGTGGCAGATAAGATCTGGAAAAATTGATGTTATCTACTAGATCTGACGCTGAATATGTAGTTAGGCGGCAAAGAATGCCGAGTGTGTTGCGCCAAAGATGACACCTTTCTTCGACACCCCAACTCGATTATCTGCGAACCCGCAGTTCTACGACTACCTGCACTGCCTCGACTTCGAATCTGATGGTTCAATCCAGATGATCGACGGTGGCGGGCAGGTCATCAACACCAAAGCCCGCGGCAAATATCGAATCTCGCAAGCTGATGGTACGTCGTTCGAAGTGCACTTTACAGAACTCGTTGAAACCGACCCATACGAAGACGACAAGATTATTGATCAACTCGACGATTTCAGCGTCAGCTACAAGAAACAAGAAGGTCTATTTGCATTTCGCCAAGAAGTCGTTTGGCGCATCGATGACGAAACAAAATGGCCATGCTTGTTGTATCCTTCGCGATACCTCTTCGACGTTGATCCGTTAGAATTCGGTAACCCGAATCAAGACCACAACTTGTACTTCATCCTTGAAAACAAGGACTTTCGGAAGTCGATTCATTACTACTACGCGCGGTCTGATGCCCAAGAATTGCCTGCGGATGAACTCGACCGGCTCGTATCGCAGGGCAAGGATGGTGTTTGTTGGCCTGCGCAAAATGCCACATAACAAACGAATGCACCGGAGCCGATGAAGCGTAACAGCCGTATCCAAAACCGTTTTGGCGGCCCGGTGATCCTTGACGTTAATTGTTTGGCACTTTCAACTCTCTCCTAATAACAAAGGCTAAATTTGTCTGTTTGCTCTTTATGAATTCCAGAACGCGCACAGGTGAGAAACGGACGAGGACATTATTGCTTTGCGGTGAGATTGCCCCTTGTTATTGCTATTGGGGCAGCCAAATCTTCAGCGTGGTGCCTTCACCTGGTTGCGTGATGCAGCGCATCTGTCCTTGATGCTGCTGCACGACAATCTGGTACGCAATGGCCAACCCCATACCGGTGCCTTGACCGACGGGCTTAGTGGTGAAAAATGGGTCAAAGACGTGTGGCTGAGCCGCTGCCGAGACGCCCGGCCCGCTGTCGCGAATCCTAATCTCGACACCGCCGTCGGTGAGTCGTGTACTAATCCAAATCATGGGTGGTCTATCCGAGCTTGTGCTATCCGCGCTCGGGCTGGCTGCGGTTGAGTCGGGCGGATCAGGGTGAAACTGGCCCTCTAGCGCATCAATGGCGTTAGTTAGCACGCTCAAAAAGACCTGATTGAGCTGTCGCGGAAAACACAGAATTTCGGGAATCTGCCCATAGGACACATCCACTTGAATTTCACCGTGACCACCGGGACGATCAGCGGCACCGAGCCGGTTTTGCAGCACCATCAGCGTACTCTCGATGCCCGCGTGGATATCCGAGGGTTTCATGTCGGCTTCGTCCAGCCGCGCGAAGTTGCGCAACGACAGCACAATCGCCTGAATTCTTTCTGCGCCCTCCTTTAAAGACCCCAATAGCCGCTCTAAATCTGTGAGGACGTACTCAATGTCGATCGCCTCAGCGTGATCTTGAATGGCGGGTACCGGCTGAGGATACTCTGCTTGATAAAGCTGCAGCAGCGACACTAAATCTTCGACATATTCAGAGGCATACCCGATGTTGCCGAAGATAAAGGACACCGGGTTGTTGATTTCGTGGGCGATGCCCGCCACCAGCTGCCCGAGGCTCGACATTTTTTCGCTTTGTACCAGCTGAGCCTGGGTCAATTTCAGCTGAGTCAGCGCCTGCTCCAGTTCTGCCGCTTTCTCCTGCAGCCGCACCTCGGCCTGATGTCGCCGCGTAATGTCAATAGTCGTGCCCACTAAGCGATAGATCTGCCCGGTCTCATCTCGCAGGGGGTTGAGTGTAGTCAACCACCAGGTATCTTGCTCGTTGAACTGCAAATACTCTTCGTAAACAAATGGCTGGCCGCTCTCGCAGCAGGCGTTGTATTTTTCCACCACCGACTCATTCGGCTGCTGACCGACGAGCGAGCCCGGTGCGACCTGCATGTTGCGCTCAGCGACCTGGTTGAAACTGGCAAACTGATAGCGCTCTGCAGCCAGCACATCGACTGCAAAAATGGGGGTTTCTGCCCCGTCATAGATACTCTGCAAGAGTGACGGTTGAGCGTCGACAGACTGTTGTTTTAGCTGGGTAATGTTATGGCCCACGATCGCGCTCCCTCGGTGGGCGGGCTCAGCGACGGCAAACCCCTGAATCTGAAACCACCGTATTTGACCCGCTGCGGTAGTAAGCGCCTGCTCATCATGCATTTGGCCATTGCGCTCGATTTGGTCGAACGTCATTTCTAGGGTGGCGTGCCAATCAGCGGGCACAGCGGCAGGCAGCTGGTGCTGGCCGATAATCGCCGAGCTGTGACAGCCGACCAGGGTAGAAAACGCCGGGTTGCAAAACTGATAAATGCCCTGTTCGTCTCTAAACAGAATCCAGGTGGCAACGTGGTCAAGCAGCGTCGTTAGGAGTTTCTCCATGAGAACCTGATGTGTTCTACACCCGTCGTCTTGCTGGGCTAGGCATCACACTGCCTGGTCAGACCCACGCATGAGCGGGCCAGGCAGTTGCGCCGGACTGAGCAGTCGCTGGTCTTAACATTCCCCAGCGTAAAACGGCTCCTCCTCGAACAGCTTGATCACTGCCGATGAAATGATGAAATCTAACATTCAGCAGCCTGATGACTGCCAACGAAACGATGAAATCTGACATTGCCATTTGCAGGGAGCGACAGCGGTGTTTGCCACAACGGCGCTCAGGCTAAGGTCATGTCATGAACAGATGCGCTGAAGAACAAGACCACGGCCAGTGTCCACAAGAGTTCGATCAGCAAGATCCAGGTGATGCGAGTACGGACAAGGGATGGCAAGCGCTGCATCCGGGCGCGGGGGAGCCAAGTCGTCAGCACATAGCCCAGCGGCAATCCCCACGGTAGAAATACCCCCAAATAAAGCACCAACGCCCAAGTGCCCGAGCCCAAACCAGAGGTGTCAGCAATCACTTCGCGCTGCAATAGGGTATTAAGCACGACCTGCCAACCTGCGTAGGCGATCGCCCCGGGAATACCCAGCATCAACAGATGTAGCGCCAACAGGCCAAAGGCGCTCAGCATCCAGTAGAGCAATGTAATCCAGCGAAATCCCGTCACCATAAGACACTGAGGGAAAATGCGAGAGAGATTAAAACTATGGGCTCAGTTCCACTTTAACGATGACATTGCCCACTGACTGTCCGGCCAGCAGCGGGCGATCGCGTTGCAAGATGTTAACAAGGCACTGTCGTCCGGTGATAAAGCTGCTTCAATCACCCTAAACAGTGAGATTGGTCTGTTTGGGGACGCGATCATGCATATCCTTCACGGCACCTGGATACCGCAGCCCACCGGCGATTTTGTGCAGTCGGGTCACTTTTGTTTATGGGTAGAGACGGATGAAAACAGCCGTCGGCGTCGCGAGGGGCATCCGCGTCATCTCTTTGAGCCAGATTTGGTGCCCCTGCTGACGAATGAATTGGGCATTAAACCGTCGAGCTATCACCCGCTTGAAGACAACATCGCCCCCAAACATTTTCTGTTGCCCACGGTGGATGACGAGCCGCTGCCGTCGCTGGAAATGTCGCGCTATTTGGAAATTGACCTGCCCGATTCCTTTGACTGGCAGTATTGGGGCGTTGATAGCTATGTCATCAAAGACAATACGACCCTCATCAGTACGCTGAGTGACCTGCACTTTCTCGCTACCTATAACCTGACAGAGGTGCAGCTCGGGGCAGATCTGCTGTTTTGGTATCACTACACCCAAACCTTCAAACAGGTGATTCTCCGCGACCAGTACATTCCCGCACTGAAATATCGCCGTTTGAGAGCTGCCGAGACGGCGGCCAAACCGCAGTCCAAAGCTGGCAAACGCGCCCCAAAATCATCATCAAAGGCTCGCTCGAAGGCTCGCTCAGCCCAGCCGCCCAGCGAGGCTCTACCCCTGGGTGGTGACTTTGAGGTATATCCCGGTTGGGAAATTATCGGCGATCGCTACGAGGCCGACATCCAAGCCTACGTCGAATACATGCCCCGGCTCTGCACAGCAGGCTTTGAGACTGCCCCCGACCAGCCGACGCTGCGCGATCGCGAGACCCTGCTGCGTCATTTTTCTGAATGCTGGGTGCATGAGCTGGTGCGAATCACCGCCTGGGCGTTACCTCAGGCTTATCTCAAGCGGATCGAGCCTTCGCTGATTCAAGACTGTTTGAAGCACGACTTACGCCAGCCTTTTGGGGGAACTGCGCCCCAGCAAGAACGGTATCAGCAGTGGCAGCGCTGGCGCGATCGCATCAGCCGCTCCGAAACTGCCGCTCCCTTCCACATTGCCTTCAAGCTGGAGGAACCTGCCAAGCCGGAAGGTCCCTGGCAAATCCTGTTCTATGTGGCTCCTAAGCACGACCCTTCCTTACAAATTGCTCTGCTCGATTTTTGGCGACTGCGCGGCACCCAGCAACAGGAACTCCGTAAACAGTTTGGTGACGAGTTTGAGCAGCACCTGCTGATGAACTTGGGCTACGCGGCTCGCATTTATCCGCGCTTTTGGGACGGGTTAGAAACCGATGAGCCGGTCGGCATTACGGTGGATCTCGACACCGCCTTTAACTTTCTCAAAGAGGCGGCTTGGGTGCTAGAGGATGCCGGATACAAAGTGGTCATCCCCGCCTGGTGGACGCCGCAGGGCCGCCGTCGCGCCAAGGTCAAGCTCAAGGCCCAGGGCAAATCCCTCGGCGGCAACGACAAGAGCAAAAGCTACTTTTCCTTCGAGACGCTGGTGCAGTACAAGTACGAGCTGGCGATCGGCGACCAGCCCGTGAGCGAGCAGGAATGGCGGCAACTGGTATCCGCCAAATCGCCTCTGGTCAAGTTTCGCGGCCAGTGGATGGAGCTGGATCAGGACAAGATGCAGCAAATGCTGGCGTTCTGGAAAGAGCAGCAGGCCGACCATCCCGAAATGAGCCTGCTCGACTTTATGAAGCTCGCCGCCAGTGGGGATGAGGATGATCTAGAGGTCAACTTCGATCACGGCGATGCGCTGGCCACGATGCTCACCCAACTCAGCGATAAAGCCCGCCTGCAAATCACCGACGACCCCGCCCAGTTTCACGGCACGCTGCGGGAGTATCAGCAGCGGGGCCTGTCTTGGCTGCACTACCTCGAAAGCTTGGGGCTGAACGGCTGTCTGGCCGACGATATGGGGTTGGGCAAAACCATTCAGGTGATTGCGCGCCTGGTGCAAGAGCGAGAACTGGCTGCCGAGGCCGGGGCTAAAGTGCCCCCCACGCTGCTAATTGGACCGACCTCGGTGCTGGGCAACTGGCAGCACGAAGTCGAGAAGTTTGCGCCAGAGCTGACGGCAGTGGTGCATCACGGCAGCGATCGCGCCCCCGACGCCAAAGCCTTCAAAGCCCTGTGCCGCAACCATGACGTAGTGATCACCTCCTTTACCCTGGCCCGCAAAGATGCCAAGCTGTTTGGCGCGGTTAACTGGCACCGCGTCGTGCTGGATGAAGCGCAAAACATCAAAAATCCCAAAGCCGCTCAGACCAAAGCCATCCTCAAGCTAGAGGCCCAGCACCGACTGGCCCTTACCGGCACCCCGGTCGAAAACCGCCTGCTCGATCTCTGGTCGATCTTCAACTTTCTCAATCCCGGCTATCTGGGCACTCAAGGTCAATTCCGCAAGCAGTTTGAGGTGCCAATTCAAAGGAACAACAGTCCCCAATGCTCCGCTACGCTGAAAAAACTGGTGGAACCGTTCATTTTGCGGCGGGTCAAAACCGACAAGAGCATTATCAAAGACCTGCCCGACAAGGTGGAGCAAAAGCTGTTTTGCAACCTGACTAAAGAGCAGGCCTCACTCTACGAAGCAGTGCTTAAGGATGTGACGGAACAGCTCGAAAGCAGTGAGGGCATTCAGCGCAAGGGCCTTATTCTGGCGACGCTGACCAAACTCAAGCAAATCTGCAACCATCCTCGCCAGTTTTTGCAAGACGAGAGCGAATTCACGCCGACGCGATCGCACAAGCTCAGCCGCCTCACCGAAATGCTGGAGGAAGTCATCGAAGAAGGCGAAAGCGCCCTGGTATTCAGCCAGTTTCGCGAAATCGGCGACGCCCTAGAACATCACCTGCGTCACAGTCGCCACTACCCCACTTACTACATTCACGGCGGCACCAACCGCAACAAGCGCGAGCAGATGATCAGTGCCTTCCAAGATCCCGAAACGCCCCCGACCATCTTCCTCCTTTCCCTCAAGGCCGCTGGGGTCGGCATCACCTTGACCAAAGCCAATCATGTCTTCCACTTCGATCGCTGGTGGAACCCTGCCGTCGAAGATCAGGCCACCGATCGCGCCTTCCGCATTGGTCAAAAGAAGAATGTCTTCGTCCACAAGTTCGTCACCCTGGGGACGCTAGAGGAGCGCATTGACCAGATGATTGAGGATAAGAAAAAACTGGCGGGGGCGATCGTGGGAGCTGACGAGTCGTGGCTGACGGAGCTCGACAACGATGCCTTTAAAGAACTGATCGCATTGAATAAGAACGCAATTTTGGAATGATTGTAAATATGTAAAAAAAGAAGATTTTAAGATGTCTAAGTATGTTGATATTCCCAGTATATATCAGCGATTTCCTGATAATTTAGACGTTCCTGATCGCCTTCTAGAACTATTAGAATGGTTTCATGAAACTATTAACGATGAAGCCGGTTGGTTTCCTGAGTTTGTTGGTAAATCGCTCCATGGGTATTGCTCACCTATTGATATTTCTCCCTACTTTGGCACCTTTAATTCCTTAGGAGACGGTTCAGTACTCGCTTATTGGTACTACGAAGGGTGTAATGTTCAAAATCCCCCCGTTGTGATTCTGGGTTCCGAGGGCGACGTTGGGATTGTCGCTAGTTCTATTGAAGAATTCGTAGCTCGGCTTCTGCGCGGCCGTTTCCCCTCTCCTCATGCGGTCTGGGCACCTCGTTTACTCAATTTCTACCTGTGTTCAGATTACAGTTGGCTTGAGAAACTTGAGGCTTGGGCTGGACAATGCTGGAACTTGACACCGCAGAAAATACAGGAACTTATTTCATCTTCTCCGGAGGAGAATCATCCAAATCTACAAGAATGGATGGACCACAAATTCAACAGTCAGAATTAGGGTTTTATGATACTGAACTCTCGAAAATCATTCTCGTGAGATCAGAATGATTGGCTGAAGTAATCAGTGCTGCTTTAGAAGCCTCATGTTAGTTTGGTAAGCAACTAGACAGCTCTCCTGCCATGGTTACTGCGGGCATCACCAAAGCATTGACGAACCTCAACGAGGCTCACGCCAAGTTGGATGTTTTGCCCAGTCAAGATCCTGACTTTTTTACCGAGTGGCAAGCGTCTCTGCCCACCTTGACGGCAGAGCAACAAGCAACGCTCGATCGCCTCAAGCAGCGATATCTTTACTATGCCGATAGTGGTGCGATTACCGAAGGCACCGTTAATCTTATTTTGCTGGCTCCCTTGCTCGAAACGCTGGGCTTGATGGACTCGCCCTACCAAGTGCGCGGTGAGAAATACGTTCGCTTCGAAATTGCCGACGGTGATATGACCCTCGACGGGTTGATCGACGCCCTGCTAATTGATGACAGCCTGTGGCTGATTGTCATCGAAAGCAAGCGCTATGGATTCAGTGTGCGGCAGGCGATCGCGCAAACCCTCGGCTATATGGTCAGCGCTCCGACATCTCTGGTCTTTGCCTTAATCACAACCGGAGAAGACTCGCTTTTCGTGAAACTCGATCGCACCACGGGGCAGTATGCCCTGTCAGACAAATTCACCTTGACCACAGTTGCAGGCAACGAGCTATACCAAGTCGCCCAAATTATGCAGGCGCTGATAGCCTCCGCCCACGCTTGATTTTGATTATTCACTTCGTTCATCTCACTCAACTAAGCACCACTTCTGGAGTAGCAGCATGGCCAAAATGAGTCGCACTTGGTGGGGGCAAAAATTTATAGAAGCGATCGAGCAGCTGACGGATGCCGGGCGGTTGAGTCGGGGGCGCGCCTACTCGAAACCAAATCGCCTGCTCCACTTCGACATCAAAGATGGCACGGTCGTCGCGCAAATTCGCGGCAATGTGAATCCCTACTTCGGCGTACACAAAGAACCTCGCTACAACACCGTCATTGACTTCGAGCCGATTAGCAAAGCCAAGTGGGCCGCTGTGGTGGCGTTGATGGGCTCAAAAGCCAGTCTGATTTCTCGGCTATTGCTCAACGAAATTCCCGACAACATTGAAGACAGCTTTGCGACGCTGGGCTTGCACCTGCTGCCTGCCAGCGAAGACGACTTCCATACCCACTGTTCTTGCCCCGACTGGAGCAACCCCTGCAAACACGTAGCGGGATTGTACTACCGCATTGCCGCCGAACTGGACAGCGATCCGTTCCTCCTATTTGAGCTACGCGGTTTGCCGCGCGGTGCCTTGCAAGCTCAACTCGCCCAAACGCCCCTGGGTCAAGCCCTCGCCGCTGAGCTATCGGCGGAGCAGCAGCCCCCTCGACCCAGCGATCGCTATTTCACCGCTCCTCAAACCCATCCAGTCGGTGACCTCAGCCTGAAGAATTTTTGGCAAGGAGAAAAGCGGTTGCCGACCACCCTGGAAGTGGCGACGCCGTCCCCGGTTTCAGCGGTGCTGGTCAAAAAGCAGGGGGACTTTCCGGAGTTTTGGCAGCGCGATAACTCTTTTATTGAAACAATGGAAGGGCTGTACGGTTACGTCAAGACCAAGAACTCCAAAAAGCTGTAGGCTCGCCACCCTTTCTCTAAAGGGGCCAAGGCTTGGTGTACTGAGCCCTTGCCAACCAGCAATATGTTGTACGCTACTGAGTCCGAGCCGCCTTGGGTAGAGTCGGCGGTGAAAGGGGGGCAGGACATCGCGGCAGTCAGGTTACCCTTGAGCAGGCGGGATCTGCTGCTGCACATACTCCGCTGCTGCCGCCACCGTCTTGAAATCATTGGGATAGCGATCGGCCAGCACTCGGGGCAGTTTCCTATAATCGCGGTTAGGGTCAATCGCGATGTCGGTAGGCAGAGTTGTGCCACAAAGGAGCGGTGGAAACTCCCCTTCAAGCTGCTCAGGCGCTAAGTTTTGAGCGCTACTGAGGTTGGTGTTTAACAAAATGGCGTGAGCAAGGTTAACACGACCGAGGTGGGTGCGATTGAGGTTGGCGCGAGCGAGGTTGGCGCGAGCGAGGTCGGCGCTATAGAGGTCGGCGAGATCGAGGTTGGCGCTATAGAGGTCGGCGCTATTAAGGTTGACGCGATTGAGGTTAGCGCGATTGAGGTCGGCGCGAGCAAGGTAGGTGCGAGTGAGGTTACTACTATATAGGTTGGCGCGGTTGAGGTCGGCGCTAACGAGGTTGGCGCTAACAAGGTTAGCGCGGTTGAGGTCGGCGCTAACAAGGTTAGCGCGGTTGAGGTCGGCGCTAACGAGGTGCGCAAGCGCGAGGTCGGCGCTATTGAGGTTGGCGCTATTGAGGTTGGCGCTATTGAGGTTAGCGTGATAAAGGTCGGCGTGCTAGAGCACGGATCACGAGAGGAAGCCTCGAGTGAGGGAGTCGAGAATAAGGGAGAGGAAGAGGTGGGAGTCGCAGGTGAGGTTGTGT
>CALCCA010000048.1 GCA_937899725.1 uncultured Halomicronema sp.
TTCAAGGGTTGCGGGGCGTTCAGGACGGCCAGGATGGCCATCGAACAAGAGCGCAACGAGGCAGCGATATCAGAGCTGCATTGTCAAACCCCTACAAGGTTAGCCTATGGGGAGACGACCTCAGAGAGAACTGAGGATGGTGCGTCATCAGATCGCCGTTGTTGAGAGAGGCAAACGGTTCCTGGTCTGAACACTGCGATGCTGCCAAATGTAATCCTGGATACCGGCCCTGGGGGATAATCAATGCCTATTATTGAGTCAATCTTTAGCTGGCATAAAGACTTCTGAGCTTTAGCGTGGGGCTTTTTACTATGGGGCTTAGAGAACGCAAGGGTCGTGGTGATTGTTGATCCAGTGGATTGCAGCGCTAACGCCGAAGTGCCCATACTGTCCCCATAGGAGCCTCGCATGGTTGACGATTATCAACCTTCTTCAGAGCAGACGCTCGATCGCGATTGCATGACGTTGTCGCGGCACGTGCTGCTGCAGTTGCAAAGCTTTGGCCCCGATGCTCAAGACCTCAGCGCCTTGATGAATCGCATTGCCCTGGCCGGTAAATTGATTGCCCGCCATCTCTCGCGGGCGGGCTTGGTCGCCGATACGCTGGGATTTACCGGGCGTACGAATGTGCAGGGCGAAGACGTCAAAAAGATGGACGTGTTTGCCAACGATGTCTTCATTTCAGTGTTTAAGCAGAGTGGCCTGGTTTGTCGGCTGGCTTCAGAAGAAATGGAGAAGCCCTACTACATTCCAGAGAATTGTCCGATTGGTCGCTACACGCTGCTGTATGACCCAATTGATGGTTCTTCAAACGTGGACATCAATTTGAACGTGGGGTCAATTTTTGCGATTCGCCGGCAGACGGGGGATGACCTGGATCGATCAGCGGCAGATCTGCTGACCCACGGTCGGGATCAGCTAGCGGCGGGCTACATTCTGTACGGACCGACGACGGTGCTGGTGTATTCCATTGGTCACGGCGTGCATTCTTTTACGCTAGATCCGAGTTTGGGGGAGTTCATTCTGACCGCTGAGAACATTCAACTGCCCGCGCACGGATCTAACTACAGCGTGAACGAGGGCAACTTTTGGCAATGGGAAGAGTCAATTCGCGACTTTACGCGCTACGTCCATCGCCATGAGGGCTATTCCTCTCGCTATAGCGGAGCGCTGGTGGGCGACTTCCATCGCATCTTGTTTCAAGGCGGCGTCTTTCTCTATCCCGGCACGGTGAAAAATCCCCATGGTAAGCTGCGGCTGCTGTATGAGACGGCCCCGTTAGCCTTTTTGGCAGAGCAGGCGGGCGGGCAAGCCAGCACTGGCACCCAAAGACTGTTAGATGTGGTGCCGACGGAACTGCATCAGCGGACGCCGGTGGTGATCGGCAGTGCTGAAGATGTGGCGCTAGTGGAATCGTTTATTCAAGAACGCCTGCGAGAGCAAGAAGCGATCGCGGCCCCCTCGTGAGGGTCGGTGCGATTGAATCTTCAGTCTTGAGGAGAGGCTGACCAGGTGGTCCCCAGGCGATCGCGACTGAGTGCTCACCGATGTTCTGGCACCGTAAACCGTAGGTAGGTCAAAGACTCCCGATCGCCAAAGGGGCGATTTAACCAGCCTCTTAAGTCCGCTTTCCGACTGCTGCTACACCACTCTTTCGATTAGCCTTGAGTCCCTTTACCCCACTCGCACAGCCCTATGGTTAGTCTGCTAGAAAATCCGCTCCGCGTTGGCCTGCAACAAGATCGCATCCCCGATCCCCAAATTTTGGTGATTTTTGGCGCGTCGGGTGATTTGACCCAGCGCAAGCTAGTGCCCGCTCTGTATCAGATGAAGCTCGATCGCCGCTTGCCGCCTGAACTGACGATTGTCGGCGTGGCACGGCGCGAATGGAGCCACGATTTCTTTCGTGAGCATATGCGCGAAGGGGTCGAGCAGTTTGGCGGCGGCTTGGGGAATGAAGCCGTCTGGAACAATTTTGCCGATGGCCTGTATTACTGCCCGGCCAATATCGACAAGCCTGAGGACTATCAACGACTCAAGGCGTTTTTGGCTGAACTAGACGAAAGCCGAGGAACTCGGGGTAATCGTGTTTTTTACCTCTCGGTGGCCCCGCGCTTTTTTGGGGAAGCGGCGCGGCAGTTGGGGGCCGCAGACATGCTCGCTGAGCCGGACAAGCAGCGCTTGGTGATTGAAAAGCCCTTTGGTAAAGATATTGGCTCGGCGCGGGTGCTGAACCGCGTCGTGCAGGATGTCTGTAAAGAAGAGCAGGTTTATCGCATCGACCACTACCTCGGTAAAGAAACGGTGCAAAACCTGATGGTGTTCCGCTTTGCCAACGCCATTTTTGAGCCCTTGTGGAACCGACAGTTTGTCGACCACGTGCAGATCACCGTGGCCGAGACAGTGGGGCTAGAAGGTCGGGCGGGCTACTACGAAACCGCCGGAGCCCTGCGAGACATGGTGCAAAACCACCTGATGCAGCTATTTTGTCTGACGGCGATGGAAGCGCCCAACTCACTAGATGCCGACAGCATTCGCAGTGAAAAGGTGAAGGTGTTGCAGGCGACCCACCTGGCGGACTTGGAAGATTTGTCGAAATGCGCGGTACGGGGCCAGTACGCCCCCGGCTGGATGAACAACGAACAGGTGCCCAGCTATCGCTCGGAAGATGGCGCTAGTGACGAGTCGACCACACCGACCTACGCCGCACTGAAGCTGATGATTGATAACTGGCGCTGGAAGGGCGTGCCGTTCTATATGCGGACGGGCAAGCGGATGCCCAAAAAGGTGTCGGAAATCTCGATTCACTTTAAAGAAGTGCCGTTCATGATGTTTCAGTCGGCGGCGAAACAGTTGAATCACAACGTGCTGGCGCTGCGCATTCAGCCCAATGAGGGCATCTCGATGCGGTTTGAGGTAAAAACACCGGGCAACTCCCTGCGGACGCGATCGGTCGCGATGGACTTTCGCTACGATGCGGCGTTTGGTAAACCCAGCACCGAGGCCTATGGCCGCTTGCTGGTGGACTGCATGTTGGGTGATCAGACCCTGTTTACCCGAGGCGATGAGGTGGAAGCGTCCTGGCGGATGTTGACGCCCCTGCTGGAAGTGTGGGATGCCCCCGCCGATCCGCAGGTGATTCCGCTGTATGAGGCGGGCACGTGGGGACCCGTGGAGGCAGAACTGCTACTGAACTGTGATCACCGGCGCTGGCGACGGCTCTAAAGTCCTGCCCTAAGTCTGGCAGTTAGGAGGGGAATAAGGGATAAGCGCCCAGATTTAACTGGACGACTTCATTCAAGATTCCCAGCTGGAAACTTGCTCACTTCTGTTTATTTGGACACGATCGCCTTCGCTTCCACGGTAGGCGCTAGGGATAGAAACCCGATGATATCGACTCAATCCTGTTTAGACCAGGCCAGACCCTAGCATCATCCTTAAGTTCCCGTAGATTTTAGTGAAGTTCGGTACCATGGACACGATGCCTGAACTGTTGTTGGATTCTGCCCTTAAATTCCGAGAGCTACTATGATCACAACTCCCGTTGTTGCGCTACAAAAACCGAAGGATATTTCCATTGAGGAAATTGATGCCGAGCTGCGGAATATCTGGCGGAGTCAAGACTCTGGCACGACGGCTCCGATGGCGACCCGAGCCAGTACGTTTAGCATTGTGGTGTACGAACCAGAGGAGTTTCAACAACTCTTGGCGGCGCTCGCCTTCTACAAAGGCGACATCGACGGTCAGCATGGTTCCAAAACTCGGGACGCTATTCGTCAGGCGCAGATGGCCTACGACTTGCGGGTGACGGGACGAGTCGATGAGCCCACGTTGAAGCGTTTGCGAGCCGAGTATGATGCGCTCTCGTCGGCCCAAAAAGCCTTTTCGAATCCCGATTTGCGCGGCTTCAATTTGAGTGAGGCGATCGCGGCGCAAAATCCTTGTCGGGTGGTTACCCTCTGCCCCACGTTGGGCGACGATACCGGCGTGACAGCGCAGGTTTCGGCCTATTGCCCGGTGCAAAAGCGCAACGCCACCAACCTGATCTGTTGTGAATATATTACCCTGCGCGGCACGAAGGCGGCGCTAGAGCGCGTGTCAGGGATTGTTTCCTCTTTGCTGATTGGCGACTTGCCGAAGTTTGTCTGGTGGAAGGCAACCCCCAATCCCGAGCAGGCCTTGTTTAACCAACTGTCAGAGACCAGCAACTGTTTGATTGTCGATTCCAGCTACTTCAGTGAGGTGGAATCAGAACTGAACAAAATTCAAGAAATTACCGAATCAGGCAAGTACATTGCTGACCTCAATTGGCACCGTCTGTTTCCCTGGCAAGAGCTGACGGCGGAGGCTTTTGACCCGCCCGAGCGCCGGGATGCGCTGACCGAAGTCGATCATGTCAGTATCGACCATGAGCCAGGAAATTCGGCTCAGGCACTGATGTTTTTAGGCTGGCTGGCCAGTCGGCTGGATTGGACGCCGATGCGCTACGTCGAAGAGGGCGGCGACTATGCGATTCGCAAGGTGTACTTTCAAAGCAGCTATGGCAGCCGAGAAATTGAGGCGGAGCTGGCGTCGATTCCGGTGGCCGATGTGGGCGAGGTGATTGGTGATCTCGTCGGCATTCGCCTCACCTCCGACAATCAAACGGCTGACTGCTGCACGATTCTCTGCTCCGAAACCACGGGCTGCATGCGCATGGAAGCCGGTGGCGGCGCTCAGGCCTGCCGCGTCGAAGAAGTGACGGCCATTTCGGATCAGCGAGCTGACCTGATTTTGGGCCAGCAGCTGCAGCGTTGGGGGGAAGACATTCTCTATCAAGAGAGCCTGGCGATGGCTGACCAAATTTTGCGGCTGTGTCCGTGATCGTGCCTGGCGTCAACGCTTAGTTGCCGGCTTCAGACGTGACTGGAAACAAAGAGTAAGAAGCTTGGTAGCACTGGGGTGCGATCGCGCTCCAGCTCGCTGGGCTAGCGCTTGGTCGTGACTGGTCGGGGCCAAAGTCAGCCCCCCTGGAATTTCCCATGGGTCGGGGTCGCGCCTGACTTCCTAGCCGAAACGCCGGCTGAGCGCAGTCGAGGCCAGCCGGCTGGCCAAGGAAAGTCGATATTACAGGTGTGAGGTTGAACCTCTCTCTGCTGGGCGGCTAGAGCTGGCCTGAGCAGAGCCTTAACGGCTGGCAAAGACGGCTACTTTTAGTGAAAATAAAGCCATCTCAAATAGTGGAGTCTCATGTTTGGCACATTTCAGCAAACGACGCTTCGGATTGAAGTCAACGCACCGGTTGAGGTCATCCGCGACAGCTTGCTACAGCCCCGTCAGTTTAAGCAGTGGCTTTGGCCTCAAACGTTTTCAGCAGGGCTGCCGGACGTGTTAGAAAAAGAGACGACTTTTACTGGCTATGTGGGACCAATCAAAGTGCAGCATCGCGTTGCTGATCTATCCGCTCAGCACGTTTGTTTGCTGCTGTGGGAAGGGATTGATGGCTTCCACGAATGGCGCTGGGGCGATGAGTGGGTACAGTCGCGGATTGAGGGCATCTCGCTGCTACCGATCAATTTAGCCCAGAGCCTCAATTTGTTCCGGCTGAAGCGGTTTCTGGAAGAGTCTTGAAGCACGATAAAGGGCAACAGTCGTCGTGAGATCCTTAAGGTGAGCCAAGTTGGCGAGCCTAACGAGGCAGTGTGCTAGCGATCGCCTTTAGGGATTTAAGAATCGTGCTCCCTTGGCAGTAATGCTTGGACAGCTCTAACAATCATTTCAGGTTGATCGATCCAAACAAAATGTCCGCTCTGATCGGCTTTGATCTGAGTATGGTGGGTGGATAACTTAGCAAGTTCATCATGCATGCTTGCTCTCAGCCGATTAGCCGCTTGCAGTGGCATCAACAGAGTAAAAAATGAGGGCAGAAAAAATGACTTTGCCTGGATCGTCACTATGGGCAGATCTCCCAGATTGTCAGCCCGCTGCATTTGTTGTCCGCTTTTATCTAGACCTGAGATTTCTTGAGCCATCGTTACCCAGTGTTTAGGACGGCTAAAAGAGCGCTTGACGGCTCTACGAGCCCGACGAGAAAACTGGCGCAACCCTGGTTTTAATACTTCGAACATCCCGATCTTTTGCAGCAAGCGAATGATGCCTAATAGCGCTCCTAAAACAGACATGACAAAGCCTGAGGCAAAAAAGAGCTGCAGACTGCGTAGAACAATGGGCATTTTTAGCATGCCTGTTTCGTGTAGCCCATCGACCAAGATCAAGCCCACAACTTTTTGGGGATAACCATGGGCATAGAGACGAGTGTTGTAGCTCCCAAAAGAATCTCCTAGCAAAATATAGGGCGGCTCTATGTTGGCAGCGACGAGTAAAGTCGCCAATTCATCGACAATATGCTGGCTGGTGCGCGGACGGGGACGACGATCGCTCCAGCCATAGCCAGCGCGATCGTAGATTACCACTCGCGACAGTTTTGCCAGCCGCTCAATTAGAAAATAGCCCTCAATTCCTCCCAGACTATGGTCTAAAACAATGGTTGGGCTGCCACTGCCGGCCACAACATAGTGTAGAGAATAGCCCCCGACATCTACTTTTTGACCGGGCATAGGTTGACGATCTTCTTGCCAACAAGCGATGGCTTGATAGAGGGTCAGCCCTAGCAACCCCAACCACCGCACCAAAACAAATGACATAAAAACTCAGCCAAGGGGTTTTCAACAACTGACGGATAACTGAGTGTATTCTATGGGCCGGTTGGCCCGAAATAAACGCCAGGCTGTCAAAAATCGACCCGGCTAGATACTAGCCGTGGTGACGTTTGTGAGCCACACACATGAGCGACAGCGCTGCCTTAGGTGAGTTGGGGTTGATGCCAGATAGCCGCTGAGCAACGCGGTATTTGAGCGTTGGGCGATCGCGGTGACCTTGAAACAGAGCGGCCCCCAGAGTGTGGCTGTGGGGATAGACGTGAGTGGCAAATCCCAGCGGCTCTAAAATCGAGTGATAGAACTCAATGGTGAGGCCATCGCCGGGGATGTGGTGCGCTTCGGTAGCCAAAGCGCACTGCTGCTCTGCAGCTGAGGCGTGTCCGCCGCGCTTGAGCAGTCGATAAACCGGCAAACGCAACTCCCACAGGGCTCGAGCGATGCCGGTGAAGTGCCACGCTGTTTTTTGCAAATCGTGATCGCACACTAAAACGCCCCCCGGTTTTACCAGACGGGCCGCTTCTTGCAGGGCGGCGACCATGTCATCGCAGTGGTGCAGCGTCGCATTGACCACCACGACATCGGCAATCGCTGAGCGCAAGGGCAGATCTTGGGCATCCGCCAAGAGGGGCTGATATCCCAGGCGCTCAGCCATCTTCAACCCCCCTAAACTGACATCTACCCCAATCAACAGCTCCGGCTTGCCCCCGATCGCGGCAAAGATGTTACCTGGCCCGCAGCCGATATCAACCACGACTTTGTCGTCCCAATTACCAACGGCACTCTGCCAGCGCTCAATAAACGCATCGCTACGATGGCAGGCTTCTAAGTAAGAATTCGCCCATTGGGCATGGCCAAAATATTCAGCATTGGCGCCGAGGGCAAGGGTTAAATTTTGAGCGGCAATTGGCGTGCAGGGTACCCCATCTGCCTGATTGACAGCAGCGGTGTGCTTTAAGTAATGCGCGATCGCCGGTTTATATTGTTGAAGCATACTTTGACAGTTGGTCTAATAGTTTGATCAAATAGGGAAGTCATGGCAGCTGCGACTCACGTAAAACGGGTTGAAGTCTGGTGTCAATGCCAAGGAACAGAGCGACAAATGCTGCGTCAAAATAATTAAGTCGTCATCGTTGGTATCACTGGCTGAACCTGGGCTACAGGCTCTGACAGGTTGAGAATGTTAGGCGTGGGTTGGCCTGGCCTCAACGGTCTTGGTCGTTAATTGATGACGCGCCTTAGTCGAGAAGCAGAGTTTTGTCGTCAAGCCTTGGCAAGCTGACGTTAACTGATCAGGCCTACAAGCCATGGGTCTGAAGCTTGTAGGCCGATCTAGGCATAACGAATTTGAAAGATCAGGCGGTTTTGTTGGCGAGGTGGCAGCAACTTATGAAAGCAGGCCGGATCTTGCATGAATCCGAACCCAGCTTTGCCTTCAATGAGCAGCTCGTTTTCTTGGCCATAATAGTCGAGCAAGATCTGATCGGGGGTGCGCCCTGACCAAGGGGCAAACAACGTGTGCAACGGCTTCTTGTTGTGCGATCGCGCGATCATGACATGGGCACCCGTTTGCACATCCATATCAGTAATGTAGAAATAAGCTGACATAAAGTTATAGCCAGCGACATCGTAGTGATAGCTCAGGGGCAAAAACCGATGCTTTTGCTCTTGGTCATTGAGGTCTGAGACAAACGTCCAGGTGAGGTGGCGAGTCACCTGGGTGGGCCAATAGTGCAAATAGTCGTGGGCAATGCTCAACAAAACCGGGTCTTGAGCAATGCGCTCAATGGCCGGGCAGTGGCTCGGGTTTTTGACTAGCCCTCGCAGCACCGAGCGACCCGTGGGCAGCTGACCGTTTGTGACGTCATGC
This sequence comes from uncultured Halomicronema sp., assembly GCA_937899725.1. Lineage (GTDB taxonomy): Bacteria > Cyanobacteriota > Cyanobacteriia > Phormidesmidales > Phormidesmidaceae > Halomicronema. The sequence continues at coordinate 8,566 of CALCCA010000048.1, forward strand.
ACAAAGAACTCATCATCGCTGCCGGGCTCGTACAGCACGTTTTGACAGGCAAAGTCGTGAATTTCCTGAACCATCGCGCCCGGCAGGGCAAACCCGAACGTCACGCTCTTATCTCTCAGGGCATCGCCCGCAACAGTCGGTGAAACGTCAGGAAAAACCGAACTTTCTCGCGGTTGTAATCGGGTCCTATAAAGACTGCCGTTGGTCTGCTGGCGCTTCTTTTGAAAAAAGCTGTAGGTTTTACGGATCGTATTAAAACGACCCACCGTATGGTGCAGATCGCGTCTTTTGAGACGGGCTGAAAGGCGATTCCAGGCGACACTCAAATTCATATCAAGACTTCCTGATTACGTATAGCTACTGACGCCAAACAATTAGCAATTCGCCAATGTTAGGTGTTTATCCGGAAAACTCGCGAAACTCAGTATATATACGGAGCTAATGGATTTTTTTCAGCGACTAGAGAAGAGTGAAACTAGCGATGAGGTAGGTACCAGACTTGTTGTCTGGGAATTAAGGAACAGCTCGGTTTTAATGCTTGAGTCTTGATATCCAAAGGCGCAGTCGCGACTGCAATGATTTTGGTAGATGACATCGTGAGAATTTGCAAGCACCGCTGCTATAGACGTTTGCTGAGAAATAAATGTTCCCTCTATTGGTCGGCAGAGTCGGAATAACAACGGTGCTGTCTGGAGCGAGGTCAGGATGCTCGATGGAGTTGGTGCAGTATCAATGGTTACGCGGGGCTTCGGTAAACGGCCATTACCGTTAATCCACCATATGTTGATTAAGGCAATCGATCGCAGTGTCAAGACCTGTGGCAGCAGTCTGAATGTGAGAGTCCTGTAGACCTTTTTCCAAACAATGTTCGAGATAGCCGAGTTCAATAACTAACCGTTTGATAACTTCTCTGAGGCGGCGTTGATGAAAGGCTTGATTGACGAGAGTAGAGGTAGCAGGTTTCATGGCAAACTCCGATGCTGGCGTCATTACACTGCATTGATAACACCGCCAAAAATGTTGCAGCAAGCCCCAGATATGCAACGCTGCGGCTGTTGCAAAGGCTCTATGGGTGGGTGTGAGACGGTTGCAGAACCAGTCATTTGTTAGGAAATTAGCTCTGGATTTGAGTCTGTTTAAAAACAGACCTGGCTGGTGCCAGGTTGAATCCTGGATTGAGCTTTCACGATCGCCGGTTGAGCCAGGCGGCGCGATCGCCGGTAGCAGAATACCCTTTGAGAAGGGCGAGACCCTACCGAGTAAGTGGGCAGCAGGCGGCATGCAGATGCTGGGCCAATCCCAACGTCAGCGATCGGGAATGTCTGAATCTGACATAGCAGAAGTCGGCATGCAGGAGTCGGAAGTTGGAATTAAAAAGCCGATCAGATAACGGTTTCGGGCATCTGGAGTGATCGAATCAAACGGCGGCGTGCGACAGCGGTTTGTGGGGCGTCAAAATGTCAAACCACAGCCGATGGCAGGATACAAATCTGTACTCAGCCCCTGGCTACTGATCGCGACGCGGCTTGCCTAATGATCTGGAAGCTTTGGGATACCAGCTACTCGGTGATCGCTACTGAGAGTTCGCAATCGGCTTAGCAAATGGCGTAATTAACAGAACTGTTTTGACGCTCGTGTGACGGGTTGGGGGGACATCGCCAGCGGCTAAGCCAGGAGATTGAGACAGACAAAGCAAGCCAGACAAATGACGACGGCGGTGAGCAGCGCAATGCGGCCGCGCAGGGCCATGATCTCTTGCGCTTGCTTTTCCACAATGGGCGGTAGCGTCTTGCGCACGGGGGCGACATCGATCAGTTTGGAGTCGTCCTGCTCGATCAGCAGAGAGCGATCGCCAAACTGGACTTGGGTATATAGCCAATTAGTAAGGAGCTGCGGGCAGTTCCGTTTGAACCACCGCCAGGCAAATAGACGAAATACGGGCTTGCTCACATGGGCCATGCGCTTGAGCGGGCCGCGCAAAATTTTGGTGCTCACTTTTTGATTGATCAGCCGCACTGAGCCGACTTCATACAGACTGTCGAGAATCGCTTTGACTGTCGCCTGTTCACGCTCAGCCATATTTTTGACCAGCAGGTGAGTTTCTTGCATCAGCTGAAACTGCGCTTGGTCTTCTTCGCTAAGGGCGAGCTGACGTCGAGGTTGAGAGTCCTGCATGAGCATGGCGGGGGTAGATCGTCACGTTGGGGAGTGGATTAATTAGCCGCTAATCAGTCGTCAGCCTGGCACCGGTTTACCTGCAATCTTGGCTAAATCCTACCAAACTTCTCGATTTTAAGCGTTTTTGTCGATACAGAAGGCAACTGCCATGGTCACTGTCAAGGGGCTGCCCTCAAGAGACAGTCTTTTCTTTATACCGGGCTCAGGGGAACTGCCGTCAGCCCTTCGAGATAGAGATAGGCGCAAAAATTGCCAGTCAGAGGATAGAAAGATCGGCTGGCAGCCGCTCAGGAGCCGAATACATTGATGTTGTTTGAATAAAGCGTTGGGATCTGGCGATTGTGCATCTGTAGATCCTGTTGACCTGTAGACCTAGACGGGAAGTCTACAGGCGGGGAATCTGATGAACAAGGAACAGACTCAAGCGCATGAATACTCATCCTTTACGCCATCGTGCTGTCGCTTATGCCAAGTTTTCGACTGTCGGGCTATTGCTAGCGGTGACCGTTGGCTGTGGCGCTAGTCAAAGTGAACCGTCAGCTGATGTGTCAGTCGCTCCGACCGCGACGACTGACACATCAGCTGACGCGAGCGATGCGACCGCTACTGATGCAAAAGCGGCCTCTAACGATCCGCCTGCTGCACCGGCTCAGGCTGCCCCCCCGCAAGGCGAGCCGGGTTATGTCGGCTACCCATTGATGGGGGAAACCGCAGCAGGGGAGCCCATCTATTACATTGCCAGCGAACTGATTGATTGTCCTGATGCGGGGTGTGTCAGCATCAGCTTCTTACAGGTAGATGCCGCTGATGCTGACCAGACCATGGATGGCCAAGCGGTGGGCAATTGTACGACCGAAACGCTATCAGAAGTCATGCTAGACGGAGACTTGGTGGCTTACGAGATGGCGTCGCTAGATGCGGGGATGACCGCTCTGCTCAATACGGCCTGTCAGGCAAATCGACCGGGAGAGCCTGGTGCCAGCACAGCGTCAACGGTGGCCCCAACCGTGCCGGCAGGTCTAGCAGAGGGCATGCCCTATGGCGAGGTGCGATCGCGTTTAATCGATGCCGGCTGGGTCGCCAAAACCACGCGCATGGAGCATTACACCGGCCTTGAACAAGAGATGTACGACAGAGGCTATACGGAAATTCGAGGGTGTTCAGGCACTGGTTTATGCCGCTTTGAGTTTAACTACAGCGACTCCAGCGCTTTAGCCGACAGCGAAGCCTTGATCGTCGTCACATCTTTTACGGATTCAGATGTCTTCTTTGAGGAAGATCCCGTCTTTGGGGCCGCCAATATTGGGCCGACTTATTGATTGAGCGTGAGCGCTTGGCCGGGTCATTGCTGACGCTGCATCTTGTTCCACTCAGACACCTCTGTATCTGCTGGGAAAACATGACTCTAGGCCATGCCCTCGCTGGCGCGATCGCCAAAACCACTCCTGTAAATCTCCAAGGTATCAAACATGACACTTAATGTATTCAGCTCCCTCGCGCTAGCCACTCTACTGATTGGCTGTAGTAATGCTGCTAATACCGCTCCCTCCGCCCTGACGTCAGCGGCAGGTGCGCCTACCGACTCAGCGGCTGACAGTGCAGCTGACGCGGCTGAGCCGATCGTCACCAACTCCGACTCCGTGGCACAAACTCAGTCCCCTAGCCCAACTGCGGCGACTCAAACTGAATCCGCCGACCTTAGCACGAGCCAATCCCCTACCCAGCCAGTAACCGTGGCCCAGACCAACGCGCCGGCCACTGCAACTGATGTCGAAATCGCTGACTCATCCTCAGCGCTGATCGGCTACACCAGCATCTGTGAGGAAGGCCCGTGCGGTCAGTATTACCACACGACCCCGATCCTAATAGGTCAATCGGGCGTTGAACAGTTGTTCACAGTTGGCCTGATATCTGAATCGATTACTGGAGAACGGCTATCAGGGCCAGCGCCGACGCAGGTCATGTGCTCTACAGAGCGACCCATGGTGATCAAGGACAGCGGCGCAGAATACGTGATTTTTCACATGGCCCCTCACCAAATCACCTCCGATGAAGATATGAACGTCACGTCACTTTATTGGAGTGTCTGTCACGACACTCAAGCCGATGCGCTTTCCCCTGACGCAATGACGCAGAAAGCGAGAACTTTAGGCTACTCGCTTGATCGCACTTTTAATGTGGTTTATACCCCCTTCTTTGAACCCTTTGAAGGCTAAAGGCGTAACTGAAGAATCGGCTCCCGATTTTAGGGGGACGAGGTTGAAAGCGGGGATGGGGCCGAGAGGGTCAGCAGACTGTCGGTAAGGATTGGGTGGTCGTTGGGGCCAGTCAACGTCAGCAGGGTTTGCCCGTCGGCTGAGAGAAAGGAAATGTTGGCGATCGCGAGCTGATAAACCGGATTGGCGTAAGTGTATAGCAGGGCGGTGTGACCAGCGAATTCGATCGGTTCATAGTCGGGGCTGTAATAGTCAAGCCAGGGGCGTTTAGTGCGCACAATCTCGATCAGGTTGGTTTGGGGAGTGGCACCGGGATGAATCTCTAGCGCTACATAAGGCGGCACGGCGCCATATTCGCCAGCGCGCACGAGGCACTGAATAAAGGCAAAGCTATTGGGGTCGTGAAAGGTGATGTGCCCGCTACTGCGCAGCATGGAGCGGTAGTTGCTGGGAATCGTGAGGGTGAGGTCAAACTCGTCGATGTCAAAGGCTTTGAGTTCGGGGCTGGCGGGGGCAGGGCGAGCGGCCTGGCAGGTACGGGCGATCGCGGCGCGGGGCGTGAGGGCGATCGCGGTGCCGAGCAACAGCCCGAATACTGGGAGAGTATGACTAAGTTTGAGCATCTCGCTGAGTCCTGTGTAGATCGCGGGGCGCAGAGCTGACGGGCGCTAGCGGGCCAGCTGCCTACGTCACTATTCCACCACTGTAGAGCGTCTCAGGAACCGGCTCAATGGCTGTGCCGCAGTGAGATCAGGGGGGCACTAGGGCGCGTCGTTATGATATAAACGCTTAAAACTCTGAGGATCGGCCTGACCGGGCCTGCTGCCGCTCAAACCGCTAGGTCTACCCAGTCTGAAGCATCCGGTTTCTGAGAACAGGCCAATGTTTCTGAAAACAGGTTCATCGTCTCCAGCAAGTTTTTCATAGAAACCGGGTGCTTGGATCGGTTATTGCTTGACATCCTCTTAGTGATAGCCGTGCTGGGCTAAGAAGTCTAAGGAAACGTCAACGGCGGGATTCGATGGGTCGGGGGCCAGATTGAGAAACTTTTCGGCATATTTGCCCAGCACATCGCCTTCCAGATTGACGGCCTGCTGTGGCTGCAGATGTTGCAGATTCGTTTCGCTATAGGTAACGGGGATGACGGCTACGGTAAACCAGTCGCCACTCGCGCTACAGTCCGCCACGGTGAGACTAATGCCGTTAACGGCAATGCTGCCTTTTGACACGATGTAGCGGGCTACTGCGGAGGCCGCGACGGCAAACCGTAGCTCCCATGAGGTGGCGGTGGCGATCGCGCTGGTCAAACTGCCAAACCCATCCACGTGACCGGTGACGAAGTGGCCGCCAATTTTGCTGCCCACCCGCAGCGAGCTTTCTAAATTGACGATGGCCCCATCAGGCTGTTCGCCCAGGGTCGATCGCCTCAAGGTTTCTGGTGAGGCGGTGGCGATGAAGCCATTGCTGAGGGCGGTTTCCACCGTGAGGCAGACGCCATCGACCGCGATGCTGTCACCCACAGCCATGTCGTGCAACAGGCGATCGCCCGTGGCAGTAGGACATTCGATCTTGACATGGTTAGTATCCAGCCGCGTCAGGCTTCCTAGGGATTGGATGAGGCCCGTAAACACAATCTTTTACCCAAAATATTCCCGCGATCGCCCCCCATCCGGTGGGAGATGAGGGCATACTTAAAGACGATACCGAACTTTCTCTCTGCTAACATCTATCTTCTTGAGCGCTCGATGGCCTTTTGACTGCAGATTTACTCATATTTTCTAGAGAAGCTGTCTGCTCCCATCAGCTTTTGCGGTCATATTGTTGAGCAAAAAATCAGTAAAGCGAGAGATTGAACAGTTGCAGTTGTCGCCGTCACCTAAAATCACAGCTAAACCGTGGAGTTCCCCCACTGCTTAACCCGTACCGTCAGATGTAGAGGCCAAGCTAATGATTGAGATGAAAGTCGCTGGTATTGCGCTTGATGCGATTTCTCGCAATCCGGTTGTGCTCTTACGAGACACTGAAGATCGTCGCGCCCTGCCGATTTACATCGGTCAAGACCAAGCCAAGTCAATTGTTAGCGCCCTCGAGAATCAACAGACGCCGCGTCCCCTCACCCATGACTTGTTTGTCAATCTGATGGACGACTGGGACATGACGTTAGAGCGAATCGTCATTCACGCGCTGAAGGATAATACGTTTTTTGCGTTATTGACGCTCAGTGCGGGCGAAACTCGTAAGGAACTCGATGCCCGCCCCAGCGACGCGATTGCGATCGCCCTGCGCATGGATGCGCCGATTTGGGTGATGGAAGAAGTGATTGCAGATGCGTCAATCCCGGTTGATCAGGCGGCAGATGAGGCGGAAAAGCAAGCCTTTCGCGAATTCATCTCGAATCTCAGCCCCTCCGATTTCACGCAGCAGGGTGAGATTAGCAACGATACGTTTGAGCAGTAGGCGCTCGCGGCGCTGTGTCGCTGCTCGTGAGTATGATTGGGACGAGAGACTATTCTATACGCTCTGTCTTCAGGCTACTCCTCACAACGATTTCAGTGAGCGCCCTTGCCAGGATGTAACCTCACCGCCTGCGTCACCTCTCCTTAAATAAGGAGAGGTTTATGCTAGATGCCTGGTTCCTTCCCTCAGCCGTCCGGGCAGGATTTGCCAAAGAGAAGGAGAGGTTAGAAGAGGCTCTTCATTTTCTCAAAGCTTGGACGCACGCTCTCTTCGCAAGTTGACCCATGCAATATCGCCAATTTGGCCAAACGGGCCTGTCGCTATCGGTGTTTTCGTTGGGGACGATGCGATCGCTGGCGGATCAAGCCACCTTTCAGGCGACGGTGATCGCGGCCCTAGAGGCAGGTATTAATCATATTGAGACAGCACGAGGCTATGGACAGAGTGAGGTGCTGCTGGGACAGGTGTTGCAGGCGTTAGGGCCAAGGGTGCGATCGCAAGTCACCGTGACGACCAAAATTCCCCCGACGCCGGACGCGACGACGATGGCCGCTCAGCTAGAGGCATCGCTCAGCCGTCTGCAGGTGGAGACGCTCGACTGCCTGGCTATTCACGGCATTAATACACCAGAGCATTTGGCCTGGGTGCAAGCACCCGATGGCTGTATGGCAGCGATCAGAGCGGCTCAAGCGGCGGGACGAGTGCGGCATATTGGCTTTTCGACTCACGGCTCACAGGCAGTGATTGCAGCGGTGATCGCGTCGGGGCAGTTTGCTTTCGTGAATTTGCACTACTACTGGTCTTTTCCGCATCATCAGGCTGTGGTGCAGCAGGCCCATGAGCAGGGAATGGGAGTTTTTATCATCTCCCCGGCGGACAAAGGGGGACTGCTCTACACCCCGCCGGAGCGGCTGCGGCAGCTCTGTGCCCCCTTTGAGCCGCTGCCTCTAACCTATCGCTGGTTGTTGAGTCAGCCCGCGATCACGACATTAAGCGTTGGCCCGGCTCACGCCGGTGAACTGGCGCTGCCGCTAGCGGTGAGCGATCACACCGGCCCTCTTACCTCTGAAGAAACGGCGGCTTTGCAACGACTGATAGCGGCGGCACCGGCGCGGCTGGGAACGGATCAGTGCCACCAATGCTATGCCTGCCTACCTTGTCCGGAAGGCATCAATATTCCCGAGGTGCTGCGATTGCGGAACTTGGCGATCGCCTATGACATGACTGACTACGGCCAGTATCGCTACCGCATGTTTGAAAATGCCGGGCATTGGTTTCCGGGGCGGAAGGGCGATCGCTGCACTGATTGCGGTGAATGCCTGCCGCGCTGCCCGAGTGAATTGGCAATTCCGCAGCTATTACGAGATGCGCATCAGCGGCTGAATGGGGCGGAGCGGCGGCGGTTGTGGGGGTAGGGGGAGTGGCGGAGTAGAGAGTTGTGGGAGAGGGGTGGAGGGTATCGGAGCAGCAGGGGGGCAAGGAAGCGGAGGGGCGAGATTTTCGATCTGATCTCCGAGTCACGAGGATAAAACTTTGCTCCCCTGCTCCCTCGCTCCGCTGTCCCCTCGCATTCAAGACACTAGCGACTACTTTCGCCAGCGGTGGCGGCGGGCCGATGTCTCAGGTAGAGGCCGATACTGCCGACGAGGACGGCGATCGCGGTCAAGATATGGACGACGTTGAAGGGAGTACCGGCAAAGAACCACGAATCGGTGCGCAGAAATTCGATAAAGAAGCGACCGAGGGGATACCAGATCAGATACATCAGGGCGATATCACCGGGTTTGAGCTGTTGGGCAAAGCGGCGAGACAGCCAAAAAATGAGGGCAAATCCCAAAAAGTTCCACAGGGATTCGTAGAGGAACAGGGGATGAAAGCGAACGCTGGCGGGATAGGCGGTGAGGTCATTGTAGGGAACGATGCGGTGGATGCGATCGATGCGTAAGCCCCACGGCAGCGTGGTTGGCGGGCCATAAAGCTCTTGGTTGATGAAGTTGCCCCAGCGGCCGATCGCTTGCGCGAGGGGGAGACCCAGGGCGATCGCATCCAGGTAGGGCAGGGCGTCGAGTTGGCGGATGCGGGTAAAGATCCACAGGGCGATGCCACCAAAGATGAAGCCGCCAAAAATGTGAATGCCGCCGCCCCACACTTGCAGAATTTGCCCCGGATTTTGCAGATAGTAGCCGAGGCCGGTGGGGCCACGCGGCGATTGGATAAAGACGTAGTAGAGCCGCGCCCCGATAAACCCAGGAATCAAGATCCAGAAGAGCATATCCCATAGGTTGTCGGGATCTTCGCCCTGGCGGGCCACCTGGCGACTGGCGACCTGAGCGGCGGCTAAAATCGCCGCCAGCATCAGCAAGCCATACCAACGCAGGGCGAAGGGGCCAATTTCAAATAGGATGGGGTCGACGGGAGGATACATGGGGGAAAAGATTAGAGGGTAGGGGGTGGAGGGTGCGAGGGACAAGAAACGGCAGGGGCGAGACAGGCTCGCCAAAAGCTTCTAAGACTTTATCTGTAGGTGACTGCGAGCCTGCCTCGCCCGGACGATATGCCTAATATGAAATGGGTAGGGAATGCAGAGTTTTGAGTTCCATCTGCCGAATTCCGCATTCCGCCTTCCGAATTCTCCATTCTTTCTAGTCTTCCAAATAGCCCAAATCCTGCAAGCGTCGCTGCACTTCGGGATCGTCGTAGTCGGGGGCGCGGCGGGTGTTGACGGGGGTGCCGTAGCCGTTGATTTCACCGGCAAAGGATTGCAGGCACTCCTGCAGAGCCTCGACGTTTTCGGGCAGGATGGCGCTGATATTGAGGGTTTCTTGGGGGTCTTCGCTGACGTCGTAGAGCTCGATCGCCTGGTTGCCGGTTTCAATCAGCTTATGGGTGCCCATCCAAACGGCGCGGCGGGGTTGGTCGCAAGCGCGATCGCGCACGAGTTGGGGCTGGCGTTTTTGCATCAGGTTGACGACGTTTTGCGGGGGAATGGCCTCGGCAAAGACATAGTCGGTTTCGGGGGTGGGTTGAAGTTGGGGCAGCAGAGAGAGGGTCTGTTCGGTGGCGGTGGCGAGGCCAGTGGCGTCGAGCACGGTTTGAAAGAGGCGACGGGTGGAGATCACTTCATCTACGACGGGCACCGGGGCGGGGGCGGAACTGGGCTGACGGATGATTAGGGGCACGCGCACCAGCTCGTTGTAAATCGAGAGGCTATGACCCATCAGCTGTTTTTCGCCCAGATGTTCACCGTGGTCAGCGCAGATGACGACGAGGGTATTGTCGAGGCGACCGGCGTTTTCGAGGGTTTTAAAGAAGTCGCCCAGGAGTTCGTCTTGGTAGGCGACTTCGGCGTTATACATGCCGTCAAGGGTCTTTTTTTGGTCGTCGTCGAGGGCACCGGTGAGGGGAGCCAGCCAGCCATAAACGTCGTTGTTAAAGCGTTGCAAAAAGTTGCGGGCGTCGCGATCGCGCAGCACGTGGGGCGCATATTTTTCGATATAGGCGCGGGGGGGATGGTAGGGCATGTGGGTGCCCATCAGGTTGACGAAGGCGAAGATCGGCTGATCTGACTCGGTGTCGGGGCGATCGCACAGTAGTCGGGCCGTATCTTCGAGGGATTTGGCGGTGTTGCCTTTGAAGCTGAGGGCAGTTTGCCACAACGGCACCATCAGTGGCGTAAAGGAGAGTGACAGTAACCAGTCAGAGCGGGCAAAGGCATCTTGCAGCTTGGTCATAGTGCCGGAAATTTGCCGCTTAAACCATTGGCGATAGCGACCAATGATGCTGGAGGAAACCCCAGCCTGATTGGGACGCGAGGTGAGCAGGCCACTGTAGTTCAAAAAGCTCTGAAAGCCGCGCCGCAAACCGTTATTGATGACGCCGACGAGGGGATTGTTGCAAAAGCCAGCGGTGAAGTAGCCGCCCGCCTGCAGCCGCTCGGCCAGGGTGGTGATGTCGTCAGGCAGCACGGAGTAGGACTGGGTCATGGTGTGGGCGGAGGGATACAGCCCGGTAAACATGGAGGCGTGGGAAGGGACAGTCCATTGGGCGGCGGCGATCGCCATTTGGTAGCGGGTAGCCCGGGCGGCAAAGGCGTCGATGTGAGGAGTGGTGTCGAGGGGGCAGCCATAGCAGGAGAGGCGATCGACTCGCTGCGTGTCCAAGACTAGGAAGAGAACATCGGGACGCTGGCTAGACATGATAGGTATTCGCAATAGGGGCGGCAGGACAAACAGACCGAACGAACGGCATTAAGATGCTTTGAGACTTATTCCAGAATAGCGGGCAGTGTCAAAATCGTTGTAGCGATATCGATGATCGGGGCTGGGATCGCGGCGGTGGTGAGCCCAGCGCATTACGTCTCTAGGGGCTGGGTAGGGGCTGGCGATGATGACAGCGGCGCAACCGGTGAACGAAAAAAGCACGGTGTCTGGATCGCGGGGAAGGGTGATCCCGATTTTTAGACGACCTGATCGAAAGAGAAAATCTGTTGGGTAGGCTGCCTAGCCTGCCCCCACCCGACCTGTTTGCGACTCCTCACCCGACCACTCAGGAACGGCCAGGATGGCCATCAAATCTGCTCGGTATTGGCTGGGGCGTGAGGACTGGGGGCCAGTGCCGGAGGTTGGTTTTGGCAGGATGGGGTGTTTAGCCTGTACCGGCTGCAGGGTGGTGAGGATGTAACCGTTGACCGTAGCGAGATTCCAGCATTGGCAGGGCTGGATATCAAGTTCTTGAGCCAATGCGTTTTGATAGCGCAAATCTCTCGTCTGGAAGCCGCCAATGCCTTTCGTCAGGGGATTCAGGCGTAGCGGTTGGTTCGTGGCGGCTCTGCTGGGCAGAGTGTTTTGACTCGCCTGCTTAACGAACCAGGTTCAAAATTTTGCCCTGAACTGATTCCAAAACCATGTCTCGGATGTAGGTGCTGGCATTGAGAATTTCGATGCCAATCAGCTCACCGGCATCGTTGAGTTCGGCGGTAATGTTGGGGCTGATTTCAATACTGCCAGCTTCAGGTTCTTCGGAAATGAGCAGATGAAGAATATCTTCTTCGCTGAAATAATTCATTTGTGAAGTCGGCAATTGAGTATTAGCCATGGGTGACAAATCGTCCAGTTTTCAAGCGAAATCGAATCTGTTGGCGAGTGGTGGCGTGAATCGTAATGGGAGTCACTGCCCCTGCGTGTAGCGCGATATTTCAGATAAGCCGTCCAAACAACCTTGGTCATGCCTCTACCAGGCGCTTCCCCACCTACTCCATCACCCTCTACCCCCAACCCTCAACCCTCTAATCATTTTTCCCCTTACTCCCACACCTTCTGACGGGCCTCTTCGACATAAGCTTTCGCCTCTGCCAGTGTCTCAAACCAGTGTGGATACCGCTCCTGCAAGATCGGGGGAAGGGCCTCACAGTCTTTGTCTAGGCTGACGACTGTCGCCAGAGAAGCCGATAACGGAGAGTGGCAGAGCAGCGGTGGAGTCTCTCCATTCAGTTGTTCTAGCGTAAGTCTTTGAGTGCCCCTCAAGTCGGTCGCCAATAGAATGGCACTGCTGAGATCGGCGCTGCTGAGGTCAACGAGGCGGAGGTCGGCGCTGCTGAGGACGGCGCTGCTGAGGTCAGCGTTGCTGAGGTCAACGAAGCGGAGGTAGGCGTTACTGAGGTCAGCGTTGCTGAGGTTGGCGTTGCGGAGGTTGGCGCTGCTGAGCCTAGCGTTACTGAGGTTAGCGTTACTGAGGTTGGCGTAGCGGAGGTTGGCGATGTTGAGGCTAGCGTTACTGAGATTGGCGCTGTTGAGGTTGGCGTTGCGGAGGTTGGCGCCGCTGAGGTTGACGTTGCTGAGGTTGGCGTAGCGGAGATTGGCGTAGCGGAGATTGGCGTAGCGGAGATTGGCCTCACGGAGATCGGCGTCGCGGAGATCAGTTTTGTAGAGACTAGCGTCACGGAGATTGGCGTCGCGGAGATCAGTTTTGTAGAGACTGGCGTAGCTGAGGCTAGCGTAGCTGAGGTTGACGTTGCTGAGGTTGACGTTGCTGAGATCGGCGTAGCGGAGGAAGGCAGCTTGTAGGGAGACTCTTTGTAGGGAACGGTTGGCGTCGTTGAGTGCTCTCAGGGCCCTCTCCAATCGAGCTCCATCCATTTTATTATTGACCGGGTCGTAAGTGTAAACCAGATCCCAGTGGGGGCGTAACCTAAAGTAAGTTGCAGTTTGGATGCCTGCATAGCTGGCCAACGCCAGGGGAATGATTAGGCTAGCCACGGTCAACCTGATGCGGTTATGGCGTCGGTGGCTGAGGCTCTTCATCACATAAGCTTCCGCCTGTTCCGATAGGGGGAGGTCAACACTGTGCTGTTTCCGAAAGCTTTGAGCATCTGATAGTTGACGACCTTCCAGCAGGTAGCGCTTTTGTTGTTTTTGGGGCTGCTGGCTCCATTCTTCGGAAGCCTGCTCGATTTTGCGCTGCTGCCGAAGCAAGTCGCGGTTTTCGTCAAGCCAGTGTCGTAGTTGAGGCCAGTTGCGGATCAGGGCTTCGTGGGCAACATCGACGATCGCCCTCCTTTCTCCCCCTTCTAATGTCCGTTCATCGGTGACGACGAGATTGGCATCGGCCAGTTGCTTCACCACTGCGACGACTTGCGCTTCGGGGTGCTGGGCCGAAATCAGGCTGGCTTGGGTAATGCGGCGGCGGGTGTCTGGAGTCTGTAGTGAGCCTATCGAATCTACCATTTCGCCCAGTTGCGTCAGGCTGAGAAAGATGTGTTTGGCGGTGTGTTGTTGGTCGGGGGTGAGAGCAGAGTAGACAGTGTCGGCGCGCTGTTGCAGGGTGCCGGTAACGCCGCCGAGCTGCATATAGGTAGATAGTTTGAGCTGATGCTCTTGCTGGCGCTGCCACAGTTCCGTCAGGGTGTATTGCAGCAGGGGCAGGCTGCCAGAGGTGGGGTCAACGTCTTTGAGTAGGGCTTCGACCAGGCCCGGTTCTAACGAGATACCCACCTGGCGGGCGGGGGCGGTGATGGCCTGAGTAAGTTCCTCCTGCGACATCGGCAAGATGGGCTCCAGATGGGTTTTGACCTGGGTGGCGAGGCCGCTGTAGTCGGCTTCAAAGCATTTGCCGACAAAGTCCGATCGCATGGCCAAAATCAGCCGCAGCTGATTGGTGGCAGCCAGGGCACCCAACAGGGTGGCAAAGAAGGCTTGCCGTTCGGCGAGGTCGTGGCACATGGTAAAGGCTTCTTCAAACTGATCGACCACGAGCACGACGTGGTTCTTCGGGGAGGTTCTGACCAGGCTGGCGAGCCCCGTCGCGCCCTTACGTATCAGCTCATCCACCGTTTGCAGCTGATGGGCTCGCTCCAGGCGTTCCAGGGTTTCGTCTACAAAGGCCAGGCCCAGGTTTTGGAGAGGCTGCTCACCCGGCACGAGGATGCGGATTTCGCTGTCGCCGCGATCTTTGAGCTGCTGCAACAGCCCGGCTCGCAGCACCGAGGATTTACCGCTGCCAGAGGCCCCGACGATCACCAAAAAGTTTTCCTGCTCGACCTTTTCTAGCAAGGTTCGGGTCAGCGTTTCGCGACCGTAAAAGTAGTGGTGGTCGCGATCGTTGCAGTCGAAGTAAGACAGGCCTTTGTAGGGGCAGATGGCCGTCTGCGGCGGCGGTGCTTTGCCGAGAGTCTGATACAGCACTGCCTGGACTGCCTGCAGACCCACTCCGCCTGGGCCTTCTGCCCAGTTGAGCAGGGCCTCTACCCGTTTCCCCTGAGCGGCAGTGTCGTCGGGAATGGTGCCGCTGGGTGGGTCTAGGGCAAACGCGATCGCGCCAAACTGCGCTGAAGGCAGGGCGCTGAGGGTGTCAAAGAGTTCCTGGCGTTCAAAGGCGAGCATGGGCAAAGGGATGCACTGTAGACAAGCTTCAACCAAAAAGCGACGATTCCGCCGGTATCTGTTTAGCGTGATCTTTAGTATCCCCCGCTGTCGCCGCCCCTACGCCCTCCGGGCAGGCTGCGCCACAGAAAAAGGGGCTCTGTCAGATTTTCCGCTGTGCAAGGGTTTCCCCCTTTTTCTACGCGCAGCCTTAGCACAGCCATACCCGCAGGGTTATTGCCCGCAGGGCTTTAGGGGGATTGAGGGGGATCGGCAGTAGCTGGACGCTAAACACATACCCGAGAATCACCGCCATCCTATGTCATCTTTGCTGCTCAGAATTGTTCTGTAACACGGAGAAATTGCCTGGGAAATCATGCCAAGCTCCCCGGTTGCTGTCGGGAAGACCGTGATCATAAAAACGTGAGTGAGAAACCGGGGAGCTGATCGCTCGAATTTTCATCGAAAATGCCAAAAGCGGGAGGGGCGATCGCCATTGTGGGCTTTCGTTTCCCCCTTCCCAGATCGCTGTTCATGAATCGGCATTGAAATCCTGGTGAGGTGAGAATGGACGGGCATAATGGGCAGCTAGCGTATCGCAGAATACGAAGTCCATCCATGCACATGCGGTCTTTTTGTCAATGCATCAGTCTTAAAGACTTAATCGGAATTTAAAAAGCAGTCAATTCTTCAGCAAAATCCAAATATTCTGATAGCCTCTGCATCTAAATAAATGCAGAGCAGTTTATTACCGATAAGGTCTACAGCAGAGAAAGTTCCGTAGATGGTCATAATTCGGTAACCTGGAGTCACTCAGTGGTGTAGAAAACTTTCCTGAGTCTCACGATGGATAGCTTTGATGGGAAAACAGCGACTGCAAGCCACTGCCTTCTTTCAGTTTTTTGAAAACCCCCAAAATCACTGTCTTATTGAGAGTCCTCCCTTTGATTAGGGGTTCAGAGGATTGCTGCATCACCAAGCCTGGAGTGGTCATTGGTTCAGCGGGCTGAAAGTGCTTAAGAGAAGGTGGGTTTTTCGCTCTGTTTGAGTGAACTAGCCGACTGCTCGATTTCATCAGAGTTAGCAATGTCAAGTTCACAACCTAAGATCCAGATAGAAAATCTAGTTAAGATTTACGGCAAAAATCCGACCCATGCCTTGAAGCTTTTTCGGGAGGGAGGCAATCGGGATGCCATTTTGCAGGCGACGGGCCATGTGTTGGGAGTCGCCGATGTTTCGCTCTCCATTGCGGAGGGGGAACTGTTTGTCATCATGGGACTTTCCGGCTCCGGTAAGTCGACTTTAGTGCGATGTCTCAATCGCTTGATTGAGCCGACCAGCGGTCATGTTTACATTGATGGTGAAGATGTCGCTAAGGTAGATTTGCCACGGCTACGAGAGGTGCGTCGCACCAAGATCTCGATGGTCTTTCAGCGGTTTGGTCTGTTTCCCCATAAGTCAGTTTTAGAAAATACTGAATACGGCTTGAAGATGCGGGGTCTGCCCCTTGAGGAACGCCGACAAAAAGCGTTCGAGACCCTCGAAATTGTCGGTCTGCGCAAGTGGGCCGATTACTCGCCCAGTGCTCTCAGTGGGGGCATGCAGCAACGGGTGGGGTTGGCCCGAGCGCTGGCGACGGATGCGCCGATTTTATTGATGGACGAAGCTTTTAGTGCGCTCGATCCGTTGATCCGCCGAGAGATGCAAGACGAGTTGATGCGGTTACAAACTGAATTGCATCGCACCATTGTGTTTATCAGTCACGACATTCAAGAAGCGCTGAAAATTGGCGATCGCGTCGCCATTATGAAGGATGGTTATCTCGTCCAAGTGGGGACGCCAGAAGAAATTATCACCAACCCCGTGGATAATTACATCGTGGCCTTTACTCAAGATGTAAACCGAGCTCAGGTCTTAAAGACGGGCTCGATTGTGCGGCAAACGGTGCCCTTTATCTTGGGGCAGGGGTCAGCCCGCGCCGCGTTAGAAGATATGCAAACCCACCAACGCCGTCGCATGCACGTGGTTGATCGTCAGGGTAAACCCGTCGGCATCCTCGATCGTAAAGATCTAGAAAGCGCCGTGCAAAGCGGTGTGGAAGCGGTGGAAGCGGTCATGCGGACAGATTTTCCCACGGTGGAAGCCTCGACGAGTCTAGAAAAAATCTTTCACTTAGCGCAATATGGCGCGCCCATCGCGGTGGTTAACCGCAAAGGCAAGTTTAAGGGCGTGGTCGAGCAGTCCGATATTCTCGCCAGCATTGGTCGCCTCAGTCAGGGCGCTGAGGAGGAGGGGACCGCGCCCGCGTCACCGGTTGACCAAGTGGCTGTTTGATCTCGCGGCGGTGACGACTAATCCGGTGGCCAACCGGTGCTCCCTGACGACAGTTCTTGCCACCATTGGTGATCGGAGTCGGTCAGCCGCTAAGCCTTAGCTGTAATTTTCTTGAAATCATGGATACTGCAATTCCAGACTTTTTTAACTGGTTATTTCTCAACCAGTCGACGGAGATTATTCCGTTGGGCGATTGGATTTCGACCGCGGTCGATTGGATTGTGACCAACTTCCGCTGGATTTTTCAACTGATCCGAGTCCCCATTAGCCAAACCCTCAATGGGATTGAAGCGTTTTTGCAAGCGGTGCCCCCGGTTGTTTTTCTGGCGGTACTAGGGTTATTTGCCTGGCAGTTTGCCAGTCGGGGTCTCGCTATCTTTAGTGTGCTGGCCATGATCTTTGTGGGGCTAATGGGCGCTTGGCCAGAAACCATGACCACCTTGTCACTGGTGATTACGGCGGTCGTGCTGTGCATTTTAGTGGGCTTGCCCTTAGGCATTGCCTCCGCTCGCAGCGATCGCGTGGAGGCCGCCATTCGACCGATCTTAGACGCGATGCAAACGCTGCCCGCTTTTGTCTATCTAGTGCCAGTGGTCATGCTCTTTGGCACCGGCAAGGTGCCTGGGGTCATTGTGACCTTTATTTTTGCGGTGCCCCCGCTGATTCGCCTGACTAACATCGGCATTCGTCAAGTTTCTCTGGAAACGATTGAAGCGGCTCAGTCTTTTGGCTCAACGCCGGGGCAAATGCTCTGGGAAGTGCAAGTGCCGCTGGCGATGCCCACCATTTTGGCGGGTATCAACCAGTCCATTATGCTGGCGCTGTCGATGGTCGTCATTGCCTCATTAATTGCGGTCGAAGGGTTAGGCCAAATGGTCAACCGAGGCATTGGCCGCTTAGATGTGGGTCTGGCGGCAGTGGGCGGACTCGGCATTGTCATCATGGCGGTAGTGCTCGATCGCCTGACCCAAGGGATTGGTAAATCGTCTCAGAGCGGCGTATCTTGGCAAGATCGTGGCCCCGTAGGAGCGATTCGCAAGGCTCTAGGCAAACGTCCGCAGCCGCCGACGGTGACTCCTTAGGAGCTTCCTTAAACCAGTCCCGATCAGTCTTTGGTGCCTTGGGGACTGAGGCAATCGTGTTTGTTTTGTACTCCACTTTGTGAAACATTATGGTTTTTGATTTTCATCTATCTACTTTTTCAGTACCCACCCAAAAGCTGGGCCTAGCGGCGACCTTGGCGATGGCGATCGCGGGCGTATCGGCCTGTGGCTCGGGCGAGCAAGCCACCGACTCAGGCGCGGAATCAGGCGAAACGACTGAAGCAGCCGCCACAGCCACGGCAACACCAGGAGAAGGGATTGGCGTCACCCCCGGTTATGCCGTGTTAGAAGAACGCTTTCAGACCGAGATCGTCAATATTGGTCTAGAGCGCCTGGGGTACACCATTGAATCTCCCAAAGAGTTGGAATACGCCACGCTGCACGTTGATACGGCTAATGGCGGCATCACCTATACCTCTGCCCACTGGGAAACGCTGCACGAAGAGTTTTACGCCAACAGCGGTGGCGACGACGCTTTAGAACGTACAGGCACCTATATTGCCAATGTGCTGCAGGGCTACAAGATCGATCAAGCCACGGCAGAAGCATACGACATCACTTCACTAGAGCAGCTGCAAGACCCAGAAATTGCCGCTTTGTTTGATACCGATGGCGATGGTAAGGCCAACCTCACCGGCTGCAACCCTGGCTGGGGCTGCGAATTGGTCATTGAGCACCAGTTGGATGAATATGGTCTACGCGATACCGTGCAGCATGACCAAGGCCAGTATTTTGCCCTGATTGCCGATACGATTACCCGCTATGAGCAGGGCGAACCGGTGCTGTACTATACCTGGACTCCCCTGTGGGTGAGTGGTGTACTCAAAGACGATGAGGATGTCACCTGGCTAGAAGTGCCTTATACCAGCCTGCCAGAAGCCCAGGCTGAGGTGACCGAAGCAGAAACGAGTGCTGAAGGCAAAAATCTGGGCTTTGCGGTAGACCAACAAGTGATTTTGGCTAACCAAGTGTTCGTGGATGAAAATCCGGCTGCTACCAAGTTCTTTGAGTTGGTGGAGGTGCCCATTGGCGATGTTAGTGCGCAAAATCAGCTGATGCAGGATGGCGAAGATACCCCAGAGCAAATTCGAGCCCATGCTGAAGCTTGGGTTGCCGACAATCAGGATTTATTTGACGGCTGGATTGAGGAGGCGATCGCGACTCAGTAAACCAGCTTAGGGGTGGCTTGAAAATATCTCCACAGGCTGAATTTTCTCCTTGTGGAGACTCGTTGCGACGATTCTGCTCAACTCTCGCTACTGGCAGGTTAAGCGGAGTTGAAGCGGGAGCTGATCGCTCGAACTTTCATTAAAAACCTGAGAAGCCGAAGGGGCGATCGCCCCTTCGG
>CALCCA010000049.1 GCA_937899725.1 uncultured Halomicronema sp.
CTCTAAACTTTCGACCACTTTAACCGATTAGACCTTTATGCGGATTGCTATAGCTACTGTTTTGATTTTGGCCGGTCAAGCAATACGCGGTAGGCGTTTGTGCGGGTCAAAAGGCTGTCGTGACTTCAGGACTCAGCCGCTAAAGGATGACAGCCTCTAGGGTTGACGCTTGAGGGCATGGCTGAGCTCTGGGCCAACGCCAATGACCGCTAAGCTGAGCCAGGCGAGGAGGTTGACACGCGCTTCAAACAGCGTGATATCGACCAGCGAGAAGAGCAAAATGGCTAAAAAGCTGAGATGGTAGCCCATGAATACGCTGTAATACGACGGGTGTCCTTTCACGCTGAGCAGCGCTCGGTAGCCCCGATAAACAATCAGGCCGACCGCTGCGGTAAATAACAGCATGACTGGTAATCCCGCCTCTGAGGCCAACGTCAACCAGAAGCTATGGGCATGGGCAATGTAGCTGTAGCCCGGGACTTCGCCGTTGTAGAGCAGCTTGTAGTTACCTAATCCATAACCCACGAGAGGGCGATCGCGAATCATTTTCATCGCTAAGCCCCAGACGTGGACGCGCGGGTCATCGGTCACCCAGCTCCACGAGAGCGCGCGCCCAGCCAGGCCAAAGCGCAGGGTCGTAAAAACGATAATGGTGAAACCGGCGAGGCCGAGCAGCCTGACCCACCGATTCGTGCGCGCCCCCACAAAGCCGACCAGCAGCAGCAAAATTGCGACTAAATACCCATTGCGCGAGCCTGAGGCAAACAGGCACATCAGCGTGAGTAGCAGATTGGCCCCCAGAGCATAACGAAACCACAGTGGCTGTTTAGCCTTCTCGATGGGCCTCTGCCCCGCAAAGATCAGGCCCAGGTTAAGGCCCAAGATCATCACGAGATAGCTGGCTAACGTGTTGGGATAATCAAACACTGAGAAGGCGCGAGGAACATGTAGATCGCCGAGATAGAGCCAATCGACCCAAGGTAGATAAGCCGCTAAAATCCCCGGATAGTTGATCTTGAGAATGTATTCCACGATGCCGATGAGGTTGACCGGTAGGGTGGTCAGCACGAGTATTAGCGCCCACCGATAAATCTGCAGCCACGGATCAGCGGTCTGCTTGAGATAGAGCGTCAAAACAGCCCAAAACCAGAAAAAAGGCAGAAAGTGAGCGAGCTGCAAATAGGCTTCGCCTCGAAACGTTGCAAAGCCCGCACTGACAATGAGCAATAGACCCACCGCAATAAAGCCACTGTCAGATAACAGCTTGAGCACAGCCCCAGGATAAAAGTAGCTTTGCCACAGTGCTAAGGCTAAGAAACCGACTAGCCCCACAAACATCGAATACGGATAGGGCAACAGAAATAGGCATACCGGCAGCACGCCATTCCAAAGTGCCGGCCCTTGATCTAGCCACTGCGATCGTGCATCAGTATGCGCCATCTCCGATCAATACCACCCAGATAGTTCTCAGTAAAATATAAATATCTAACCAGACAGACCAGTTTCTGACGTAGTAAGCATCCAAGTTGACCCGCTCTGAATAAGTGACGTCATTTCTGCCAGAAACTTGCCATAGTCCAGTAATCCCCGGCGGTACCCGCTTATAAAGTTCGAACTTGTCGGCATAGTGCGCCACTTCGGCATCCACAATGGGGCGCGGCCCGACCAGACTCATCTCACCGCGCAAAACATTCCACAGTTGCGGCAGCTCGTCTAAACTGGTGCGTCTGAGCAGGCGACCAATCCGCGTAATGCGAGGGTCGCTTTTGAGCTTGCGCTCCTTTTCCCATTCTTCTCGATAAAGGTGATTTTCAATCAGGTGGTGTTGCAAAACCTCATCGGCATTGGTCACCATCGAGCGAAATTTCCAGGCTTTAAAGGGGCGAGCACCGCGACCGAGGCGGTGCTGGCCATAGAAGATCGGCCCAGGTGAATCGAGCTTGACCGCCACCATGATGAACAGAAACAGCGGTAGGGCAAACAGACCGAGCAAAATCGTTAAACAGCAGTCCAAAATGCTTTTCGTAAATCGGGGTCCTGGTAGCAGCAGGCGCTGGCGAATTTCAAGCCCCAAAATGCCGCCCATGTCGGTGGCACTGACCCATAAGCTGGCAAACCCAAATAGGTCGGGAATGACCAGTAAATGGGGAAAGGTGTGACCATAGCGCTCTAAAATCGCCAGCAGCTTGTCGCGAGGCACACCGGGCATGGCGACGATCGCATAGCTGACATGGCGATCGCGGGCGACATAGGGCGCTACCGAGAGCCGCCCCACCACCGGTACTGACTCCACAAAGCCCTGTTTCTTGGGATCATCGTCTAATACGGCAACGGGCTTAAACCCTAGGCCCGGCTGTCGCTTCAGCGTCCGAATTACTAACTCACCGGTGCGGCCTGCGCCCATCACCACAACCGGAAACCCCCACCAAGGGCAAGGGGCCACCAGGCGACGCATGGCGATACGGGTCAGCCAAACACCGGCCATCGAGAGGGGCCAAGCGACCAAGAAGATCGCCCGCGAGTAAGTAGCGCCTTCCCGAAATAAAAAGATGACAGCCGCTAGTGCTAAATAAAACAGAGTGGTGGAGAGGCAGAGTCGCCGCAGTTCTTCCACAGGGCTGAGGCCGACAGCCGGATAGAGCTTGGCCAAAAAATAAATCGCCACGACCATGCCGAGCAGGGGCCAGAGGCGCCAATACAGGGCGGGTTCAAACTGACCTCCTAAGGCGTGGCGACCCACCACACTGACATAAACGGCACTCGCCAAGCCCAATACATCAGCAACCACAAGCGGAGCCGCGGTCGAGAGCGATCGCAGCGAAAAGGTCAAGGGCGCATAGGCCGGTTTTAAGAGCTGGGTCAGAGGAGTCATACTATACGAGCGACCTACACCACCGTACTGCACGTCACGGATAAAGGTACCTCAATCCTACAGGTCTGGCTCTATCGCTACCGGATAAGTTACCGCAAGGGTGACGCCCGGCGTTGAGGGCCAAGCCAAATTTTAGGACGGATCTAGGACGGATAAAGTCGGTTATCTTAATTCTCACGACGCCAGCCAGCTCTAATGGTTCTCCTCACGCCTGAGCGAATGGCTAACTCCTCATTTTCCCCAAGCGAATTGCCAAGGCCACCTGAAAACGCTGAAGAGGCTGAGAAACAAAGAGTCAGCTGTTTTGCGCGGTGACGGCGATGCCGACCGAAAAGGAAGAAGTCGTTATTTAAATCATCTCTCAATTCCGACTGCCGACTTCTGCGATCGCCAAGCAGGCGGGCTCGTTGGTTGTGACCAGCCTTGATGCGGAGGCATTGGGCAAAAGGCAAGCTTCAAAATTGAGTCTGATGGCCACGTTTGATGCACGACAGGCCGGGTCAGTGGTGGCAGTGATAGTGCTGATCAAGACGCAGGAGGGTATGCAGCAAAACAGTGGCGCCGTTCAGGCAGTCCTGAGGGCTCGTGTATTCTGTTTCGGCATGGCTAATGCCCCCTTCGCTGGGCACAAAGATCATGCCCATATCAGTAATGCGAGAGAGTTCTTGGGCGTCGTGGCTGGCCCGACTGGGCAGGGCACAGTGGCTCAGCTGCAGGTCGTCGCACACTTGGGCGATCGCGGCTTGAATGTGTGAGTTGGCAGGGGCAGGCTCATTGTGCAACCGCTCCACCATGGCGATTTGGGTGCCGGTCGCGGCGGCGATCGCGGCAATCTCTTGCTGAATTTCAAACAGCAGGTGCCGCAGCCGCCCGGTGGAGAGGTCCCGCAGATCTAAGCTCATCTCCACCTGGCCAGGAATGCTGTTCGGCACGTTGGGATGCAGCTCCATGCGGCCCACCGTCGCTACCTGATCGCCGGGCTGGCTGCCGATGCGGTTAATTGCCAGTACCAACTGCGCCGCTGCCACCAGAGCATCTTGACGCATCGGCATCGGCGTCGTACCCGCATGGCTAGACTGACCGGTGACCGTAATCCAGTAGCGTTGCTGGCCGACGATGCCGGTAACCACGCCGATCTGCTGGTCGGCGCTGGTGAGCACCGGCCCCTGTTCGACATGCAGCTCGACAAACGCGGCGATGGACGCGGGCGATCGCTGGGCCTGAGCGATCGCCGCCCAATCGCCGCCCGCTCGTGCCAGACAGTCTTGGATAGATTCGTGGCTGCGGCTGCGATACAGCTCGGCATCGGGTAACAGTTGCCCCGCCATCGCCTTGCAGCCAATCATGGTGCGTTCTTCATCGGCAAAAACCACCACTTCCAGTGGATGGTCAAGGTGCCGATCGTGGGCAGACAATGCGGCGACCACCGCAATACCCGCTAGCACGCCGTAGGTGCCGTCGTAGTGACCGGCATTGGGCACGGTGTCGATGTGGGAGCCGGTCATCAGTGGTGGGGCGTCATCAAACCGGCCCACATACCGGCCAATCAGATTGCCCGCTGGGTCAGTCTGCACGGTCATACCGGCTGCGACCATCCAGCGGCTGACGAGGGCGCGGGCCTGGCCATCGGCTTCACTAAATGCCAAGCGCTGGACGCCGCCGTTGGGCAGAGCGCCCAATTGAGCCAGCTGACGAATCATGGCCATCAGGCGATCGCCATTAATCGCCAGGGTAGAAACGACCGATGCAACCATGGGAAAACCTCTCTGCAGGCAAACTGTGACTAAATCTTCTCTGCCACTACTGTAGGGCTGGAAGCGTATACTGTATACAATATCTGCGGCAGCTATGACTGTAAAATCGCCTACCTGATGCGGGTTCATGGCAGGCGTCATTCCGCTTAAGGCAAGATTGCAGAACCATTCTGACTGATGCGCTCGGGATCAAGATGCCTAGGTTGGCTAGCGCTATTATTACCGGTCTGTCGTAACCTCTGAGGTTTTCCCTTTGGTCACCCTATCGACGCCTCTACCGCGACGAGAGTCGCTCCATGAGCAGACTTACCAGGCCCTGCGTACCAGCATTCTCTCGGGGGAGCTGCGCCCTGGCGATCGCCTAGTCGAAACCCATCTAGCCGAGCAACTGCAGGTCAGTCGCACCCCCATTCGAGAGGCGCTGCGACAGCTGCAGCGAGAGGGCTTAGTCACCCTCGACGGGGGCGGGCTGCGCATTATCTCGGTGTCGGCGACCGATGCCGTGCACCTCTATGACTGCCGCTTAGCCTTGGAACAAGCAGCGGTGCGGTCGGCCTGTCTCGCAGCTAGCGATCGCGCGCTAGCCGTTTTGCCGCAATCGGTGGCCCAAGCAGAGCGGGCCGTCCAGCGCCAGACTTCAGACCTCAATACCTTTGAGATGCTCAACCTCGACTATCAGTTTCACCGTCAGATTGCTGCTAGCACGGGCAATGGTTGGCTGACCGAACTGCTGGATCAGGTGTTCGACAAAATGATGCTGCTGCGAGTGCATACTACGCGCCACAACCCGCAAGTGTTGGAAATTTGCAGCGAACATCATGAAATCTGTAGCGCCATTGTGGCCCGCGACACTGACCGGGCGATCGCCTCGATGCAGGCGCACTTAACAGCGAGTAAACAGCGAGTGGTCGAGGCGCTGGAAGCCCTCTCCAATAACGGGGATGGGGATGTTTAGGGTTGTATCAAGATATGAGGTTTTACATCTTTGCGATGGGGCTGCCACCAGCGCGTGGGCAATTGCAGTAACCTCTGAAAAATCAATATTCGGCGTTCTCAAGGAAAGAATTCATGACGGCTGCAGCTACTCAAACAGTCTTTATTTGTGGATCGGCCCTGCGGGGACAACCGGACCACGGCAATCTGCAAGACGCCACGTTTGTGCGCGAAGCAAAAACCGCAGCTCGCTATCGCCTCCATGCAGTGAAAGACGGGTGGCATCCCGGTATTTATGCGGTCGCAACGGGCGGCATGGCGATTCCCGGCGAGCTGTACTCCCTCACCCCGGCCCAATACGAGCATCTCGTCGCCACCGAACCGCCTCACATGTATCCCGCTGAGGTGACTTTAGAGACGGGTGAAACCGCGATCGCGATGCTGTATCCCCAAGCGCTGATCGAAGAGCACGGCTGGCCCGATATCTCTGACCTGGGTGGCTGGGCCGCCTATAAAGCGCAAACGGCCTGACCCGCTCGCGAGTTGCCACCATCCTCTGATTTCCCCTCTCTGGTATCCCCCATTCTCTTGTTGAAGTTTGGAGCAATCCCATGGCCCCAGTGCTGATCAAAGGCGGACGCATCGTCACCGCTGTCGATGATTACGTGGCAGATATTTTGATCGAGGCCGGTCGCATTGAGGCGATCGCTCGTGAAATCAACCCCGACAACGCCACGACCTATAACGCTGACGGCCTGCTGGTTTTTCCTGGCGGCATTGATGTCCATGTGCATATGGAAACGCCCATGGGCAATGACATCTACACCTGCGACACCTTTGAAACCGGCACGCGATCGGCCGCGTTTGGTGGCACCACCACCATCGTCGATTTTGCCCAACAGTTTCAGGGTGAGAGTCCTAAAGCAGCGCTCGATCGCCGGTTAGCCGCCGCCGAACCCCAATGCTGTGTGGACTACGGCTTTCACGTGATTCTCACCGACGTGAATCCGGGCTCTCTCGCTGAACTGCCCGACCTGATCAATCGTGACGGCATCTCTAGTTACAAGCTCTACATGGCCTACCCCGGCGTCTTGATGGTCGATGATGCCGACATCTATCGCACTATGCGCAAGGTGGGCGATCACGGGGGTATGGTCAACCTCCATGCCGAAAATGGCGTCGTGATTCAAGCGCTGATCGAAGAAGCGCTAGAGCAGGGCAACACCTCGCCGAAATATCACCAGCTGACTCGGCCCAGCCTGATGGAAGGGGAAGCCACCCATCGCGTCATCCGCATTGCCGAGCTGGCCGAGGTGCCGGTGTATATCGTGCACCTATCGGCGAAGGAAGCGCTTGAGGCTGTCGTGGAAGCGCGCGATCGCGGCATTCCCGCCTTTGCGGAAACCTGTCCCCACTATCTATTTTTGACCAACGAGGAATACGACCGACCGGGATTTGAACCCGCCAAGTTCGTGATGACGCCGCCCCTGCGCGATCACACTTGTCAGCACGCCCTCTGGCGCGGCTTGAAGTTTGACGACCTGCAAATTGTGGCCACCGACCACTGCCCCTTCTGCTTTAACGAAAACCTGTTTGGCATTTTGCAGTCGAAGCAGTACGGCAAAGATGATTTTTCGAAAATTCCCAACGGGGCACCGGGGGTAGAATTTCGCCTGCCGCTACTCTATGACGGTGGCGTCCGGGAAGGACGCATCAATCTCAATCGCTTTGTGCAGTTGACCTCTACCGCCCCGGCCAAAATGTTTGGCATGTTTCCTCAAAAGGGCACGATCGCGGTGGGCAGTGATGCGGATCTGGTGCTGTTTGATCCCGAGGCGCAGCATACCCTGAGCGCCAACACCCATCATTCCAATGTCGACTATTCACTGTTTGAGGGCCGCCGCGTGCAGGGCAAGGTGCAGCAGGTATTTTTGCGCGGTGAGCTGATTGTGGATGGCGACACCTGGCGGGGCCGAGCCGGTATGGGGCAATTTTTGAAGCGATCGGCGTCGGGTCGAGTGCTGTGACGCGGCGGCATCACTTTAGGTCTCACCATCTTCTCCCTGAGCCCAGAGACTTAGCATTCGGAACAAAGTCCATTAGAATCGGGGTGATTTTGGCTGACCGTCAGCGCGACTCATCTTTTCAGGGATGTTAATTGGCCACAGCCGCGCTGACTGTGGCCTCCTCCTAAATTTCTATGGCAGAAATTCCTATGACAGAAGCGTTAGAAACCCACGTTTTTCCGGTGCGCTGGCAAGACGATCATGTCCTGCTGATTGACCAGACAAAGCTGCCGCAGCAATATTCCGTCGTTTCGATCACGCGCAGCGAAGACATTTTGACCGCGATTCAAACCCGCATTGTCAGGGGTGGGCCAGCCTTGGGGTTGGCGGCGGCCTACGGGCTTTATCTCGGGGCGCGGGTCATCGATACTGAAGAGCGCACTGCCTTTTTAGAGCGCCTAGAGGCGATCGCTGAGCAGCTGAAGGCGACACGTCCCGACAAGGCCAACCTGATGTGGTCGGTCGATCATATGGTTGAGCAGGTGCAGCACAGCTCAGACCGCGTGAGCGACCTCAAAGCGCGATTGCTGGAGACCGCCCAAAAAATTCAGCAAAAAGATTGGGAGATCTGTGTCGCGATCGGCCAGCATGGCCTAGCGGCGCTGCCGACAGCACCGGCTCAGCTGACCCTATATACCCACTGCAATCACGGGGCCTTGGCGACCTCGGGGTTTGGCACCTCTTTAGGCATCGTCAGAACGGCCTGGCAAGAGCAGCGGCTCGCCCAGGTAATCGTGGGCGAAACTCGGCCCTGGCTGCAGGGCTCGCGACTCACCGCTTGGGAATGCCTGCAGGAGCAGATTCCGGCCACGGTGATTACCGACAGCATGGCCGCCCACTGTATGCAGCAGGGCATGATTGACGCCGTGGTCGTGGGGGCCGATCGCATTGCGGCCAATGGCGATACGGTCAATAAAATTGGCACCTATGGGTTAGCGCTCGCGGCCAAAGCCCACAACTTACCCTTTTTAGTGGCGGCACCGCTCTCGACAGTGGATTTCCATCTGCCTGATGGCGCCCAGGTGGCAATTGCCCAGGGCAATGAAACCGACGTCTGTCGGTTGGGCGATACGGTGACCTGTCCGGCTGGGGTCAAAACCTACAACCCGTTGTCAGACGTGACGCCAGCTGACTTAGTGACTGCGATCGTGACCGAACGCGGGGCGATCGCGCCCAGTGAGTTGGCCACCCTCGCCTCTCATCAAAAGTAAAAATTCGCAGCGCCAGACGCTTAAAAATTGCTGGGCAACAAACTGTCAGACCAGAGATCCTTGGACTTTAGCCAGTCTTGGCTGAAGAGTCGTGACTGATAGCGCGCCCCGCTATCACAGAGAATCGTCACAATCGTGTGGCCCGGCCCCATTTGCTGCGCCAGCTTTACTGCCGCCCCAACGTTGATGCCCACCGAGCCGCCCATAAACAAACCGTCCTTATAGAGCAGTTGATACACTGCTTGCAAAGCTTCGTGGTCATTCACCTGAATGGCGTCGTCAGCCGGGGCTCCGGCCATGTTGGCAGTGACCCGGCTGTTGCCAATGCCTTCCGTAATCGAGTTGCCACTGGTGCTAATTTCGCCCGTTTTGACATAGCTGTAGAGACCGCTACCCATCGGATCAGCCACCACACAGCGAATGTCAGGGTTTTTGTCTTTAAAAAACATCGCCGCGCCCGCATAGGTGCCGCCCGTGCCCGTCGCCGCCACCCAGCCATCCACCTGGCCGTCCGTCTGCGCCCAGATTTCTGGCCCGGTCGTTTCGTAGTGGGCGCGGCGATTGGCGAGGTTGTCAAATTGATTGGCCCAAATCGCGTTGGGCGTTTCTGCGGCAATCCGCGCTGACAGCTTCACGTAATTGTCAGGGTTTTTGTAAGGCACCGCTGGGACTGGCCGCACCTCGGCCCCCAGCGTTCGCAGCATATCCATCTTTTCTTGCGATTGCGTCTCAGGGATGATGATCAGGCACTTATAGCCCTTCGCGTTACAGATGTGGGCTAAGCCAATGCCGGTATTGCCCGCCGTGCCTTCGACCACCGTACCGCCCGGCTGCAACAGCCCCTGCTCTTCAGCATCTTTGATAATAAATAGAGCCGCTCGATCTTTGACTGACCCACCAGGATTCAGAAACTCCGCTTTGCCGAGAATTTCACAGCCGGTCGCTTCACTAAAACTATTGAGCCGAACGAGGGGAGTATTCCCGATGGTGGCGACAAAGCCTGATTTAATATCCATCCTGAGTTCTGATAAGAAACGAAACTGCTCTACACGCTTATCCTAAGGGGTAACGGCTCTGAGCTAAATGCCTCATCACGATTCAGAGCGAGAATGCGGCAGGATGAATCCGGCAGGCAGCAGGTAGAAATTCAGCAGCCGACACAAAACTCTGAACTCCCAACAGCTGTGTGGCATGGATTAATTTAAGCCGGGGCGGGGTTCAGCCACTGAGATTAGGCGAAACTGTCGGTTCCAGTGCTCCTCAATACCAATTCTCTAAAACTGGACTACGGATCTGCCTTTCGACTCTGCTCAAGGAACGTCGGCTGAGCGGAGTGGTCAGCCTGACGGGCAGGTCAGGCCAACACGCAGGGTCTCCGACTGGGAGAAAGTCGACTTGTCTGGGTAGCTGTAATTTGTAGAGCTGGTATTATCGGCTCAAACTCCCACACCGCAGGAATTATACCGATTCTTTGAAATCTGGCTACACATCCTGCTCCCCCAACTCCCTTGCTCCCAAAGCTCTCCATTTTGATCTGTAGCGCTATCCCAGAGAAATGGTATTAGTCCTGTCACAAAGCCACCCCAACCTCAACATTCCTCAGGGCTACCTTTCTCGCCGAATACTCAAAATCCTAAACTCCGAACTCCGAACTCAAAATTCCGAACTCAAAATCCCGAATTCCGCTTAAGGCTCAACCGTGAACCTCGGTCTCAGATCGTCACAATGTCCTGTTGAGCCGCCCACAGGCCAATATCACTGCGATTGATAGCTGCTGCCATCAAACTAGGGAACTGGTCAGGCGTGCAGGCAAAAGCCGGGCTCCCCAAACCCGCAAAGGTCGCGGCGTTATGGTGGTCAAAACTGGGGGCGCCGTCGTCATTGAGGGCCAACAAGGTCACTATTTGCACCCCTGAGGCAATCAGCGCACCGACCCGCTTCAGCATGGCGTCTCGGTTACCACCCTCATAGAGATCGCTAATCAGGATCAGGATCGTCTCCTGTGGCTGACGAACCTGCTCTTGGCAGTAAGCCAGCGCTCGATGAATATCGGTGCCGCCGCCGAGCTGTGTGCCAAACAGCACATCCACCGGATCTTGGAGCAACTCGGTGAGGTCAACGACGGCAGTGTCAAACATGACGAGCCGCGTGCTGACGGCCGGAATGGAGGCCAGCACGGCGGCAAAGATGCTGGCGTAAACGACAGAAGCCGCCATCGAACCGCTCTGATCGACGCACAGAATGATATCTTTGAGGGCCGATCGCTTGCGACCATAGCCAATCAGCCGTTCGGGAATGATGGTCTGATAGTCGGGCTGGTAGTGGCGCAGGTTGGCGCGAATGGTGCGGTGCCAATCAATCTCATTGTGGCGAGGCCGGGGGTTGCGCTGACTGCGGTTGAGGCTACCCATCACCGCCTGCTGCATCGGACTCTGGAGCCGACGCAGCAGCTCGTCCACGACTTTTCGCACGACGAGCCGCGCCGTTTCTTTTGTCCGTCCCGGAATGACCCGATTTAGCGACATGAGGTTGGCCACCAGGTGCACGTCGGCCTCGACGGCTGCCAGCATTTCGGGTTCGAGCAGCATCTGATGTAGGTTCAGCCGTTCCAAAGCGTCTTGCTGCATGACGCGCACGACCGCACTGGGAAAGTACTCGCGAATGTCACCCAGCCACCGAGCTACATTGGGTGCCGATTTTTCTAGGCCGCCGCGCCGTTCTTGGTTGCCGTCATACAGGGCGGCGAGGGCTTTGTCCATTGAGAGTTCCGACGCGCCCAGCAGAGTGCTCATGGCCTCACCGCCCGCGCCGCAGATGCCATCCGCCTCGCCGCCGCCGAGAATCAATCGCCAGCGGCGCAGGCGTTCCGTGTTGCCGTCATGCGTCAGACTCATAGCGTTACCGATGAAGTAGAAAGGCCCAACAGTTGGGCGATAAGGGGGAGAGCCGCATCCGCCCGATCGCGATCGAACGGTCCCAGCTCACTCTCCCGTTCGCGCCGTCCCAGCCGCACCCGTTCGCCCATCTGGCGGCGTTCGGGGGCCGTAAAGTTAGCAAATGTGCGGCGCAGTAGGGGCAAGAGCGCGGTGAAGGTCTCGCCAGACAGCTGCGTGACCCAGTCATCCAGCACCGGCCAGATCGCCTCATCGTGAATCAACAGCAGACCACTGCCCTGCAGAAAACCTTCGACCCAGGCGGCAGCCTGCGGCGGCTCGGTCGCCAGCGAGAGAGCCAGACCTAGCCGTCTGGCGGCTTCTGAGGGGGGCAAAGCCCCGTCATCCAACAGCAGCCGACAGCAGCGACCGGCTACCAGCCCTGGCAAGGTCATCTGGTTGGCTAAGTGTTGCAGCGTTGCTGACCAGCTTTGGAGGTGTGACGCTTGCTGAAGCAGCTTCAGGGCGCTGTGGGTAGAGTTGATGGCGGCAAGCATCAGGGCAGCGGCATCATCATCGAGCGAGGCGCAGGCTCCCGGCAGGCCAATGCAGATGCGCGTCACCAATCCATCCACCACTTGGGTGACGGCGGCACTGTCGGTCTGGCGCACGTCGCGATAGCGCAGTACCGTCACCAGGTCAGGCAGGGCCGCCATGAGGTGCGTCACGTCACTGGCCACCGCCGCGATCGCCTGCAATTGCCCAATCAACGGTGTCACGGCGTCTGTCAGGGCCGCCAGTAGCATCTGGTCAAGCAAACCCGTGAGCGCCGCTAGCGTCAGGGCGGCGGCGGCCTGGGCCTGCACGGCGGCGGTCGCCGCCGCCCTGACGGTATTGCCCCAGTGCCCGGCCTCAATCACCTTCAGGCTGAGTTCTGGATACCAGCGCAGCTGCCAGGCTTCTGTGAAGGTGCCTTTGCCGCTGGTAGATTGCCGGTGGCCCCAGGGAATGTCAAGTAAGGCTAGGCGATGCAGCAAGTGCGATCGCTCCAAATCTAGCGGCTTGCGCAGATCCAGCATCAGCTGCTTCTCGGTGGCCTCGGGCTTGAGCCGCAATCGCTTTTGCCGCTGTTGCAAATCCTGCTGGAGGGGCACTAAGGGCGTTGTGGCAGGCACCTGACCAAGGTGATCGTTGACAATGAGCTGCTGGTGAATCAGTTGCATCGGCGTGGCATCGTCAAAGCAAAAAATGGTTTGTGCCGCCTCATTGAATTCGGTTAAACCGGGCGTCGTCGCGTCGCGCAGGGCCGCCAGCGCCTCGGCTAAGCGCACCGACTCAATCACACTGGCTGAAGACGCCGCCAAATCGGCCGCCCGCAGCAACCGTGCCACTCGCGTCATCCACCGAATCGCCGTCTGACTAGCCGATTGGGTCGAGGCCGACGATCGCCACAGGTGCTCGTACCAACCAGGCGAGGTAATCCCGGCCCCATAGCCGCTGCTACTGGCTAGCCGCCCATAGGTCCAGGGAATCCAGGTCGCTTTTACTTTCAGCTTGGGCAGGCCCTTGAGTAAGGCGTTGTCATGCTTTTGCGGGGGCAGCGGCTCGCTCAGGGCGGGGGCGTGCCAAGCGCCACACACCACGGCGATCGCCTGAAACCCGGCCTTCTGGGCCTGCCGAATGGTCCGTCGCATGTAGGCTTCCCGCTGAGCTTCGAGGCGATCGCCGGGAGTTGCCACCTCCGGCGGGTGGGTCTGCTCCAGTTCTTCTCGGAGCGCCGTCATCGCCGCCAAAATGGCTTCAAATAGGGCAGTGCTGTCTTGCCGCTGTTCGACCAGATGCTCCCACCAGCGTTCGCTATCGCGATAGCCTGCTGCCTCAGCCAGCCAGCTCAGCGGGGCAGCGGGCAGCGATCGCGGTCCGGGTTCCTCCGCCTGCTCTGGCGCTGGATTGCCTGCCGGTGCTGGGGTCTTTTCACCTTCACGCGGCGCGTCCTCCCCCGGCTGCGGCTCAGCGCTCAACGCTAATCGATAGGTCTGGGGCAAATCCATAAACTGCACAGGCACGCCCTGCTCCAGTCCATAGCGCATGGCTTGCCACTCTGGCGAAAACTCAGCGAAAGGATAAAAGGCTGCTTGCTGGAGCTGATCCGGCGCGTAGATTAGGAGCGCCACGGGTGGTTTCATCTCGGCCTGGGCGGCCAGCGCCAGGGCGGCGTCCGCATCGGGCGGCCCTTCCACCAGCACGATGTCGGGCTGCAGGCTGTGCAGCGATCGCACTAAACTTCTCGCTGAGCCCGGCCCATGGTGGCGAATACCAAAAACAGTGACGGTCATGTGCTTGATAGGGAATTAGATAACAGGGAACAGGTGACAGGTGACAGGTGACAGATTTTGAGTTGAGTGGGAGCTGCTAGTCCTGAACGACATCAGTGACGTTACCTTTCGAGGGGCTTGAAACGCTTAGTTGACAAGGTTTTGTATTTTTAATGCCGCGCAGTGGCACTCGTTAGCCCAGCTCACGGCAGGCCCGGTACAAATCGCGCCAGCCGTCCCGCTCCTTAACCACCGTCTCCAAATACTCCTGCCAAACCACTGCATCCTGCACAGGGTCTTTGACGATCGCACCGTAGACACCGGCAGCCAAATCGTCAGAGCTGAGGCTGCCATCGCCAAAGTGGGCTGCTAAGGCCAGACCACTGCTGACGACCGAAATCGCCTCGGCGGTGCTGAGGGTGCCGCTGGGCGATTTCAGCTTGGTTTTGCCGTCTTCAGTAACGCCACTCCGCAGTTCTCGAAAAATGGTGACCACGCGATGAATTTCAGTCAAGGCCGGCGCTTCAGCCGGTAATTCCAGGGCGCGGCCCAGGCTCTCGACCCGCTTTTGCACAATCTGCACTTCTTCATCCACCTGACTGGGCACCGGCAGAATCACCGTGTTGAACCGGCGCTTGAGGGCGCTAGAGAGTTCATTGACCCCTTTGTCGCGGTTGTTGGCGGTGGCAATCAGATTGAAGCCTTTGACGGCCTGCACTTCTTCGCCGAGTTCGGCGATCGGCAGCATTTTTTCGGATAGGACGGTAATCAGCGTGTCCTGCACATCGGCGGGAATGCGGGTGAGTTCTTCTACCCGGACGATCTGACCGGCAGCCATCGCATTCATCAGCGGACTCGCGACGATCGCCTGCATCGATGGCCCTTTGGCCAGCAGTTCAGCATAGTTCCAGCCGTAGCGAATGGCCTCCTCACTGGTGCCCGCCGTCCCCTGAATCAGGAGCGTGGAATCGCCAGAAATCGCTGCCGCCAGGTGCTCCGACACCCAAGATTTGCCCGTGCCGGGGATGCCGTAGAGCAGCAGCGCCCGATCGGTTGCCAGCGTCGCGATCGCCACTTCCATCAGTCGGCGCTGTCCCACATATTTGGGCGAAATCTCGGTGTCGCCTACGGTGCCCCCCATCAGATAGGTCGCCACGGCCCAGGGCGATAGTCGCCAGTTAGGCGGTCGCTGGCGATCGTCCGCCTCGGCCAGCGCTGCGAGTTCGGTCGCAAATTGGGTTTCGGCGTGCTGCCGTAGGATGGCGGTCACCGGCTCTGCCGGAGTTGCGGCGGGTTGAGCAGATTGAGATTTAGCGGCTGGCATAACAGGCTCATAGAAACAACTGGACAAAAACCGGGTTCCGGCTACTCGCTAGCTGGAAACGCGCGATACATCTCGTGACGAAAGCTGAGGTATTTCAGCAGGTCTAGCAGGCTGCTTTCCCAATGGCGGGGTGAGTTGGCGTCATTGGTCACGTCTTCCAGCGCGATCGCCACCGCTGGGGCCAGGTCGGGATGCAGCGTCAGTCGTAAGTTGCGGGTTTCGTAGGCCAGGCCTATGGCCTGGCGGGAGCTGTTTTTAGCGGCGACCGTCAGCTGTTTGAGCACCCGTTTGCTGAAGGCCAGATCCCAAGGCTGGGAACTACGGACCACTAGCAACAGCCAGCGAATCACGTCTTCTTCATTGGGTCTGCTGGGTAGGCGCGCTTGCAGCCATTGCTTTTGTTGTGGCAGTGGGAGTAAAGCCAGGAGTTGGCCAATCAGGGCATCGTCCAAAATCTGGGATTCCAGGGTATCTAAAAAAGCAGCGGCCCAATCGGTTCGCTGCTGGTAAAGGGCGGCTACTTCCCAGCCGGATGACAAGATGGCTTGCCAGGGATGACCAGTCAGTGCTCGGATCGCCGCGATCGGATCGCCCCAGATATCCAAGGGAGTTGCGGCCAGTATCTGCTCTAACCACCACCCTCGCTGCCCCTGATCTGAACGGGCTTTGGTGTTGACCCCGTCGTGCTCCCAGGCGGGCTCACAGGCTGCGGGGAGGGTGACCTCTATCGTCAGGCGTTTACCCTTGCCTTTGAGCTGAACCAAAAGCTGGACTCGCTCTGCCATTCGCTGGCCCAGTCGCGATTCGGGTAGCTTGGCTAACAGATTGGCCGTTGCCTGACGAACGCCCTTGGCACGATCGCTCAGCGCGGCCTCCAGAAATGGCTCGTCTGCCATGGTCAGGTTTGTTTCCAGCCCATTAATGAAGGCTTCCCGGTTCTTGGCAAATTCCGTTGTCCAAACTGCCTCTAAGGCCGCTCGTGCGGCAGCGGGCGCGGCCTCACGCCAGCGTTGCAAGAGTAGAATGCGCTCACTGCGGCGACCGTTGGCCCAAAGGTCTTGACATTGGGGGGAATCGAGGGAAAACCCATGAGCCCCGCCAACTCTGGCATAGCTCCAATCCGTTTGCTGCGCGGCTAACCACTGACCGCGCTGACCCCCGACCGCCGCCACATAGGGTCGCAGGGCAGAGGTTTGCTGCCCCATCTGCAACAGCCTGGGCAACTGTCGTTCGGGAAGCCGCTGTCCGGCTTGGGCAATCAGTGACAAGAGCTCTGGCAACACCTCCGGATAGGTGTTCATCGCCGTGTCGAGGTGCCGCGCGATCGCCGTTTTGACGACGGGCAAATCATCCAGCGTACAGGGTTCAACGATGGGCCAGTCCGGTTGCAAAGGGAACTGACCGATCTGCCGATGCAGCGCGATCGCCCCGGCGGCCCCCAAGAGAGCCTGTTCTGGCTGGTGCCAATCCAGCTGATCGACCAGTGCGGTGACGGCAGCCTCCCCGCTGGGGGCTGTAGGCGTCTGTCTACCCGTACCGACCAAGGCCGTTGCTACCAGCGTTTCCCAGGCATCCATGCCTTAGTCCTCCATCGCGAGAAACTGCGTCTCGGTCAATATGCTGAGGGGTCGCAGCACCGCGCCGTCCCATTCCCCAAACACCTGCAGAGGATGACCACCGCTGATGGCGAGCAGTTCCAGGGGGTGCTGAAAGCGGGGTGACAGCGGTAGCACATGGCCCGTCGCATCCTGCAGCCACCAGCGCTCGGCCTGCCAGACGGGGCGCACCTGACCCAGCATGAGGGGATACTGCTCGAGCCAAGGGTTGGCCGTCAAGGCGTGAGCATAGGCGGCGATCGCGCCTGCAATGGCCTCGCCAACGATCTGATGGGCCAGCTGCGGCACTGCCACTTCTCGTGCTGCCACCAACGCTCGCGGCAGGCCCGTGCCAGGATAAAAAACCAGCTCCCCTACAAATCCCGTACCGGGCACCAGACTGACATCTAGCGGCTGACTGCCATGGGCAAAGCGCAACACCGGTGCTGAGCGCTGAGACTCATGACCGCGCAGCCACACCCGCTGCCCCTTCAGGTTGTCTGCTTCGAACGTGACTTTGCCCATCACCTGCCAGATATCTTTTGCGCGGCTCACCAACGGATCATTCTGCGCTGCCCGCAGCTGCAAGTCTTCCTGGGTTTGGGGCCAACCAATTTGTGATCGCACCTCGGCCTGCAGTGCGGGGGGCAGCGTGGCTAACCGTCCATAGCCCTGCACCAGCAAATGCAACAGTCCCAGCGATCGCAGCATCCGCTCCGGCCAGCCGGGGCCAGAGTGGGGAATGCTGGCGAGCGATCGCACCCGCCGCGCCAGCCCCGGGGCTTGGGCATCCACTAGCCGGGCGGCGGCCTGATCCCAAAAGCGGTAAGGCTGGTTCGGCAACGTCGCTAATCCCTGTTGAACGATATCTTGCAGCCACTGCTCCAAATCAGCGAGCCCGACTTCGACCTTGGCCGCTCGCTGTTGCGCCCGTTTCGCCTGCGCTGCCGGGTCAGTCCCTGGAGCCGCTTTTGCCTGTTTTCGCTGGGTAGATTGCGATCGCTGCCCCAGCCACTCTTTTACCCAGTCAGGCGGTGGACTTTCGGGCAGGGCCTCAGCTTGCTCAGCCAGCAGTAAAAACAGCCCCAGCCCATGCTTGCACGGAAATTTACGACTCGGGCAGCTACAACGAAAGGCCGGTTCACTCAAGTCAATCTGGGTGCGATAGGGCGTTTTGCCACTGCCCTGACATTCGCCCCAAACTGCCTGTTCCGAGCGACCGAGCAGCGGCCACTGCGACACAGTCGCCAGCGACTTCCCTCTTTTCGCCGAATTGGCATCTGGCGATAGCGACAACACCTGCTCAGATGTCCACATCACCGACATCCCCTCACATGCCAACAGAATAGTACATACAAACCATGAGCGCTACAGACTGGGGACCCTCAAGAGTATTTCCAGCAATAACGTGCCCAAGAACCCGGTTTCTATGGAAAGACTGGCCGGAGACTGTGACCTGTTCCTGGAACTCGAGTTCTTTCAAGGGGGGGACATTTGTTTTGGATTACTCTAAAGTCGCTTGCTCTCCCGTTGGGCAGGGCTCAACCAGGCCGTCAGCTTGTAGTTCTCACATCTCTGCTCTCATCCAGTACCAAAAGTTGAGGAACCACCAGACGGCAACCGGGGAGCGCTAGGCGCATTATCTCGGGTGAACCGGAGGGAGCGGTTTTGCGCTCCCCAGCAGCCGGTCGGACTTACTCAGCTTCGCCAATCAGCGTAAAGGCGGCCCAATTAATCGGATCGGGGTATATTTCCATCGTGGTGAGCATCGCCGTGCGCAGCGCCGCTGCCTTGTCGCTGCCCTCCAGCCACTCATCGTAAAAGGTGGTCATCAATTCCCCCGTGGGAGCATCGGGAATCGCCCAGAGTGAGACCACGATGCTGGGCACCCCAGAGGCGATAAAGGCGCGTGAAAGACCATTGATGCCATCCCCCGTGAGGTCGCCGCCACCGGTATTGCAGGCACTCAACACGACCAATTCGGCCCGCAGCCGAAAGAGCAAAATTTCGTTAGTGTCAATCAGGCCAGTATCGGAGAAGGAAACCTGTCGCTGGCTGTCAGGCAAGTCAATGAAGTCAGTCTGACGACCCGTGGTTTGAGCGACGGCGATCGCCCCCGGCAAATCAAATGCAGTCACCCCCTCAAGCAGGCCGTGGGTAGCAAAGTGCATCACGCTCGCCTCCGAAAGTCGCTGCAAAATAGCCGTTTTGGTGGCCGCATCGCCGATCAGGGGTTCGGTCTCTAACCGGTCAGCAATGCGGCGGGCTTCTTGTTCGGCACCCGGTAGCGGCGGCAAGATCAGCTGGCGATCGCGCATTTGCACGGGCACATAGGTCGGGTTGCCCACAATGAGGGGATTGCTGCGGGCATCGAGCGATCGCTGCCGTGACTGTGCCGTTAGCGAGAGGGCTTGAATCGAGGGCGCCGTGAGGGGCGTGTGCCGTTCGACGAGATAGCTACCATCAGAGGCTTGCAGCGCCGCAAATGGCACCATAAACAGGACAAAATCCGGGATGAAAATGACGTGGTCTTTGGGGTCAGCGCTGAGAGAGGCTTGGATCGGTTCGATCAGGAGTTGATGCAGCTCTTGTAAATAAGGGAGTTCGGTGGTCGCAGTGGGAGCCGTCCTTTCGGGATTGGCCGCCACAATGGCCAGCCCGCGGGCCCCCAATGACAAACGCGTATCTTGCACAAGATTTTGGACGTCGCTAGGGGTTTCGGCCAGGGCCGACAGTTCCACCGGCTGGGAGTGGAACTGGATGTTACCGGTCGGCGTGATCACCCAGGTCAGCAGTTGGGGCGGCGTGACGCCCCCCCCGCACCCATCAATGAACGTATCAAAGCTATAGGTGACCAGGGTGGCATCCCGTTGCTGAGCGATCGCTTTAATCTCTTCTAGGTTGGGCGGGCTGAGTCGTTCTCCTGGTTGCTTAATCGCCCACAGTTCCTCTAGGCCCTGGGTGCGGCCCTGCTCAATGGCGACCAGCGCTGCCTCCGGACGGCCCTGACGAATCAGCACATGCTGGAGCATTTGATACAGGTTGGTACTGCTAAACGGATCGCCATACCACTCAGTCAGTTTACGAATGTCTTCATCCACCGCCAAATCATCATCGCTGCTGTTGAGTTGAGCCTCAGCAAAGATCTGGTCGAGCAGCGCGATCGCTTCTCGCAGGGTCGCCTCGGCCTCAGTCAATTGGCCGGCTTTGATATAGGTTTGCGCCATCGCCGCCAGCGTCGTCACTTCCTGATCAAGCACGTAGTCAGCATCTTGCAGACTGAAGCGCTCAGGACGATTACGGCGGTAAAAATCGCGGGCCTCTTCATAGGTCGCGATCGCTGCTGCCCATTCCTCGCGACATTGCCAATCCCCAGCCACGGCCCGCAACTTCAGCGGATCAACCAATGATTGGGCAATTTCCCCCTGCCGCTGCAGCGCCTCGTTCGCCGCCACCGGCTGACCCGTCTGGTCGTAGACGGCGAGCAACCCATTCAGCGCGTCGTATTCGCCCTGCACATCCGACAGCTCACGAAACCCTTGCAGTGCCGACTCCAGCGATATCGCCGCCGCCGCTAGGTTACCGGCAGAGAGCTGGGTCAAGCCGGTGTCGAGCAGCGCCGCGACGGCATCAGCAGGATTCGGTTGATCCGCCGCGATCGCGGTAAATTGGCCATCCGCAAACCGCCCTACCACCGTTTCTGCATAGTCGTCCTCAGTCACAACCCGCAGCGAAATTTCGACCGCCACCGGGCTGCGGCTCAACACAGTGAAGCTGACATAATCCACGCGGGGATAGCGCTCATCTGCGACGCCGACGAATAAGACGATGCCGCCATAGACCGGATAATCGGGATTGGGCGGGATCAACGAGCCCGATTTTGCCCGTTGAAAATCGATCACGTACTCCGCCGCAGTCAGAGCGATCGCTTGCTGTTCTTCAATCGACAGCCCCGCCCGTAGCGTAATCCTGGGTGACCAAGAGGTGAACTCCGTACCGTCGTTGTACAGGGCCGTCGAAGAGCCGGGACTCACCGCCACAATGTCAGGATGCAGCTGGCGCAGTTCTGCCTCCAACTGATCGCGATCAGTTTCAAAAGTCGAGGTTTGGGCCAGCGATCGCGGGGTCGAAGGGGCGGTCAAAGTCGATAACGCTGCGGCGCTCACGCTTGATGATTCTGGGCTCGGGGCGATTGCTAGCAGTGCTAACCCAACCGCCATCATGCTGGAGCGCCAAATCATGCGTCTATCCTCATTCATACTCTTTACTGCTGCACTCTACACGCGGCGATCGGCCTAACCCTGAAAACCACGACATCAGTTCTCAACTAGGCCATCAGATGGCTTTTCGCGGCGTCTCCTCCATCATCCAGTATCGTCTGCTGAGTGGCCGCAATCTTGCAACCGGCGATCGCCATGAACTCACCAGAACGGATCATAGCTACCAAGGTGATGAAGCCTACAACTATGACGCCACGGGCAACCACACCGATAACACACGGGTGACCACAACCGCCTGCTAGAGGACGGCACCGACACCTACGAATACAACCATGAAGGCAACCGAACGTGGAGGCGTGCGAAGTACTTTGGAATAACTGGTCAACACTACAACCAGGATCATTGGTAAAAGCAATCAATAGACCTTATCGGAAATTGAACCGATAGGATGATTCATATCAGACGCATCG
>CALCCA010000050.1 GCA_937899725.1 uncultured Halomicronema sp.
TACTTCCGTCCTGTCCAGATGCGCTGGTCGGATGAACGATTTGCTTTCTGTATATGAATATACTGTTTTGCTATTAACTTGTCAACAAAACAGGACTTTTTGTTAGGTCTTTCTGACATGGGTAGAGTTGACGCATTTTTTCGTTTAGCAGCCGCATTGTCGAGGCCAGCAATAAGTTCAAAACCCCACCGACAAATTTGCCGGTGGGGTTCTATCCAAGTCTGGATACGCTTGCAACTGCACATTGACTAAATTGATAGGCCCAGTTTGACCCCCAGGGCCGCGTGAACGATCAGTACCGCCATGGCGATACTGCCGATGTAGGCATGAGCTGTCCGCAAGACCGGTTTGCCACCGCCGAACTTAGTGGTCGAAATGGTGCCGTTAAGTCCCAAGATGGCGATCGCGCTGGAGCCCGTCCAAAAGTGAGGGCTTTCGAGAATCGGCTGATTTTGCATCACCAGAGAAAGAATACCGCCGGTATAGCCCAGAGCGATAAACAAAAACATCAACGGTGCGAGCTTTTTGTGATCGCCCAGTGCCTTATTGGAAACTTCTGCGGCCTCAGCCGTCCGGCCTTGCCAGCCCGCCCAAGCTACGTAAAAGCCCAACACAAAGATCACAATGCCCATCATCAGAGGGTGCCCCCAATGCACAATCGGCGCTGGCAGGTTGAAACCAGCAAACCAGTCGGCAATGGGTTTGAGCCAAGCAGTCAATTGAGCAGCCACGATGCAGCCTCCTTACAACAACGGTCAATCCTTTCCCGTTTTAAGGTGCCACATCTGTGGGGATTACGCAGCGTCTTCTTGCGTCGTTTTGAGGAGCGGAAATCCCAGCGCTTCTCGCTGATCGTAGTAAAGCTGAGCCACCTTGCGGGCGAGGCCGCGTACCTGACGGATATAGCGCGTTCTCTCGGTCACCGAAATCACGCCCCGCGCATCGAGCAGATTAAAAGTGTGCGAACATTTCAGCACATAGTCGTAGCTCGGCAACACCAGGCCCTTGCTCATTAGCTGCTCTGCTTCTTTTTGATAAAGGGTGAACAGAGTAAATAGGAACTCCGGGTCAGATTCATCGAAGTTGTATTGGGAATGCTCAATCTCGCCCTGCATGTGCACATCACCATAGGTCAGCGTGTCATTCCACTGAATTTTGGCGATCGCATCCACCTCTTGCAGATACATAGTGAGGCGCTCTAGCCCATAGGTCAGCTCGATCGAGACCGGTCGGCAATCGAGTCCACCACATTGCTGAAAGTAGGTGAACTGGGTGATTTCCATGCCGTCGAGCCAGACTTCCCAACCCACGCCCCACGCGCCGACGGCAGCATCTTCCCAGTTGTCTTCAACAAAACGAATGTCGTGGTCTTCGGGTTTGATGCCGAGGGCGCGCAACGAGTCTAAATACAGATCTTGAATGTTGCTCGGCGAGGGTTTGATCAGCACCTGATATTGGTAGTAGTGCTGGTAGCGATTGGGGTTTTCGCCATAGCGACCATCGGCCGGACGACGACAGGGTTCGGCATAGGCCACGGCCCAGGGTTCGGGGCCAATCGCCCGCAAAAACGTATGCGGACTCTTCGTTCCAGCCCCTTTCTCCGTGTCATAGGGCTGCACGATCAGGCAGCCTTGCTGGCTCCAAAAGTCATGTAAGGTCGTGATCACCGATTGAAAATACACGCCGCGTCCCCTTTCTTGCTTGCCGGATGTTGCTGTTCAACATTATTGACTCTACGACAAAAAAGTCCGCCCGCTCACAGCGGTAGGTTGCGACCAGGGTCACCCAAGAGATAAGGGCGTTGGCCCATGATGACCTTGGGCTCAAAGGTATTGGGCGGCGGGGCCGCGCCCCAGTGCTGTTGCAGAGAGAGTAACAGGGCATCCTGCTGGGCTCTGAGCAGTTCTAAATCGCCGCCCCAGTTTTGAATGGAAAACCACACGGGGCCGCGATCGCGGGTGGGAAAGTATCCGGCCAGAGAACTCACCGTATTCAACGTGCCGGTTTTGAGCGCGGCTTGGTCGGGCAGTTCCCGATAAATCAGCGTGCCTTCATCTTGACCAAAAACCGGCATCACATCAGAGATCGAGAGCCCGTGGGGCCGCAACTGCCGCTGAATACCGAGCAAAATCGCCACGACCGCGCGCGGCGAGAGGCGGTTCTCAACGCCGAGCCCCGACCCGTTGATCAGCCGAATTTCAGTTGTCGGGACGCCAGTTGTTTCAGCGGCAGTTGCGGCAACGGTAGCGGCCCCTCCGGCAGCCTGGGCAAACTGATCAGCCATGACATTGTTGCTGTAGATGTTCATGGCTTTGAGCAGCGGCACTAGGGGCAGCGATTGATGCTGCACCAGCCATTGCACCCCAGCCCCAGTCGCTACGTTGGGCTGCACAAAAATTTCACCGGCGATCGCCACGGCGGGCTGCGGGGTGTCTGATGGCAAGGTGCTGTGGACGTAGTAGACCTCGTCAGACCAGCGATTCACATCCATGGCCTGACGCAATAGCTCACCCGAAAAGGTGGAGTCGGCCTCAAAATTCATCACCAACTCACCCAAAATGACGAGGTTACCGGTCACCTGTTGAATGCCGAGCTGGTTGAGGGTGTTGCCCAGGGCGATCGCCTCTTCCCACACAAAATACGGATCGC
Organism: uncultured Halomicronema sp.; assembly: GCA_937899725.1. Taxonomy (GTDB): domain Bacteria; phylum Cyanobacteriota; class Cyanobacteriia; order Phormidesmidales; family Phormidesmidaceae; genus Halomicronema. Next base: position 2,650 of record CALCCA010000050.1, read on the forward strand.
CAGACCATTGAATAACCAAATCACCATTAATGACGCCATTTTCTACTGTGCCGGTGTGGCCCAATTGGGTTTCAAACCGGTGATTGATGGGCCAGGTTTCTAAGGCGGCTAGCGTTGTGGCCATCTTCGTTAATGAAGCGGCAGAGCTGGGTCGGTAAGGCTGGTGCACGGCGATCGCGGTGGCTCCCGTTTGCACCCACAAGCCTTGCTCTTCGACGGCGAATCCCTGGTCTGCCAGGGTGGTGAGGTAGCTGCGCACAATATCTTTGGCCAGTGGATCGGGCGAATTGGTCGCTAACACCCAGGGCGACTGCCAACCCGCGATCGCCTGCATGGAGGGCCACGCCAGCGGCTCAAAGGCGGTGGCGGATGATTCTCCGAGTAGTGAGAACAGACTCAGTGCAATTAACGCTTTAGACAGCATCGGGGCCCAGTTCACGCATCGGCAATCATCCTAGCGGAAAGTTGCCTTTTTGTATGAGCGATCGCGGTTCAGGGGGCTGTGTCGCAATGGCGAAGAGGGCGCAGCCTCTGTTCGGCAATATACTCCTCATCTCGCCACCCGCTCTCAATGGACTGCCAGTCAGGACTGATACCGATTCTCTAAAACAAGGCTGCAGATCGGGCTCCCCTACTCCTTGGCTCCCCTGCGTTGCCAAGACTGCATCGGAAGTCCGATCACTGAGAACTGGGATGAGCTAATGTCGCGAGGCACCGGTCATGGCAATCAGTCTGCACCGCCCTCCTGAAGCACCACCGGCCTATAGTAAAGGCGAGCTGATTGATTAATGCACCTTGATGACCGTGATCGAAACCTCCACTGTGACGGTGGCTGAGACTGCAGCCTTTGTTTACACGCCGCCTGCTGCCGCCCATAACGCCCGCAAAATTTTGGTCAAGCCCAATTTGGGCTATCCGGTAGGGCCACCGGCCACCGTGAGCCTAGCGGTTTTGCAGCAGGTTTTGACGGGGTTACGGCAGGCCAGTCCGCAGGCCGAGATTTTGATTGTGGAAGGCGTGTGCTCAAAAGTGTCATTTGCCGACATCATGGGCAAGTTAGGCGTCTATTTACTGCTGGACGACGGGATGCAGCTTTTGGATGCCGACACGCTGGAGCTAGCGGAATATCCCAACCGATCGCCACAGCCAGTGCGATTTGCCACGATGTGGGCACCGGCCATTTTACAGACAGTGGATTGTCGCATTTCAGTCGGGGCATTTAAGCGCACGACGCTCAAGGGGCAATCGCTGATCTCAGCATCGCTCAAAAATCTGTACGGGCTATTTCCGCGCAATCGCTACAAGGCCCGCAGCACCAGCTCACGCGGCCAGCTGCACCGGCCCTCCGTCCCGGAGGTTTTGCATGATGTGTATTTCACCCTGGGGCATCGATTTGACGGTGCTGTGGTGGACTGTGACCAAAAGTTTGTGAGTCATGACTGGCGACCCGACCGAGGTGATACTGTCACGCTGGGCCAGGTAATTTGGGGGGATAATCTGTTAGCCGTTGATCACCGGGCCTGCGAAGTCGGTCAAGAGGCGATCGCCCCTTATTTGCCAGCGATTCAAGCGCAGCGGCAGAACATCATGGGTTTTTAGGCATGCCGCTTAGTTCAGAGGCAATCTTGAACCAGTTGGCATCATTAAGCTTGATCACTGGAGTTATTGTCTGCAGCATTTTGCGAACCGTTCGTTTTCTTGGCTCGAGTGGACGATTTCGTTGAGCGGGCCGAAGTGGATTTTTTCGTGGTTTGCCGGGTCGAGGCGGTTGCCGTGGCCTTTTTAGTAGACGTTTTAGCCTTTGTTTTCGGCGCTTTGGCAGAGACGCTTGGGGTGCCTGGGTGCAGCAAAACTTGCCGCAGCGCCGCGCGATTTTCTGGCTTGAGATAGTACTGCTGATGGGTCTGCCACTGTTGCCAAACCCGCTGATGCTGAGCCGCCAATAGCGCCTTTAAAGTGGGGAGCTTGGTGGGCCACTTCGGCACGGCTGCTTGCAAAAACCTGGCCATGATCAAACTATCTTGCAGTGTGCCTAAGACCTCCTGCAGATCGGCGAGGCGCGCCAGTTCTGAGTCGAGGCGATCGCCATAACAGGACGACACAAACTTGAGCTGATAGCGCACTCGTTTGACTTGCTTTCTCAAGCTGTGGAGCATCTGGCTGTGATGGGCGACCAACTCATCAATGTTGGTATTGAGCGGCGTGACGGGCTTAAACCCTGACGCGGTTGGCTCAGTGCTAACGAGCCAGCCAGACTGCAAACAGAGTTGGCTCACGGCGGGCTGAATGAGATCGGGCAAGACAGTCTCGATAGTGAGCTGCGCGCTGGCATGGCATTTAGGGTCAGCTGCCCATTTGTGCAACCGCGCTTTCAGGGTCTGGTAGCGATCGCCCCGCAGCTCTCGTTTAACCTGTTTGAAGGCTTTTTTGCGATTTTTTTCGAGTTTGGCAAAGAGGGTCGTCAACACAGCTCGCTCGGCCTCGGGCAAGTCGGGTCGATATTCGTTCTGCAGGGTAGCTATGATGACGTCTAAGTCCCGCAGCGTTCCTAACCGTCGTGCCACCTGAGCGACTTGCTTTTCTCGACCCGCACGGGGCAACTGAATACTGGGACTAAATACCTGCATCGCCGTTCTCAGGCGGCGCAGATTGACGCGCATCTGATGCAGGTTTTCGGGATCTTGATCCTTCAGCGTTGCGGTTTCATAGCTTTCAGCAGCTTGTAGAAAAGTTTCTATGGCTTCCGCCGCAAGCAGGCCCACCGTTTTTTTGAGTGCTGTTTTCATCGTGTGATTCCAGTTCGCCATCCGGTCATCGAAGGGGAATTACCCTAACGAAGCTCTTAACCAAGCCAGCCTGAGCTTAACCTAAGTTTAATATTGCCTTTGTTGAGTTCTGCATTTTGATGACTCAGCCATGACTAACCGTCGGCAGCTGAGGGCGATCGCCCATTAATTTGTGCCATTAGAACGCTCGTGAGTTTCTAAGAAACACTGGTTTATGGCCCAGATTTGAGCCCGTCATCGACTAACGACTAAGAATTTTGAGCCGGGGCCTGCCGACACCTACCTCATCGGCTCAGGGCTGTAAACGATGCACTGTCAACCATGCCCTCCCCTGACAACAGGCCGGTCTAAAACTCCCAAATCGACTTTCATTGTTCGATTCTGAGCCGTCAAACAATCAGGTTTGACTGCCACATGGCCAACGGCAGGGGGCGTCCCTTTTGCAGATACTATGATTGAGCAATTGGGTTATGAGCGTAGTAAGGGCAATGGCATTGAGAGCCGTGCTGGGTCAGCCAGAAACGTTGAGTCAACATCAGCCAGATTCCGCCCGACGGACCTGGATGATGGTTTGTTTGCTCTTTTTACTGGGGGTCGGGTTGCGGGTTACCCACCTCGACCTCAAAACCGCCTGGATGGATGAGGTCAGCACAGTCATCTTTAGCCTGGGCAACAGCAGCTATTTCTTGCCGACGGAGCAAATCGTCGATCTGGAGGCGCTTCTTCGGCCCCTGATCCGCGATGCCAGTGCAGCGCCCATTGACTCGGCGCGCTATTTGCTGCAGGAAAACAACCATCCGCCCGCTTACTTTATGCTGGCGCACCTCTGGATGGATTGGTTTACCGCTGATGGGGCAGTGGCGTCTCTGGCTATGTCGCGGCTGTTTGCTGCTTTACTCGGATCGCTATCGGTGCCTGCCATCTTTTGGGTTGCTAAAAACACCTTTCAGTCATCAACGGCAGGACTGCTCAGTGCGGCTTTCATGGCGGTCTCGCCGTTTAGCTTGTTCTTGTCGCAAGAGGCGCGTCATTACGGCCTGGGCATCACGCTGATTAGCCTCTCTCTGGGCTGTTTTGTGATCGCGGCCCGAGCGGTATTAACTGCCAAAACACCGGATTGGCTGCTCTGTATGATGTGGGTTTTGATCAATGCCTTTGCCTTTGCCAACCACTATTTCTCAGCCTTAACTTTTGCCGCTGAAGGCTTAGTGCTGGCAGCGATCGCCATTCAGCAAGTGCGGCAACGTCAGCTAGCCATCCTCTGGCAGCCCTATTGGCGGCCGATTTATGCAGTAGCTGCGGCGACGGCATTAAGCATTTTCCTGTGGCTACCAGTGTTGCTCAATTTCCACGGCAGCCCTCAAACTACCTTTCTGCGAGAAAGCGGCCCCCTAATGAGGTGGGTCAATCCTTTGGCGCAAACTCTTGCCGCCATCCTCACCAGTTTCGCCACACCGGCCAACTTCTTTGCTCAAACACCCTTTGACTTTGTCTTCATTGGCATCACCATTTTGCTGACGTTATTGTTCATCGGCAAATTCATCCCAGCCTTGATCAAAGGTGCAAAGTCTCTTAACCAGGTGCCCCAAGGCCACATTGGCTTGGTCGTGATCGGCGGCTTTTGGGTGGCCATGCTGGGTATTTTTGCCTTCATTTGCTATGTCTACGGGTCAGACATCACCCGTGGGTTGCGCTACAAGTTCACCTACTATCCGGCCTTGATGGTGTTGGCCGGCGGTATTTTTGCTCAATACTGGCAAGGGCGATCGCCCCGTGCGCCCCTCAGCGTATCCTTGCCCTTCAGCCGTCGTCGGGTCTCGGGTCGGCGCTTTGTCCAATTCACCTGGGTGGCGGGATTAATTAGCGCCCTCATGATCATCAACAACTTGGCGTTTCCCAAATACTATGCGCCCGATCGCTTTATCCCCTACATTCAAACCCACTCGGCACATCCCATTGTTTTGGCATCGACCGAAAAAGTATTTGAACAACCCACGGTCATTGGGGCAAAATTTTTGAGCCTCGCTTGGGAAATTGACCGGCACTTTTCACCCGATCGCGCGAGCAGCGGCTGGCAAGTCGCCCCGCAGTTTTTCACCCTAAAGCAGGGGTATGGCACTGACCAACCTGTTACTCAGCGTTTCACCAGGCTGGTCAATCAACTGTCGATGCCTGCAGATGTTTGGGTAATTCGCTCAGAAATCGACGAGAACGATCCCTTAATTATCGAAAAGCCTGAGATCTGTCAGCTAGCCCCAGAAACCCCTCAAGGCAACAAAGGTGGCTATCTCTACATCCATTTTCAATGTGGTGCTAGCGTGTCTTAGCCGCAATTTCACGTTAGGTTCAAGCCGACTTGGCAACTCTTAGTTAATAGAGGCTCAAGGATTTCGGCTCAATTATCCCCTTTAAAGATATCGCGAACACTCTCTACTTAACCATGAGATCGAAGCATTGGGCAGAATAGCCCTTTCTAAATCAATCGCTAGGTTTGGCCCTGCGTTTTTGCGATATGTTGGCAGCCCCATGCCTGTAGAGCATCAATAACGGGTGCTAACGTCTTGCCGTACTCCATCATCGAATATTCCACTTTGGGTGAAACTTCAGCATGGACTTTCCTGGCAATCAAGTTGTCTCTTTCTAATTCACGAAGTTGTTTCGTAAGCATTCTTTGAGTTATTTCTGGCCTCAAACGCCGGAGTTCATTAAAGCGTTTTGTCTCTGACAACAAATTGTAGAGAATGACGCCTTGCCACTTGCCGCTAATAACTTCTCAAGCTGCTTCAACGGGACAACCTCGACTGACCTGATGGTCATCACGACTGCATCGCGCCCTGAAACGCAGGATTGGGTGCGTCAATGTAGCGCGCATCATGTGATCAATCATCGTCAACCTCTAGCACCCCAGGTGGCGGCTCTCGGTCTCGGCGCTCCTAGCTTTGTGTTTGCAATCACGCAGACTGACCAACTGGGCCGATATCGTCGAACTGATAGCACCGCAGGGCCGCTTTGGCCTGATTGATGACCCGGCAGTGCTCGATGCCATGCCGCTCAAAACCAAAGCCGTGTCGTTGCATTGGGAACTGATATTTACGCGATCGCTCTTTGGCACACCGGATATGGCGGAACAGGGCAGGCTGTTCAACGAAGTGGCAGCGCTGGCGCATCCGTTCTACCGCGACCGAAGTGGCGGGTCAGATCGAAGCCCAGACTCTGTGCGCAGTGCAGGCTCAAATTGGGCGCGGCGCGGCGCGAGGCAAAATCGTGTTGGAAGGGTTCTGCATAAGACGTTTGGCGCTATGACTCATCTGTACCATGAGGATCGGCGCTGCAATCATGCCCTCAGGGCAGACAATTCTCTGTAGGAGTTTGGCATTGCCCAATCTCTGCGATCTGGGAGGCTTTGTTTACAACACTCCCCTAATGACCAACAACAGTTCAAGCAGTACAAGAGTTCCTAGGAGTCTGGTTGCGGGTCAGCATCCGGACTTGAGATGAGCCACAAGCTTGCTCTGCGATCGGCCAACACGACGTCGCCTAGAAGCCAAATCGCCTCGCTGCGACGTCGTCATTAATCGCCTCTCTGCAATCTCTTGAGTTAGTAGGGTTCCGGCAGATTGCTGACGGCTCGTTTGATTTCAGAGAGTGAGCGGTTGTAGCCGACGATCGCCTCCACCAGATTCACCTCAGCATCGGTCAGTTCTGACTGGGCATTCAAAATATCTAGCTGTGTACCCACCCCAGCATCAAACCGCAAAATTGCCAGTTCTAGCGCTTCTTGGGCCTGCTCGACCGACAGCCGCGCCGTGTCAATATTGGTGAGGTTGGCCTCTAGGTTGTAGAACGCACTCTCCACCGACAGCCGAATGGTATTGCGCGATTCTTCAAAGTTGCGTTCAGCGATTTCGCTATCGAGCTCCCGCTGTCGCGCCCGCGCCTGAGCGGCCCCCCCTTCAAACAAAGTCCACGATACCCGCGCCCCAAAGCTGTAGTTGTCGTTAAAACTATCGCTTTGGGTGAGAATGTCGTTGATATTGTAATTGGCAAACAGATCTACCTGTGGCCCCAGCGCGGCGAGTTCAGCCACCCGCAATTCTTCATTAATATCGCTTTGTACCAGCTGCTGTTCTAGCTCTGCCCGATTTTGATAGGCCAGCACGATGCTCTCTTCCAATCCCAAGGGCCAGTTGCCGGCAATATCGACGGGCACTGTCGTAATCGTCAGCGAGGGCGGCACGTTTAAGCGACGGGCTAGCGTGCTCTGAGCCACCTGTCGCGATCGCTCCGCATTCACAACGTCTTGACGGGCATTGGCGACCTGCACCTCAGCTCTCAACACATCAAAGCGAGTGCCGACCCCCACTTCTTCTCTTAAGGAAGTGTCGCGGAGGTTGCGTTCGGCCTCTTCTAAAAAGGCCTCGCTAATGCGAATCGACTCGATCGATGCTTGCAAATCGTAGTATTCGTTGGCGGTGTTGAGCCTTAAATCCTCGCGGCGGCGTTCGACCTCTAATTCCGACAGTCGCACTTGCTCTTCGGCGGCTCGAATCGTCGCCCCGCGCTGCCCCGAAGAAAAGAGGTTATACACCACATCAACCTGGGCTGACACAGAGGCGCCTAACTCCTCAGTCGAGCTGCTGTCAAAAGCGAGCCCGCCACCGGCGGTAGGCACTGCCTCGCTTGAGGTCTCCGTGGTGTTTTGCCCCTGCAGGGTGCCATTGACTGAAACCGTGGGAAAATTGGCGGCTTGCGCCTCCCGCAGGGCAGCTTGACTTTGCTCCAACTCTAGCAAGGCCGTCCGCAGATCAGGATTGTTGCGGTAGGAAAGCTCGATCGCCTCTTCTAAGCTGACCGGCTGAGTACCCACGATCTCGACTTCCTCGGGCTGAGTCTGAATCAATAGGGGATTCGGGGACGGGTCAAGGGACGGAATATCATCCCAAGCGCCCTCTCCTGGCACCGGCCCCCCCGTTCTGGGGAGCGGCGCCGTGGCGTCGGGATCAGCTGACTCCTCAGCCGCTGGTGGGGACTCTTCGACCGCGTCCTCAGCATCCGAATCTGGCAGCGGACTAAAGACCTCGTCAGCCTCCTCGGCTTCGTCGACTGGGTCATTAATACGCTCTTCCGCCGGTGCCTCAGTCTCCTCTCCCGCTGATTCCGCCTCAGCCTGAGACAACAACAGCTCTGACTGTTCAAATGTTGCGGCCACCGCTGCTGGCACCTCAGAGACCAAGGCAATGCCACCGGTCGAGGACTCAGGTTTGGTAGGAACGGGCTTCTCTAGCGGCGAGAACTGGGGCGCAAATGTCAGCTGATCAGCCACCCAGGCCGCCGGCCTTGGCGTTGCCGCTGCGAGTGCCTGGGAAGCGCTGTCGGCAGGGACAGGGGCGGCCGACGGTTGAGACAAATTAGGAGAGATCTCGTGGGTGACGTGAGCGCCGCTCGACAGTGACGCTGAGAGCGTCTCTTTGACAGGCGTTTTATCGGCACCGGTCGCCGCCTCAGCGGGTAGCGCCAAACCAACGAGAGCGCTTGAGGGCAGGGCGATCGCCGTACCCAGATAAACACGCATCAACCAGGGGGAAAGCATACCTTTCTGCATAGAGTCCTTCAGGCTTAGCACCAATGAGACAAGCTACATTTCAACAACGTCGTTTCTAGAATACTTTACTAATCGGTTTAGTAGGATAAAACGCACTGAACCGTTCAGTTGGAGTCAGACTGTAGACAAGCTTTTACCAATCCATCAACACCGTCAACCGGCATGATCGGCACCTGTAAAGCATCACTGATTGATTCTACGCGCTGATCGTCCAAAAACAGCCAATTTTGAGGATTGCCCGGATCCGTCGGCTTCAACATGATGGTGGGCAGCAAAAGACCATCGCCCAAATCGCGATCGCGCAAGTGCAGCAGCAGATCATGCCCGGTTAGCAGCCCAGTCACCGTAATAGCTTGTCCCCAATAATCGCTGTTTAACGCCGCCATCTCAACAGTTAGATTTTCAACTTGATTCAGTCGCTTCAGGATGGGTTGAAAAGCCCGCTCGACGGCATTGCCTACCACCCAGGTATAGCGCTGCGGCTGCGGTAGGGCCGCCGGGAGCGCCTGAGCAGCCTGCTCAAACGCCGTCAAGAACTGCCGAATTGAGCCCACCCCATTGCCCAATTGCGGATAGTCTTCGTAGTCGGTCTCGGTGGGCAGTGATCGCCCGGCGATGAGAAACCATTCGTCGGCCAACCAGGCAAAGGTCGTGCCGAAGCGGGGGCGAAACTTGTCCTGTAGGACTTTGACCTGATTGATCACTTCCTGCGCTTTCACTGGAGTCACGGGCGTTAGTTCGTCGGCTTGGGGCCGAAAGCGGGTCAGCCCCACCGGCACCACCGCTGCCGAGATCACCGCCGGGAGGTCGCCCTGGTGAAACTCTGCCAAATCTAACAGTGTGCGCTCGAGATGGGCTCCGTCATTCAGGCCCGGACAGACGACCACCTGGGCATGAATTTGCAGCCGCTGAGCTTGAAACCAGGCGAGCTGCTCTAGCAGTTCGCCCGCGCGGGGATTTTTAAGCAGCCGCGATCGCACATCAGGTTCGGTCGCATGCACGGAGACAAAGAGCGGCGACAGCCGCAGCTGAGCGATGCGCTCCCATTCTGGCGGCGTCAGATTTGTCAGGGTCAGGTAGCTGCCGTAAAGGAAACTGAGGCGATAATCGTCGTCTTTGAGATAAAGGGTTTCGCGCTTGCCAGGCGGTTGCTGATCAATGAAGCAAAACGGACAGCGGTTATTGCACTGAATCAACCCGTCAAACAAAGCGGTTTCGAACTCTAAGCCCAAGTCATCGTCATAGTCTTTTTCGAGCTCGACCAGGTGAGTTGCCCCCTTGGCGTCTTGCACCTCAAGGGCCAGATCTTCCTCAGCACAAAGAAACTGATAGTCAATCAGGTCGCGGGGCGCTTGGCCGTTAATGCGGACGAGGCGATCGCCCGGCTCAAACCCTAATTCTGCCGCGATCGAATCGGGCAGAACGCGAGCAACCACAGCAGGATTGGTAGACGACAGGCTCATAGGGGCAAACAATAGAGATCGGCAACCACCGCAGATCAAGGTTTGACTTAGCGGGCACTGAGCCCAGCCAACGACCCAAAGTTGCGGTCAATCAGAAACCACCTTTTATCATGCCTCACGGGTTGAAGACCGAACCTTCAAACCGATCCTAAAAAGCTGGCAGTTTTTTCAACAGAATGGCCCCGATGATCGCCAGGCCAAACCCAATGCGATAAAACACGAACACCCAAGTCGTGTGATCTTTCAAAAACCGAATCAGCCAATAAACCGCCAGATAGGACGAAACCGCCGAAGCAATCACGCCGACAATAGCCACCGTCACGCTCACCGTTGACTGCGGGGTAAACAGCTCATTAATCTCCGCTAATCCCGAAATCAAAATGGCGGGAATCCCCATCAGCAGTGAGAACCGCGCCGCCGTCTCGCGGTTCAGCCCCATAAACAAACCAGCGGTAATGGTTGACCCCGAGCGCGACACACCAGGAATCAAGGCCAGTGCCTGGGCCAGCCCCATGCCAATGCCATCGGCCTGCCCCACGGCGTCGTAGCCCCGCTTGCGGCTACCGGTGACCTCGGCAATGCCCAAAAAGATGGCCAACCCAATGGAGGTCAGAGCAATCACCAAGGAACTCCGCGCAACGCCTTCGTAGGCCTCGCGCAGGCCAAATTTGACGATGAGCCCCAACACCACAATGGGCACGGTGCCAATGACAATGCCCAGCGCCAGGCGAAAGTCCGGGGCATCATAATCTTGGCGGGCGATCGCCTGCCCCGTGCCGACCAGCAGCTGCCGAATATCCGACCAAAAGTAGCCCAAAATCGCGACGATGCTACCGAGCTGCACGATGGCCGTAAACGTGACGCCCGGATCGCCCCAGCCTAAAATCACGGGCACCATCTTGACGTGGGCTGTGCTGCTAATGGGCAGAAATTCCGTTAATCCCTGCACAATGCCAATGACGATCGCCTGAATGAGAGAAATCGAGGGGGCCTCGCCGGTCGTCAATAAAAGTAACTGCATAAATTAATCCATAAGATTTTCAGTGTCAGCCGACCAGAGGTGGGCTGCCTGAGCAGACCGGTCGGCCATCAGAGAGGGGCCTCTTCGATTAATATGCCCCGCGATATCCAGGGGTGACTAAAGCACCCCCCCTCCAGAAGCCTATGGTATGTTAAGAACAGTTAACAATCTGAGAGATCCGTTGTCTTCGTTCAGCCCTTCTACCGAATCGCCTTCTGCCGAGACTGCGGCGTTGGCCAGCATCACGCTGCCACCCAGGATGTTAACGCGTAAAGCCAAAGTATTTTGGGCCGCCGTTTTTTTGGTGGTGGTGCCGGTCTTTTTTCAAGCTCCTTTGGTGCGATCGCTGCCGTGGCTGAGTCTGGCCCTCACGGGGACTTGGTTGCTGGCGGGGGTGAGTCTGACCTCCCGAGCCACGACACAGCTTTGGGGAGATCTGCTGACCGGCTTCACCTGGACTTGGCTGGCCGGGTCGCTCTACTGGGGTTGGCTACGGGCTGAGCCGCTCTGGCATCTGCCGATTGAGGCCTTGGGATTTCCACTGGTGCTGGTGCTGCTATCGCGTGGGCAGGGGCGCATCGGCAGCTACTTCTTTCTCGGGTCGCTATTCGGTACTGCGGCGACTGATCTCTACATTTATTGGACTGACTTATTGCCGATGTGGCGGCAGGTCATGATCGTCGATCCCGAATGGGTACCGGTCTTGCTCCGCGAGGCGGCTACTACGCTGCAAACTACGGTTAACTTTAGTCGGGCCTTACTGATTGCGATCGCGCTATTAACGGTGGGGCTGCTGCCGTTGCAGTCTCAACAGCCTTGCTGGTGGGCCTTTAGCGGTGCTGTCTTAAGTACCCTGATTGTGGATCTACTCTTTTTAACGAGTGCGCTCTGCTTCTAAGCCAGCGGCAATGAGAAATGAGTAACTGCCGTTATCCGCCGTCATTAATTGTTAAGTGATTGTTGATTTCGTCCAGTCGATGAGAAAAATACAGAGTGAGGTCGCGTTTGTACGCTATTTTTCACTTAAAGATGCTCGCGGACTTCTGTGCAGAGTTTTGCTCTGAGCCGCCGTTTTGCCCTCTCGTTCCCTAAGACTTTGTGATTCAACCTGCGGGCCCGTATGTCGTCTTGAATACTGAGTCTGGCACTCGTCAGCTTTCTCTCGTGGGGATCAGCTGTTGGACTGTGGGACGCAGCGACGACAACAATTTAGTACTTCCCGATCGCTGGATCTCGCGCAATCACGCCATGATCCAAATGATGGAAACGGGAGAGTTTTACCTGATTGATTTAGGCAGCCGCAATGGGTCCTTTGTCAACGGTCGCCGGGTAAGTGTGCCGGTCACCCTGGCCGATGGCGATCACCTCACTTTTGGTCAAACCGAGCTAGAGTTCTTTTGCGCTACTGCGGATCGTCTGGAGCCCTCTCAACCCCAAGTTGATACTGAACTAACTGCAACCGCGACGCTCCATATTCGGCGGTTGATTTCGGTGATAGTTGTCGATATTCGGGATTTCACTGTGATGACCCGACAGCTTGACGAAAAAGTCCTATCAGAATCCATTGGTACCTGGTTTCGCTGTGCGGGCGAAATTATTGGTCGCTACGGGAGTCGGGTCGATAAGTATATCGGCGATGCCGTAATGGCCGTTTGGATTCATGGCGCGGATGGCGTTGACTCGGAAGAAATGCTGCACATCATGCAGGCCGTCGATGCGCTAGCCAAAATGACCGGGCAGCTCCATAAAAAATTTCCGCTGCCCTTTCCCCTACGAATTGGGGCAGGTCTGAATACCGGCTACGCCATGGTGGGCAACACGGGAACCGGCGAGCACCCAGACTACACGGCGATCGGCGATACCGTTAACTCAGCCTTTCGGTTCGAATCGTCTACCAAACAGTTGGGGTTAGACGTGGCGGTGGGTGAGACCACCTATGAGTATTTGATGCGGATGCAGGGCACCGACGAGCTATTCCATCGCTACGCCGTCAATATGAAGGGCTACGACAATCCGACGGTAGCCCATGCCACGACCTTCTCAGATTTGGAACGATTCATTCATTTGCAGAATCCTTGAGCGGCGATCGCAATGGCAGGCTGAGTGCTGTCCCATCATCACGGTTGTTTCGTGCGGATATAGCGCGACAAATGATAGGCCGCTAGCTGCACATCAGCAGGCTGAAGCTTGGGCGGGGCGTTGTTGATAAAAGCCGGTAGCGCCTTGGGGTTCAACACCCACGGGTCGTTCTGATTGCGGGAGTGCGTCGATTGCACAAACCACCCTGGAAACACGATCACGGCCTTTACCGGATACTCTTTGCCCGTGCTCTCTTTGAGGATGCGCTTGCTCCAAGCGGCTTGGGCTCGGGCCTGAGTGATGGGATCACGATATGGCGGATAACCGTTAACTAACAGCGTTTTGCCGTCAAAGTGGACTTCTGGGCGACCGACTGTTGGCTTACTGTAAGTCTTGGTTTCAACGGTGAAAATGCCGCGATCGCTGATGATGATGTGATCAATATTGAACTCATCTCCCAAAACGTCATGAAAGATGCGATAGCCTTTTTCCCTTAAATCGGCAAGAAACTGGCCCACCGCTTTTTCTCCATCCCGCGCCATTTTGAGCCGCTTAACCTGCTGGGCAATGTGGAATAACCGATAGAGCGAAAAGCCGATGATCGGCATGATCAAAATTGCCACAGCAGTCGGATTGGGTGCGGGGTTGGTATACCACCGCCACCATTCCATCAAGAACTGTAAGAGGCTAACTGCGATCGCCGCAATCCATAAAATTCCTCTGTCATTGATCAGGCGATCAATCTCTTCATCCAAAGATTGGCCTGGATTGCGCAGCGGATGATCGGTCAGAGGCGATCGTCGTTTGAGCTGAGAACGTTTTTTCATGGCTGATAGCCGCACTCATCGAAATCGGATCACGCTCCCATAGAGTGCCCGCAGCGGCGACACCGCTTTGGCGCCAGTAAAGTTTGTCAACAACGCTGATTTGGCAAGCGGTGAGATGGCGCAGCCGATGCTTGACTGTTCGAGGACAGGCTAGGCTGCTGTTGCTGGGTGATCTGGGCGAGGGTTGCTGGTATGTGTCACAACCTTTGCCATCAGAAGTTTGTAGTAAAACCATCAGAGCAACATTCATTTACGTTGGGCTGACGAAAATCACACACACTTTGAGGTTTACCTGCTGCAATAGCTGGTATGTATTCTTTCGACTGCTTTATTGAGTCGATTTGCCATCGGGAACTGTATAAGGGAATCAGGAGCAGCCAATGAGCGAGTATCGCCGAAAAGTTCTGCCAAAAGCGGGCTCAGATGAAAAGACTGTCGGTATACTCGTATCATCTTGATCGAACGGTTCCTGAAGCGAGAGTGGTCAATGACTGTGGAACGTTTAGGTGAGCATCAGCATGTTTAATGCAACCGAGATTTTGATCTCTGATTTCGTCGAAAAACTTCGTGCTGGCTATCACCGCACCTACGGTGGCTTGAACCCCGACTACGAAGACATCATTGCCTGGGCTGGCAGTATGGCGTTAGAAAATATCGCCAACAGTGATGCGCTTTACCACAACGTTGAGCACACGATTTTGGTTGCCCTTGTGGGTCAAGAGATTCTGCGAGGCAAACAGATTCGCGAGGGCGGCGTTAGCACCGACGACTGGCTGCACTTCATTATTTCGCTGGTGTGTCACGACATTGGCTATGTCAAAGGCGTCTGCCGGATGGATCGCGACCAAGAGCATCGCTATGCCACCGGTAAAGGTGATGAGATGGTTGCCCTGGAGCCGGGCGATTCCGATGCCTCACTGACCCCTTACCACGTGGATCGAGGCAAGCTTTTCATCGAAGAGCGCTTTGGCAAAAACAGCACCATTAAGGCGGAAGTCATTAAGCTGAATGTTGAGCTGACCCGCTTCCCGGTACCGCAAGAAGAAGATCACCAGGACACCAAATATTTTCCTGGCTTGGTCAGAGCCGCTGACCTAATTGGCCAGCTGAGTGACCCCCGCTATCTCAAAAAGATTGGAGCCCTCTATTACGAATTTGAAGAGACGGGCCAAAACAAATTCCTGAACTACAAGAGCCCTGACGACTTGAAGCATAACTACCCGACCTTTTATTGGAAGGTGGTGCATCCTTACATTCAAGATGGGCTGCGATATTTATCGCTGACTCAGGAAGGCAAACAGATCATTGCCAACCTATACTCAAATGTATTTATGGTGGAACACGAGAAAAGAAGTATCGTGGCTCCTTAACGTACAGATGAGACTGGCATGACTTGGTGGCAAAAGCTTCGCAGAAATTCCCTGGCCCGCATTGGGGCGATCGTACTGCTCACGTTTTATCTCATCGTGTTTTTGGCGGAGTTTACCGCCCCTTACGATCCTTACTTTTCGGCGCCCAATGCCTCGCTATTGCCACCAACTGAGGTTTACTGGCGTAACCAAAGGACTGGCGAGTTTATTGGCCCTCATGTGTATCCCACAACGCAGGGGCCAGTCTCGGTAGAAACTGGGGAACGAGAAGTCTTTGTGGATTTTGAGCAGCCATCACCGATTCGCCTTTTGGTGTCGGGTGACGCTTATCGGTGGCTGCGCGTGGAGCTGCCTTTGCCCACCCGCTTTTCTCTCAATCAGCCCGGCTTTGAAGAAGTTG
Source organism: uncultured Halomicronema sp. (assembly GCA_937899725.1). GTDB lineage: Bacteria > Cyanobacteriota > Cyanobacteriia > Phormidesmidales > Phormidesmidaceae > Halomicronema. The sequence goes on from CALCCA010000050.1 coordinate 18,198, forward strand.
AGTTGTTTGCGGGCCTTGCGGGCGATCGCCATCTGTTTGGCACGGTGGGGCCTGGCCGGTGGCATTTGTTAGGGACGGATGAACAAGCCCGCGATCAGCTCAGTCGCCTGATTTATGGCGGTCGCATCAGCCTGAGTATTGGCCTGATTGGCATTTCCCTCTCGTTTCCGTTGGGGATGTTGGTCGGCGGCCTAGCGGGCTATTTTGGGGGCTGGGTCGATGCCGTTTTGATGCGCCTCGTTGAGGTGATTATGACGATTCCGGCCATTTATCTATTGGTGGCGTTGGCGGCGGTGCTGCCAGCGACCCTGTCGAGCACCCAGCGGTTTTTGCTGATCATTTTGATCACGTCGTTTGTGCGCTGGACGGGGCTGGCACGGGTCGTGCGAGGGCAGGTGCTCTCGCTTAAATCACAAACCTTTGTGACGGCTTCTCAGGCCATGGGCGGGCCACCGCTCTACATTATTCTGCGTCACGTGCTGCCGCAAACCGCCACCTACGTCATCATCTCAGCGACGCTGGCGATTCCTGGCTTTATTGTGGCCGAGGCGGTGCTCAGCCTGATCGGTTTAGGCATTCAGCAACCCGATCCGTCTTGGGGCAACATGCTGTCGTTGGCCAGCGACGCCTCTATTTTGGTGCTGCATCCCTGGTTGATTTGGCCGCCAGCGCTGCTGATTGTGCTGACCGTGCTGTCATTCAACTTGCTCGGCGATGGCCTGCGTGATGCCCTTGACCCCCGGAGCTTGCAGAGTCATGACTAGGGGCATGACTTTGGGGTGGGGTCGCCGCTGGGCCGCCGCGATCGCTGTTATCTTTCTCCTATTAGGCATTGGGGCATGTGGCAGCCTCAAAGGCGACATTCCCGCTAAGATTGTCGCGGCAGCCGTGACACAACAGGCCCAGCAGGAGCAAATTGCCCTGTGGCAGCAGCTCTCTGCCGCTACGGACACCGCGCCGCAGCTGTCGGTCAATCGTGTCAAGGTGCGCCGCGTGCGCCAGGTCAAAGTCGCCACAGCGTTAGCCTACGAGGTCACTGGCACCTATCGCTATCGCTTGCGGTATGCGGATCGAGCGCCAGTCAAGCAGTCACGAGTGCCCTTTTCTCTAATTGTGCAGCGGCCCACAGCGGCAGCGCCTTGGCAGCTCTTGCAAACGGACGGCAGCTTTGAGAATGGCCAATCTTGGCGGTGGTGGCCGCTGACGGGTGAGCCAGAACCGGAAGCGGCTTAGACCCGTTCTCAGCGATTTCGCCGGGCAGTCTGGGGCCTGAATAAGGAATGATGTCTTGATTCTGGCGGCCTTGCTTGCATGGTTTTAAAGGCTCTGCGCTGGAGAACTGGGGATCAGAGGTTATTTTTTCCTTTAGAAAGGATGAGAAAACGGTTTACTCATCACGGCGATCGCCCCCTTGAATCCGCTCAGGTTCGAGTCCTGCTTTCCTCAAAGCATTTCACGACGGGGCTTTCCGAACTGGGTGGGTACACTACGTCACCCTCTAGCAAAATTCTTGCTGGCTGGATGTGAGGATTTCCCCCCGCGATACATTTAGCGTCCATCAAGTACACTAGATTCCAGAAAGTACGCCTGCTAGCCATAGGGAGGCTGTTAAACCAATGGGTTCTTCTTTACTGGGAATGTTTGCTCAAGCCTTTGCAACATTCCTAAATATCTATTTTGTGTTACTCATTTGCCGAATTCTGTTGAGCTGGTTTCCCAATGTTGATTGGATGAGCCAGCCCTTTGCGACCCTCAGCCAGCTGACGGATCCTTACCTCAATCTTTTCCGCTCTCTCATTCCTCCGTTGGGCGGTATTGATTTTTCGCCAATCCTAGGATTTTTGGTGCTGCAGTTTCTCGCTCAAGGGGTGAGTCAGGTTGCGGCTCAGATGGCCTATTCGGCATTCTAATCAGTCGCGTAGTTACCTCTATCGGTTCCTCAAGGGGGCGGTTTGTTCTGCTTGCTTTGAGGGGGCTATTATCAGCTCGTAACTCAGTGTCTGTACCGCAAAAAGGGCAGCTTCTGGAGTATTGGTTGGAGCTGATGCGGTCATGTTTGTCCCCTCAGGTTTGGGGCAGCAGCTGGTGAGGTAACTTCAGTTAGCCTACATTGTTTTGGTTTTTGCACAGGTTAAAGTTCATCCCGTGACGACTGCGATCGCTGCTCCCACTGACTGGTCGGCTCTGCTGCAGCAGATTATCGACAAGCATTCTCTCGCTACGACCGAAGCCGAAGCGCTGATGCGAGGCTGGCTGCAGGAAGAGATTCCGCCGCCGCTGTCGGGTGCATTTTTGGCGGCAATTCAGGCGAAGGGGGTCTCGGCTGACGAGCTAGCCGGGATGGCGCGGGTATTGCAAGCCCAATCGCTGGGAGGCGCTACCTCAGACACGGACTTGCCAACGCCCATGATTGATACCTGCGGCACGGGTGGCGATGGTTCCCACACGTTCAACATTTCCACAACCGTCGCGTTTGTCGCGGCGGCAGCTGGAGTCGCAGTGGCGAAGCACGGTAATCGGTCAGCCTCCAGCAAGGTCGGGTCAGCCGACGTGTTGGAAGCTTTGGGTGTTGACCTTAATGCGACCCCTGAGAAGGCCAAAGCCGCCCTCAAGACCGTTGGCATTACTTTCTTGTTTGCTCGGGGGTGGCACCCGGCAATGAAGGCTGTCGCCCCGCTGCGTAGCACGCTGAAAGTGCGAACAGTGTTTAACCTGTTGGGGCCGCTGGTTAATCCGCTGCGGCCTACCGGCCAGGTGATTGGCGTATTTGACCCGTCGGTACTCACCCCTATGGCCGAGGCGTTGAATCAGCTCAAGATGCCTCAGGCAATTGTTTTGCACGGTCGCGAGCGCTTAGACGAAGCCGGGCTAGGAGACAGCACGGATCTGGCCCTGTTGGAAAAGGGCACGGTTACCGCTCAGGTGCTCAACCCGCGCAACTTCGGGCTGGTGAATGCCGACAAAACGGCGCTGCGGGGCGGCGAAATTGAAGAGAATGCGGCAATCTTGCGAGACGTTTTGCAGGGTAAAGGTACCCAGGCTCAGCAAGATGTCGTTTGCCTGAATGCGGCGCTGGCGTTGAAAGTTGCCGATATTGCTCAGGGCGAGTCTTTGGACGCTGCGATCGCCAGTGGCATTGAGCAGGCTCGGACGATTCTGAGCAGCGGCGCGGCGTGGGAAAAGCTAGAAGCCTTGGTGACCTTCTTACAGTCCTAATCAAAGTGAGTTCGAGTTAAGGCGGAGGCGGCAACGTCCGCTCCAAAGTGAGCGCAGCAGAACTCGCGATAAAAGCCTACCAAAATTGTCATGATCTCGCTTAAACTCATCACGCGCTAAGAGGATGTTTGAGAAATCGAGCAGTCGGTAAAAAAGCTCACTGGACATAAGCTG